>NZ_CAJPVI010000029.1 GCF_905397435.1 Cupriavidus numazuensis
TGCAGCGCGGCACCCGTGCTGGGGTTATAGGTAGTAATGGTTTGGGTCATGGCTATCCTTCGGAAGACCAGTCAAAGGGTTGAGTAACGAGCTAGTCCGCTGCGACGTTCGTGGTCTTCACGACGGCCGACCATCGGGCCGATTCGTTGCGCATGAAGCGGGCAAGATCCTCGGGAGATCCGCCTGCGGGTTCCGCGCCCAGCTGTGCCAGCCGCTGCTTCGTCGCAGGCTCCTTGAGGATTTCATTGACCTGCGTATTGAGAAACTGGATGACCGGCTTCGGCGTGCCGGCCGGGGCCAGCAGCCCGTACCACGCCGGCGCGTCGAAGCCATTCAGGCCTGCTTCCGCGAAGGTCGGCACATCGGGCAGTTCGGGCAGGCGATGCGTGCCCGTCACGGCAATGGCGCGCAGCTTGCCGCCCTTGAGCTGCGGCAACGCGGATGCCGCGGTATCAAACATCATCTGCACCTGTCCGCCGATCAGATCGGTGACAGCCGGGCCACTGCCCTTGTAAGGCACGTGGATCATGTCGGCATTGGTCATGCTGCGGAACAGCTCGCCCGCCAGATGCACCGACGTTCCCTTGCCGCCCGAGGCAAAGTTGACCTTGCCCGGATTCGCCTTGATGTACTGGATCAAACCCTTGAGGTCCTTCTCCGGGAAAGCCTTCGTCACGACCAGCACGGTCGGGGACGTGGCAATCTGCACCACGGGCACGAAATCCTTCTCGGTGTCGTAGCGCAGCTTCCTGTAGACGAACGGATTGATCGACAGCGCCACCTGACCGAACAGCAGCGTCTGGCCATCGGGCGCGGCACGTGCTGCCAACTCATTGCCGATATTGGTGCCGGCACCCGGACGGTTGTCGATCAGGAACTGCGCCTTCGTCTTTTCGGACAGGCGTGTGGCGATATAGCGCGATACGTTGTCGCTGCCGCCGCCCGGTGCAAACGGCACGATGATGCTGACCGGCTTCGCCGGGTAATTGCTGTTGGCGCTGGCACCGCCGACGAGCGCCACGCTGGCGAGCGTTACCGCCAGCAATGACTTGAATGCGTGCATGCTGTCTCCGAATGTTCTTTTGGTGTCAGGAGGCGCCGTAGCAGTCGTGCCGCAAAGCGCCTCCCTCGAGGCGGGAATCAGGCCTTGGTGATGCGCTGCGCAACGGCCTTGCCGAATGCGGCGCAGCCCATCGTGCCGCCCAGGTCGGCCGTGCGCGTGGCGGGATTCGCCAGCACCTTGTCCACGGCGGCGTCGATGGCTTGCGCCGCCGCGACAAAGTTCGGCTTGTCACGGTGTTCACCGAGCCACTGCACGAGCATGGCGACGGACAGGATCATCGACGTCGGATTGGCCTTGTCCTGCCCCTGGATGTCCGGCGCCGACCCGTGCTGGGCCTGCGCGCAGCACAGCGAATCACCGGCCATGACCGATCCGCCCAGACCCAGGCTGCCCGACAGTTCGCTGGCCAGATCCGACAGGATGTCGCCATAGAAATTCGTCGCCACGATCACGTCGAAGCGCGACGGGTCGCGCACCAGGTAAGCCGTCGACGCATCGACCAGCAGGTCGTCGAACTTCACCTCGGGGAATTCGGCCGCCACCTTGCGCACTTCACGCAGGAACAGGCCATCGGTCATGTGGAAGCTGTTGGCCTTGTGGATCGCCGTCACGTGCTTCTTGCGCTTCATTGCCAGTTCGAACGAACGGCGGGCGATACGCTCCGAGCAATGCGCGGTGATCTTTCGCACCGAGATCGCCATGTCTTTCGACGGCATCATCTCGCCCCAGCCTTCGTACATATTGCGGTCGGGATAGAAGCCTTCGGTGGCCTCGCGCATGATGACGAGGTCCATGTTCCTCGCGCCCTTGCCCAGGAAGTCGCGCGAACGCGACGGCCGCACGTTGGCATACAGGTCGAGGTCGCAGCGAAACGCCGCAGAGATATTGCGGCCGCCCTTGTCCGGGGTCGGATAGTCGGCGTGGGACTGGGTACCGAGGATCACGCCGTCGTACGAAGTGGCTTTGTCCAGCACCTCCTGGCGCAGCGTGGTGCCGTGCTTTTCGAGGCTGGTGAAGCCCACGTCTTCATAGTCGTACTGCAGGCCCAGATCGAAGACCTGGTCGGCCTGCTTCAGCACGTCGATGGAGGCAGCAACGATTTCGGGGCCGATGCCGTCGCCCGGGAGAACAAGAATGCGCATGATGGAATCTCTGAGTTAAGCCTTGGGGGTCTGGTGCTCGGCCGATACGGGGCGCGTCTCGCCGCTATCGACCAGGGTGCGCGTGGCGTCGGTCATGGCGTAGATCCACAGGATCTTCATCGGCGACGTCTTCGACAGGTTGCGGAAACGGTGCGGCACGTTGGGCGGAATGAACGTCGTGTCCAGCGGCTTGAGCCGGTATTCGAGGCCGTCGATGTCGAGCATCGCATCGCCCTCCACCAGCACGACGCTTTCCTGGCAGTTATGGCTGTGGAACGGGATCTCGACGCCGGGCGCGAACGACGTGTAGCCGGTGATGAAACTGTCCGAGCCAATGGACTTGCCAACCAGCGGCGTCGTGCTGGCGCCACCGCCTCGGTCATAGTTGGGCAGTTGGTCGGGCTTGAGCAGCACGGCGCCCGATGGGGTCTTGATGGTCATGGTGAAACTCCGGAGGGATTGCTGGATCGGTGAATGCGGTGTCAGGCCGCCGCGCGGCCAAAGCCGTAGAGCCTGGCCGGGTTGTCGACGAGAATGCGTTGCAGCAGCGCAGGGGTATTTGCCCAGCTCGCTAACTGGTCCAGTGCGCGTCCGGCATCCTCTTTGCGGAACGGCTCGATTTGCTCGAGATTGCCGGACCGGTTGCCCGAGCTGCCCGTGTGGGGCCAATCGGATGCCCACACGAGCCGGTCCGGCCGCGCCTGGATCAGCGCCCGGGCGAATTCGGTGACATCGTCGAAGCCAGGCGCGCTGCGCGACGCGCGATACGGAGCCGACAGCTTCACGTAGGCGTTACCGCGCTTCACCAGTTCGACCACGCTTGCGAACGCGGCCTTCTGTTCGTCTTTCTTGTAGGTCTTGATGCCGGCAAAGTGATCGAGCACTACCGGCACCCTGAGGGCGGCAATATCCGTAGCCAGCTCGGCAATCACGTCGACGTCCGCATAGACCTGCACCGCCCATCCAAACGGGCCGATCAACTGCTCCGCACGCTTCAGCTGCGTCAGCGCGAAGTCGTGGTTGCGCTGGCCGCTGACTTCCAGGTTCAGGCGAATCCCGCGCACACCGTGGCCATGCATGGCCTGTAGCGCTGCGTGTGTGGTTGCCTCCAGATCGATCACCGCCACACCGCGTGCCCGCTCACCAAGCCTGCCCAGCGCATCGAGCAGCGCGGCGTTATCAAAGCCGTAGACACTGGGCTGAACCAGCACGATGCGGTCGATGCCGAGGCGCTGCTCGAACGCAATCAGGTCTTCAACACGAGCCGCGCCCGGCGTGTACGACCGCCTGGCGGCAAACGGAAAGCGCGCGCCATCGAAAACGTGGACATGGCAGTCACAGCTCCCTGCGGGCAGCTGGAAAGTGGGCACGCTGACGTGGCGAACGAGATCCGGGTTCACAGTGGTTCCTTGTATGGACAGGCCAGTTGCATCGGCCGCCAGGGCTTCGAACAGGGAAAGTCCGCCAATGGCCGCAAGGCCCGCCTGAAGCACTTGTCTGCGCTGCACTGTTGTCTCCTTGTTTTGGATCGCACCACCGTCCGGTGACGCGATGTTTGGTATTTTATAAATTCAAAGAACCGTGTAAAGGGTTTTTTGAGCAAACAAAGAACCAAGGAACAGGGAAGAAGCCGGCCAGACGTTGCGGCGCAACGCTTTGCGGGTAATTTCCGTGGTTTACCCGCAGGCAGCCTCAGTGCGCGCTGAATGTGACGCGTAGCAGGCGCTCCGGATCGACGGAGTCGCGTGGAACTTTGGATTACCAAAAGACCTTACGAGGATGTGATAGCATCAGCCAACCGGTTTGGAACGCTTTTCCCCATGGCCCGCCAACTCGCCGACGTCCTTGCGGCAAACATTCACCAGTACATTTCCGCCGCCGGCATGGCGCCGGGCACTCGCCTGCCCGAGCGCGCGCTGGCCGAGCAATTCCGGGTATCGCGGTCGCCGGTGCGCGAGGCGCTGCGCCGTCTGGCGACGCAGTCCGTGGTCATCGCCCACCCGGAGGGCGGCTATGCCGTCGCTGAAGGAGGCCCGGCCGTGCCGGCGAACGGCCACGAGCCCGATGCCGCCCAAGGCGACGACAGCGAGGCGGTTTACTTCAGGATTGCGGAGGAACGGCTCAACGGCGAACTGCCCGACCGCTTTACCGAGAATGAAATGATGCGCAGGTATGGCATCACGCGCGCCCAGCTGGGCGCGATCCTGCGCCGCATGACACAGGAAGGATGGGTCGAACGGCTGCCCGGCCACGGTTGGATGTTCTTGCCCGTGCTGACTTCCGCGGAGACCTACAAGCAGGGCTACCGCTATCGCCTGCTGATCGAGGCCGCCGGCATCCTGGAGCCAACCTTCGAGCTAGACCGCGAAGCGCTGCTGCGCTGCCGCGCCGAACAGGAAGCGCTGGCCAACGGCGGCGTCCACACCGCAACGGCGGCCGCCCTGTTCGATGCCAACAGCCGCCTGCACGAAACCATTGCCGCCTGCTCGGGCAATGCGTTCATCCTCGAAGGCTTGCGCCGGCTGGACCGATTGCGCCGGCTCATGGAATACCGCAAGGCAGTCGACCGCGACCAGGCCGAACGGCGCTGCCGAGAGCATCTGACGCTGATCGACATGCTGCTCGCTGGACAGCAGGAGGCGGCGGCAGATTTCATGCGGCTGCACCTGCGCAATGCGGTGCGGGAGAAATCCGATAGCTAGTGGTATCGGATTTACGTCCTTCCTGCCTGCGTGCTTGCACAACAGTCGAGTGCAAGCACGAACACCCGATCAGTTTGTTGCGACGGACCAGTATGTCCTGGCGTTCATGAATTCCCGGATACCCGCTGCGGCCAGCTCGCGCCCATATCCCGACTTCTTGGTGCCGCCGAACGGGATGCGGGCATCAGATGCCGTAATGGCATTGATGAACGCGGCACCGCTGGTGATTTGCCGGGCAACGTCCAGGGCGCGCTGGTTTGAACCGGCCCACACGCTCACCGACAGCCCGAACGGCGTTGCATTCGCCAGGCGAACCGCGTCGGCATCATCCTTGGCGATGGCGATGGCGGCCAGCGGGCCGAAGGTCTCTTCGTCAAACGCGGCCATGCCTGGTTGCATGTTGCCCAGTACCGTGGCCTCGTAGAAGTTCCCCGGTCCATCGACGGCCTTGCCGCCCGCAAGCAGCACCGCACCGGCATCCAATGAACGACGGACCTGTTGATCCAACGCGTCACGCAGGTCCGCACGCGCGAGCGGCCCCATCTGGGTTGCCGGATCCATCGGGTTGCCGACGACCAGCTTCTGGGTGCCTTGAACAAATCGCTCGACAAACGCCTTCGCAATGGCTTCGGAGACGATGAACCGCTTGGCGCAGACACAGCTCTGTCCGGCATTGTGGAAGCGCGCCTTGACGGCCGCGGCCACTGCCGCCGGCAGATCCGCGTCGTCCAGCACGATGAACGCGTCCGAGCCGCCAAGTTCGAGAACGGACTTCTTGGACGCACGCCCAGCCGCGGCACCCACGGCCGCACCGGCACGGTTCGATCCCGTCAGCGTCACGGCAGCGATGCGGTCGTCCTGAATCAGCCCGTCAATGACCTGCGGAACCTGCGGTTCAGCCACGACCAGCGTGGTCACAAGGTGCTTCGGCAAACCCGCGTCGACGAACAACTGTTCCAGGGCCAGCGCGCAGCCCGTAACGTTGGGCGAATGCTTCAGCAGAACGCCATTGCCGGCAGTGATGGCCGGGATGGCAAAGCGCATGACTTGCCACACCGGAAAATTCCACGGCATGACCGCGAGTACGAGGCCGATCGGCTCATAGCTGACCCACGCATCCACGCCGTCGATGCTGACCGGCTCATCGGCAAGGATGCGTTCGGCATTGTCGGCGTAGTACAGGGCGGTGACCGCGGACTTCTCCATTTCGCCGGCGGCCTCGGGCACTACCTTGCCCATTTCGGCGGCGATCAGTTCGGCCATCGACTGGCTTTGACGGCGCAGTTCCTCGGCGAGGCGGCGCACCGCCGCGACGCGGACTTCCAACGGTTGCTTTCCCCATGCCAGCGCAGCAGCATGCCCGGCATCCACGGCACGCTCGATCTGGTCTGCAGTCCAAGCGTCATAGGTCTGAAGCGCGGCACCCGTGCTGGGGTTGTAGGTCGTAATGGTATTGGTGTTGGTCATGGCTATCCTGTCGGCCAGTATCGTTCGGTACGGATGTCCCGCGGCAGCCTGCGCGCGGGTGCAACATGTCTTCAGGCGTGGTGGAAGAGCCGATCGCAGATCGTGTTGATCTGGCTACCCTTCACGACGCAGCGGTCCGCGGCCTCGCGCCATTTCGCAAAATGCGGTGCCGCACGATGGGCGTCGATGGCCGCCGCGTCGTCGTACAGCTCGTAAAACATGAAGTGATGCGGGTTCTTTGTGTCCTGCGTCACGTCGAAGTATTTGCACCCGACTTCATCGTTGAACGTGCGCTTGGCGTTTTCCTTGATCGCGGCAAGGAACTCTTCGAGGCGTTCGGGGTAGATGTCGAGGGAAACAATCAGGGCGATCATCGCAAGGTCCTTTCAGGTGTTGGCAGTCGGCAAGGCCGTGCCGGTCTCGGCCGCCAGCTTGGCCATGCTTTGCCAGGTGGTGTCGGCAAGCGAGATGCCTGCCTCGTTCAGTTGCGCGGTATTGCGGTCCTCCAGTTCGCCCGGAAAGAAGATCTCTTCGATGCCGTGGGCTTTCGGTACCGCCTTGACTTCGTCGATCAACGCTTCCATACGCTGCTCGAAGTCCGCAAGCGCCATCGTCGAGTTGATATCGATCGTGATCAGCAGGTGGCCGCAACCACTCGGGCGATTGGCCTCATACGGGCCCGCGACGTTGGAACCGAAGTGGCTGCCAGTGAGGACGCCCGCGAGCACGTCCATCATGAAGGAGATGACGTAGCCCTTGTGACCGGCCATCGGAAGGATCAGGCCGTGAATCGCCTCCTTGGCGTTGGTCGTCGGCACACCCTCCTCATCTGCCGCCCAGGTGTCAGGGATCTCGACGCCGCGCTCCGCGGCGAGGTAGATCTTCCCGCGAGCGACTGCGGTGTTGGCAATGTCCATGACCGCGATGCCACGGCTGCCGGCCGGTGCAGCGATGGACCACGGATTGGTACCGATGCTTTTTGCCTTGCCACCCCAAGGGGCCATTGCGGGACTGGCGTTGGTGGCAAGAATCGCCACGCAACCTTGCTTAGCCGCCATGCGCGTGAAGTAAGCCGCCGTACCGAAGTGGTTCGAATTGCGCACGCCGACCGCACTGATGCCATGTTTGCGGGCACGATCCACGCCGAGTTCCACGGCCTTGGCGGAAAGCACCTGCCCAATCCCATGCTGTCCGTCCATGACCGTGACCGCACCGCCATCCATGACGATCTCGGGTCGGGTGACGGCGGTCATGACGCCGCTGCGCAGGCGCTCGACATACCAGGGCAAGCGAAGCATGCCGTGCGACGAGTGTCCCCACAGTTCCGCGACGACGAGACTGTCGGCCAGAAGGTGAGCGTCTTCCGACGGGACGCCGAGCGATTCGAGAACCGCTGTTCCGAAATGCGTCAGGGCTTCGGCGTGAACGGTGGTTGGCATGTCAATCTCCAGATAATGCGATGTTTCTGTAGTGGCCTGCGTTGCTAGCAAGCCGGTCAGATCGGATAGGCGCCAGTCAAGCCGCCCGCGATGAGCATGACCAGACCCACGGCAACCGCGCGCCAGATCGTCTTCCGGGCATGCTCGCCAAGTTCGACCTTGGCCAAGCCCGCGAGCAAGAGAAATGAAGGAACCAGCGGACTCGATTGATGCAACGGCTGGCCAACGATTGCCGCCCGCGCCATTTCCACGGCCGAAATCCCGTAGTGGGAGGCAGTCTCGGCAAGGATCGGCAGCACGCCAAAGTAGAACGCGTCGTTGCTCGTGAAGAACGTCATCGGAATGCTGATGACCCCGGTCACGATGGCGAGATGCGGGCCCCAGGACGCCGGGATGATGGCCACGAGCCATTTGGCCATGGCTTCGACCATCCCACTTCCGCTCAGAACGCCGGTCAGTACTGTTGCGGCGAAGACCATTCCCACGACACCAACAATGCTCGATGCGTGCGATTTGATTTGATCCGCCTGATCGGCAACGCGCGGGAAGTTGATCACCAGGGCAACCGCCACGCCCAGCAGAAAGACCACCGGCGATGGGATGACCTCGACCACAAGCAACGTCATGACGCCCAACGTCAGCAGCGCATTGACCCATGCGAGATGTGGGCGTGCATTGGGACGCTGAAGGATATGACCGTCGCTCGAGAACGGCGCGGAGAAATCATCCTGGACGTCGCGCTGCGCGGCGGATGCATCCGCTCGCACCGATGCCATGGCGCCATGCGGGAACGCCATTGCGGCGCCGGATACGTTGCTAAATCCCGTGGAGGCCGCAACCGCGACCGGGCGCTTGCTGCCCGCACCCAGCAGCCCGGTGTCCGGCTGAATCGCCAGGTAACCGATACGCGCACGTTCCGAACGACCCAGCAGGTAGGCGAGGAAAAGCAATGCGCACACGGACATGAAGATTGCGGGCGCCATCGGGACAAAGATGTCGACCGGGTTCAACTTGAGCGCCGCTGCGGCGCGCGCTGTGGAACCTCCCCAGGGCACCGTGTTGAAAATGCCATTCGCTGTTGCCGCAATGCACGTCAGCACCCATGGGCTCATGCCCAGGCGAAGGTAAATCGGCAGGAAGGCCGACGTGACGATAATGAACGTCGTGGAGCCGTCACCATCGAGGGACACGATTGCCGTAAGCAGTGCGGTACCCAGGGCCAGGCGAACCGGATCGTTGTGGACGAACCGCAAGATCAGCCGGATGAGCGGATCGAACATGCCGACATCAATCATCATGCCGAAGTAAATGATGGCAAAGAACAGCAGGCACGCGGTGGGCGCTACGGTCTTGATTGACTTGATGATCGACTGACCAAGGTCCAGTCCCCCGCCCGCGACAAGGCCAAAGATGATCGGCACCAGGATGAGCGCAGCCACCGGCGTCAGCCGTTTGGCCATGATCAGGGTCATGAATGCGGCAATCATGCCGAAACCGAGAATTACCAACATCGTTGTCTCGCGTTTGTTCTGGACCGGCCTGTGGGCCTGACGAGAGAGTTTCCCGCCGGCTGGTCACATATTTGAGGGTGCAGGAAAACTACGCCCCGGCGTCATCCGGGTCGGTTCCTTGCGCAGCGAGGTCTGAGGCTATCCGCCGCAGACCTGAAAGGGAGCGATTAGCGTTGCGCGATCAGTGCTTGCCGTGCTCTGCGGCTACGGGGTTCGTTGCTCCCGTCTCGGTCAAGGTGCGCGTAGCGTCGACCGTCGCGTAGATCCACATGATCTTCATGGGCTCTGTCTTCGACAGATTGCGGAAGCGGTGGTTGACGTTCGGCGGAATGAAGGTCACGTCGTGCGGCTTGAGCAAATACTCGAGGCCATCGATATCCAGGATGGCCTCGCCCTCCATCAGCACAACGCTCTCCTGGCAGTTGTGGCTATGGAAGGGAATCTCCACGCCTGCGTCGAACGACGTGTAGCCGGTGATAAAGCTCGTCGTGCCCAGTTCGCGCGACACCAGCGGCGTGGTACGGGCCCCACCACCACGCTCATGCGTCGGCAAAGTTTCGGGCTTCAGGAGGACGGCGCCGGAAGGGGTCTTGCTGGTCATGCTTTGTCTCCGATCTGGATTTGCGCGGTCGGCTGCGGATGAGCAGGCTGCGTGGGGGAAATGGCGATGCGGAGCTGTTTGGCCGCGCGCCTTGCACTGTCGCAATGTCAATCTGCGACGATGCGTTGATTGATCGAAGTATAGCTTTCTGTGATTACAAAATGCAAAAAGGAAAACGTAAGCGTTTACCCTTGATTGCCAGTGGATAAGGCAAAAGCAACGAGTGCAGCCGGTGCGTCGGATGGCACGCGGTACACTTTTTGCGACCAAAATTGAGTTTGGAGGAGCCGGCGGAAACGCCGTCGCGGTTTGGAAGCGACGATGTGGGAGAACGCCTGCGAACAACAGGCGGGATCGGGTCAGACTAATGCCCGTAGATTGCCTTTTGAAGCAAGGAACAGCAATACAAACAGAGTATCGACTCGTGGGTCAAGCCGCGCTCTTGAACACGGATTTGCTGCGCACCTTTCTCTGGCGCGCGCCCTCAAGATGCTCCCGCATCAACCCCGCCGCCTTCAGCAGATCTTGCGCGGCGATGGCTTCGAGGATAGCCAGGTGCTCGATCGCCTGTTCCTGGCGCGGTTTGCGGTCCTTCGCTTGCCCGTATTCAACCAGCCGCCGCAGCGAGTCCATCCGCTTGATGGATTGCACAAGGAAGCGATTGCCCGACCATTTGGCGATGGTTTCGTGAAACCGGCTGTTGGACTCGAACAGCTCGATCGGGGTCATGGTCTTGTACCCGCCATCGACGATGGCGCGTTGCTGGCGCCGCAGAGCAGCCAGTTCCACGGGATCGGCGCGAAACCACGGGCTCAGCAGCCCGGTTGGCTCCAGAGCCGTACGGTAAAGATAGCTTTCCTCGTAGGCCTGTGCGGAGTCGATCATCGGGAGGAAGGTCCAGCCATGTCCAATGGACCGCTCTACCCACCCTTCCTCCTGGATCCTGGAAAGCGCCTTCCGCAATGCGCTGCGCGCGACATTGTATTGCCGCATCATGTCGGCTTCGGTGACGAAGTCCGGCAGCGCACCGCTCAGCCGGTCTTCCGCGATCTTCAGATGCAGCGGGTCGTCTGGCTCCTGCGAGAGCTCCTGAGCGATCGCGGACAGATCCGCGGCGTCCTTGTCGAGGAAGAAGCCGCGATTGTGGTCATGGACGACCGCCCCCACCTCAACAAGATAGCGCAGTGCCACATTGACGGGTGACCGCGACACACCGATCCGCTCGGCCAGAACGCTCTCGGCAAGGTGATCGCCGGCGCGAAGCGCATCCAGGCGCGCCAGGGCGACGATTTCGCGTGCCACGCGCGTTTGCAGTTGGGAGAGATTCATGGTTCGACCGGCGGTGATGGGCAAGGCCGCCGAGTCGTCTGGCGCACCCGGCGTGATGGTTCACATGGCATTTTGCCATGACGTCCGCCAATCGCCCACGGTGCCGCATGATCAGTCGATGCGCATGCCCAACTGCTGGATCAGTTTGGACCACTTGTCGTTCTCCCGGCGAATCAGCGAGGCGAACTCTGCCGGGCCGGCTGCCGTCGGCTCATAGAGCTGGCTGCGCAGCTTGTTCGCGTTGTCGGGATCTTTCAGGCCTGCCAACAGGGCCTGGCTCAGCTTCTGCGTCACCGCCGCCGGCGTACCTTTCGGCACCACGGCGCCGGCCCAGGAAGTCGCCTCATATCCCGGCACTGCTTCTGCCAGAGCCGGCACGTCGGGCAAGGCGCTGGCGCGCTTTGCCGATGTGACGGCCAGAGCCCGCAGCTTGCCAGCCTTGATGTGCGGCAGTGCTGCAAGCGGGTCAGCGATACAGGCATCCACCTCGCCGCCCAGAACCGCCACCACCGCCGGCGCGCCACCTTTGTAGGGGACATGGACCAGGTCGATCTTTGCCAACGATTTGAGCATTTCGCCGCCGAGGTGGTTGCCGCTGCCATTGCCAGCAGAGCTGTATGCGAGCTTGCCAGGTTTGGACCTGGCCAAAGCAATGAACTCCTGCAGGTTCTTTGCCGCCACGTTGGGATTGACCACCAGGATGTTGGCCACGGATGCCATCCACACCAGCGGCTCAAAGTCGCTCACCGAATACCCGGGCCGCGAGTAGAGATGCGGGTTGAGTGCCATCGTCGACAGATTGACGAACGTCATCGTGTAGCCGTCCGCCGCGGCACGAGCGCCGGCGACTGTGCCGATGTTGCCCGCGGCGCCCGGACGGTTGTCAATCACGATGGGCTGCCCCAGCACGCCCTGCGCTTTTCCCTGGACAGTACGACAGAGCAGATCCGCCCCGCCACCCGCAGCCTGCGGCACGATGAAGGTGATGGGCTTCGAAGGAAAGGCGCTCTCGGCCATCGCCAATCGAGGCGACATCGATGCAACGCCAGCCAGAGGCGCTGCCAGGATGCCTTGCACGATGGACCGCCGGCGTTGATTGGGCACGGACGTCATGATGTTGTCTCCTTTTGAACTTGTTTACATATCGCGTTTTATGATCATAGAATGCATTAAAGGCAGCGACAACGAGTCCAGGATTTACAGCGCGAGATATATGCGTCATGCGGCGCTTTCAGATGGAAACGTAGGGTATACATGCGTCCAATTGCTCAATCCTCACAGAGCAATTGGCGAAACCAGCAGCGCGGTTGAGGGCTACCACGTCGTACTGGCGCATGGCCACGTATTGCCTTTACAGATACCTAAACGCATTCGAACATCGATACGCGTACGAATCAGGAGGAGACATGCCAACCATCGCTTATACCGGTTGCCGCACGACGGCTCAGCGCAATGCCAGAGGATGCGGGATAGAAGTTTTCGCTGTCGATGAACAAGGGAACTGGGTACATCGGCAGAGCGTTGGCGACCTGGTCAATCCTTCTTTCCTGCTGGTCGACCAGGAGCGGCATCGTCTTTACTGCGTGCATGGGGACGAGAGTGAAGTCAGCGCCTTTCGCATTGATGCACGGAGTGGCGTGCTGACAAGGCTTAACACGCAATCCACGCAGGGCGCAAACCCCGTTCATCTTTGCCTGACCCAAAGCGGCGACAGTCTGGTCGTCGCGAACTACGCAAATGGAACGGCCGTCGCGCTTCCCGTGGAGAAAGACGGCCGCCTCGGTCTTGTTGCAAGCACACTTCGATTCACTGGAGACCCTGGCCCACATGCCAGCGAGCAACGCGGTCCGCATCCGCATCAAGTGCTGAGGTTGCCAGGGACAGACCGCTTCGTTTTTCCGGACAAGGGCACCGATTCCATATGGTTCGCAGAGTACGATTCCGCACGCCAGGCATGGAGACCAGACTCTCTTCTGCGACTCGACGCCAGCCCCGGCGCGGGACCGCGGCACGGCGCCCTTCACCCGACTCGCGCTCTGCTGTACATCGTCAACGAGCTGGACTCGACACTGGCGACCTACCAGCTCAGCGGCCAAACAGGATGCGAACTCATCACCATGTCAGACCTTCTTCCGGGCGGCTTCACCGGGCACAACCAGTCGGCAGGCATTGCCCTCGATCGAACGGCTGAGCGTGTATTTGTCAGCAATCGCGGGCACGACACGATTTCGATGCTGGCCATTGACCCCGCGACCGGAATTCCGCATCTGAGCGGTTGGGTGCCAAGCGATGGAAGAACGCCGCGATTCATCACTGTGGACGCGGCGCAGCGCAATCTGGTGGTGGCCAACGAAGGCTCTGACGCGATCAGCCTCTTTCCGATCCACGATGTCGCGTCGCGCTACGCGCTTGGAACGCCGCGGCGAGCGGTGAATACCGGCAGTCCGACTTGTGTGGCGTTCCTGTCGCTGTAGTCAGCCCACCAACGACAGCCGCGCGATTTCCGCAAAGTACTGTGCGCCGATAGTCAGCACGTCGTCATTGAAGTCATATCGGTTGTTATGCAGCGGTACGCCGCCCGGCGTCCCGGCTTCGCCATTGCCGATGAAGACGAAGGCCCCGGGGACGGCCTGCAGAAATGCGCCGAAGTCCTCGGAAATCATCATCGGATCGACAGCGCCGTTGACGCGATCTTCACCGACGATATTCCGCGCCGCTTCCAGCGCGACTGGCACGCACCGCTCCCAGTTCACGGTCGGTGCGAACTCATGGGTGTACTCGAAAGTGCACGTGGCGCCGTGCGTGCGGCAGATGCCTTCACTGATTTCCCGCATCCGGGTTTCGAGCAACGACTGCACCGCGGGCGTATAGCTGCGCGTGTCCCCCTTGATGATGACGTTCGTCGGAATCGCGTTGCGGATGCCGTCGGTGATGAACTCGGTGCAGGAAATCACCGCCGGCTGGCTCGGGTCCAGGTTTCGGGAGACGATGGTCTGCAGCGCCAGGACGATTTCCGCGCCGATCACGATGGGGTCCACACCCATATGCGGCCTGGCCGCATGGGTTCCCTGCCCTTTCACGTGAATGACGAAATTGTCTTCGCTGGCCATGATGCCGCCCACGCGGGTGGCGATGTTACCGACCGGTAGTCCCGGCATGTTGTGCGCCCCGTAAATGGCATCGACAGGGAATCGCTCGAACAAGCCATCCTGCATCATCGCCTTTGCCCCGCGGCCATGCTCCTCCGCCGGCTGGAAGATGAAGCGCACCGTTCCGTTGAAGTCGCGCCGCTGCGTGAGCAGCCTGGCGGCGCCAAGGATCATCGCCATGTGGCCGTCGTGCCCGCACGCATGCATCTTCCCTTCGGTCTGCGAGGCATGATCGCGCTCCGGCGCATTCTCGTGAATCGCCAGCGCATCCATGTCGGCACGCAGGCCGATGACGCCCTTCCCGTCGCCGACGCGCAAGCTCGCGACGAGCCCGGTGCCGCCGATGCCGCGATGCACCTCCATCCCCATGCCGGACAGCAGTTCCGCCACGAAATCCGACGTCCTCAGTTCCTCGAAGCCGGTTTCGGGATGGCGATGCAGCGCGTGACGCCAGGTCTGTAGGAGGTCGCGAAGTTTGATGTCAGCGTTCATGTGAATCCTTTGGGTAAGTCAGGCCGGTGCGGGAATCTTACGAGCGGCTCGCTGCAAAGTTCGGGCGTTGTGGCCCGTCGAAGCGAAACGTTGTTGCGTGGAACGGCCTAAAATTCCGTGAAGCTCCCGTTCCTTCCGGGTGAAACTTGCGCGCAGCGCAATCACAAGGGCGAGAACCATGCCACTGCAACTCGATGCATACGACAAGAAGCTGCTGCAACTGCTTCAGGCCAACAACAAGCTCTCCCAGCGGGATCTGGCGGACGCCGTCAACTTGTCGCCCTCGGCCGTCAACCGCCGTATCGCAGCGCTCGAGGCCGAGGGCGTCATCATGGCGAACACCGCCGTGGTGGATCCCGCCAAGGTCGGCAAGCTGATCACCGTGCTGGTCGAGGTCACGCTGGAGAATGAAAGGCTCGACCTGCTCGATGAAGTGAAGAAGCGCTTTGTCGAGTGTCCGCAGGTCCAGCAGGTCTATTACGTCACCGGCGACTACGATTTCCTGCTCGTGCTCGCGGTCACGGATATGACCGAGTATGAACGGCTCACGCGGGAACTCTTCTTCGTCTCGGGCAACGTCAAGAACTTCAAGACACACGTGGCCATGCAGCGGTCGAAGGTGAGCCTGGGCGTTGCCATCGAGTCCTGATGGTAACGGCGGCGGGCGTGCCGGAACGCACCCGCCTCCCATCGCTCAGGCAAATTCGCTCATCGCGGTAGCACCACTCTCGGCCAGGTACGACGTTCTGCGGCCGCTTCGCACGCCCCAGCGGTAGAACACGAGACCGACCGCGGCAACAGAAGCCAGATCCCAACCCGGCGGGATGACGCCAATGCCGCCAAACTCCTCCCCGCCCAGAAAGGACATCAGCGCTACGGTGGGCAGGTACAGGATGAACCACCAGGCCGATTGAAGCTCTGCGCCAAAGCCGCGCCATCCCGCCCTGGCCTGGTAGTACAGGTACAGCGGCAACGCGGCGACCATCAGCACGATGACCTGTCCGGTCAGTGGCCACCTGGCCCAGTAGAGCACGAGCGTCGCACAGACGAAGGCAAACGGTGCGATCACCGACATACCGCGGATATGCAGGGGCCGCTCGATGTCGCTGGCGTGTTCGCGCAGCGCCATCAGGCTGACGGGGCCGCTCAGGAACGAGATCACGACGGCGACCGAGATCACGGCAGCCAGCGCGCCCCAGCCGCGGAAGAAGAACAGGAAGATGAACGATACAGCCAGGTTGAACCACATCGCTTCCCGCGGCACGCCGTAGATAGGATGCGTATTGCCGAAGAGCCGGGGCATGGTGTCATTGCGCTCCATGGCGTGGATCATGCGCGCGGTGGTGGCCGTGTAGATGGCACCCGTGCCGGACGGGCTGATGAATGCATCCACGTACAGCATCATGGCCAGCCAGTTCAGGTTCAAGGCCAGCGCCAGCTCGGCGAACGGGGACGTGAAGTCCAGATGGGACCAGCCCGCGCGAATGCTGTCGGGACTGACCGCGCCGATAAACGCGACCTGCAGCAACGCATAGATGACCAGCGCGACGAGGATGGAACCCACGACCGCGAACGGGATGCTTCGCGCCGGATTCCGTGCCTCGCCGGCCAGGCTCACCGGACTCTGGAAGCCGTTGAAGCTGAACACGATACCGCTCGTGGCCACTGCGGTCAGGACCGCCGACCAGCCATAGGGAGCAAATGCCGCACCGGTGCCAATCGCAAAGTTCTCGGTATGGAATCCGCCCCACACCAGGCCAGCTACGGTCAAGGCCGGCACCGCAATCTTGAAGACCGTGATGGCTGAGTTCGTCTTCACGAAGAGCTTCACGCCCCAGTAGTTCAGCAGGAAGTACACGACCACGAGCGCAGCGCTGGCCACCAGGCCCGGCGATGTCAACTCGCCTTTGGCCATCAGCCCTTGCGCCCAGGGGTACGGCCACGACGCCATGTACTGCACGGACGCGATGGCTTCAATCGGGATGACCGAGACGATCGAAATCCAGTTGGCCCATGCACTGACAAAGCCGACGAGCGAACCGTGGGAATAGCGCGCGTAGCGAACCATGCCGCCGGATTCCGGGAACATGGCGCCAAGTTCCGCGTAGGTCAGCGCGATGGCCAGAATGACCACCGCGCCAATCACCCACGCCAGGATGGCCGCGGGGCCGGCAATCTTCGCGGTGTGCCACGCTCCGAACAGCCAGCCGGAGCCGATGATCGAGCCGAGCCCTGTGAACATCAGGGAAATAGGCCCGATACTGCGCTTCTGTGTCGAACTCATTGTTGTCTCCATGTCGTAGGGGCGCACGTCTCCCCGACGATGAGGAAGGCCTCATCGTCGCGGTGGTGCGCTTCTAGGTGGTGCGTAAGGCGGGGTGCGGGTTGAATCAGCGCGCGAGCCAGGCAGCCTGGCGCGCGAGCACGGATTCGTGCGGCTCGCCTACCAGTTGCCGGTAGACGGACGGTGCCGTCGCGCCTTCGGTGTTGATGACCAGCACATGGGAACTGGCGTCAAGTCCCGTCTCTGCCGACAGTGCCTCGTTCGCGCGAAGAACGGCCAGCCCGGCCATGCCGGCTGCACCGGATTCGCCAGCCACGACGGGAACATCGTCGCGTTGCTTGCCAGCCAGCTGATGCATGGCAGTGACGGCGTCGTCATCGGAAATCGTCATGAAGACGTCGACGCTGTTCTCAAGAAAGCGCCAGGCCAGTGGCGAGGTTTCACCGCAGGCGAGCCCGGCCATCACGGAATCGACGGAACCTGTCGCGGCGGCTGCGCGTCCTTGCAGCGCGCTTTGATACAGGCAATCCGCCTGCACCGGCTCCACCACGATGAACGTTGGCCGGTGCTCGCCAAAAAACTCCCAGAAGTAGCTCGCGATGCCCGCTGCCAGCCCGCCCACACCGCCTTGCAGCAAGACATGCGTGTACGGACACGGCTGGCCGGGAGCCACGTTCCCCTGCGCAAGGATCTCTGCCGCAATGGCGCCATAGCCTTGCATCACGTCACGCGGAATGTCCTGATAGCCCTCGTACGAGGTATCCGAGACCACCGTCCAATTGTTCTCCGCAGCCAGGCGTGCCGCTTCCGCGACCGATTCGTCGTAGTTGCCGGCAATACGCACAATCCTTGCACCATAGGCAGCGATCGCTTCCTCGCGTTCCTGGCTCACATTGGCGTGCAGCACGATCACGCATTGGCAGCCAAACGACCGGGCTGCCGCGGCGAGCGCGCGGCCATGGTTGCCGTCGGTCGCGCTGATGACCGTGAAATCCTTCAGCAAGTTGGCATACTTCCCGTCGATCAGCGCCAGCGCATCCAGATTGCGCTCGGGGAACATCCGGAGAATCAGGCGAACCAGCGCAATCGGCGCACCAAGTGCCTTGAAGCTGCCAAGCGGAGAGCGCACGGATTCGTCCTTCACGCTCAACCGGGCGATGTTCAGGCTCGCCGCCAGCGCGGGAAGCTCGCGCAACGGCGTTGGCCCGGCAGTCAGCTGGTCCCAATGAGACAGCCATGTCCGGCTGCGCTCGGCTTGCTCGATGCTCATGATCGAGCGAAGCTCGGCAGGATACGAAGCCCGACGGGCAAGAGGATTCTTTGTCAGCATGGGTAAGTCCGGTATCGATGGAATGGTCACGCCTGCGATTGGCCGAGGCGGTTGAGGACGACGTCGAGCAGCAGTTCCGCGCCCATGACGAGTTGATCGTCATCGGTATGCTCGCGCGGGTTATGGCTGATGCCTCCCTTGCTCGGGACGAAGATCATTGCTGCGGGAGCGATGCGGGCAATCATCTGGGCGTCGTGGCCGGCGCCGGATGTCATGCGCCGGTTGGTAAAGCCGAACCGCTTTGCCGACGCCTCGATGGCGGCCACGAGATCCGCGTCGAATACGACCGGCTCGAAGCGCGCGAGGCGCTCGGTGGTCACCTTCACGCCTTCGCGCTGCGCTATTTCCTCCAGGAAACCGGCAAGGCGCTGCTCGGCTTGCTTCAGTCTTTGCTCGTCCGGGTCGCGCAGGTCGATGGTCAGGGTGGCGCGGCGCGGGATGACGTTGATGACGTTTGGCTGCACACTGAGGCACCCCACGGTGGCCAGCGTTGTGCCGCCGGAACTCAGCGCCAGCTCGCGCAGGAACGTCACGATGGATGCCGCGACCAGCCCTGCGTCGTGCCGCAGATGCGTCGGCGTCGTCCCGGCGTGGTTGGCATTGCCCTGGATGTTGACCTGCTGCCACGAGATGCCTTGCAGGTTCTCGACCACACCAATCTGGACGCCCTCGGCTTCCAGAATCGGTCCCTGCTCGATATGCAGTTCGACGTACTCGTGCGGCACGATCGCGCCAGGCTCCATGTCTCCCGCGTAGCCAATGCGCGCCAGTTCGTCCCCGAGCCGCGTTCCGTCCGTACCGGTTGTGTCCAGCGCGGCTTCGACGCGGAGACCACCCGCGTAAACGAGCGAGCCCATCATGTCGGGCTGATATCGGATGCCTTCCTCATTCGTGAAAGCGCCGACCATGATGGTACGCGCCGGTACGACGCCAGCCTCCCGATATGCGCGCGCCACAGCCAGTCCCGCCAGTACGCCATAGCAGCCATCCAGCGCGCCTGCGTTCGTCACCGTGTCGATGTGCGATCCCATCATGAACGGCGCCTGGGTACCGTCGTCGCGATCGGAGCGCAGCACACCGAACACGTTGCCGATGCGGTCGACGACGACTTCGAGTTCCAGCTCGCGCATCCACCGGACAACGAGGTCGCGGCCTGTCTTCTCGTCGTCGGTCAGTGCGATGCGGGTGCGGCCGCCGGCGTCCGGATCTGCGCCGACTTCACCAAGCTCCCTGAGCTGGCGAAGCAAGGTGGCGCCGTCCAGCCGCGGGCGGCGCTCATTGGTTGGGGTGTGTGACATCAGCATCTCCATTTATCTCTCGCTCCGTGACTGGCATCTCGGCTCGTGGCCGGCGCAGACGCGGAATGGATGTCTGGAATGCTAGAGGGTTGTGGTGCAACGGGCGCCCGATTTGGGGCGCAGCGATGCAACAACGATGCGTTGTCGTCCCGAAGCGGCTACGGCGCACGTTCAGGAGCGTGATGTGCCGCAGCCGCTTCCTCGAACAACCAATCCCGAAAGGCCGTCAACCTCGGCAGATCGTCCGCCGGCGAAGCCGTCGGCGCCATGACGCTGCGCGAGTGCGACGCTCTCCCTCCACGCCGTAGATAGAGAACAACGGTATCGCCGCCCGAGAACGCTCGCCGGCATTCCCGCACACCACCACGGTGTCGGCAATCGCGAACACCGACGTTCGTGCCTTTCGATTTGTCCGCAGCCCTCCCCCTCGCTACATTGCAACGGACGGAGGCTGTTCGACCCGGACAGTCCTTCACGGCGCGGCTCAACCGCGCATCGAACTGCGCCGCCGCGGATAGCGGCCGGCAACAATCCAAATATCGGAGGGACCTGTGTCTACCTTGAAGACGCCGCTGTGCGACCTGCTCAATATCGAATACCCCATCCTCCAGGCCGGCATGGGCGGCGTGGCGTTCGGCCCGCTGGCGGCCGCCGTCTCGGAAGCGGGTGGTCTGGGAACCATCGCCGCCATCTCGCCGACGCCGGAACGCGTCGAACAGGAAATCAAGCTCGCGCGCAGCCTGACGAAGAAGCCGATCTGCGTCGACATCGGCTTTCCCCTGCGTGCCCCGAAAGAGAAGTCCGACGTCAACCTGCCGGAGTTGCCCGGTCCACTCAAGCAGCTGCAACAGGAAATCGAGGCACTCGGTGTCGAGGTCAAACCGACCGACGACCAGGCCATGAGCATTGACGATGCGCGCGCCAAGCTGGAAATCTGCTTCAAGCACGGCGTGGAAGTGATCGCATGCGCGCTCGGCACGCCGAAATGGGTCGTCGAGGAATGCCATGCGCGCGGCGTGAAGGTGATCAGCCTCGTGGGCCGTGCCTCGCACGCCGCGTCGGCGATTCGTGCGGGCACCGACATCGTCGTAGTCCAGGGCACGGAAGGCGGTGGTCATACCGGTGATGTGGGCCTCATTACGCTGCTGGCCGAAGTGCTGGAGTTCTCGACTGTTCCGGTGGTTGCGGCCGGCGGCATCGTCAATGGCTCCCAGATTGCAGGCGTGCTGACGCAAGGCGCGCAAGGCGTGTGGGTCGGCACGCGCTTCATTGCCACGCACGAGTCGAGCGTCGGGCCGAACTACAAGTCATCGCTGGTCGAGGCGGAGAACGACAGCACCATCCGCTCGCTGCTGTTCGATGGCCTCTATGTCCGCCAGCTGCAGAACCGCTTCACCGAGGTGTGGGAAGGCCACGAGAACGAACTGCAACCGTATCCGATCCAGCGCATCGTCGTCGCGCCGGCACGCTTCGCCGCAGCGGCAGCCGACCTGAAGGATCATCAGCCGCTGCCCGCCGGGCAAGGCTCGGGGTTGATCCACGACCTGCTGCCAGCCGGCGCGGTCCTGCATCGTCTGGTCGAGGAGACCGTGACGGCGCTCAGGCAGTCGCGCGATCGCATCGGGCTGGCGGCCTGACAGTCGTGTGATGCATCGGGGCTTGTCTCGCTCTTCGCTGTGTGGACGATGCCCCGGATTTTGAACAGGTCATGCCGGCCGGGAGGATGGCGATGCTGACAGAGTTCTGTTCCACAGGCGCTCCGGCGCCTGTTTCCCGTTCTACACCCGCTGCGCCCGTGATACAGACGCTGGATCGCGGCCTCGAGGTCCTGCGCGCGTTCCGCGCCGAGCGTACGCCGATGACGAACGCCGAGCTGGTCCGGCGCACCGGCCTGCCGAAAGCCACCGTCTCGCGGATGACCACAACGCTGGTCGCACTCGGCTTTCTCCGGCGCGTGGGCGGAGGTCCCCGATTTGCACTGGCAACCGGCGCCCATCGCATCGGCCAGACCTATATCGAATCGAGCCCGGTCGCACGGTGCGTAACGCCATTCATGCAGGCGCTGGCCGACCGCCTCCGCGTCTCCGTCTCGCTGGCCATACCGGATCGGCTCGACATGCTCTACGTCGCGCAATGCACGAGCGCGCGGATCGCCACGCTTCGCATCGGCGTTGGCTCCTTGCTGCCGATGGGCTGGACTGCGAGCGGCCGCGCATGGCTCTCTGGCCTTCAGGCCGAAGTGCAGGCACGCTACATCGCTTCTCTCCGGCAATCGGCAGGACCGCGCGCCGATAACATGGAGCAAGGCATTCGGGCTGCCTTCGACGAATTGAAGGCTACCGGTGTCTGCACGTCGTTCGGCAATTTCCAGCGTGGCGCATTTGGCATTGCGATACCGGTCACGGTGGGTCGTTCCGACACGCTGATGGCGCTCGCCTGCGGCGCGGTCGATCCGCAAGCCGACACTGCGGCCATCGCGTCGCGAATCGCGCCAGAACTGGTCGCTGCGTCAAAGGCGCTGGTCGACCTGTTGCGCGATGTCGACGCGCAGCCGTAGACGGAAAACGCCCACTCTGCCGGCAGCGCTACGCTTCCCACCGCTCCCGCAGCGCTTCCGCCATCGCTATCAACCGCGGCGCCAGCTCACGCTCGATCCTGCTGCGCGCCATGCGCGCGCTGCGACCGATGCAGGCCAGCGCGACCGGTGGCAGGCCGGGAACACATACCGGCACCGCGAGCAATACGAGCCCAGGTTTGTCGATGATCGCCGACACGCAATAGCCGGCGTTGTGCAACTGCGAAATGCCAGCGGCAATGCGCCGGCGCCGAGACGGCCAGTCGTTGCCGCTCTTGCGTTCCACGTTACCGAGCAGATAGAAGCGCTCGGACTCGGGCAGCGCGGCCAGCAGCGCCCAGCCCATCGGTCCCGCGCATAACGGCATACGCACGCCGGCCGACAGCCCCGGGTCAAGCAAGGCATGCGCGCCGACCTGCGCATCGAGCACCGTCACATCGAGTTTGTCCCGTGCACCCAGCACGACGCAGGTATCGGTCGCCTCGGCGAACGCTTGCATCGGGACGCGGGCGGTGCTCACCATGTCCGTCGGCATGATGGCCGCATAGCCCAGCGATAACGCACCGGCAGCAAGGCGGCACTTCTTGTGGATGGGATCACGATGGAGATACGCGAGCGAAACCAGCGACTGGACGATGCGTGCGACCGTAGGGACCGGGATGCCGGTCAATGCCGCAAGGTCGCGATTGGTCATCCAGTGACGGTCCGCGGTGAACGCACCGAGCACCGCCAGTGCCCGCGCAAGGGGGACGATGCGGATGTCTGGGGAATCGTCCGGCATGGTTGCCTCACGTGGCTGCCGAAAGCGCGGATACCAGCGCAAACCGGCAGTCGTCGGATCAGTGCTGAGCGCTGGCCAGGCGTTCAGGCGTCGAGGTTGAAACTGATCGTCTTGAGTTCCGTGAAGGCCTCGATGGTCGGCCATCCGCCTTCGCGCCCGAGGCCGGAACGCTTCACGCCGCCCATCGGGGCATTTGGAATACTCGCGTAGCCGTTGATGCCGACCGAACCACTGCGGACCGCGCGCGCCACGCGCAACGCGCGGCTCACGTCGGTCGTATAGACGCAACCGGCGAGACCGTACTCGCTGTCGTTCGCGATCCTGATTGCTTGCTCTTCGGTCTCGAACGGAATGACGCTGAGCACCGGGCCGAAGATTTCCTCCCGCGCAATCGTCATGCCGTTGTCGACACCGGCGAATAACGCAGCGTTGATCCAGTTGCCGTTGGCGAGTTCTCCACCCGGCGTATCGCCGCCGAACATCAGGCGTGCGCCTTCAGCCTTGCCGCTTTCGACGTAGCCGAGAATGCGAGACACCTGCCGCTTCGAAATGATCGGCGCGGAAGTCGTCTCGGGGTCGAACGGATTGCCGAACCGGACCTTCCTGACCTGCTCGCCGGCGTGGTACAGGAATTCGTCGAGGATCGAGACATGCACGACCGCGCGGGACGGTGTCGAGCAGACCTGGCCGGACAGGAATGTCGAGCACAGGCCCATCAGCGACGCCGCCGTGGTGGCGACACTGCGCGTATCGGGGAACACCAGTGCAGCGCTCTTGCCGCCGAGCTCGAGCGAAAGCCGCTTCATGTTGGCGCCGCTCGCCATCAGGATCCGCTCGCCGGTTGCCGCGCTGCCGGTGAAGGTCACCTTGTCGACACCGGGGTGCGACGACAGCGCAGCGCCCGTCTCGGGGCCGCCGGTCACGAAGTTGAACACACCGGGCGGCAGGTCGCTCTCCGCGACGATCTCCGCGAACCTGCGCGCGGCGAGATTCGTGTACTCGGAAGGCTTTACCACCACCGTGCAGCCGCAAGCGAGCGCCGGTGCCACCTTCATCGAGAACATCAGCAGCGGCGCATTCCACGCGAGCACCGCACCGACCACGCCGACCGGCTCCCGGAAGCTCATGTAGTGCATGTTCGACGCACTGGAGAACTGCGGATAGGTTTCGCCGTTGATCTTGTCGGCCCAGCCTGCGTAGTGATCGAACACGTCCGCCGCGGCCTTGGCCGAGACGCGGGTGTTGCGGCTGAAGTGAAACGGAATGCCGTTATCGAGCGTCTGCAGCTTCGCGAGTTCGAGCTCCGATTCATACAGCCGGTCGATGATTCGCTGCAGCATCCGCTTGCGGTCCTGCGCCGGCATGCGCGGCCACGGGCCTTCGTCGAATGCGCGCCTTGCCGCCTTCACGGCCAGATCGACACCACGCGCGCCCGCATCGGCGAACGTGGTCATGACTTCATTGGTGGCGGGGTGGATCTGGTCGAAGCGCGCCCCCTCCCACCCATGCCAGGCACCATCGATGAACAGGTTGCCGGGGCGGACTTGCAGTTCATCCCGAACCGGGATCAGGCTGAAGGACATCGCATCGTCTCCGATCTTGTGGTTTTCGTCGATGCTAGCGGACCACCGGCCGTGCTCTCAAGTTCTCGCTTGCGATCCCCCTGTTCGCCTGCCGCGACACCAGCCTGCGTCGCCCGTCAAACCACCCCTGCCTGGCGCAGCGCCAGGATCTGCGCGCGGTCGTAGCCGACCTCGGCCAGCACTTCATCGGTGTGCTCGCCGATGGTTGGTGGCCGACGCTCCACTTCAGGCGGCGTACGCGACAGCACGGCCGGGGGCGCGACGATGGGTGCCTTGCGAGGCAAGCCCGGATAGTCGGTCCATACATAGGCGCCCGACGCCTGTATCGACGGATCATCGAGCGCCTCGCGCGGCGAGTAGACCGGTGCGGCCGGAATCCTGGCCTGCTCAAGTTGCGACAGCGCATCGGCCCGGGTGCGGGTGGCACACCACTCCCCCATCAGCGCGCTCAGGTATTCGCCGTGGCTGCCGCGGCTCAAATCGTCGTGGAAGCGCGGATCGTCGGCCAGATCCGGCTTTCCTACCAGCGCACACCAGCGCCGGAACAAGGGCTGGCCGATCGCCTGCGCGATGATCCAGCCGTCTGAGGTACGGAAGATGTCCGATGGCCCGTACGACGGGCTGCGGTTGCCGGTTGCCTGGCGGTTGATCGCCAGCGTGGCTTCCTCGATCAGTGCGCCGCTCGACAGGTTCAGCGCCGTGCGCAACAGCGACGCTTCGACGCACTGGCCACGACCACTCACGCGCCGCTCGTACAGCGCCATGACTGTTCCCAGCGCACATGAGAGCGCGGTGGAGAAGTCCACCACCGGCACCATCGCCTTGGTGGGACTGTCTGGCGTGCCCGACATGTACACCGCCCCGCTCAGCGCTTGCCCGACACCATCGAAGCCGACGCGGTGACCGGCGCCTTCATGCGAGCCGAACGCCGTCGATGCGGTGAGGATGATGTCCGGCTTGATCGCGCACAGCGTCTCATAGTCGAGCCCCAGGCTCTTGAGGCTTCGGGGCGGCATGTTGGCGACCACCACGTCGGCGGTTTCCACCAGCCGGCGCACCACATCGCGGCCTTCCGCGCTGTCGATGTCGAGCGTGATGGAGCGCTTGTTGCGATTTACCTGGAGGAACAGCGCGCCCTCGCCAGAATCCGTCACCGGCACGATGAACCGGTCTTCGCTGCCGCCAACGCGATCGATGCGGATGACATCGGCGCCGTAATCCGCCAGCAATGCCGCGCAGAAGGGGCCGGCGATGAAGCGTCCGAAATCCAGGACGCGGATACCTTCAAGAACCTTCGACATCTTGTTCCATTCCATGCGTGATCGACCTGCTCCCGGTACCTCGCTGGGAATGCGGTCTTTGCGCAGATCGTGAACGGCACGCCAGCCCGCGTCAACGTAATGCCAGCCAACGTTCCGTGCTTCGATACAGACGCAATGCAATGTGCAGTCCCATCGGTTCTGGCGCGCTGAGCATCCATCCGAACCGCTGTACGGAACACATGCGCGGTCTCCGTTGACGGCCATTGCATCGGCAATCCAGCATCCGCCGTGCACGCGCGTCGGAATGCGAATGCGCCTGACAAATCGTGAAACACGAACCTCGACCATCAAGACGCTGGCGAGGCAACTATCCCAATGACAAGCAGGAGGAGACACATGAAGTTGACCAACAAGGGCTGCAATCGCATGAAATGGCTTGCCGCAGTTCCGGCCCTGCTGGTTGGTGGCCTGAGCCAGGCCCAGACCAGTGTCACCGTGTACGGCGTCATCGACACGAACATCGAGTACGTGAACAATATGTCTGCGGTCGTGCCCAGCGCGGCGAACGGCTTCGCCGTCGGTCCGGGCAAGAACGTGGTGCGCATGTTGAGCGGTGGCTTGTCCGGCTCGCGTTGGGGCTTGCGCGGCACGGAAGACCTTGGCGGCGGCCTGAAAGCCGTATTCGCGCTGGAAAGCGGGTTCGGCTCCGACGATGGCAAGATGCAGCAAGGCGGCCGTCTGTTCGGTCGCCAGGCCTTTGTGGGACTGGACCACGCCAGCTTCGGCAAGGTGACATTCGGGCGCCAGTACACCAGCCTGTTTGACGGCCTGACGAACTTCTCGCCCACCGGCTTCTCGCTGCAGTACGAACCGCTCATCCTGGAAACCGGCGTGAACTTCCGCTCCGACAACGTAGCGAAGTACACCGGCCAGTTCGGCCCGGTTACCGCCATTGCGCACTGGACCTTCGGCAATGGCGCAGCCGGCGCCGGCGAAGTACCTGGCCAGTTCCGCCGGGACAGCGGCTATGGCGCCTCGCTGGCGTACCTCGGCGGTCCGTTCGGCGTGTCGGTCAACTACGACCAGTACAACCCGACGCTCACCGCGGCCGGTGGCACGGGTACGGTCAAGAAGGCAGCGGTGGCCGCGAGCTACGCACTGGGTGGTGTCGGGAAGATCGTTGGCGGCTACCGCTGGGGCCGAAGCACCAGCGCGACCGACGCGACCATCCTGCGCGACAACTTCTACTGGATCGGCGGCAACTACCAGGCCACATCGGCGCTGCTGTTGACGCTCGCGTACTACTATGACGACGCCAAGGAGTTCCTCGGCAACAACATCAAGAACCCGTGGCAGGTTTCGTTCATTGCCGACTACAGCCTGTCGAAGCGCACCGACCTGTACCTGACCACTGCCTATTCGAAGAATGCCGGGTTGAACTTCGACTCGTCGGCCATCAGCTTCGCCAACGGCTACTTCCTGGGCAGCGACAAGAACAATATGTTCGGTGTGGCGCTGGGCATCCGGCACAAGTTCTGAGAAGCGAGATGCGAAAGTAGAAGTCGGCGCTTGGCGCCGACTTCAGATTGCTGACAAAGCTGGCGCACCAGATTGTTCGCTCCCCTCTCCCGCTTGCGGGAGAGGGGTTGGGGGGAGAGGGCAGGCGCATGGCAAGCACCATGACGCCTCACTTCGTGGCAACTCCTGCCCTCTCCCCCGCCCCTCTCCCATAAATGCGAGAGGGGAGACAACATTCGCTCCTTCTGACTCTGTCAGCAACCTCAAGTCGGCGCTTGGCGCCGACTTTCGGCTCGGTCGAGCGGCTGCAAGGCGCCGCACCGATATCTGCATGGCCCGATCAGTCCTCGCCTTCCACCTGGCAAAGAATCCGATGCGCCAGTCGCAAGTGGGGACGGTCGATCATGGTCTTGCCCAGCTTCACCACGCCCGAGGCGCCTACCTTTGAAAATGCCTCGACCACCTCTCTTGCCCAGCGAATCTCTTCCATCTGCGGCATGAAGGCTTGGTTGATGGCTTCGATATGGGAGGGATGGGCAGCAGCCTTGGCAGTAAAGCCGTCGCGCTTTGCCTGCGCCGCCTCGTGGCCGATCTCGGCGTCGTCGGACAGATTCGTGCTGACCGCGTCGATGGCGTCGATACCAGCTTGCGCGGCTGCCATCAGGCACATCGTACGTGCCACGGAAAACGGCGCGGTGAGTTCCCGTCCCTGGTGCGACGAGCGAGCCCCGAGGTCGGCCGCGAGATCGTCCACGCCCCACATCAAGGCGCGCAGACGCATCGGGGCATTTCGATAGGAAGACAGGCCGAACACCCCTTCCGACGACTCGGTGGCCATGGCAACAATGCCAGTCTCCCACGCGCTGTCGAGCAACACACACTCGAGCGCCGCCAGGAAATCGCACAGGCGATGAACATCGGCCACGCCCCTGCACTTTGGAAGCACGATGGCATCGGGCCGGTGCGGCACCACAGCGGCCAGGTCCTGAAGAATATGTCCCGACGCCAGGCCGTTGACTCGCACCATCACCGCTGCGTCCATGCCTTGACGGTTCTCCCCAAGAAAAGCCGCCAGCTTGCGGCGAGCCTCTTCCTTGCCATGCTCGGGAACAGCATCTTCAAGGTCAAAGACCAGCGCATCGGCTCCCGTCTTAAGTGACGCCGCGAGTTTCCTGTCGCTGTCCGCGGGAACGAATAGCAGGGAACGTAGACGTTGTGACATGTTGGCGTGCATGGTCGCTTGCTCCTGGGAAATTGCTGCAGCTATCGCTGAGCCGGGGCACGTGACGAATAGCGTGCTGTGTCCCACGATGCCAGCAATCTCCGCGCACGACAAACTGCCATTCCCGAAAGGGCCATTCGCCAAATACGAACGGCTTGCCCTGCCGGGCGCAAGGCGGCGATGGAGGTGTACCGTCCGCCAGATTCAGAACTGGATTCAAGGGACATGTCCTCGATGGATACGGTGCGGCCGGAGAGGCGCTGGATGGGCATGGGAGGAAAGGACAACATCGCTGAGATTCCTGGCATCACGATGTGAAGGACGCTGCCTGCCCCGTCTCCGCCCTGCGGCATGGGCAAAGAACGGGACAGAAGAGCCGCTTCTTCAGAAGATATGCTTGATGCCTGCCACGACACCCGTTTGGTTGACACCGGAGGCGACCGTTCCTCCGTTCACCACCCCAAGGCGCGACGCGCCCTTGTTGTCCATGAAGGAAGCGTTCAGATAGAGATCCGTGCGCTTGGACAGGCTGTAAGCTGCGGCCAGGGCATAGCTCATCGCATCATTCGGAGAATCGCGTACATCGGTGCGATATACACCGGCACGCAGCACAAAGGCCTGCGTGAAGTTGTAGGAGCCGCCGAGCCAGTACAGGTGCGCGCGCAGCGACGGCGCGGTGATGGTGCCCTGGAGGAACCGGTATCCGACCGTGGCTGTGAACGGGCCGGAGGTCCACAACAGGCCTGTCGCGTAGCGTCGCTCGATATTGGGCGCGCTGGCGGCAGTGGTGCCACGGCGCTGATCGTAGTCCAGCACCATGCCGAGATTGCCAACTGTGTAAGAGACTCCCGCTCCGATCTCCTGGCCAATGCGCGGATTGCCGGGAACCTCGCCGCCATTGGCAATCGTCGCGTCATAGCCGGCGCTGTACAGGCCGATGACGGTCAGGTTGCCAAAATTGCCGGTGTACTTGATCGCATTGTCCGCACGGTTCGCAAACTGGGCGTCCTGCGCGAGCAGGCCGTAGCTGGTATAGCGCACAGGATCGAACGGTACGAACATCTCGTACAACGTATTGATCTGCCGGCCAAGCGTCACCTGGCCCCACTTTCCCTGCAGACCCACGTAGGCCTGCCGCCCAAAAAGCCGGCCGCCCTGGCCAGAAGTCCCAGTATCGCTGTTGAAGCCACTTTCCAGCACGAATATCGCTGTCAGGCCGCCACCAAGATCCTCGCGCCCTCGCAAGCCCCAGCGCGAGCCCGTGACGTTACCGGACGACATACGATATTGAGCGCCCGACCCGTCGGAGCCCGCGTGGCTCAGGTATTCGATACCCGTGTCGACCAGTCCGTAGAGCGTCACCCCCGACGCCACCTGCGCGTACGCACCGCCCGACATCAGCACCGCGACGGCTGCCGCCATGGCGGCCACATATTTCAACTTCATTCCTCCTCCTTGCGGTGCGCCCCTCCGGACGGCCACCTCGTTGTCTCAGCCAATTCTGGTCAGAGTCTTTTTGTAGAGTCCGGCTCGCCGGACGTAGTCCTCTGCATTGGCGCGCAGATTGGCCACTTCCTCTTCCGTCAGCTCGCGCACAACCTTCGCCGGCGTGCCGATGATCAGCGAGCGCGGCGGGAAGACCTTCCCTTCGGTGACCAGCGCGCCGGCCCCCACCAGTGACTCCGCGCCAATCCTGGCCTTGTTCAGGATGACGGCCTGGATGCCAACCAGTGCGCCGTCGCCCACAGTGCAGCCATGCAGCATGGCCTGGTGGCCCACACTTACGCCCTTGCCGATATCGAGAGGAATGCCGGGGTCGGAGTGAAGCACAGCACCTTCCTGGATATTGCTGCCTTCGCCAACGCGGACAGGCTCGTTATCCGCGCGGATGACTACCCCGGGCCACACGCTGACGTCGGCAGCCAGTTCCGCACGACCAATGACGGTGGCCTCTGCGGCCACGAAAGCGGACTCGGCAACGGCAGGCGACAGTTCGCCCAGCTTGTACAGGGACATGGTTATATTCGCTAAGAATGAATGAGGACGGATTATTCGAGGCTCACATTTGCCTTCTTCACAAGCCCCGCGTAGCGGTCGGCCTCGGCGCGGAAGTACTTCGCCGCTTCCTCCGGCGTGCCCGGCTTCACGGTAGTCGCCTGCCGCTTCATCGCGTCGATCACTTCGGGACTCGTGAAAGCGATGGCGAACGCATCGTGCACGCGCTTGACGTCGGCCGGCTTCATGCCGGCGGGGCCAATCAACGCGAACCAGCCTTCAACGTTGTAGCGCGGCAGGCCCTGCTCTGCGATGGTCGGAATATCAGGCGCGGCGGGCGAGCGGGCGTCGCCGCACAGGCCGATGGCGCGCAACTGTCCCGACTTCAGGTACGGCAGCGCTGCATTCAGCGCGACCACTCCCAAGTCGACCTGGCCGCCGAGCAGGTCGGTAATCATCGGGCCGGTGCCTTTGTACGGCACGTGGTGCGCCTTGACGCCCGCCTCGCTCAGGAACATCTCTCCGGCGAGATGGATGATGGTGCCGTTGCCCGACGACGCCAAGTTGTAGGCGTCGGGCTTGGCTTTCATCAGCGCCACGAGCTCCTTGACGTTCTTCGCCAGCACCTTCGGGCTGACTACCAGCACCAGCGGCGTGGCGCCAATGACGCTGATGGGCGTGACGTCCTTGATGGCGTCGAACGGCATCGACTTGAAGACACTCGGGTTGATCACGTGGTTATTGGACACGAGCCCGAGCGTAGTGCCATCGGGCGCGGCCTTGACCACTGCTGCGGCGCCGGTGATGCCACCCGCACCGGGCAGGTTCTCGATCACAACGGGCTGGCCGAGCGCCTTGCCGAGCGCGGGGCCGGCGGCACGTGCAATGGTATCCACGCCGGAGCCTGCGCTGATCGGTAGTATCAGCCGTACCGGCTTGGCGCTCTGGGCGACGGCGGGCATGCCGCTGAGGCTCGCCGTTGCGGTGGCCGCGATGATGAGCCGCAGAACGGCACGCCGGACGGGGTGAGGGGTGCTGTACATCCTTGTCTCCTTCTTGCTGTCTGTCGTTATATGTCTGCTATGCAATGTCCGGTTGTCAGTTCCGGTGCGCTGCCGGCCGCATGGCGCCCAGGATCTCGGCGTTGTGCTCGCCGGGCTTCGGCAGCGGCCGTCGCACGCCAGGGCGCCGGCCGCCCATCGTCAGCGGCAGCAGTACGGTCGGCGCGAGCGAGCCGTCGTCCACCTGCATCGGCACCAGACCGCCGCTCGCCTGCAAGTGCGGATCGTCGAGCAGTTGATCGGGTCGCACGATGGGCGCGTAGGGAATTCCGGCAGCCTCGAGCCTGGCTGACAGCGCCGCAACGTCGTGGTGCAGCAGAATCGCGCCCAGTTCCTCCAGCAGCGTCGGGCGCACGGCGACGCGAGAGGCGTTGTCCGCGTACTCGGGCCGGGCCGCCATGGCGGGGTGGCCGAGGACATGGCACAGCGTGACGAACTGCTTGTCGCTTACCGCACCAATGAACAACTGCTCGCCCGCGGCCAGCGTGAATACGTCGTAAACGCTCCACGCCGACACGCGCGACGGCATGGGCGGTGGCACCTCGCCCGTCATGTCGAATTGCTGCATGTGCTGCGAGGAGAGGAATACGCAGTTCTCGAACAACGCGCTCTGGATCTCCTGGCCCTTGCCCGTGGCGTCGCGCTCGCGCAGTGCGGCCAGCACGCCGATGGCGCCGAACATGCCGCCCATGATGTCGTTGACCGACGTACCGGCGCGCAGCGGCCGTCCCTTCGGGCCGGTCATGTACGACAGGCCGCCCATCATCTGCACGACCTCGTCGAGCGCGAGGCGCTTCTCGTAGGGGCCGGGGAGGAAGCCCTTGTGCGAGACGTAGATCAGATGCGGGTACTTTGCAGACAGCGTTTCGTAGTCGAGGCCCAGCTTCTGCATCAAGCCGGGACGGAAGTTCTCCAGCAGCACGTCGCACTGGCCAGCAAGTTCCGCGGCGGCCGCGCGGCCGTCTTCGGTGGTGATGTCGAGCACCACGCTTTTCTTGTTGCGGTTGAAGGCGCGGAAGAAGCCGATGCCAAGGCCGGGAAGATTGCGCGTCTTGTCGCCGCCCGGCGGCTCGACTTTGATGACTTCGGCGCCGAGGTCGGCCAGGATCATGCCGCACGTCGGACCCATGACCATGTGCGTGAATTCGACCACGCGTATGCCGGAAAGCGGCAAGTGCTGGCTGTCGGGTTGAGCGGCGGGGTTCAGGGGGTCGTGCATGGTGTCGTTCTCTTTCATTCAGGCAGTGGCATGGCCGGACGCGGCCGCGTAGGTCTTCGGCAAGCCGGCGCGCCACAGGGTGCCGTGCAGCGTCTCGCTGGCCAGCCAGCCGCTCACCTGCTCCCGCAGGGCAAGCAGGCGGGTGATGTCGATACCGGTGTCGACGCCCATGCTGCCTAGCATGTAGGCGAGGTCCTCGCTCGCCACGTTGCCGCTCGCGCCCGGCGCATGCGGACAACCACCGATGCCGGCCAGGCAGGCGTCGAAGCGGGTGACGCCGGCCTGCAACGCGGCGAAGACATTGGCAAGGCCGAGGCCGCGCGTGTCGTGGAAATGACCGCACCAGAAACGGTCGCCGGCGATGGCCATGGCGCGGGTGAACAGGTCGGCCACCAGGCCCGGGTCGGCGTAGCCCACCGTATCGGCCAGACTGACCCGATCGGCGCCAGCGTCGAGCAGCGCCTGCATCAGGCGCAGCACCTCGTCCGGCTCGACGCGTCCTTGCAGCGTGCATCCGAACGCCGTACCCACACCGCCTTCGATCAGAGTCTTCGATCCTGCTGCGTCGCGGGCGGCGCGGATGCGCGCCACCTCGGCCACCACTTCTTCCGGTGTCTTGCGCAGGTTGGCCACGCTGTGGGCGTGGCTGGCGGAAAGCGGGACGATCATCAGGTCGGCACCACTGGCGATCGCGCCTTCCGCACCGCGCAGGTTTGGCACGAGCACCGAGGCAAACAGCCCCGGAAGCTCCCTGGCAAAGGCCACGAGTTCAGCTGTGTCGGCCAGTTGCGGCAGCAGGCGTGCGGGGACGAAGGAACCGACCTCGATTTCGCGCTGGCCGGCCGCATAGGCTGCGCGGATCCATGCCTTCTTCTGCTCGGTGGGAAGGATGGTCTGGATGCTTTGCAGACCGTCGCGGAGGCCAACCTCTCGGATCACGGCGCTACAGGGGTATCTGGCTGTCATGACAAGGGATAACCGGGGGAATGTGTGAACGGGGTTCGCGCAAGTCGCGCGCTGTGGAATAACTTTATGGCGTTCCTACATCTGGCACCAGCGATCATTCGTGCACGTCATCGTTCCAAACTGGAAATCCTCACAGCATTCCGAAGCACGATGCGTGCGGGCACGAAAGGCCGTAAGATTCCGTGCAGGAAAACCTGCGCCCCCTCATGCGAGATCTCGACCTGACCACCCTCCGCCTGTTCGCTGCCGTTTGCGAAACGCAGAACATGGCCCGCGCCGGCGAACAGGAGAACATCGTCGCGTCGGCGATCAGCAAGCGCCTCGCCCAGCTCGAGGAAACGGTCGGCGCGACGCTGCTTGAGCGCCGCCGTCGTGGCGTCATCCCGACACCGGCCGGGGAAATCGTGCTGGCCCACGCGCGGGCCATGCTGGCGGCCGCCGACCGCGTCGCACGCGACATGGCAGACTATGGGTCCGGTATCCGGGGTCAGGTCCGCCTGCTGGCCACTGTGTCGTCGATGGCCGAATCGCTGGCGGATGACGTAGCGGCCTTCCTGCAGGCGCCGGAGCACCGCGACGTGGGCGTCAGTATCGAGGAAGGACTAAGCACGGAGATCGTGCGCTCGCTGCGCGAGGGTTCGGCACCGCTCGGCATCTGCTGGGACGCAGCCGACCTGGAAGGCTTCGAAACACGCCCTTATCGGAGCGATCACCTCGCCGCGGTGGTCCATGCGTCGCACGCACTGGCCGACGAGGCGACGTGTGACTTTGAGGAGACGCTTGCCTTCGCGCATGTCGGCATGCCCGCGCAGACGGCGGTGCAGACCATGCTGGTGCGCCATGCCGCCATCCTGAACCGCAAGATCGTCCACCGCGCGGTCGTCTCCACATTCGATGCGGCGCTACGCTGCGTGCGGGCCAATCTGGGTATTGCCATCCTGCCGGCGGAAATCGCCCGGCCCATCGCCACAGCGCTGGACGTCCGGGTCATTCCATTGCGCGACCCCTGGGCGCGACGGCGATTTGCCATTTGCTTCCGCAAGTTTTCCCTGCTGTCTCCCGCGGCGCAATTGCTGGTTGCCCATCTGGAAAGAACGGCGGCCGCCGAGCCCGCGAAGGACGCCGTGCCCTCGGTGGCGAAGCAGCGTGGAAGCGTAAAGAAGCGGCCGCGCCTGTAACAGAAGCAAAGCCCGCACTTGGATGAGCTGGGCTTTGCGATGCTCAAGGTCAGGGCAAACGAACGCCCCGATGTCAGGACCGTCGCCGTGCCGGGTTACAACAAGAGCGAAGCCGCGGCCAGCACGATTCTTGCGCGAAGCTGGCCTTCGCTCCGGGTCAGCCAGCCGGCGTGTCGAGAACAACGGTCTTGGATTCGAGAAACGCCTCGAGCCCTTCCACACCGCCTTCCCGTCCAATGCCCGATTGCCCGAAGCCGCCAAAGCCGATCGAGAAATCGGTACGCGAGGCGTTGTGCCCCACGCTGCCAGCGCGCAGTCGCCGCGCGACGGCCAGCGCGCGTTGCGTATCGCCGGTGAACACCACGGCGTTCAGACCGAAGATGGAGTCGTTGGCCAGTGCGATGGCGTGGTCGTCGTTGTCGGCGGCGATCACGGACAGCACCGGGCCGAAGATTTCCTCGCGCGCAATCGTCGAACGATTGTCCACGTTGCCGAAGACGGTCGGCTCGAAAAAGAAGCCACGCTTCAGGTGCTGCGGACGCTGGCCACCGGCGGCCAGCGTCGCGCCGTCTTCGACGCCCCTGGCCACGTAGCGCTCCACCGTCTCGCGCTGTCGCGCGGTGGCGAGCGGTCCCATCGTGGTGCCGTCGTCAAACGGGTCGCCGATCACCATGGAGCGCGCGGTCTCGCTCAGCGCTTCGACCATCGCATCGTGCCTGGCGCGCGGCACGATGATGCGGGTCAGGCTGTGGCAGACCTGCCCGGTCAGGTAGCCGAAGTAGGAAGCGCCAATGGTTCTGGCGGCGGTGTCGATGTCGTAGTCGTCCAGCACGAGTGCCGGGGATTTTCCGCCGAGTTCCAGCGTCACGCGCGCCACCCGCTCCGCCGCCGCCGCGCCGATATTGCGGCCCGCAACCGTGGAGCCGGTGAAGGTGATCTTGTCCACGCCCGGATGGCGCACCATGGCTTCCGAGACATCGCGGTCCGCCGTCACGACATTGACCACGCCCGGCGGCAGGCCGACTTCTTCACAGATCTGCGCGAACAGGTACGCGGAGGTCGGCGCTTCCGGCGACGGCTTGATGACGACCGTGCACCCCGCCAGCAGCGCTGGTGCCACCTTGTACGCGGTCAGCGCCGCCGGACCGTTCCACGGAACGATGGCCAGCACGACGCCAACCGGCTCCTTTACGCTGAATGCCTCATGCCCGCTGGCGGACCGCTGCGGCTGCACGAAGGCATAGGTCTGCGCCATGTCGGCATACTGCCGAAACGCACCGCCGAGGAATTGCCCGATGCGCGGCCTGGCAAGCTTGTTGAGGATGCCGGATTCGATGGTCCAGCCGTGTGCGAAGTCATCGTTCAACGCCTCCAGGCGTTGCGCAATGTCTTTCAGATAGACAGCACGTTCATGCGGCTGCATTTGCGGCCAGGGACCACTATCAAAGGCACGGCGCGCGGCCGCAATTGCGCGCTCGGCGTCCGCAGCGTTCGCCTTCGCGACATGCGCAGCCACGGCTTCCGTGCTGCAATCGAGCACGGCGAACCTGTCGCCGGTCGTGGACCGTACCCATTGGCCGTCGATGTAGAAACAGTCCGGATGCTTCAGCGGAATAGCGCGTTCGGCAGGGGTCATGAAACTTCTCTCCATGGTTTCTGATTCAGGATGCGACGACGCGAGCGGGTGTCGCATCGGCCCGGATCATGTCGGCACCCTTCTCGCCGATCATGATGCAAGGTGCATTGGTGTTGCCCGCGACGATCTTCGGCATGATCGACGCGTCGATGACGCGCAGGCGCCGCATGCCGCGCAGGCACAGGCGTGCGTCCACGACTGACATCGGATCATTTCCCATCCTGCACGTGCCCACCTGATGCCAGCCACTATTGCCGTTGGCCTTGAGGTGGTCCAGCAGCTGGTCGTCGGTCACCGTGTCAGGGCCAGGCGCCATCTCGTCGACGATGCGCGATGCCAGCGGCTGCGTCTGCGCGATCTGGCGCAGCATGCGCATGCCCGCCAGCGAACGGCGGATGTCGCCGGGCTCGCTCAGGTAGTTGGGATGGAAGGCTGGAGCTTGCAACGGATCGGCCGACAGCATTTCCATATGTCCGCGCGAATCCGGCGTGAGCAGCACCATCGAACCGCCGATGGCAGGGAAGCCGTCGACCACGGGCTCGCCCGAAGGCGCGAATCTGAACGTCATGGGGCTGACCGTGAGTTGCAGGTCTGCTTCCGGACGCCCCGGCTCACTGCGTGCATACGCCGTCACCGGCGATGCGCCGAGCGCAAGGTAGCCGCCATGCGTCAGCAGATAGCGCATGCCTTCCACGTACTTCTGCGCGCCGCGCAGCCGGTGGTTGTAGGAGCTTCCGGCCGTCGCGCGCCATGAGAAGCTGCCGAACCAGTGGTCTTGCAGGTTGCGCCCTACGCCCGGCGACTCGACGGCCGGAACGATGCCATGCCGATGCAGGCTCGCGCCGTCGCCAATGCCCGACAGCATCAGCAAGTGCGGCGAGGCCAGCGCGCCACCGCACAGGATGACTTCCCGCACGGCAGCGATGCGGCGCCGCTGGCCTTGCGCTTGCACCTCGACGCCGGTGGCCTCGCCATCTTCCAACAGCACGCGCGTCACCCGCATGCCGGTCCGGACGGTCAGGTTGCCACGATGGCGGACCGGCTCGATGAAGGCGTTGTATGACGTATGGCGGCGCCCGTTGCGAATCGTGTATTGCCGGTAGCCAACGCCTTCGTGCGGCGGACCGTTGAAATCCGCGCTGCGGGGAATGCCGACGCGCTGCGCGGCGGCAATGAAGTCATCCGCCGTCGGATGCCCGATAGCGGGGTCGCTGACGTGGAGCGGACCATCGCCGCCATGCCAGTCATTCGCGCCGCGCTGGTTCGACTCCGAGCGGATGAAATAAGGCAGCACATCTGCCCAACCCCAGCCCTCGTTGCCCAGCGCGGCCCAGTGATCGAAATCCGACGGCTGGCCGCGCATGTAGATCATTCCGTTGATGGCGCTGCTGCCTCCGAGGCCCTTGCCGCGCGGCCAGTACACCTTGCGGCCGCCCAGCGTCGGCACGGCCTCGGTGTTGAAGGCCCAGTTGAACCGCTTGTCCATGAACAGCTTCCCGGTGCCCGCAGGCGTGCGCACCCAGAATTTGTTCGTATCGGCGCCGGCCTCGATCAGCAGCACGCGCACCGCCGGGTCCGCCGACAGCCGGCTCGCCACCACACAGCCCGACGACCCCGCGCCCACCACGATGTAGTCATACGCCTCCATCACGCCACGCTCTCGGCCCCGGATTTGGGGATCAACGGGACGATCATTGCGGCAAGGACGGCAGGCACCAGGAACGCATAGAAATTCCAATGCATGGCAAGGTTTGCACCGATGATCCAACCGCCGATTGCCGGCCCGAGGATGGAGCCGAAGCGGCCGAGGGCCTGCGACGCGCCGAGTGCCGAGCCGCGGCAGGACGCGGGAAAGTGCGTGGCGATGTACCCATAGATCAGCGAACTGGTGCCGATGGAACCGACGCCGGCGCCAAACACCGCCAGCATCAGCCAGGCGAACTCGAGCTTCTGGCTCAGCGCGATCAGCGACAAGCCGCCGATCATGAAGAACGGAATGATCACCCGCTTCGAGCCTAGCCGGTCCGCCAGCCATGCACCACCCAGCATGCCGGCGACCGCGCCGAGTTGCATGACCAGCAGGAACTGCAGCGACGAGCCGAGGGGATAGCCCGCCTTGCGCATGAGCTGAGGCAGCCACGCATTCAGGCCGTACACGATCAGCTGCACGCAGAAGGTCACGAACGCGAACAGCAGCGCCGAGGAGCGGAATTCCGCAGACATCAGCAGCCGGTAGCCGCGCGCGCCGGCGGCCGCGCCTTGCGGGCGGCGCTGGGCCTGCTGGTCGCGCAGGATTTGCTCAATGTCGAGCGAATACCGCTCGGCGGTCCGGCGAGCCTCATCCATGCGGCCACGTTCGACCAGGAAGCTCACCGACTCGGGCAGCAGGAAGTACATGACCGGCAGGATCACCACATAGAGACCGCCCATGGCATAGAGCGTGCGCCAGCCATGCGACTGAAGCAGCGCGATGGCCACCAGCGCGCTGATAATCCCGCCGACCGAATAGCCGGTCAGCGTGAGCGCGTTATACATCTGTCGGCGGTTGCGCGGTGCGTACTCCACCGTCAGCGCCACGGCCGAAGGCACCACGCCGCCCAGGCCGATGCCGGTGACGAAGCGTGCCATGCCCAGCGCAAACGGGGAACCGGCAAGCGCGCACAATACCGAGCCGATGGAAAACCACAGCACGCCGATCATGATCAGGTTGCGGCGGCCAATACGGTCTGTCATCGGACCAGCGGCCGCCAGGCCTACCATCAGGCCCATCAATGTCCAGCTGCCGATCAGCCCTGCCGCCTGGGGCGTGAGCCCCCATCCGGGCTCTTCCAGCAGACGTGGCACCGTGGCGCCGTAGACGATCAGGTCGTAGCCGTCGGCTACCAGTGTCAGGAAGCATAGAATCACGACCGAAAGACTGCTCCTCGGCGCCAGTTTTGATGCGGATAGATGCATGTTGTCTCCTCGCTGTTTTATGTAGAAGTGCGATGGGGTGAACTGGCTGAAGCGTAGGTGACGCCACCACCGGTCCAATTGGCCTTTTCGAAAGCGGTGCTTCGGATAGGCCAAAGCGTGCTGCGGGCGCGCAGCACGCCTGCGCCGGACCGCTGTCGATCCGGCACGGAATGCGATCCTGTGAAGCCGATCAGTACCGTGAGATTGGGAGGAAATGCCTGGGGTCGTAGACGTGCGCCGGCTCGTCGCCACGCGGCCTGTCCTGCCGCAGGCGTCCCAGCGGCTCGCCTTCAGACCGCGCCTTCTCTGATGCAGTGAACCGTTGCGCAGTATTCGATGGCGTCGATCCGAGCGTCAATTCCGCTGATGGAAGATTCCGTACAGTGGTTCGTTCCGGGACCTGGATTCAGGATGCGTCAGCGGCGGCGAAGAGCCGTCCGGTTCGTGTGGCATCGTCACCAGGTACCCACCGGCGCCGAAGGCGAGCGGCCTGCGGAACGCATTGGCGAAGCGCTCGATCCTGCCGATGTAGATGACATGGTCACCGGCGGGATGGGTCGCTACCTTCTGGCATTCGAGCCATGCGGCGGCGTCAGGAAGAAGGGGCGCTCCGCGGATGCCGCTTACATAGCGCACGTCGCTGAACTTGTCGCCGCCCGAGCGCGCAAAGTGGTCCGAGATGGCGTGCTGGTCATCGGCCAGGATGTTGACCGCGAAATGATCGGTGTCACGAAACGCTGGATGGCTCCGCGAGGTAAGCGCCTGGCTCCAGAGGATCAACGGCGGATCCAGCGAGACGGAACTGAAGGAGTTGACGGTGACGCCATACCTGGCCCCAGTCTCGTCAATGGTCGTCACGACAGTCACGCCGGTGACAAAGCTGCCCAGCACACTGCGCAATGCACGAGTATCAATATCTTGTTTCACGGTAGCTATCCAAAGTACGTGCCCGGCCGGGCGGCCAAAGTTTCCGGGGTCTGGAACCCATGCAGGATGCGAGGACTGCTTTCCATCAAGCCGTCACTGGCGAATCGGCTTGCCGACATCCGCGGCACTGTTCTCGCAATTCAGCATTCGCTCTTGCAACGCCTGCGCGACATTGACGAGCCTCGGTCCCAACTCCCGCTCGATTCTTGCGCGCCCCATCTGGGCTTCGCTACCAATGCAAGCCAGTGCGAGCGGCGCGTGGTGGGTCACGCGGACCGGCACCGCAACCGACACCAGATCGGCCTTCCATTCGTTGCGCGCCGTACAGAAGCCGAGTGCACTGACTTGCGAGACGCCTTCAGCGATGCCGCGCCGCAGCGCAGGCCAGTTGCGCAACGTCTTGCGCTCAAGGTTGCCCTGCAGGTAGGCACGTTCGGCCTCAGGCAGCGTCGCCAGCAGCGCCCTGCCCATCGCGGACGCACCGATGCACCGTCGCATGCTGACTGTGCGCCGAAGATCGTATGGTGTTGAACGCGCCGCCCAGGATTCAAGCACCACCACATCGAGCCGGTCGCGTGTACCAAGCACGACGCAGGTGTCGTGAGCGTCGGCAAGTTTCTGCATTTCGGCGCAGGCGGCAACCTGAGCGGCCACATCGGCGCTGGCGGCATAGCCCAGCGCCAGCGAAGCTGCCGTCAGGCGGTAGAGACGCTGGTCGTTGTCAAAGCGGAGGTAACCCGTCTCCACAAGCGAATGCAGCAGCCGCGCCACCGTGGCGGTCGGGATTCCCGTTTCCCGCACAATGTCACGGTTACGCAGCCACCTTTGCTCGCCGCCGAATGCCGCCAGCACGGCAAGTCCACGGGCAAGCGGAACGATCATCGCGCCGCCGGGGTCGCCACGCTTGCTTACAGTCCGCCGTCGCGTGCCCGAAGTACTGCCTGGCGAGGATTCCGCGACTTCCGGCATCACTGTCTCCTTTGGCGGCGCGGCGCCTTGTATGCCTGCACAAGGATGATCGATGGGGGCAATCTGTCCAAAGCGTAAGGGCTTCGGTCCGGCAGGCCAATTGGCGTTTTTCGAAGTACCGGTTTCGTGTGATGGAATCAAGGCAACGGCAAGACCGCGGCAAAAACTGGCACAACCGGGCCCCGATCAAGACGAGCAATCGACACGCCGCAGCACGTCAATCGGGCTCGACGCGACGGATCGCAGCGCAGCGTCATTGGTCTCGGCCCGTCTTAACCCTTCCCGGCGAGCGGCGACTGCAGCACACAGGAACCAAGGAAGGCAAGCGTTACCCCACTTGGCAGCAAATGCTAAGTCAACTGTGTGCAATGCAAATCAAGCCGGTCGTTAATTCCCTATATTGCATCCGGTAAATCCGACCGGGCACGAGGCGATCGCTCGTGCCCGGCTCCCGCTTGATTGGGTCAATGAAAGGAGGAAATGATAAGTGAGTCTTCTGAGAGGGATAACGTCCGCCGCTTATATGCTGTGGGGCCAACACGCCGCCGCAAGAGCGAGAACCCTGTCGCGGGATATTCGATCATTGATGCACGAAGCAGGCACTACCCCAAACGACGTGGACGATCACCACGGCGTGAAATCGAAAATCTGGCGCAGAACGCGTCATTGCTCAGAGAAGGAGTTGCTGTTTCTCTATGCGGTCGACAAGGAGGTTGCGATGATGTGCGAACGGGTCGCGCGACAGCACCTCATGCCAGATCTGGTGTAAGCGCGTGCAGACCGCTTCCCGTGCTTGGCCGATACCCAGCGGCTACGAACAGGCACTTCGTAGCCGCCACTGACGTGTCCGCTAACTCATGATCGGCGCCATCGCGGTTTCGATTCGAGACAGTTGGCTTCCAGTGATCATGTTGCTGAGAACCTGACTGAAGCGCGGCTCCTGAACGCCGGAGATGATGTACTGCCACCTGTATGCCGCCAGCAGGCCGATGCGCACGGAATCCTTCTCGGTCATCGACAGCGAACGGCCGCAGATCATCGCAAAGTAGTCCGCGTCCGCGCTGGCCTGGGTCTGCAAGATGCCGTCCACGGCGGCGACCAGCTCGATCAGATCGTTAACGCCCGCGTCGCGTTCTTCAGGCGAAAGCTTCGCATCTTCACGCTGCCATTCGAGTTCGTCGAGAATCGCATGCTGTGATTCCTCGCGCCAGTGAAAGAGGAAGACATCCTTCCAAAGTTCAGAGGCGTTCATGTCCCCGTCGATGCTGCCTCGATAGTGCGCGAGCACGAAGAGTTCGATGTGGCAGGTCAGAGCGAGCACCGCCCACGTGGACTTCGCGAGCACAAACGACGCCACACTGTTTGCTTCAGGCAAGAACGCGTAGCCGTCCGGCATGCCTTCGGCGCACATGCGCTCAATGCGCCGAAACAGCTCCTGATGCTTGATCTCTTCATCGCTGAACCGCACGAGCGCCTCGAGCGCTGTCTGGTTGCCGAGGCGGTAGGGTCCGCTCATCTCGAGGACCTTCGCTGCGATGAAGCGTTCGACGAGTCCGAACATGTTCGCATAGGTACGACCCTGGATCTGGCTGAGCAGACGCTTTTCGTCCTGCCCAAGAAAGGAAAGAGCGTCGACCTTCGAAAGCGCATCGGGCAGAAACTTCTTCGAATAATCGAAGCTCCGGCCGCGAATCACATCGCGGTCGATATCCCAGCGGACGCGCTTGGACGCAGCGATGCACTTGGCGTAGCGATTGATGGTCGCCCCATCGACTTCGGTCATGATTTCCATTTGGCACATCTCCTTCCATATCTCACACACTCCGTGGCTGCGGTGGGCGACGACCGTCCCCCCACCCGCACGGATCAAGCGCCGGGCTGTCCGGCATCCTGCGACGGTAGTGCGCGCCTTTCGCAGCGCTTCGAAGGGGAAGTCCACGTTGGAAATGCAGCACCATCACGATTCCGACTATCGGCGCCCGACGTCATGAATCCGTGATCAGCGGTCGAGGCTGCGTAAAAACGCCGTAAAAAATTCTCATGCAGTTGGCCTCTTGCCTCTGTCCAGCCAGGCCATGAGGTCAGATTCCGATATCTGGCCAGACCGGGTCGCTCCAATCTGCGCCGTGAAAAGTGACCCATGAAATACGGCGCCGGCGCATCGACGCATGAAAGTTGCGCCGGGCGGACTAGACTCTTTGAGAGCGACGCTTCACCTCACGCACGACATGACCCGGCTCAAGATCGAAGTCCTCGGAGGCCTCCAAATCCGGCTGGCCGGGCAACATGGATCGCCGGCTTTTCCCACCAGGAAAAGCAAGGCCATCCTGGTCTACCTCGCCTTGTCGCCGGGCATGCTGCGGTCGCGAGAGCAACTGGCGAGCGTGTTCTGGGAGCGCAGCGCGGAAGAGCAGGCAAGAGCCAGCCTGCGCCAGACGCTCTCGAGCTTGCGCCGGATCCTGCCGAACGCTCCGCCACTCCTGAGCGCGGAGTCCGATGCCGTCTGGCTCGACGAGCAGTCCGTGGAAGTCGACGCGCTGCAATTCCGGCGCCTTGCCACTGACCGGTCTTCTGATGCCCTGGCAAACGCTATCGCACTCTACCGGGGTGCACTACTCGATGGCTTCGGTCTTCGCGAAGAACCATTCGAGCAGTGGATGATCCTTGAGCGCCGCTGGTTTCATGAACGTGCCGTGGACGTGTTGACCGAACTTGTCGACCTCTACGAACAATCCGGCGAGTTGGATCAAGCCATTGCTACGGCAAGCAGAGTATTGACCCTGGACCCGACCCTCGAATGGGCGCATGCAGTGCTCATGAAGCTCTATGCGAGAACGGGACGCCGCAACGCTGCAGTTCGCCAGTACCAGGAATGCGTCCGCGCCCTCAATATCGAACTCGGGATTGCCCCGGCGGAGAGCACGCAGCGGCTGGCCGCCCAGATCCAGCGGGATGCCGATGCAGATCGAGAGCCTGCAGGTTCGGCCATGGTTGTCGAGAATCTGGCCTCGCAGACAGCAAGTGCGTCGCGCACCGGCTACGAGGCAGGCAATGCAACGTTCTTGCCAGCGGAGCGCAAGCACTTGAGTGTGCTCTGCGCCCGCGTGCGCCAGCCGGTCAGCGTGACGGATCATGAAACGGCACTGGAGCGCGTCGACGCTGTGCTGAAAGCCATGTCCGACGCCGTTCAGCGATTCGGCGGCCTGGTCACCCAGGTCCGGAGCGATGGTGTGACTGCGCTGTTTGGCGCGCCTGTCGCCCGCGAAGAGCATGCGGTAGAAGCTTGCTATGCAGCGCTCGCGATGCGCGAGCGCATCTCGGAACTGATTGACCGGTCCCTGGAGGTGCGCATTGGCGTACATTCCGGCGAGGCTGTCGTTCGCACGATTGGGGAAGGCGGGTCGCAACACTATGACGCACTCGGCGCCGTCCCGCAGGTCGCGAATCAGATCGATGTCGCGCTCGCAGCGGGAGAGATCGGGGTGAGTGCCGACACCGTCCGGTGTGCCGAAGGCTTCATCCAGCTATCGGACGATCCTGCGAGACCGCTCCCTGGTGCGGCGCCTCGCATCGATATCTTCCTGTTGCGCACAAAGTCCGAGTTGCACCTGCGCTGGAACGCACGCACGGTACGCGGCCTCACGCGTTTTGTCGGTCGCGACGCAGAGATGTGTGGCTTGCGGGGGATGCTCGAGCGTGCCGGACGCGGCGCAGGCCAGGTATGCGCAATCGTCGGGGAGCCTGGCGTCGGAAAGTCCCGCCTCGTGCATGAGTTCGTCAACTCGGAACAGGCGGCCGGATGGACCATAGTCGAGACAGGCGCGACGTCGCGCGACTCGAGCGCGATCTACCTTCCGCTAGCCAATTTGCTCCGGACATGGTTCCGCATCGCGGCCCGGGACTCCCTGGCCGAGGCAGCCGGCAAGCTTCATCGCGGCGTCGAAGCGGTCGACCCCGCGCTCGCGTCGGCCTGTCCTGCATTGTCTGCCATGCTGGACTTGCCGCCGGATGATCCGCAATGGGACATGGCGAGTCCACCGCAAAAGCGCAAGCTAACGCTCGAAGCGGTTGCCTCTTTCGTGATTTGTGCGAGTGACCACCATCCATTGATCCTCGTTGTCGAGGATCTGCATTGGATCGATGAGGGCACGCAGGCGGCTCTCGATCATCTCGTCGACTTTATCGGTGCATTACGCGTCCTGCTTCTCGTGACCCATCGCCCCGAGTATCGGCACACATGGTCCGGAAAGAGCTATTTCTCCCAGATTCACGTTGACAGCCTGGACGCCGAAAGCGCGAAGGTGCTGCTGCAGACCCTCCTCGGCGACGGCAGCGAGCTTTCCACCCTCAGGCGTCGCCTGATCGAGCGTACGGGATGCACGCCGCTCTTCCTGGAGGAATCCGTTCGCGCGCTTGCAGACACGGGCGCACTGGTTGGCCGAAAAGGCGCATATCAAATGGCGCGGACGATCGACACGCCCGACATTCCATCCACGGTGCATGCGGTCCTCGCTTCGCGGATCGATCGCCTGTCCACGCAGCAGAAGTCCCTGATGCAAATGGCATCCGTGATCGGCCAGGAATTTTCCGTCGATGTGCTGCAGCCGATCGCCGATCTCGACCGGGAACGGCTACTCGATCTGCTCGCTGAACTGCAAGCGGCGGAGTTTCTTTATCAGACCCGGCTGTTGCCGCACCAGCAGTACACCTTCAAGCATGCGCTCACGCATCGCGTCGCCTATGCAAGCGTGCTCAAGGAGCGAAGGCGCTCCATGCACGTACGGCTCGTGGATGTCATCGAGCAGCTTTACGCGCAACGTCTTGACGAGCATGTCGAACGCCTCGCGCATCATGCAATTGCCGGCGAACTGTGGGACAAGGCCATCCATTACCTGTACCAGTCTGCGGGCAAGGCGCTCCAGCGGTTCGCCTACCAGCAGGCGGTTGATCACCTGATCCAGGGACTCGGGATCATCGGTACGCTACCGCCCTCACCTGCGCTGCTAAGGCAAGAGCTCGAATATCAAAAGGTTCTCGGCGTGACCATGATGGCGGCGAAGGGGTGGGCGGCGAAGGAAGTCCTCGACGCCTATACGCAAGCGAGGACGCTCTGCGAGGCGCTTGGCGACAAGGGCGAACTGTTCACCGCACTGCGGGGCGAAGGGCAGTATCGAATGATCCGTGGCGAATCGGAAATCGCCCGCGAACTTGGCAATCGTTGCGTCGCTCTGACCGCGGGTTCACATGACCACGGCATGCAGATCGAGACCCATCATCTGTTCTGGACCAACAGCTTTTTCATGGGCGAGTATGCGACGTCGGAGTTTCACAGCAGCAAAGGAATGGCGCTTTACGAGCAGGAGCGGGACCACGCGCTGACATTCAAGTACTCCGGACATGATCCCGGTGTGTGCTGCCGATGCTTCGCCGCATTGGCTGAGTGTTTGCGCGGATACCCGGACAAAGCGCTTTCGGTTTGCCACGAGGCGCTGGGACTCGCGCAAGACCTCGGTCATCCCCTGACGACCGCACTGGTGTACTGGACCTGCAGCTTCGCGCATATCCTGCGGGGCGAGCCGGAACTGGCCAGGCAGTGGGCCGTGCGAGAGATTTCAATCTGCGATGACTACATGTTGCCCCTGCTGCTGTCGCAAGGCCAATTTCAGCTTGGCTGGTCGGTGGCACAGACCGGCGACCTCGACGAAGGCATCGAGCGCATGCGGGAAGGCATTTCGGCAATCAGTGCGACCGGTGCCGAGATGGGGCGGCCCTACTTCAATGCGCTGCTTGGCGAAGCGCTGGGCCGCGCCGGCAAACCAGAGGCAGGGCTTGCAGAGATCGAACGCGCGCTCGCGACTGTCAACCAGCACGGCGGACGCTTCCAGCTATCAGAAATCTTGCGCCTGAAAGCCGAACTGCTCGCAACCGGGCGCTTTGCAAAACAAGACGAAATACTCGCGATCCTCCATGAGGCGATCGCGATTGCACAAAGGCAGGGTGCAAGTCTGCCCGCACTACGCGCGGCGCTGAGCCTTGCCCGCCAGCTGGCGGCAACCGGCGACATGCAGAATGCATACGCCGTGTTGCAGCCAGCCTGCGACAGCATCAGGGAGCGCAGTAACCTCGTCGATATAGCTGCGGCACAAAGGCTCCTCGCTGAGATAAAGCAGCGCTAGCGCGAGCCCTTGCCGGCATCTGCGAAGCTGGATAACTTCAGCGTACGGACGAAGACCAACACGAGAACCGATACGCTGCCGATACCAGCTCCGGGTCAGGACGACCGCTCAGTTCGGCGCGATGCCGTGCGACAACACCTCGTGCGCCCACTTCACCGCCGCGCGTGCAGGCGCCTGGCCCGTCGACTCTACGCGTTGCGCCAGTCCGAGCACCCGATCGCGAATACCAGCGACTTCGTCGCGAAGGGCTGAATCGTCGACGCCACCGAGGTATTCCCGCGCGCAACTTACGATGCCGCCGGCATTGATCAGGAAATCGGGTGCATAGAAAATGCCACGCTGATGCAGGGTGTCGCCCTCGGCCAGTGAGGCGAGTTGGTTGTTTGCGCCGCCGGCGATGATCTGGAAGCGGCAGCTCTCGGCCACGGCCGCGGTGATGACGGCACCCAGAGCACAGGGCGCGAATATGTCGGCATCCACTTCCGTAATGGCTTCCGGCGATACGACCCGCGCGCCAAATTGCTGTTGCGCCTGTGTCGTGCGCCCGGCATCAATATCGGCCACAGTCAGCGTGGCGCCCGCTTCATGCAGGCGGCGGCAGAGCTCCCAGCCTACCGACCCCAGACCCTGAACGGCCACAGACAGGCCGGTGAGCGACTTGCGGTCCAGGCGGTACTGCGCCGCCGCTTGAATGCCGACGAACACGCCGTAAGCCGTCCACGGCGAAGGGTTGCCACCGAACCCGCCGTCGCGCGGCATGCCGCTGACATAGCGGGTTTCGGCCTGGACGGCGCGCATGTCGTCCACCGTCGTACCCACATCTTCAGCCGTGATATAGCTGCCACGCAGCGACTCGACCATGCGACCGAACGCGCGGAAGAGTTGTTGGCGGTCCGTCTGCGCCGGCGAACGCAGGATCACCGCCTTGCCGCCGCCGAACGGAAGCCCGGCGAGGGCGTTCTTGTAGGCCATGCCCTGCGACAGGCGCAGGGCGTCGGACAGCGCCTCGGCTTCGGCTGCATAGGTCCAGTACCGGCAGCCGCCGAAGGCGGGGCCCAGTCTGGTGTTGTAGATGGCGATGATGGCCTGCAGGCCGGATTCCGGATCGGTGGCGAGCGTCACGCGCTCGTGGGACAGGCCTTCGCCGGTGCCGAACAGGCGGACGGCGGCTGCCGCGTGGGTACGGTCGTTCAACTTCTTCTCCATGACGTGGGGAATGCAAAGCTGTAGCTCTGCCTTCCTTGGCACACCGCCTGGGTTGCAGTGCGGTGCGGCTTTGACAGGGCGCGGAGCCCCATCGCGTTCGGCTGCGGGCGATTGTGTCGCTGCCAGCGCCGGGTTAGCTTCTTACCCAGATTCCGGGTGCAGGAAGGGTTCGGGTTTTCGCTTGCTCCGAGGTCGAAATCTGCATTCATTCACACGTCTGGCTGGCAAACGGTGGCGTCCATGTGTGCTCTTACAGGTGGTCCCGCGTGCTACCTGCTGCCCCGTGCAGCACCGCATTGCGGCGCGCGTACAGGAAGTAGACCGACAGTCCGATCGCCAGCCAGGTGAGGAAGGCGATCCAGGTCAGCGCTTGAAGGTGTGCCATCAGGAACAGGCAGAAGCCCACCGATAGCAGCGGAACCACCGGCACGCCGGGGCAGCGGAAGGCCCTCTGCAGTTCGGGACGGGTTCGACGCAGCACCAGCACCGCGATCGAGATCAGCGTGAAGGCCGAGAGCGTGCCGATATTGATCAGCTCGGCCAGCACATTGAGCGGCACGAATGCGGCGATCATCGCGAACACGATACCGACGGTCCAGGTAGCGAAGAATGGTGTGGCGTGCACCGGGTGCACCGACGACAGCTTCGCGGGCAGCAGGCCGTCGCGTGACATGGCAAAGATGACGCGGGTCTGGCCAAAGGTCATGACCAGGATCACAGTGGTCATGCCGACAATAGCGCCCAGGTCGACAAAGCCGGCCACCCAGTTCTGCCCCGCGTACTGCAGCACCAGCGACACCGGATGGTCGACGCCGGCGAACTTGGCGAAGGGAACGACGCCGGTCATGATGGCCGCGACAATCACATATAGCACCGTGCAGACCGTCAGCGAGCCGATGATGCCGACCGGGAGGTCGCGGCGCGGATTGCGCACTTCCTCGGCGGCCGAGGTCACCGCATCGAAGCCGATGAAGGCGAAGAACACCAGCGCTGCCGCGTTGAAGATGCCCGATACCCCGAACGGTGCGAATGGCTGCCAGTTGGCCGGCTTGACGTGCCAGACGCCGACCGCGATGAACAGCACGACCACCGCAATCTTGATCGCCACCATCACGTTGTTGAGGCGAGCCGACTCGCGCACGCCGCAGGACACCACCCAGGTGGTAATCAGCATGATCAGGAAGGCCGGCAGGTTGAACAAGGTTTGCACGCCCGGCACCGCTCCCGGCGCCGCGGTCAGCGCCGTCGGCAAATGCAGGCCGAAACCCGCCGCCAGCGACTGGAAGTATCCCGACCAGCCCACCGACACTGCCGAGGTAGCCAGGCCATATTCGAGCAGCAGGTCCCAGCCGATCATCCAGGCGATGATCTCGCCCAGCGTCGCGTAGCTATACGTATAGATCGATCCCGACACCGGGATGGCGGAGGCGAACTCGGCATAGCACAGTGCGGCGAAGCCGCAGGCCATGGCGGCGATGACGAAAGATATGGTCAGTGCCGGGCCGGCGGTCAATGCGCCGGTGCCGGTCAGCACGAAGATGCCGGTGCCGATGATGGCGCCGATGCCCATCAGTACAAGGTCCACCGGACCCAGGACCTTCTTCAGGCCGCCAACGTGGCTGTTCACCAGCATGGCGTCAATGTCTTTGGTTCGGAACAAGCTCATATAGGTGTCTCCTGCATGTGCTGCCGCGCGATCGCACGGCCGGCGCCGGAGATGGCGACGAGTCATGCGGGAACGCTGGCATCCGGGCAGCGTGCTGCCGGGGTCGACGGCACGGCTTGCCGGCACGCGGGTAGCGCACCGGTCCCGGTAGTTATTGGAATATCCGGACCGCGATCAGAAGCCGCGGCCAGCCTGATCGCGTAGATCGAGGGCTCGGCCAATGGCTGCGACCGGGTGGTGTTCCTTCTTTTGTTCGGAGGAGTGTAGGAAGCGTCCGCGCCATCGTAAAATCAAAAATTCCGACACCTGATATCCTCGAAACAGATAGCGGAAGAGTGGTCACGGCCGAGTCCCTGACCGCCTCATTCTCGACTGACGCGGCACCGCTTGAAGGGCTGCCAGGCTATGAGAACGGACGTCGACATCACGGAGGCCCGACCGGCGCCGAGGCGTCGTCGGGGAACGGCATGCTATGCCAAGGTACAGGGAACGTGTCGGAAAGCGGCTCTGCTATTGCCGCTCATGCGGCGCGGCCCTGTCTTCGATGTCGAACACCATTTCGTGCTTGCCATGCACCTTTGAGAGAATCGCCATCAGTGCCTTGGCGGCTGGCTTGACCGTCCATTGCTTGGGCACGGCCCAGCAAACTTCCCTCTTGGGTAGCTGAAACCCTGCCAGAATGCTGAAGCGCTGGCGAAAGTAGGCCGTTTCCGCAAAACCCTTGTCAACCAGGCCGATGGCATCGCTGGCCTCGACGACTTTGCATGCGAGGGGAAAATTGGCGATCTTGTGGCATTGCGTGTCAAGATCGCCGCCGTAGCTGGACTCCAGTTGCCTCAGCGCCTGTTCTTCCCACACCTCGGTTGGCAGAACGAGCGGATACTCAGCGATGTTGACGGGAGCGGCGGTGTTCAGCACCGGATGGTCACGTCGCACGAATGCGAGCGGCTCGAGCGATCCAAAACGTTCGTAGTGAAGTTGCGCTCGTCCTTCGAAGACGGGTTCAATGCTTATCGCTATATCCACATCGCCACGTTCCAGCATACGAAGGGACTGCACTTTGTTGCCGGTGACCAGGTCGAGTCGCACCGACGGGTGTCGACTCACCAGCCATTGCAGTGGCTGCATGAGGATCCATTCAAGCGTGCCGGGAAACACACCGATGCGCAGCACGCCAGCATACGGGTCGGCGATACTTTGCCCGCCCAGCAGTTCCGCCGTGTCGGCGATGATGCGCTGCGCGCGTTCGAGGAAGAGTCGACCCGCGTCGGTTGGCGTGACGCCGCGGACCGAGCGGTTGAAGAGCTGATAACCAAGCTGGCGCTCCAGGTCCGCAATGCTCTTGGTGACGGCGGATTGCGACAGATGCAAGGCCTCGGCGGCTCGGGAAATCGTGCCGTGCCGCCCCACAGCTACCGCGTGCGCAAGTCTGCTGTCCATGCTGAATCCCTTCGTGTGAGAGGCTCTCCGGCGGGATTGTACTTCCCCGGATGGCGAGTCTGCCCATCGGGCTCGACGATCTACCCGTCAATTCACCAGCCTGGCTTCGGGGAACTTCCAGCTTCCATCGAGAACCTCCGGGCCCGGACGATAGAGGCGGACGATATAGTTCCATCCGCTCATGGTGGGCAGACAGTTTGAAGTCTTGCCATCGCACCCGCCAAACTGGACGGCGACGGATCCGTCCGCGCTCTTTTTGGCCGTCACATTGTTGATGGTGTAGACGCCATATTGATTCTTCTCGAAACGCCCCTGATTGTTGTACAAGCTGATGGACCAAAAGGCACCCACAGGTACGTTCGCCGGAATGGTGAGCCGATAAACGAATTGGCCATCATTTCGAGGCGGCGTAAAGTTCAGATAGATTGCATCCCTGTCGGGAGCCAATCCCCAGCCCGTCGCACTGACGATCAGATGCCGGACCGGATCAACTTCTCCCCTTCGTCCGCCGGCTCCCCGCCAATCGGGCAGAGTCTCACCCAGAATCATCAGGGCGTCGCGAATTTTCTTCTGACTCGCCTGATCCCAGGTGGGTGGTGCGAACGTTCCGGGACCACCAGGCTGCGATACCTTGATCTGATCCTGCAACGCGCGACCGCGGTCCATGTCGGCAGCATCGTTCGGGTCCACGAAAATGCGGACGGCCGCCATCATGTAACGGGTCCCGACCTTGTCCCTTGTGTAGGTATGGGCGCCGGCGCTGTAGTCAACGCCGTAGACGTAGTGATCTTCGTCCGTCGCCTGTAAGGATATGAAGCGCTTGCCGCTCTCCGGAATCGTGATCGTGACCGGCCCCGCTTCCAGATCGAACACACCGAGAGAATAGAGCGTATCGCGATTGGGTCGTACGCCTGTCCCCTCAAGCGGCAAATCGCGGCGATGGGAAAACTTGCCGAAGCCGCCGCGATCGACCAGCATCTTGAAATACGTATCGCTCTCGGCGCGCGCGAAGTTCTCCGCAGTGACCACGACCGGGCTGTTTGCCGAATGCGCAGGCGCCGTCAATGCCGTAAGCGTTGCCACCGCAGCGGCACATCGCATAGCAGAGTTTGCCATTCCGGGTCTCCCTCAGTTCACCTTCTCAATGTCCGGCAACACCCACGTCTTATCGAGCAGCGACTTCTCCGGCCCGAAGAAGCGGAAAATGACCTCGAATCTTCCAGCGGAACTTGTGGGCGCCCAGTTCCCCTCCTTTCCCTTCGGCGCAACGGGGCCGAAATAGATGTCCACCGAACCGTCGCTGTTCTTTTGCAATCCCAAGCTCAACGACGAACGGCTGACGACCTTCGCATGACGAATTGGCGCATGAGTCGCCCGGTCGTACAACGCTGCCGACCAATAGAGCCTCACCGGTACATTCGCCGGCACGCGCAGTCGATAGCTTCGGCCGCCGTCAAGGGCGTGACCGTCGCCATCTTTTGTCGACATCAAATAAAATTGACCGACTCCCCTATGCTTGATTGAGCTAAAAGCATAAGTCCCAAACAATCCACGCCCGTCGACCGAATAGACATTCGGCGCTTCATAGAACGTGGCAAATGTCTTCGCCAATTCCGGTGAGGCGGGAATCGTCCACTGATGGCGGTCATAAAATCTTGGGAAACCCGATTCATGACGTTCATCCAGCCACTGGCGAGCTTCGCCGGCAGCCGAGTTCAAGACCTCTCGCGTTGCGGCATCCGGTTCGAATGGCTTGCCTTTCTCGATACCGATCGACTTGAGCATGTCGATCATTACCTTGTCGCGCGATAGCCAAGGCTCGGCCTGAACGATCCGGTTGAGCGATTCGAAGAAGCGGATGTCATAGGGAATCGTGGCATCGAACACAACATCCATCGCGTCCACAAAGATCGTTCGCGGTTCGGTGCCGGCCAGTGATAACGGATAGAACCTCACGCGCCTGGCATAGGCGACGGCCTTGGCGACATCGGCCTCGCTCGCGCTTTCCGGATTGGATCGAAGGAGGGCATACCCCTGATAGGTCATCGAAGGCAAGGCGATATAGCCCTCGGGGATGGCCCCCTCATATCCCGGTGGCAGAATCAGATACTTTCCGCCTTTTCCCTTGTCGACACCGGCCGGCCCTACATCCTCCAACGCGGACTGCCATCCATCCATGATCGTCCCCGTAATGGAGCCGCCGTCCGCAGGAGGAATCTCAAGCACCATCGGCCCGACGTCCGTGGTGTTGAAGAACGGCATCGCATAGATCACGTCGGGATTGGGCGTGAGCGTCTGGTTTCGCCAACCGGGAAGGCCGGACCAGTAAAGCACCTGGTTAGGCCTGCCCTTGGCGCTTCCAATCATCGCCTGAAGCATCACGTCATAGTTGACGGCGGGCATTCCCCAGTTGATCGCCTCGATGGCTCGCCGCTCAAGCACTCTGCGCGACAGTTCACCGGAAGTCCGGCTCTGCGCATACCCCGGAATGGCAGACAGGAAAGCAACGGACAGAAACAGAAATGCCCTGATCATATGGCCAACCTTTCGACTTGAGGGTTTTGGATATTTCCGAGCTCAGCCTGCGATCGCCTTGAGCTCCAGGAATTCCGACAGGCCGTGGATACCCAGTTCGCGTCCGTTGCCCGAACGCTTGTAGCCGCCGAATGGCGCGCTCAGGTCGGCCGCAGCGCCATTGATGCGCACCGATCCCGCTCGCAGCCGGCCCGCCACGCGGCGCGCGCGGGCAGCGTCGGTTGACTGGATATAGGCGGCCAGCCCGTATTCGGTGTCGTTGGCGATGGCGATCGCTTCCTCCTCCGAGTCGTAGGGAATCATCGCGAGCACCGGGCCGAAGATTTCTTCGCGCGCGATCGTCGCCTGGTTGTCAGCAAGGGAGAACACGGTGGGGCGCACGAAGTGGCCCTTTTTCACGCCCTCCGGCAGGTCCGTACCGCCAGCCACCAATTGCGCGCCTTCCTCGATCCCGGTGGCGATCAGGCGCCGGATCTTCTCGAATTGCGCGCGATTGGCGACCGCGCCGACCTTGGTGTCCGGCTGCGTGGGATCGCCGCATTTCAGCGCCGAGGCCGTTGCGCCCGCAATCGCCACGGCCTGTTCCATCAGGTGGCGCGGTACCAGCATGCGCGTGGGCGCCACGCAGGTCTGGCCCGAGTTGATCATCACGCTGATGACGCCGTCAGAGACGGCCGTCTTCAGGTTGGCGTCATCAAGGATCACGTTGGGCGACTTGCCACCAAGTTCCTGCAGCACGCGCTTTACTGTGGGTGCGGCATCCGCGGCCACCTGGCAGCCGGCGCGAGTAGAACCCGTGATGGAGATCACGTCGACGTCGGGGTGACGCGCCAGCGCCGCACCAACCACCGGGCCTTCGCCATAGACCATATTGAACACGCCCGCCGGTACGCCGGCGGCGTGGATGACCTCGGCGAAGATGCGCGCGTCGAGCGGCGACACTTCCGACGGTTTGAGCACAACCGTACAACCGGCGGCCAGCGCGTAGCCGACCTTGCCCGCCACGGTGGCGGCCGGCCAGTTCCACGGCGTGATGAGCGCCGCCACGCCGATGGCCTCGCTGACCACTTCCGTCTTTCCGGCCGTCTTGCTGAACGTCATTTCCTTCAGTGCCGCCACGGCCGAGGCCAGGAACTGCGCGCCGAGCTGGACGTGGTTGCTCTTCGCCAGCCACAGCGGGGCGCCGATCGCCTCGTGAATGGCGACGCCCATCTCCTCCATGCGAGTCTTGTACACCTCGATGATGCGCGTGAGCACGGCCAGGCGCTCCTCGCGGCTCGTGGCCGACCACGTCAGGAAGGCGGCGCGTGCGGCGGCCACCGCACGGTCGACGTCCGCCGTGGTGCCCAGGGCGAGCGTGCCTATCACGCCTTCGGTGGCGGGGTTGACGATTTCCATCGTGGTGCCGCCGGCGACTGGCGCGACCCATTGGCCGTCGATGTAATACTGGTCTAGGTGGTGCATGCCGGCACTCCTCCTGGTTGTCGTGGTCGTCTTGGTCATGCGTTGGTGGTCACGGGAACCGGGCGGCCTGTAGCCCCGCCCGGCGTGCCAGCCTGACCGTGGGCGCTTGTCCAGACAGATGCGAGTGCCTGGCCTTGCGGGCGGTCGCTTCCGCCAACGAGGTCGGCCGCTTTCTCGCCAATCATGATCGACGGGGCATTGGTGTTTCCGCCGATCAGGTCAGGCATGACCGAGGCATCGGCAACGCGCAGGCCCTCCACGCCGCGCACGCGCAGTTGCGGATCGACCACTGAAGCGGAGTCGCCGCCCATGCGGCACGTGCCGACAGGGTGAAAGACGATGTCGGTGTATTTGCGGATGAACGCGCGCGCCGCCTCGTCATCGGTGCCATCGAATCGCAGCGCTGCATGGTTGTGCGCCGTCGCGCCAAGACGAGCGAGCGGCGACTGGTCAAGGATGCGGCGTGCAACGCGCAGTCCTGCCAGCATGGTGTCCATGTCGCGCGCGTCGGCCATCAGGTTCTGATCGATGACCGGCGCCGTCCGTGCGTCCGGCGAGGCCAGCAGCACTTGTCCGCGCGTGTGCGGCCGCAGCACGCACACGTTCAGGCTGTAGCCGTGCAACCGCCGGGCCGCCGGATCGTTGAGCGTGGTGGAAAAATGCAACTGGATATCCGGATCGGAGAGCGCAGGGTCGGTCTTGAAGAAGGCACCGGTCTCAGCAATATTCGATGCGAACATGCCGAAGCGTTCGCGCTTGTAGCGCCTCCATTCGCCGAGCAGGCGAATTCCGCCGCGCAAGCTGGCGGCGTACAGGTCAGTGCTGAACACGCGCTGCTGGAGCTTCACATTGGGGTGTTCCTGAAGGTTCTGGCCAACGCCCGGGGCGTCGTGGACGACAGCAATGCCATGCGACCTCAGGTGCGCGGCCGGGCCCACGCCCGAGACCATCAGCAACTGTGCGGAGCCGAACGTGCCACCGCTGAGGATGATTTCCCGTCGCGCCCGGATCGTGTATTCCTGACCATCGCGCGTCACCACCACGCCGACCGCACGCTTGCCTGCAAACAGGACGCGCAGCACCTGGCTGTTTGTCAGCACATCGAGGTTGTCGCGACCGCCGTTGACCGACTGCGGATTGCCTCGATGCAGATAGGCGCGCGCGGCGTTCCAGCGCTCGCCGTCGCGCTGCGTGCGCTGATAAAAGCCCACGCCCTCCTGCTCGGGACCGTTGAAGTCTGCGTTGTAGCGCAGTCCCGCGCATTCGGCCGCCTGAAGGAAGCGCCGGTCGAAGGGGTTGGTGGAGCGCGTATCCACGACATGAAGCGGGCCCTGGCCGCCATGCAACGCATCTTCCGCGCTGCCCCCCAGGCGCTCGTTGCATTCCGCCCGCTTGAAGTACGGCAGCACGTCGCCCCAGCCCCAGCCTTCGCAACCGGCCGCCGCCCAGCGATCGTAGTCCGAAGCCACGCCACGGATGTAGATCATGCCGTTAATCGATGAAGTGCCGCCGAGGCCGCGACCGCGCGGCTGGTAGCCCCGTCGGCCATTCAGTGCCGGTTGGGGCTCGGTGACGTAGCCGTAGTTGAACGGGCCTGCCTTTGGCACCGTCGAGGCGAATCCGATGGGGATGGTGATGGCGCGATTGAAGTCGCTTCCTCCGCACTCGAGCAGCGCGACCGTGCCCACTTTGCTGTCTGCCAGCCGTCCTGCCACCGCGCACCCGGCGGATCCCGCGCCGACCACGATGTAGTCGTATTCCTGTTTCATATTGTTGTCTCCTTCATGCTGACGAGTGTCGTCGCGGGACACCCGCTTTGTTCTATTGGGCGGTGTAGCCGCCATCCACCAGCAAGCTGGTACCTGCCACGAACGATGCGTCGTCGCTGGCAAGGAACCGGATCGCCTGCGCAATCTCCTCGGCGCGGCCCAGCCGCCCAATGGGATGTGCGGCGATATAGTGCTCGCGTGTCGGCGTGCCCGACGGGCCCAGCATGGGCGTATCGATGAAGCCGGGGCAGACCGCGTTCACGCGAATACCTTCGCGCGCATGCGAGACACCAAGCGACCTTGTGATATTGACCACGCCCCCCTTCGACGCGGTGTAATGCGCCGCGTTGGGGGCGCCCACGTGTCCGAGAACCGAGGCGACATTGACGATCGCGCCACCCTGCCCCTGTTGCTGCATCCGCGCGATCGCGTGCTTGTTGCTGAGAAAGACGCCGGTCAGATTGATGTCGATGGTGCGCCGCCAGTGTTCGAGCGGCATCTCGGCTATGTTCATGCCGGGCGCACCGATGCCGGCGTTGGCGACCATGATGTCGAGCCGGCCGAATCGCTGCGCGGCGAGCGCCACCATCTTGATGACCTGTGCTTCGTCACTCACATCTGCACGGGCGAATGCCGTGTCGAAGCCCGCGTCGTTCAGTTCCTGCGACAACTGTGCACCGGCATCCGACACATCCGCAATGACGACTCTTGCGCCCTCGCGCACGAATTCGCGTACCGTCGCCTCGCCAATGCCGCTGGCGCCGCCCGTGACAATGGCAACCTTGCCTTGAAGTTTCATGTTCCCTCCTGATCGCCTGGCGCGTCCCGCGCCAGGCGTCGATTATTCGTGCCGATCCTGCTTGACCGTAGCGCTATTGCGCGAATCGGCCGCCGTCGATCACCATCTCGGCACCAGTGATGTAGCTCGATTCGTCCGACGCGAGGAAAACCAGCATGGCCGTGACGTCGCCCACGTTGCCAAGCCGCCCCATCGGCAACCCCTGTGCGATGGCGGTCTTGTCACGGCCGAGGGTCTGCGCAGCGTAGTCCGCCATGCCTGTGTCGATCAGGCCGGGATGCACCGAGTTGACGCGTACGTGCCGCGCCGCGTACTCGATAGCCACATCCTTCGTCATCGTGCGTACCGCACCTTTGCTCGCGCCATAGAGCGTGTGCCCGGCGGCGCCGATCAGGCCGGCGAGCGACGACATGTTGATCACCGAGCCGCCGCCCCTCGCCGCCATGCGCGGTACGATCTCGCGCATGCCGAGGAACACACCGGTCGAGTTGACGGCCATCACGAGATTCCACTCGTCCAGCATCGTCTCGGCGAGCGGGCGAATCATGAAAATTCCGGCGTTGTTGAGCAGGACTTCGACGCGACCGTGCTCGCACACGGCTTCATCCGCCACCGCTTTCCAGTCTGCCTCGCTGCGCACATCGAGCTTGCGAGCCGTGCTGCGGCCACCTGCCTCGCGCACGGCAGCCGCGGTCGCCGCCGCTGCTTCGAGGCTGACATCCGTCGCGACGACGATGGCGCCTTCCTGCGCGAAGCGCAGCGCAGCGTCGCGTCCAATGCCGTTTCCGCTTCCCGTGATCAACACCACCTTGTCCATGAGTCGCATGTGTGGCTCTCCTTCCAGTGTTCGTCGTGTGATGGCGCGTCAGCGCATCGCAAAGGCTTCGCGCAGCGTATCGGCGCAAGCCTCGTAGGCGTCGCGCGCCTGCGCCAGCGCGCCGGGCATCCAGAAGAAGCCGTGGATCATGCTGTCATATCGGACATGGCGAACCCGCACGCCGCTCGCGTCGAGACGCTCGGCATAGGCGGCGCCTTCATCGCGCAGCGGGTCGAAGCCAGCGGTAATCACAAGCGCCGGCGGAAGCCCTGACAGGCTGTGGGCACGTAGAGGGGATGCGTAGGGATCATGGCCATCATTGCCCTCCGGCAAGTACTGGCGCCAGAACCAACGCATGTCGTCGCGCGCCAGCAGATAGCCCTCGGCATTCTCGCGATAGGAGCTGGTGCCGAAGTCATGGTCCGTGACCGGGTAGATCAGGAGCTGGCAGCACAGCGCCACGCCGCCCCGGTCGCGGTGCATCAGCGCACTAACCGCTGCAAGGTTCCCGCCCGCGCTGTCACCGCCGACGGCGATGCGAGCGGGATCGGCATGGAGTTCGTCCGCATGGTCGTGCACCCAACGCACCGCGGCGAATGCGTCCTCGGCGGCAGTCGGGAATTTTTGCTCGGGCGCCTTGCGGTATTGCACCGAGGCGACGATGCAGTCCGCACGGTTCGACAGGTGTCGGCATGGGATGTCGACAGCGTCGAGGTCGCCAAGCACCCAGCCGCCGCCGTGGAAGTAGACCAGCACCGGCAAACGCTGCCGGCCATCACCGCCGACTGGCGTATAGATGCGAACCGGAATGCTGCCATCCGCGACGGGAATGAACCGGTCTTCCACGCGCGCCACATCCGGCGCCGGCCCGGCCAGCGGCTTGAGATTGAAAGTCGCGCGCGCATCCTGCAGATCGCGCTGGTGTACGGGCGGATTGCCTGAGGCCGCAATCAAGTCGAGGATAGCCCTGGCTTGAGGATCGAGTGCCATGTCCGGTGAATCAGAAGAATGGTGAATTCGCAGGGCCGGACAGGGTGTCCGGCCGCCCCCGCCCCATCAGGCCGCCTTGGCAGCTTGCGGCGTCAGGATGAAACCCTCGTATCCGCGCGCGCTGACGCCGTCGCAGTGCTTGCGGAATGCGCCCACGCCACCGAGATAGATCGGGAATGAACGCTGCTTGCCCGGGATATTCGCGCCGGTGTACCAGGATTCCCCCTGCGGAAGCAGCGTGGTGTCCGCGACCTCCTTGCAATGGCGGCTCCACTCGGCTTCGGCCTGCGAGTCGGCCTCGACCGCCATACATCCGCGTTGTTCCGCATGCCGGATGCAGTCGGAAATCCATTCGACATGCTGCTCGATGGAGATCACCATATTGCTCAGCACCGACGGACTCTCCGGCCCCGTGATCATGAAGAAGTTCGGGAAACCGGCCGTGGCAACGCCAAGATAGGTGCGGATGGCGGCGCCGTCCTGCCACTTCTCGCGCAGCGAAATGCCGTCGCGCCCGCGCAGGTCGATGCGGAACAGCGCGCCGGTCATGGCATCGTAGCCGGTGGCGAACACGATCATGTCCAGGGGATACTCTCGGCTGCCCGTCTTGACCCCCGCTGCGGTGATGCCCTCGATCGGGTCCGACTTGACGTCGACCAGCGTGACGTTGTCACGGTTGAACGTCTCGTAGTACCCCGAATCCAGCACCGGTCGCTTGCAGCCATACATGTAGCGCGGCAGCAGCAGTTCCGCGACGGCCGGATCCTTGACGGTGTCGCGGATCTTCTCGCGGATAAACTCGCCGGCCGTGGCATTCGCATCAGCATTGGTCAGCAGATCGCCATAGGCGGCCAGCAGGGTGCCGCCGTCCTGCCAGGCCTGCTCGTACCGCGCCGCGCGTCCATCCTCAGTGTCCTTCAGGGCCGAATCGCGCCGGACTTCCTTGGCAACCCCGTTCGAGGACTCGCGCATGTGCTGCCGGATCTGCGGGTACCTCTCGCGTGTTTCGTCGAGAAACTCCGCGGCATGCGCGCGATTCCCGGCAGGGGTCGAGTAGTGTGGCGTGCGCTGGAAAACGTAGAGATGTCCGGCTTCCTTCGCAATCTCCGGTATCGCCTGGATGCCGCTGGAGCCGGTGCCGATCACACCGACACGCTTGCCGCGAAAATCCACCGGCTCATGCGGCCACTGACCGGTATGGAGTTGCGGACCCTTGAACTGGTCCTGGCCACTGAACGGTGGCGTATTGGTGGATGACAGGCAGCCCGCGCCGGAGATCAGGTACCGCGCTGCCACGGTCTGTCCATTGTCGGCGTGCACGACCCAGCGCGCGGTGGCTTCGTCGTAGTGCGCTGCGGTAATCCGCGTGCGGAACTGGATGTCGCGCCGCAGTTCGAAGCGGTCCGCGACGTGATTCAGGTATCGCAGAATGGAGGGCTGGTCCGCATAGCGTGTCGTCCACGTCCATTCCTTCAACAACGCTTCCGAGAACGTGTAGTTGTAGTAAATGCTTTCGACATCGCACTTGGCGCCCGGGTACCGGTTCCAGTACCACACGCCGCCGACATCGTCACCCACCTCATAGACGCGCGCGCGCAGGCCTTGTTCGCGCAAACGGTGCAGCATGTAAAGGCCGGAGAAGCCGGCGCCGATGATCACCGCGTCGAAGGAATTTTCCGGGGCGAACGAGGTCGCCGGCCCGAGGTGGGTCGATGATTGCATTTGTCTCTTCCTGTAGGAGCTGGTCGCCCGATAGTGCCCGCGGTGGTCCCGACTATCGAGGTGCCAGAGAAGGCGTCGCGACTGCGGCGCGGCTTGGAAACAAGCATCGCATCTCGCCCCACGCCTGTCTAATTCAATTCATTCCCTGACTATTCCTGCCAGTCATGGCTTCGGGGAAAGGCGTCGGATTCTCTTCGAGACATCAGGGCCCGCAGTAGCCTGTACGCCGCACGACGGTAGGCACGTGCATGGGGGGGCCGGCGGGGCTTTTCGTTGGGGGCTTGGTTATCGCTCTTCGCTGGCGCGGCTGTTTCGCCGGCGTAGCCGGCGACCTCCTTTTGTCCGAGCGACAAAAGGAGGCAAAAGCGCGTTTACGTGGTCAATCGAGAGCCCAATGCCATTGTTGCATCAGAGGACCGCTAGACTGCCTGCCGCGTAGATGATTAGGATGGGACAGCGCGTACGAGCGAACCCGGATTACGGAGTGGTCCCTTCTAATATCGCTCTCACGGGGACGCCTACGGCTGCGCTACGCGCGGCTCGGAGTAAGACCGCTGAGGTCTAGTCCTAACTTCGCCTCAGTGACGAAGCCTCGGGCGCATTGCATGCGCGTAGAGGCAGGACATCAGGAACGGGAACTGAGATCGGGATTCGTGCGCCAGCCACGTTGATGAGCTTGCGTCCAGACGACGACGTGCGCGCAGCGCAGCCGAAGGCGTCCCACCACTGACCGTATTGGAACGCTGTACCCGAGTCCGTCTTGGGGATCGTCCAAAAGTCGTGCCGCGTCAGGCACAGGTTCTGACTCACATAGCGTTAGCAGGTTGGAACGGCCGACCACCATCGCAGGCGTCCAAAGCCGTTTGAACCACTGCCACCGTGGAATTGATGGCCAGCGGCAACGACGCGCTTTTTGGTTACTTTTTGTCGCTCGGACAAAAAGTGACTCGCCGGCTACGCCGGCGAAACCGCGCCGCCAGCCAAGAACGACACCCCCACAATACGTCGAAGAACCAAAAAAAATGAGACCACCACAAGGTGGTCCCCAAAGCGGTTCCCGAGCCAGTTGTCTTTTAGCCAGGGAACCCATGGAGCCCATACCCCCTACACCATCCGCATTTCCGGCAGCACCGCAAGCTCCTGCGTATCCATTTCAAGTCTCCGGCCACCTCATTGCTTCGGACGCACCTTCATCAGCCCGGTACGGACGGCCACGCAAACCTCTTCGTCGCGCTGGTTCAGGCCGACATGGCGGAACGTCACGATGCCGGAGTCGGTGCGGCTCTTCGACAGACGCGCATTCACGATCTCAGTGCGCACGCGGATGGTATCGCCATGGAAAGTCGGCTTCGGGAACTTGATCTCCTGGAAGCCCAGGTTGCCCAGCGTGGTGCCCAGCGTGGTCTCGTACACCGTGACACCTGCCACCAGCGCCAGCAGGAACATGCTGTTGACCAGGCGCTGGCCGTAGATCGAGTCCTTGCTGTATTCCGCATCGATGTGCAGCGGCGCGCAGTTGTAGGTCAGGGCCGAGAACAGCACGTTGTCGGTTTCGGTCACCGTGCGACGGATCGCGTGTTCGACCACGAGGCCTTCGGTGCAATCCTCGAAATAGAGTCCAGCCATTTGATGTCTCCGGGAAAAAGTCAGGCGTTGAAAGATCTGGCGAGCGCGACGATCTCGCGCGCGGTCTTGACGTGGGCGATGTCGATGTGTTCGCCGTCATAGATGCAGGAGGCACGGCCGGTCGCCTGCGCCTGGTCGAGCGCCACGATCATGCCTTCGTAATAGGCAACGGCCTCGGGCGATGGGGTGTAGACCTCGTTGATCGTCGCGACATTCGAGGGATGGAGCGCCAGTTCGCCGGTCATCCCGAGATTGCGGTCGAGCAGCGACGATTGCTTCTGTCCTTCGAGGTCTCTCACCTGCTGCCAGACGCCGCCGATCGACAGCTTGCCGGCGGCGCGTGCGGCCATCACCGCGCGCGACTTGAAGGTCAGGCTTTCACGGCCGCCCGGCGTCCACTCGTAACCCAGTGCGCGCGCTACATCCGCGTTCTTTGCGGTAGCACCGCAGATGGCGCCCACACGGTCGCGCTTCGCGATCTCGTAGGCCAGTTCGAGCGAGCGCGCAGTTTCGAGCAGCGGGATCACCTTCGTCGTGCCCGCTTCCACGCCGTTGCGGTACTCGGCCTCGGACAGCATCATCGAGACGCAGTCGACGTCCTCGGGCCCGCATGGCTTCGAGATCACGATGCCCTCGACGTGCGGGCTGACCACCGCAAGGATGTCCTCGAAGTCGTACAGATGCGGCGAACGGTTGATCCGCACGTAGATGCGCTGGTTCTGCGCGGCAAGCCACGCGAGCTTCGCGCGCACGATGCCGCGCGCCTCCACCTTCAGGTCGGGCGGTACGCTGTCTTCGAGATCCAGGATCAGGGCATCCGCCTTGGCAGCGATCGACTTCTCGATCCAGTCAGGCTTATTGCCGGGCACGAACAACAGCGATCGTGCCGGCTTCATTGCGCGGTGGCTCATATTTGTCTCCTTCGATGATTCCATTCGTTTCGGCGGGGATTACTTCGCATACCGACGGAAATCCGGCGGCCGCTTCTCCAGAAATGCGCGCACACCCTCACGCGATTCCTCGGTGTCGTACATGTAGGAGACCGTCTGCATCCCCATCCAGCTGATGCCGCGGATGCTCTCGCTGTCGGCGTTGAACGAGCGCTTGGCGATCGCCAGCGCGGACGGGCTGTGTTCGAGAATGCGGCTGCACCAGTCGGCAACTTCCGCATCGAGCTTGTCATCGGGCACCACGGCATTGACGAGGCCCATGGCCTGCGCTTCGCGCGCGGGATACCGCTTGCACAGGTACCAGATCTCGCGCGCCTTCTTCTCGCCGACGATGCGCGCGAGATAGGCCGTGCCGAACCCCGGATCCACCGAGCCAACGCGCGGACCGACCTGCCCGAACGTCGCCGATTCGCCGGCGATGGTGAGATCGCAGATCGTCGCCAGCACATTGCCGCCGCCGATCGCATAGCCCTGCACGCGGGCGATCACTGGCTTTGGCACGTCGCGAATGGCGGACTGCAGCGCTTCGATCTGCATGCCGATGGTGCCGCGCCCGCTGTACTGGCCGTTGTGCGCGCTCTGGTCACCGCCGGTGCAGAACGCCTTGTCGCCGGCGCCCGTGAGCACGATCACGCCGATGGCGCGGTCCCACCCCGAGCTGCTGATGGCGTCGATCAGTTCGTCCACCGTCTGCGAACGCATCGCGTTCATGACCTTCGGCCGGTTGATGGTGATGGTGGCGACACGTCCGGAGACTTCGAGGAGGATGTCTTCGTATGGTTGTTTCATGGCTTCTCCACGGCATGCGCAAGGCCGGCGGTCCGGGCCGACTGTGCGATGACGTCCAGTGCTTCGGGATTGGCGAGCGAGGACAGGTCGCCCGCATCCAGCCCCAGGCAGGCCGCGCGCACGGCGCGGCGCATGATCTTCATGTTGCGGGTCTTGGGCAGGTCGGCGACGAACAGGACAGTAGTGGGGCGGAACGCAGTGCCCAAGCCGGCCACAACCGAGTCCGACAACACCTTGCGCGTCGTCTCGTCCGGTGCGGTGCCCGGCATCGGCGTGACCACGAGGCCCACCGTCTCGCCCTTGACCGGATCCGGCATGCCGATGGCCGCCACCTCCGCCACCTTGCCGGTGGCCATCACCAGCGTCTCGATCTCCGACGGCCCGGTGCGCTTGCCTGCCACCTTGAGCGTGTCGTCCGAGCGGCCCAGCACATACCAGTAGCCATCCTCGTCGATCGCGGCACGGTCGCCATGCATCCATACGCCTGGCACGCGGCTCCAGTAGCTGTCGAGATAGCGTTGGCGGTCGTGCCACAGGCCACGTGTGAGACCGATCGATGATGAACGCAGGGCCAGTTCACCCGTACCCCCGGGTCCGACCGATTTGCCGTGCTCGTCGACAATATCCGCGCCCATGCCCGGCACCGGCCCGGCGAACGCGCACGGCTTGAGCGGATGGATCACGGTGCCCGTGACGATGCCGCCACCGACTTCCGTGCCGCCCGAATAGTTAATGATCGGTCGCGTCCCGCCGCAGACGCGCTCGAACATCCAGCGCCACGCATCAATGGTCCACGCTTCGCCGGTCGACAGCGCAAGGCGCAGTGCCGACAGATCGTATTTCTCGATGTCCGCGCCGCCCACCGACATGAAGCTGCGCACAATGGTCGGTGCAATGCCAAGTACCGTGACGCGATGCTGTTCCATCAGGCGCCAGAAGCGCCCCTTGTCGGGAAAGTCATGCGCGCCCTCGGCCATCACCATGGTGCCGCCGAGCAGCGTGGTGCCGTAGATCAGCATCGGGCCCACCAGCCAGCCCATGTCGCTCAGCCACATCAAGCGATCCCCGGCGCGCACGTCGGCGCACAAACCCATGTCGAGCGCGAGCTTGGCGATGAAGCCGCAATGCGAGTGCACGGTGCCCTTGGGCTTGCCAGTGGTGCCCGAGGTGTACATCAGCATCATCGGTGCCTCGGCCGGCATCTCGGTAGTGGGCGCGTCGTCGGGTTGCCCTTCAGTCAGTTCATGCCACCAGTGGTCGACGCCATCCTGCCAGGCTACGTCGATACCGCGATTCCTCAGCACCACCACGTGCTTGAGCGTCGGCACCTCCGCGCGCGCGGCATCCACGGTCTGCTTCATCGGACTGGCCTTGCCGCGCCGCGTGCTCGCATCTGCCGTCAGGACCGCAACGGCGCCGCTGTCGCGCAGGCGGCCCGCAACAGCATGGGCGCCGAACCCCGAGAACAGCGGCAGCACCACACCGCCGATCTTGGCGATGGCCAGCAGCGCCGCGGCGGCTTCGGGCACCATCGGCATATAGACGCCGATCACGTCACCGGGCTGGCAGCCGATCTGGCGCAATCCGGCGGCAAGGCGGCTCGTCTGGGCGTCGAGTTCGGCATAGGTCCAGCGGCGCACATCGCCGTCTTCGCCTTCCCACACCACCGCTTCCTGTTGGTCGCGCGCCGTGCCGCTGTAGCGGTCCAGGCAGTTGAGGACGGCGTTGGTCGTGCCGCCTTTGCACCACTTCGTCCACTCGACGCCTTCGCTGGTGTCCATGACCGCGTCGTAGGGCTGGTAGAAGCGCAGATCCATGTGGCGGATCAGCGCGTTCCAGAAGTCTTGAGGCTGCGCGGCGGCGAAATCCAGTAGTTGCCGGTATCCATCCGGGTCGGCGCGCTCGATGCCGACGCTGCGCATGAAGGCCGCCAGTGTGCTGGCCTGCGCGGCCTCCGGGTCCGGGCGCCATGCCACGTCGTACGATTGCCATGCTGCTTCCATCGATGTCTCCGCCTTGAGTTGTGCTTTCGCTCCGAACCGATGCTAGAGGCCCGGCCCGCTTGCGCTCAAGCGGTCACTGGCGAACACGCGCGTCGTGTTCTGCGAACACACCGGATGGAAGGCCGGTGTTCTCCAATGGGGAACACGGCGGTCACGATTTGCCACTTGAGCCGGAACCCGCCGGACTCCTAGCATTTCTGCACAACCGGCCCCCCCCAATACCCCGAGGCGCCGGCAAGAATGCAATTCAGGAGGCAACGTTGAACGAGAAGGCAGGTACCGGCCCGCTGGCCGGTCTGAAAATCATCGAACTGGGCGGCATCGGTCCAGGCCCCTTCTGCGCCATGCTGCTGGCCGATATGGGGGCGGACGTGTTGCGCCTCGACCGCATCGTGCCGTCCGACAGCGGCGTCCATATGGACCATCGCTTCAACCTGCTGCATCGCGGCCGCCGTTCCGTGGCCATCGACCTGAAGCGGCCGGAAGCCATCGATCTCGTGCACCGACTGACCGCTTCGGCGGATGCAGCGCTGGAGGGTTTCCGCCCCGGCGTAGCGGAGCGGCTCGGCATCGGACCAGAGGATCTGCTCGCTCGCAATCCGCGGCTCGTGTACGGCCGCATGACGGGGTGGGGACAAGACGGGCCGTTGGCGCAGGCGCCGGGCCATGACATGAACTACATCTCCCTGAGCGGTGCGCTGCATGCCATCGGCGAACGCGACGGTCCGCCGCTGCCACCGCTAAACCTCGTCGGGGACTTCGGCGGCGGGGCGATGTACCTCGCCTTCGGCATGGTCTGCGCCATGCTCGAAGCCACGCGGTCGGGACGCGGCCAGGTTGTCGATGCCGCCATGGTCGACGGCTCCGCCCATCTGATGACGCTGATCTATGGCATGTTCGCGGCCGGTGCCTGGACCGACCGGCGCGGCGATAACCGGCTCGACTCCGGCGCCCCGTGGTACAGCGTCTATGAAACGAGCGACGGCCGCCATGTTTCGCTCGCCTCGAACGAGGCACGCTTCTACAAGCAGACGCTGGAACTGCTCGGCCTCACCGGTGAAACGCTGCCCGACCAGCACGACAAGGAAGGCTGGCCCGTTCTGCGCGCGAAGTTCACGCAAGCGTTCCGCGAGAGAACGCGCGACGAATGGTGCGAACTCGTCAAGGGCACCGACGTATGCCTGGCCCCGGTGCTGTCGCTGGCGGAGGCCCCCCATCACCCGCACAACGTCGCGCGCGGCACGTTCGTCGAACTCGACGGCATCGTGCAGCCCGCTCCGGCGCCGCGCTTCAGCCGCACGCGCCCGGCGTTGCGTCGGGGGCCGGCAGTACCCGGCGCGCACACGGCGGAGGCGCTGTGCGACTGGGGCATCGATGCCGGCGAGACCCGTGCGCTGACCCAGGCAGGAGTCGTGCAATGAATGCGGAGTCGAACATGTCCACAAACGGCTTGCGCCCGCTGGACGGCGTACGTGTGCTGGCCGTCGAGAACTTCATCGCCGGGCCGTTCGCCTCCATGTGGCTCGCGGACGCGGGCGCAGAAGTCGTCAAGGTCGAGTCGCGCGAAGGCGGCGACTTTTCGCGTAGCACCAGCCCGGTCAAGGTCACGGAGGACGGGACCGTGCATGGCCTGTCCTTCCTGCGCTCGAACCGGAACAAGAAGAGCGTTACGCTGGATCTCAAGCATCCCGAAGGCCAGCGCATTTTCACGGAGCTGGCTGCCGAAGCCGATATCGTCGTCGAAAACCTGCGCCCCGGCGTGATGGACCGGCTGGGCGTCGGCTATGACGCGCTGCGGGAACGCAATCCACGCCTGATCTACGTCGCCATCTCGGGCTTCGGTCACACCGACGTGAAGCCGAGCCCCTATACGGACTATCCCGCGTTCGACATCGTCGGACAGGCGCTGAGCGGGCTCATGTACCGGCCGGAACGGCAGGGCGATCGCCCGACCTACCTCGGCTTCTCGCTGGCCGACCTGCAAGGCGGCATTCTCGCCGTGCAGGGCGCCTTGCTGGCCCTGTACCAGCGCGAACGCACCGGTCTCGGCAAGAAGGTGGACATCTCGCTCTACGACGCTTCGCTGATCCAGAACGAGATCTCCATTGCCATGTTCTCGGCGTTTCGCGCGCCGACGCCGCCCGGCGTGCATGCGGTGACCGCACCGTTCGGGACTTACCGCGCCAGTGACGGCTATATCGTCATCGCCGTGCTTGGCGAGCATATCTGGAAGCGGTTTTGCGACGTCATCGGCAAACCCGAACTGCCGGACGATCCGCGCTTTGCCGACGGCGTGTCCCGGCGCAAGAACAGCGATGCGCTCAACCCGCATGTCGACACGTGGCTCGGCACGCGTACCCGCGCCGATGCGGTGAAGGCGCTGCGCGACGGCGGCGTGCCGGCGTCGGTGGTCAACGATATTGCGGACGTGTTCGAGTGTCCGCACGTTGCCGCCCGCGACATGCTGATGACGCTGGACGATCCGGTCTGGGGACCGGTCCATGTCGCCGGCAATCCGATCAAGATGTCAGACGTGCCGGAGCCGGAGGCAGGCTTGCCGCCGCGGCTCGGGCAGCACACGGATGCGGTGCTGAGCCACTGGCTGCGCATGGACGCAGAACAGCTCGACGCGCTCCGGACACAGGCCGTCATCTGACCACGCCGTTGGTCTTCGCGGTCCGCCAGCGTGGCGCCGCGACGGACATTGATACGCCACTCCACAGGATGACCCCATGCCTCGCATTTTCACCTTGCTTGCCTCCATTTCCATCGCCCTGGGCACCATCGCGCCAGGCTCGGCCGCGGCCCAGGCTTTCAAGTCCACCATCCGCATCGTGGTGCCGCAGGCACCGGGTGGCGGCACCGACCTCGTTGCCAGAATCGTGGCACCTGGCTTGTCCAGCGAACTGAAACAAACGGTAATCGTCGAGAACCGCCCCGGCGCCAGCGGACAGGTCGGCACGCAGCTCGTGAAGAACGCACCACCGGACGGAACGACAATCCTGCTCGCGGTCGACCATTCGCTGATCATCGTGCCCCTGACGGTGCCCGGTGTCCGCTACAACGTGCAAAGCGACTTCGTGCCATTGGGGCAGGCGGTGCGCACCTACTGGACCCTGATCATTCCCCCGAACGCCGACTACAAGGACTTCAAGGGCTACGTCGCGGCGATCAGGAAGGAGCCGAATGCGCGCTCCTACGGCGTTCCGCTGGCGGGCGGTGCAACCAAGGCGATCGGCGAAGCGGTCGGCAAGTACGCCGGCGTCGGCCTGGTGGAAGTGCCGTTCCACGGCTCCGCACCGCTGTTGCAGAACGTGCTGGCAGGACAGGTGCCAGCCGGCATGACCGGCATGCCGGAAGCCATCGCCGCCCACCGTTCCGGCAAGGCGAGGGTCATCGCGGTGTCCGGCTCCGCGCGGACGCAGCTGCTGCCCGACGTCCCGACCTTCAAGGAACTCGGCGTCGATGGCCTGGAGTTCCGGACCTTCGTCGGGTTCTTCGCGCCGAAGGGCCTGCCGTCGGCCATGGCACAGCAGTTCAACGCCGCCCTGCGGAAAACGCTGGCCGACCCTGCAGTGCAGCAGAAGATCACGCAACTCGCCTTGCAACCTGCGCCGACCACGCTCGAGGAAGCCAGCCGCGAAGTCGGCGAGATGGCGGCCTTCTGGAAAACCGCGCTCGCGAGCCCACAATAAGCCGCAGGCCATACCAAGATTACAAAGACGATTACAAGGAGACTCCATGCTTACCCGTCGTTCGATGCTCTGCCTGCTACCGGCGCTTGCCGCGCCGTGGGCGCGAGAGGGATTCGCGCAAGCCTACCCGGTCCGACCCGTCCGCTTCGTCGTCCCGGTGGCACCGAGCTCGGCAACGGACCTCGTGGCACGCCAGGTCTCGGTATCGTTGAGCAAACTGTGGGGCCAATCGGTGGTCGTCGAAAATCGTCCGGGCGCCGGTGGCGCGATCGGCACCGACGTGGTGGCAAAGGCAGCACCCGACGGATATACCGTGCTCTTCACATTCTCCGCGCACTACACCAACCCGTGGCTGGAGAAGACGCCGTACGATCCTGTCAAGGATTTCGAGCCCGTCGCCCGGCTGGCAAGCACGGCGCTGGTCATGGTGACAGGTGCGGATTCCCCATACAAGACGGTGCGCGACGTCATTGCGGCGACGAAGCGCGAACCGCGTTCGGTCAGCTATGCCTCGGCGGGCGATGGCTCCGCGTCGCATATGAGCGGTGCGCTGCTGAATGCGATTGGCGGTATCCAGATGACGCATGCCCCCTACAAGAACGGTGCGCAGGCGATGGTCGAAACGGCCAGTGGTCAGGTGCAGGTCGCCTTTGCCGGGCAGGCGGCACTGCCGCTGATTCGCGCCGGAAAGCTGCGCGTGCTGGCCGTGACCAGCGCGCAACCGTCCGCATTGATGCCCGATGCGCCGCCGATGAACAAGGCGGCCGGCATCGAAGGCTACGACCTGACGTCGCCGGTGTGGGCCTTTGCGCCGAAGGGCACGCCTGCGGCGCTCATCGGCAAGCTGTCCGACGCGTTCGGCGTCATCGTGGCATCGCAGGAATTCAAGGCGTTCTGCACTGCCCAGGCGCTCGACCCGGGCTTCATGCCGGCCGCCGCAGTGCGCGCGGACGTCGCGGCCGAAGCGGAGAAGTGGCATCGTCTGGTCCAGCTGACCCGTGCGTGAGCCCGGCTCGTGAATCCGGCCCGCCCATGCGGGCCGATTGACCTCAAGTGGGGCCGGCGATACCCTCTCCTGCACGAGCGGCACGAGATCGCCCGAACTACAGGAGACACTCATGAGCACGCTGAGCGTGCACGGCCTGACCCGCCGGGCAGACCTTTTCACATTGCGGCTGTTCCTGACCGTCGTCGAGGAACGCCAGATCCGGCGCGCCGCCGTACGCGAGAACATCGCACCTTCCGCAGCCACGAAACGCATCCAGGATCTCGAAGACATTGCCGGCGTACAGCTTTTTGAACGCCAGCCTACCGGCATGGTCACCAGCGCCGCGGGCGAGGTGCTGGCGCGCCACCTGCGGCTGCTGTTCGAGAACCTCGATGATATGCGGCGCGAACTGCAGGAGTTCTCGGAGGGTGTACGCGGATACATCACGATCGCGGTCACCGGCTCCATCATCGTGCAGTACCTGGCGCGCGAGATCGGCGAGTTCTCGCGCAGTTTTCCGCTGGTCGAGTTCGATATCCAGCAGGATCTGAACACCAACGTGGTCAAGGGCGTGGTCGCCGGCGATGCCGACCTGGCCGTCTACGTCGCCAGCAGCGAGATCGACGAAAGCGGGCTCGACGTTCTTCCGTATCGTACGAACCGACTGGTCGCGCTGGTCCCGCGCGGCCATCCGCTTGCGGAATTGCCGGAAGTGCCGTTCGCCGACCTGATGCGAGAGCCGTTCATCGGCATTCCATCTTCTACCACGTTGATGGCGGATCTCTATCGCGGGGCGCGCGACCTGGGGCGGCCATTCCAGCCAAAGCTGACAGTCGGTACGGTCGAGGCGGCACGTGCGCTGGTGGAAGCCGGCATGGGCGTCACGGTTCAACCGGACTGCATGTTCCCCGTCGAATCCGTCCCGCAGGTAGCGGTCGTGCCGCTCGCCGACCCGTGGGCGGTGCGGCCCGTGCATATCGGCACGCGCACCGGCCGCCCGATGACGGCGGCCACGCGAGCGTTTATTCGCCAGCTCACCGAGCAGCCCGCGCCGTCTGCGGAAAGCTGAAGCCGGAAACAGGGGTCGCGGACGGCGAACCCTCCGGTCGCGGATGAACACTTGGCGGCCATGCGGCGTGCGGAATAACCTTTCAGCACGGACCTGTGCCGCGAAGGCACGGGATCGCTGACTTCGCGGAGACAACACCATGCAAACGCCTGCGTCCGGCCGCTACTTCGAAGAGTTCTCGGTCGGAGATGCTTACCTGCACGACATCGAGAGAACACTGAGCGAAGCCGACAACCTGCTGTTCAGCACGCTCACCCACAACGCGGAGCCATGGCACCTGGACGACCTGCACGGCCAGCATTCCATGTATGGCAGCCGCGTCGTCAACAGCATCTTCACGCTGATGTGGGCCTGCAGCGTCGGCATCGATCGCCTGACGCACGGCACGATGCTCGGCAACCTTGGCTTCAGCGACGTCCGGTTTACGCGCCCGGTGTTCTTTGGCGACACGCTGCGCGCGGAGAGCGAAATTCTCGACAAGCGAACGGCGGCACCTGATTCAGATGCGGGCATCATCGAGCTGGAAAGTCGGGCGTACAACCAGCGGCGGGAGATGGTGACCCGGTTTCGATGTGTGCGGCTGGTGCGGAGGGTACCGCGGTAAAGCTGCAACGGATCTCACGCCGGTGGTGATTGCAACGTATTGGGGCCGCACAAAAACCACGTGTGCAACTCCCCAATGCCTTTCGCGACGATCCTGCCACGCTCCTCGAACACGAATGAGTCCCCAAGCAGCCGATGCGTTGCATCCGTGACCTGTATGCGTCCGGCAACACCGTGCGATTCCATTCGGCTTGCAGTATTCACTGCGTCGCCCCACAAGTCATAGATGAACTTGTGCTTGCCGACGACGCCCGCCACCACAGGCCCGCTATTGATGCCGATGCGCATCTTGAGATCGTGGCCCCGTCGCAGATTAAAGCGGTCCAGCGCCCCCATCATGTCCATGGCCATGTAGGCGGCGCGAACTGCATGATCTGCTACGGGATCCGGCAGGCCGGCCGCAGCCATATAGGCGTCCCCGATCGTCTTGATCTTCTCGAGGTGATAGTGATCGGCGATGACATCGAAGTCCGTGAAGATCTCGTTGAGGACGCCAACCAGTTGCTCCGGACTCATGCCGCCGGAGAACTGAGTAAAAGCCACAATGTCCGCAAACAACACGGTGACATCGGAGAGGCTGTCAGCGATGATCTCCGGAACGCTGCCTGGCGCAAAGTCGGGGCGTGCCTTCAGTCGCTCTGCAATGGGATACGGCAGCAGATTGAGCAATAGCCGCTCCGAGACTTTCTGCTCGTGGAGCAGCTTGTCATACAGGCTTTGCAGTTCATCGCGTTGCTGGCGGATCAACGCATGGCTGGACCGCAGTTCCTCGTTTTTCCTCGCGATTTCTGCCTCTGCCCGCTTCTTCTCCGTAATGTTGCGGCCCTCCGGCAGCAGGAAAACAACCTCGCCATGTTGATCTCGAATGGGCAGCAGCGAGAAATCGACACTGATCGTCTCCCCGGGTGACGTACGCGAAAACACTTCGAGATCGCAACGGACAAATTCACCGTGGCTGGCACGTTGGATGGCCTCATGGACCGTTGTGCGGGTCTCCTGCGAAACACCCCACCAATTGGCCTCCCAGAATGGCGTCCCCCTGACTTCCTCCACCGAAATGCCGACACCCTCTGCGGCCGCGCGGTTGATCTCCAGGATCGTGCCATTGACATCGAGCAGGCCGACGAACTGGTACATGTCGTCGACCATCACGCGAGCGAACTTGTCGCGCAAGGTCTCCCGATCGTCGGTCGCGGAGAGCGTCACACCGCGCACGCGGAACTCTGTGGCCTCGGAAAACATCTGGCTATTGGCAGGCATGCTGCACCTCACGCGCAAGATGTGTGCAGAGTTGTGCTCCCCTGCACGTACATGAACCTGCACCATTTTAGGCGGCTCTGTGGCTTGGGGAGCACGGGTTCCTTGAGCGTCTGCTGCGAGTACGCTAAAGGTTCGCCTCCGGTCAGTCGAAAATGGCACGCACGGCGCCTATGCCTTGTATGTGCGCCTCGAACGTGTCTCCCGGCCGGACCGGGACCATTGGGCCGAGCGCGCCGGACAGCACGATATCGCCGGCCTTCAGGGGCGCGCCACGAGCCGCCATGGTCCGGGCGAGCCAGAGCAGCGCATGGAGCGGATGCCCCATGCATGCCGCGCCGCACCCCAGCGAGACGATTTCGCCCTGTCGCTCCGTGACCATGCCGCACAGGCGCAAGTCCACGTCCGCCAGCCTGTGCGGGACGGACCCGAGCACGAATGCCGATGAAGAAGCGTTGTCGGCAATCGTGTCGGCGATGCCGATGTCCCAGTCCCGGATACGACTGCCGACGATCTCGAGCGCCGGCAAGACGTGATCCACAGCCTGTTCCAGCTCCCGATGCGTGACCGCATCGCCCGTCACATCCCTGCCCATCACGAATGCAACCTCGGCCTCGATTCTCGGCTGGGAAAGCGCAGACCACTTCAAGGGTTCGTCGTGCGCGTAGGCCATGTCGTCCAGCAGGATGCCGAAGTCCGGCTGGTCGACGCCAAGCTGTTTCTGGACCGCAGCGGACGTCAGGCCGATCTTGCTGCCGATCTTCCTGGCGCCGGCCGCGATGCGGCGCTCGATATTGAGCTGCTGGATCGCGTAGGCCTCATCGATACCGAGGCCTTCGTACGTGCGCCGCAATGGCTCGATCCATGTCGATGTCGCTTCGGCATGGTGGAGCAAGCCCGCTGCGGCCTTGATGTCCGCGGTGTTCATCTCGTTTCTACCTTTTCAAGGAACCGGGTCACGGCCTCGAACGTCTCGGCACGCTTTTCGACCTGCGGAATATGTCCGCAATCGTCGATGATCGTGACCTCGCTGTCTGCGATCAGGTCCTGGAACTTGGCTGCATAGGCTGCCGATATAAGCTTGTCGTCCCGTCCCCAGACGATCTGTGTGGGCGCATGAACGCGATGAAGCCGCCTGGCCAGGCCCCGCTCCGGAATCGGCCAGACGAACGAACCCGTGCAACCGAGCGTCCATACGCGCGCGGCCATCGCCTTGGCCAAAGCTTCCGGCTCCTCAGGCAACGCCAGGAATGCGCGCGCTTCCTCGCTGTCCGGGTTCGCGAACAGCAGGGACGGCATGTCCGCCGCGGGCACCGCATTCCAGTTCACGACTGGCATGTCGTCGCGCCACAGCCCGATCGGATCCAGCAGCACCACCGCGCTGAACAGATCCGGGAAGGTCGCTGCCAGCTCGGCCGCGAGCATGCCGCCAAAGCTCTGGCCGATCACGATCGGGCGGTCCAGGCCAAGGCGTCTCACAGCTTCTTCGTATGCAAGAACAATGTCGTGCAGATCCTGGAATTGCCGGACGGCGTAAGGATCCTCGGGGCTGGTGCCCGGAAACTCGGGAGCATGGATGCGATGGGAGGCGGCCAGGTCGAGCAGGAAGTCGTCCACGACCAATCCGCCGGAGGGGTGCAGGTAAAGGACATCGCGGCCCTTGCCGAATACCTTGACGCGCAGGTTGACACGATCACCCCAGACAAGGACTTGCCGCTCGTCGACGGCAGTGTCACCAGGATTCTGGGTCTGGCTCCGTGCGCGGAGCGTGGTGGTTTGCTGGTTCATGATTGTTCTTCCACAGTTGGGTTATTCGGCTGCGCGCAGCGGCACGCCGCCAAGACGCTCGGGCCACCAGTGGTGCTGATATCCATCGCTGGCCCAGAGCTTTTTGAGATCCGGCATGATGTGCCGCGCGAACATGTCGATGTTGTATTGCGCCAGTTCCTTCGGCATCGACCCGAACTGCAGCATCGCGTGCAGATTGCCGATGCCGAACTCGCGCGCGAACTCCAGCAGTTGCGCTTTCACCGTGCTGACGCTGCCGCAGACGAGTGCGCCCGAGGCGACCAGGTCCTTGAAGGTCGCTGTGCGCATCCGCTCGTACATGCCGAAGTCCTTCGGGTCGCGGAAGATGAACTCCAGCCCGCGGATATCGATGCCGCCCGGAAGTGCAAGGCGATGCATGCCGATGCCACCCAGCGCCTTGCGGAAGAAGTACTCGGCATGTTTGGCGTACAGTCTCTCCGCCTCGGCGTCGGTCTCCGCCACGGCAATCGACTGCATGAAGCCAATGCGATACGGGTTCGGCGTCTTGCCGGCCTGCTCCTCGATCTCGCGGAAGCGATCGAAGATCCGCTTGCCGGTTTCTTTCGCGCCGAACCAGCCGAAGTAGTTGAAGCCGTAGTCGCGGTCGACGATGAACTTCATCGTGTTCGGGTTGCCGATCGCGGTGATCCACACCGGCGGGTGTGGCTTGTTTTGCAGCGGACGCGGCCAGATATTGACCTCCGCATGCTGCGAGAACCTGCCGTTCCAGGCGAACGGCTTGGGGTCCTGCCACGCGCGCAGAATCAATTCGAGGTTCTCGTCGAACCTGGGGCGGGTTTCAAGCGGCGGGACGCCGTTGTTCACGTTGGCATCGTAGGCAAGCCCGATCGGGAAGCCGCAGACCAGGCGTCCGCCCGACATGCAGTCAAGCATCGCCTGTTCTTCGGCGACCCGCAGCGGTTCGCGCGTCTTGCCCAGCGAGCGGCCGATGGGGTAGATCGCGGTTTCAATCCCTTCGGCCTCGGTGATGTAGGCGAGCGCCGCCTCGAACAGATCGGGGTTCGGCATCATGTCGTACGCGCTTTGGCCGTGCTCGGTGATGGCGAGGCCATCGAAGCCGGCCCTTGCCGCATACAGCATCTCGTCCATGGCATCGCGATAGGCCGAGCGCACGCCGGCAGGCGTGGTGAGCGAATAGGGGGTCGTCACGACCGATTCGAAGCGGTCCTCGAAATCGTCGGGCAAGGACCGATAAGGGACCTGCTGGAAGTAGTTGATCTTCATTTCCGTACCTCTCTTGCGTTGCTACGTTGTTGCGTTGCTGCCTTTCAGCAGATCACTGGAACAGCTTGACCACGCGGAGGGTCAAGCCAAAGTCCTGGTTGAAGCCACCGGTCGTCGCGAAGGCGTGATTCACCTCGCCGAGGACCTGCCATGTCTTGTTGAGGAAATGGGATGCGTACAGCCGCACCTGCTGATAGTCGGTGCGAAGCCCGTTTGGCTGTCCATCCACCTTCTGCTGTCCGCCCTTGACGATCGTGTAGCCAATGCCGGCACCGGTGGCCGGCGTCAATTGCTTGCTCAGCCATAGCTGGAGCTGGTAGGTGTTCTTTTGCGAAAACGTCTTGCCGGTGGCGGCCGCGCCATAGTCGTTGTTGTCGCCGTAGAAGATCACGTCGCCCGCGACGTCCAGTTGCCAGCCCGACTTGAACTGCTGCACGAAAACCGCCTGCAGGTTTTCGGTCCAGGTATTGCGGCCTACCGATACGGGCCGGAAGCGGTCGTAGGAGCCAAGCGGAAACGAGGTAATGGAGGCGAGGCCCAGGTATCTGCCGTTCTGTGGATCATTCAGCGGCCAGACCACGGCACCGAACATCGGGTCACCGGCGCGCACGCCGTTGGTACTGGCACTGGCGCCTGCGACCTCGCTGTTGACCGAGGCAAATGGCATCAGCATTTGCAGGTTGTACGAGAGCGAGCTGGTTTTCGGATACCAGACCGCGCGCAGCAAACCCGAGTTCAGGTTCAGGCTCGTATCGTTCTTGATATCGCCAACGCCGTCCACGTTCAGCTTTTCGCTGTGCGCATAGTTGTAGTAACCAACGCCGATGAATGAACCACCGGGCAACGGGATATAGTCGCCCGGCTCGATCGGCACTCCGTGGGCTGCGAGCGATGCCGCGGCCAGCGTGCTGGTGGCCAACGTCTTGTTGAAGATGTGGATGCTTTTGTTCATGTCTGTCTCATCCAGAGAGGGAGCGCTCCCTTGTGTTGCGTACGAATCGCCGTCGTCAAGAGGCGAGGAAGTCTGTGACCAGCTGGTTGAATCGCGCTGCTTTTTCGATTTGCACCCAATGCCCGCAGCCCGGGAACATGTGGAGTTCGGCGTTCGGAATGAGGCTGAACAATCGCTCGCTCGTGCTCGTCGGGATGACCCGGTCTTCGCGGCCGTGGACGATCAGCGTCGGCTGCTGCAGCGCGGACAGCTTCCCGTCGGGCACGGCCAGCGCTTCGATGCTTCGCTGGCGAGGCGCCGGGAACATCTGGCTGAACGTCTCCTGGTAGCCCGGCCTGACGCTGGCCTGGAAGCGGGACTCAGCGAGCGTGTCGCTGAGAAGACTGTGGTCGTAGGCAAAGGTCCGGAGCAGGTCGTGCATGTTCTGCCGGGAGGGCTGATAGCCCCAGACGGCATCAAGACCTGCAGTCAGTTCGAAAGGCACGCCCACGCTGCCCATCAGGACCATCTTTCGGACCCGCTCCGGATGGTTCGTTGCGAGCCACAGTGCAAGCGCGCCGCCGAAGGAATTGCCGATGACGTCGACTTCGGAGAGGTCAAGGGCATCCATGAAGCCGACCAGGTGCTGCAGCCACAGCTCCCGCCCATAGCGGGCGCTGTCGGGACGCTCGGTGTAGCCGAATCCCACGATGTCGGGTGCGATGGGCCGGCAGGATTGCGCCAGCGCCGGCAGCGTGAGCCGCCAGTTTGCCCAGGCCGTGACACCGGGGCCTGAGCCGTGAATCAGCAGCACGGGCCGGCCACTGCCTTCATCGTGGTAGTTGGTGACAATGCCGGCGGCCCGCACGGAGCGTCCGATTTCCGGATCCTTCGATGTTGCTGTTGCGTCTTGCATTTCGTCCTCTTCAAGGCGAAGTTGTCCCTTGCGACGCACGCACGGTGCTCGCTACGGGTGGGTGATGCTGGGATGGCGCAGTGCTGACTGACGCCGGCTAAGCCTCAGCCCTTCAGGAAAGGGCTCGCGTCAGGCGCACCGTGAACGGGGCGCGCGTCAGGTATAGACCTCGATGAAATCGGGCCTGGGTTCTCCGTGGTGGAAGAAGATGCCGCGCCAGAGTTCTTCGGCATGCCAGGTGATCGTCGGCATGTCGGGCTGGGCGTAGTAACCGAGGCTCGCGAACATCTCGTTGCGGTTCCCCGAGGGATCGAAGAAGTAGGTGGTCTGTCCCCGCGTGATGCCGTGGCGCTGCGGCGTGACGTCCATCTTCACGCGATGCTTGCCGAGGATGTCCGTCGCGCGAAGCAGGTCGTGCCAGCTGTCGAGGTAGAAGGCGATATGGTGCAAACCCGCGACCGGTCCGCCAGCCATCGCCAGGTCGTGGGGCTTGTTGCCGCGGAACAGCCATGCCGCCGCCTGCACGGAGTGATCAGGGCCTGCGAGAACCTGCTCCGCGAGATAGAAGTCCAGCGCCTCCTTCAGGAAGCGTACGTTGTCGGCCACCGTATTGACGCCGGCGTCGAGGTCGACCGGGCACATCAGCATCACGTGGTCCAGCCAATGCACGCCCGCGCCCTGCAAGCCGTCTGGCCATGGCTCCGGATCGATGGTTCCGACACTCTTGCCCCGGAATTCCTTCTCGGCGTAGAGGACCATCAGGTGCCCGCTCGGCAGTGCGAAGCTGATGGTCCGGCCGCAGCCCTCCAGATCTCCGGCAGCATGCCGCGACACCGCAATCCCCCACGCTTCAACGCGCGCGGCGAGCGTCTCGAGATCGGCCTCGTGATGCACCTTGTAGGCGATGTGCTCCACGCCGGCGCGATCCGACTCGGTCAGCTTGAGCGAATAGAGATCCCATTCGTCCCAGCCTTTCAGGTAGACCGACCCGTTGTCGTCGACGTAGCTTTGCAGCAGGCCGAGTACCTTCGTGTAGTGATGGATGGCGCGGTCGATGTCGAGGACGCGCAGGGCCACATGGCCGATTCGCAGAATGCCCATTTGTTGTCTCCTGGTGTTCTTCGCCACAGTCAGTGGCGTGCGGGAGCGACGCGCCGTCCGGCGTCGCCCAGTAGTTCGATGACGAGATTCGATTGCGGGTACACCTGGCACGCGAGCACGTCGTTGCGCTGCCTCGATGCCGGATCCACATGCGCGCGGCTCATGGCGCCGCACGCATAGCTTCCCGAGACGATCCGCACCTTGCACACCCCGCAACCGCCGCCATGGCAGCCGGAGCGGATGGCGAGCGACCCCGATGCGAGGGCCGACCGCAGCAACGGCCGGTCGGACGAACAAGCGAAGGCTTCACCCGTGTCGGCAATCAGCGCCTGATGCGTGTGCTTGCCGGTTTGCTGGCAGCCCGGCAATGCCCGAGCGTCCGTCGCGTGCGGATTCCACACGACAGGGATGCGCACGAACCCGGCCCGTTCCTCCTCGATGCCGAGGCGATGCAGGTTCTCCATCAGGCGGCCGAAGCGCCGGCTGCTCTCACGCCGCTCCCCCTGGCAGCAGATCGCCTTCTTCAGGCAGGCAGTCGAGAGCAGCGCCGATGCTTCGGTGACTTCGATTGCGATGCCGTCCAGCGCAGCACGCATGTGCGGCAACGCGCTCGGCGGATGGTGAACCAGGATCGCGCACTGGCGGATATCCGACGGTTCGGCGGTCGTGATCCGCCACTGCTTGTCCACTACCAGATACATCGCTGTCTCCTGCGCCATGCATCGCCGGTCTTGGCCCGGCGTGCGTTCTTTTTTTGACTGATGATTTCATCAGTTGTGATTGAATAATCAGAACAGACCGGCGTCAAAGGGGGTTTACCCTCATCCCCGAAGGTTGTTACTGATGAATTCATCAACTATGATTTATTCATCAGGCTACGGTGAAAGCGCGGGCCTGTAGACCGGACAGCGGCGACAGGAGACGAAAAATGGTTGTGGCGAAAGAGTTTCGGGAGGCGATGGCGCGCCTCGGTGCGGCGGTGAATGTGATCACCACTGACGGCCCTGCGGGCAGGGGCGGATTCACGGCGTCGGCGGTATGCAGCGTGACGGATAGCCCGCCCACGCTTCTGGTCTGCATGAATCAGGGCAGCTTCCAGTACGAACGGTTTGCATCCAACGGCGTCCTGTGCGTCAACGTGCTGGGGGCCGAGCAGGAACATCTGTCCCGCCTGTTCAGCGGGCAGTTGGAGGCGGGCATTGACGAGCGTTTCGCCCAGACGCCGTACGGGTCACTGGCGACAGGGTCGCCCGCCGTGGCGGGCAGCACGGTGTCGTTCGACTGTGAGATCGATCGCGTCGAGACCGTGGGAACGCATGGCGTCTTTCTGTGCCGGGTGGTCGGCATCAGCAAGGGGGCGCAGGCGGCTGGGCTGCTCTATTTCAACCGCGAATACCACCGGGTATGCAGCGCTCAGGCGCAGGGCCATGACACCAATGGTTCCCGGGCAAGCTGATTGGCAGCCTGACCAGGCGTCCCGTGACCCGGTGCGACGGCCGCGACATGGCCGATCAGGCTCTCCTGCCAATACAATGGGAGATCCTCTTCGCCAGAAAACGCATCTTCTGCGGTCCCCGCTTTGCTGAGGGACCGCCGATCCGGACAAACTGAGATGGACCAACCGAGAAAACAACAAGCATCGTCGCGCGGAGACGCTGGCAAGGAAAAGGCAGCTGGAAAGACAGCAACACGCGGACGCAAGCCCAAAGCGATGCGTGCCGATGTGCCGGTTGCTCCGGATGCCCCCTTGACGCGTGGGGCGCGTTCACGCCTCGCCACGCGAGGCAAGCTGATCGAGGCTGCGCATTCCCTGATGGCGGAAAAGGGCTTCGAGCAATGCACCATCGAAGAGATCACGCGGCGGGCCGATGTGGGCTTCGGCAGCTTCTATAACCACTTCGAATCCAAGGACGATATCGCCCGGGCGGTATATTCCGCGCGCGCCGGGGAGATCGGGCTCATTACCGACGAGATCTCCAGCCGGGAGCCCGACAAGGCGGTGGCGATCAGCTACGTCCAGCGAATGTTCCTCACCAGGGCGGTGCATGACCCGGTGTGGGGACGCTTCATCGTCCGGGCCCAGGATTCGCAGCGGCAAATGAACGAGACATTCGTGGTACGCGCCGCCGATGACATCGGCGCGGGTGTCGAACAGAAGCGCTTCAGCATCCGGTGTGTCGAGACGGCTGCGAACATCACCATCGCTGCGCTGATCAGCGGCATGAGCAGGATCCTCGATGGCGGGCCAAGCGAACAGATCACCGCCGAAACCATCGATTGCCTGATGCGGCTCTATGGCATCGAGCCGCAGGAGGCAGCAAGGCTGGCGAATCTCCCGCTGCCCGACTACGTCTCTGCCAACTTCTCGCTACCAGCTGCCTGAGCGCCTACATGAATCGCGCCGCAGTGTCGTAGCAGCCACGCCAGCGGACCACCTTGCCGCCGACGACCGTGAACACGTGAATCCACTCGGTTTCGACCAGCCGCCCCTCTGGCCGGGACACGAATCTCTCGGCGCCGAGCACGGTAACGTGGTCGCCCGCTTCGATGAATTCGCGTGGCTCGAACATCTGCATGTCATCCGCCTGCACGACCTCGGCAAAGAATCGCGCCACCTCCTCCTTGTTGTTGCGCTGCCCGGCGTAGGGGATGGAGGGAGGCCCCAGCATCTTCCAGTCCACCTTGTCGGCAACGAGATCAAGAATCGCGGGAACATCGCCTCGCCCAAAGGCATCGTAGGCAGCCTTGACGACAGAAAGTGCGTTGGCCATGACAGATCCTGCAGAAGTGTTGGAAAGTGTTGGAGACTGCGACAGCAGCGATTCAAAGTTAATCCCAATCGGGCATGTGTCAAGTCAGGGGACCCGTGTCATCAAGCTCAGGGCTGCACCGTGACGATCGTCACACGGCGATTTTCCGGCGCGGTCGGATTCTGCACGTTCAGGGGTTCGGCCGAGCCTTTCCCCACCGGCGTCAGGCGGCTCGCGGGTACGCCGCCCTCCTCGCTCAGGTACGCCACCACCGCCTCGGCCCTGCTTTCCGAGAGCTTCAGGTTAGCCGGCGCGGGGCCGCGCGGATCGGCGTGGCCTTCCACGCGGAACCGATAGGGCGATAGCTGGTTCGACTTCAAGGCGCGCGCCACCTTGTCGAGCGCCACGCGTGCGCTGTGCGTGAGCTTCGCCGAATTGCTGGTGAACGTGATGAGCAGGTTTGCAGACCCGGCCATGGACGGCGCTGCGCTGCTGTCCGTCATGGCGGGGCTGTCGCGGTAGCGGATGCCCAGCGTCTCGGTCCGGTCGGCGGGCTCGTTCGCGGCGGGTTCGTTTGGCAAGCCCGCATGCGGCACCAGTGCGTTGGTGATCGCCTGCTCGTTGATGTCGTCCTCTTTCAGCAGCAGGTTGCCGGCCGCGCGGGATACCGGCGCTGCAGAGAGAAGGCAAAGGGCCACCAGCAGCATGCGGGGCCGGAGTGTCCAGGTGACGTGTGCCATGTCGATGCTCTCCTGTCATGGCGTCCTGCGCGACCGACGCCGCGCGGGCCGTCCGATTGAGTGTAGGTGCGGGCGCCCCTCGGCGCTCCCCCTGTCCCCCTGTTATTTAACGCACTGGACCAGCGCCGACACCTGTCGCAACGCCGCGTCCGGCTCCATCTCGGCTGCGTGCGTTGCCGGCTCGCCCTCGATGGCATGCGAAGCAAGAAACTGCGCAAGATCCGCCGCAGGCACCGCGACGCCGAGATCGGGCTGCTTGTCGTACCGGCCCACGACCATGCCGAGCAGCCCGCCCCTGGCATCGACAACCGGCCCGCCGCTATTGCCTTCGTGCAGCGCAGCACGCAGTACGAGCAGCCGGTAACCCTTCGGCTGCGCATGGCCGTGCAGGTGGCCGTGCGTCATCACCGGCACGAGCGGCGTCGTGGGCGTTAGGCCGAAGCCGATCGTGTAGACCGGCGCACCCTGACGCGCGCTCCGCGCGACTGGCCGCGCGGCAGTTGCCACGCCATGCCGCGTAGCGAGCAGCGCCAGGTCGCGGCGATCGTCCGTCGCGACAAGCGATGCCGGCAGGCGCTTTCCGTCGCTTGCCCAGACCTCGATCCGGCCGCATCCGCGAACGACGTGCGCGCTGGTGAGCATTTCGCCCGCGCGCGTGACAAAGAACGCCGTGCCGCTGCGCAACATGCCGTCCCGTCCTCTTTCACTGGCTGGCCCGCCGCCCTGCCCCGCCGCCATGCCGACGGCGGCGCCGCCGCCGAGTCCGAGCACCACGCACGACAGCAGCACTCGCCGCCTGCATTCCATGACCGACGTCCCAGACGTTCACTTCTGGCTGGCCAGTTCCCACTCGCCATTCGCGTTGCGGCAGGCCCGCGACGTCTGTTCGTACGACTTGCCTTCCTTCACGTACGTCTCCGTGAAGTCGCGGCACGTCTTCGCGCTCGGCGACTTCGAATACCCGCTGAGCGGCTTGATCGAGCCGGAGTTGCCGGTCTTCGCGTTGTGCCAGGCGTGGGGCTTGTTGTTCTCGGACGTCTGCAGAGCCTGCTTCAGCGCGGCTTCCCGCGCCGCGCGGTCGCGGTCGTCCATGACCTTGCCGATGATGCCGCCAAGCAGCGCGCCGGCCAGTCCGCCCACGACAATGGCCCCGGCATTCCCCTTGCCTGCCACGCCGCCGACCAGCGCGCCGGTGCCTGCACCGATCAGCGCGCCCGACGTGGTCTTGTCCATGCCGCCCATGCTCATCGAGCCATCCTGCGCACATCCCGCGACCAGCGCACCTGCCACGCTCAGGCAGGCTATTGACGATGTCCACGCTTTCATTGGAATCTCCCTCGCATTGTCAGGATTGTCAGGCGGCATCACCCATTCCCACTACGTTGCCCACACGCCGAGCCGCGCGCGCCGCGCTTCCTGCTCCGCGGCGGAATACGGCGCGGGCGCCCCGGCCCGCGTGCGGGCCCAGCCGCTGCGCAGCGCGTGCTCCGCAATGTCCTCGCCGTCGGCGAAGCACTGGAACGCCTTGCCCTTCGCGAAGCACTGGAGCCGGTTGCCCTTGTCCTTCAGATAGCGCTGCATCGCTTTCGCCGGCCTGCCGTCCTCGCCGACGATGGAGAACAGGTTGACGATCTTTCCCGATACGATCAGCGCCCCGGAATCGAGCACCTGCGCGACGCTGCCTTCGAGGTCGGGCGGCGGGGCATTGGCGGGCGGCGTCGGCGCGGGCGGCGGGGGCTGCGGGACCAGCGCGATCGGCGGGAGATTGACGGGCGTCTCTTCCACAGGCGGTTGGGGCTGCGGAGCCGGCTTGACCGGGACGGTTGCCACGGTCGGCTTCGGCGCGGATTCGGGTTGACGCATCAGCGCCCACGCCAGCACACCGGCTGCGACGACGAGACCGGTGCCAGCCGCACCGATTACCACGAGGCGCGAGCGGGCAGGCGCGTGCGGCGGACGGGTTGTGGTACGTCCGGTATCCGGGCGAACGGCGGTGGGTGATGACGGCGCTTCGACTGTTGCAGTCGCCGTGTGGGACATCGGCGCCGTGGCAGGCGATAGCGTGGTGGGGCGCGAAAACAACGGCGTCGCATGATGGTCCGCCTCACGCGATGCGGTCTGGGCCGCGTCCGCTCCCGCATCGCCTTGCCCGGTCGCTCGCACCGTCGTATGCGGCGGTGCGACGCGAGTGGTCTGCAATGCATGCGCGAGGAATGCCTGCCAGATGCCGTCGCGCACAATGTCGGGCGCATCGGCCAGCAACGCTGACGCACCCAGCGCGCGGCCAAATTCCTCCACCGTCTCGAACCGCTCCTGCGGAGACTTGGACAGCGCCTGCATCAGCGCGCCTTCCACCTGCGGATCGAGATCTCCGCACAACGGCGCCAGCGGCGGCGGCACGGTCTCCACCTGCGCGCGGATCAGTTCGTAGTCGCTTGTCGCGCTGAACGGGAGCCGTCCGGACAGCATTTCATAGAGCACCGTCGCCAGGCTGTACTGGTCGCTGCGGCCATCGCCCTCATTGCCGCGCAACTGTTCTGGCGAGGCGTAGGCGAGCGTGCCGACCACATCACCCTGCCGCGTCAGGCGTTGCGAGCCCTGGATGCGGGCGATGCCGAAATCCATGATCTTCAGCGTGCCGCCGTCGGTGAGCATGAGGTTCGACGGTTTGATGTCGCGGTGGATCACCCCCGCGCGGTGCGCGTAGCGCAGGCCCATCACTGCCTGGATGATGACGGCGAGGCTGTCGCGTACCGGGAACTTGCCGAGGCGCTGGAGCATCGTCTCCAGCGTTTGGCCGCGCACGAGTTCCATCACCATGCACACGGTGTCGCCATCGCGGAACAGCGCGTACAGGGTCGTGATGTTCGGGTGGTTCAGCCGGGCGAGACTGGTTGCCTCGGCGCGGAAGCGCTCGAGAAAGCCCTTGTCGAGGCTCAGTTCCGGGCGCAGCGTCTTGATGGCGACTTCGCGCTCGAGTTCGGTATCGAATGCGCCATATACCTCGCCAATGCCGCCACGTCCCAGCAGGGTGCGGATCTCGTAGTGGCCGATTTGCCGTGGCGACATGGCGACTCCACCTTGCGCGTGATCGTCAGTGGGCGCGCGTTTCGCGCGTGGTGCGGATCGACGGGTCCGGCTGCGCGGCGAGCGGTTCGGCCTGCAGGCTGCAGATGGCGACCGTGGCGTTGTCCGCACCGCCTGCCTCGCGGGCCAGCTCGACCAGTTTCGTGCAGGCATCGACGGGCGCATGCGAACGGACCACCGACGCCAGCGTCGCATCGTCGATCTGGTCGGTGATGCCATCGGTACACAGCACGAGCAGGTCGCCATGCTGCAGCGGCATGCCCCGCGGCGCCACGGCCGGCCGGAATTCCTTCGTGCCCAGCACGCGCACCAGCACATGCCGCTCGGGATGCCGGCGTGCTTCCGCTTCCGTCAGCAGCCCGTCGCGCACCATCCTGGCGACCACCGAATCGTCCTGCGTCAGTTGCCGGAAAGCCGTTCCACGCAGCAGGTAGATGCGGCTGTCGCCCACATGCGCCACGTAAGCCCTGTCGTCGACAATTGCCACCACGCTGCACGTGGTACCCATGCCTTTGCAGGCGGGATCAGCGCCGGCCCGCTCGCAGATGGCGTCATTGGCGGCGACCAGCGCGGCGGCCAGTGCTTGCGGCGGCGGCCCCGCGCTGGCGTAGTACACATGGAGCATCGACCGCAGCGCGATGTGGCTCGCGACCTCGCCGGCCGCATGCCCGCCCATGCCGTCAGCCACGACGGCGAGCGCGCCGGCGAGCGCGAGCGGGTCATCGTCGCGCGGGATCATGCAGCCGACGGCGTCCTCGTTGTGCTGGCGCACGCAGCCAGTGTCGCTCTGCATCGCGCAGGCCACCCGCAGGCGCGGGACACGCGGCAAGGCTAGCGGCGTGGGGTCGTCCGAGGCGTCCGGGGCATTCATGTCGGTGCCGGCGTCAGTTCAGCAGCAATTCGAGCCCGTACTTGATCGGGACCGCGAACGTGACGCGCTCGTCACCGATGGAACGGGAATACGTGAACAGGCCGATCACCTTGCCATCGCGGTCGAACACAGGGCCGCCACTGTTGCCGTGACCGGTGGCGGTCACCGTGAGCTGGTAGACGTCGCCAAGCGTGTCGAAGGTCTGCACGTTGTTCTCCGTCTTCACCGTGTCACCCACCTTGGCGATGATGCCCTCGGTCACGGTCGGTTGGGGAATGAGCTCGACGAGGCTCGAGATGTTGCCGCCTTCACTCGACTGGATGACCGCATGCTTCTCCTCCGAAATCCCCGGATAGCCGAGCACCGTCACGCGCTCGCCCACGCTCGGGCGCGAGCCGACCGACGCGAGGTTGATGGTCGGCAACTTGCGAGAGGTATCGATCTTGATCTGCGCGACATCTGCCTCGGCGGATGACTTCACGAGGCGTGCCTCGACGCTCTCGCGCGTATCCGGGAATCGCACCGACAGCGTCTCGTTGCGCCCGTCCAGCATCGCGAGCGACATCGTCCCGATGCCCATCCCGCCCGGCGCCGCAAAGTTCGGCCGGATCATCCGTACAGGACGCTCGAAGTCCCATCCGCGCAGGCTGCGGAAGGCCCGCGGATTGATGCGGGACATGCTGAAGTCGCCCTGCCCCGCGGTCGAAATCTTGATGAGGATGCCACCCTTCGCGTCGAAGTCCATGAAGTCCGGCACCTTCCAACCCTGGGCGACGTGCTTGTTGGTCAGGATGAAACCCTGCTCCTTCACCACGAACCCGCTGCCGCGCCCGCCCACTTCGATCGGAATGCCGCGGTGGTCGTCGTCATCGGTGGTGAGCCAGCGCTGGACCGGACCATTGTCGATCTGCAGGAAACAGGGCAGGCGCAGGTTGTCCACGATGCAGATGCGCTGGTAGACCTGCCGCCCCGTGTTCTTGTCGACGATATGCCAGCGCGCTTCCACTACCACGGTGGCGGGACCGAACTCCGCGACGATGGCCTGCGGGCTCTTGCCCATGAACCCGCCGAAATGCACGAGGGCCGCGATCGCGATCGCTACGATGGCGACCGCCACGCCCGCGCCGATCAGCACCTTGTGGCTGATCGAGCGCCGCTCCGTCTCCATCATCCGCAAGACGGTTTCCTTGCCCACGTGATGGTCGTCGTGGTTGCGGGCCGTGGTGTCCGTCTCCGGCTCCCTCGCAATCACACGCGTGCCGGCCAGTTCTTTCGCGTTGACGAGCCGCGTCTCGGCGGGAACCGGCGCGGGCCGCGGTTCGAGGTCGAAGGTCAGGCGCGGGCCGCCCTCGCCCAGTTCGATGGTGTCGCCCGGCGCCAGCAGCGTTTCGCCATTGGCGGGGTGGCCGTTGTGGAACGTGCCGTTGCTGCTGCCGAGATCGACCAGCAGGAAGCGCGGCGGGGTTTCCTTCCCGATGCGGATGGCCGCATGCCGGCGGCTCACCAGATCGTCGCGCTGCGGATCAAAGACGACGGCGGCCGCGGGATCGCGGCCGAGAATCAGCTCGTCAAAGGCGCCCGTCTCGAACTGCTCGATCTGGTGCGCCTTGGATCCGGAGAGATGCGTGAGGACAATGCGAGTCATGCCGGTCTCCCACGAGGTTGCGGGTCAGGAGACGCGGGAACGCCATCCCCTCCGGGCAGCGCCGGATGAAGGCATGGCGTGGACAATATGGACGATGGCCAATGCATTGCACCCCCCTGCACTGAAGCAGGTTCCCCCGGGTGCCCGAACCGCGCGAGGTTTGCGCGAGATGTGATGCCGAGGTGGTTATTCTGCAAAAAAGTATAGGTAATGTCTCTGGGGACTGCGAGGCACAGCAGCGCGCGGGGTATTACCTCTTACTCCAGACCTCTTACCCCAAGATGGCCGTCAGATTCGACGCGCTCGAATCGCCGCTTCGGGAATCGTCAGTTGTTGTGCGGGGCACCAAGGCTTACGCTCGGACCGGATTCCGTATTCCGCCCGCCCTATCGCCATGAAATCCACCACAGCCATTGCAGACCACGTTGCGCGAGTCGCGAACACCCCGCTCGAGCCCGCCGACGCCGAAGCGCTGCGCCGCCTCTTTCTCGATAACTTCGTCGTGTCCCTGTGGGGCGCCACGCAGCCCTGGACACAACAGATCGCTGCATGGACACGCCGGTTTGCGGGCTCCGGCCAAAGTCCGGTGCTGACTGGCGACTGGTCGGCCGACGCGTCCGTCGCTGCACTGGTGCACGGCACGGCATCGCACAGTTACGAACTCGACGACACGCACAACGCGACACTGAGTCACCCTGGCGCGGTCATCATTCCTGCCGCCCTGGCCACAGGCGCTGCCACCGACGCCTCGCAGGAAGAACTCTTCCGCGCCGTGGCAGCTGGCTACGAGGCGATGGCGCTGGTCGGCATGACGGCGGGTGGCCTGGAAACCGTGCACAGAGGGTTCCATCCGACATCGGTGTTCGGCACGTTCGGGGCGGCTGCATCGTGCGTGGCGTTGCACGCGTATCGCCGTGGAGAGCCTGTCACCTCCGACATGCTGATCGCCGCGTGGGGCCATTCCCTCTCCCAGGCTTGCGGCGCCATGCAATTCTCCGCCGAGCCATCCGGCGGCGAAGTGAAGCGGGTACATGCCGGCTTCGGCGCGCGCAACGGCGTACTGGCTGCCGAGTTCGCGCTGATGGATGCGGTGACGGCACCGCGTCTGTCCATCGAGGGCACATACGGGCTAGCCGCCCTGTTCGGCGGCGACCTGCGTCCGGCCACGCCATCACACCGGCTGCAGATTCACGACATCAGCCTGAAGCCCTACGCGTGTTGCCGCCTGTTCCATTCGACCATCGATGCGCTGGCCGAACTGACCAACGATTTCCAATTGCCTGTCGACAGCATCCGCGAGATCGTGATTCGCGGCCCTCAGCTCATTGCCGACCAGCACATGCTTGCGCATCCTTCGTCGACCATGGCGGCGCAATACAGTTGCCCCTACATCGTCGGGGCCACGCTCGCCTATGGCCCGCACCGCTATGACGCTTACGCCGATGGGTTCCTTGACGACTCACGCATCCGCGCCATCGCCGCCAAGGTTCGCTTCGAATTCAGTGAGGAGCTGACGGCGTACTATCCGACGCGATTCGCCACCGGCGTCAGTTTTCGCTTCGGCGACGACACGACCCGCTCCGCCGTGGTCATCGACAGCGTGGGAACGCCCGGCAAGCCACTGACCATCGATCAGATCATTGCGAAAGGCAAGGGACTCGAACGTAGTGCTGCGGTAATGGAATCGAAGGAGCCGGTTGGCCGACGCTGCGCCATGCAGATATGGGACGATAACCGAGGTGCCCGCGCACTGGCACAAACGCTCATGGATGCATGGCGTTCGCTTGGAGCGGAGGCGTCATGACCATTGCGCATTCAGATGACGCCAAGCCCGGTGATATCACGCGCGAACCGATCCACGCACGCCGGATCGACTTCCAGGGCTTTCGCCGCAGCGATGGCCTGTTCGAAGTCGAAGGCTGCGTGACCGACCGCAAGCCACATGACTTTACGCCGCCAGGGAGCCAGCGGACCATACCGGCGAACGCACTGATCCACGATATCCGCATTCGCGTGGTATTCGGTCTGGACATGATCATCCGCGAGGTGATCACCTCGCTTGACGCGTATCCCTATCGCGAGTGCCCGGGCGGTGGTGATTCACTGCAGGCCCTTGTGGGGCTGTGCATCGGCGCAGGCTGGAGCAGCGAAGTCCGCAAGCGGCTGCCACCCGGGGAAACCTGCGCACACCTGCGCGAAATACTGGCTCCGCTCGCGACCGCAGCCATTCAGGCAGTCAATCCGCTACGGTCGCAGGTTCTCCTTGACGCGGTCGATGCCGATGGCAAGCCTCGCAAGATCGATAGTTGCTTCGCCTACGGCGCTTCAAGGGAATTGGTACTGCAGCACTGGCCGGCGTTTCACCGGCCAGGGGTAAAGCGTTGATCAGCTCTTGAGCGCGCCAAGCGCCTCGTCCAGCATCTTCTTGGCATCGCCGAACAGCATGCGGTTGTTCTCCTTGTAGAACAGCGGGTTGTCCACGCCTGCATAGCCCGAGGCCATCGAGCGCTTCATCACGATCGAATGCCTGGCTTTCCACACCTCGAGCACCGGCATGCCGGCGATGGGGCTCGCCGGGTCCTCCAGGGCGCTGGGGTTCACGATGTCATTGGCGCCAATCACCATCGCCACGTCGGCACCAGGGAAGTCCTCGTTGATCTCGTCCATCTCCATCACGATGTCGTAGGGCACCTTGGCCTCGGCCAGCAGCACGTTCATATGGCCCGGCATGCGGCCGGCCACCGGGTGGATGGCAAAACGTACCTCCACGCCCTTGTCGCGCAGGGCCCTGGTGATCTCGTACACGGTGTGCTGGGCCTGCGCCACGGCCATGCCATAGCCGGGCACGATGATCACGCTCCTCGCTTCGCGCAGCATCTCGGCAGTCTCCTGGGCGCTCACGGACACCACCTCGCCTTGCGGCTCCGCGGCTTCGCCCGCTCCAGCAGGTTTGCTGACCGGTGCGCCTGAGCCGAAGCCACCCGCGATCACGCTGATGAAGTTGCGGTTCATCGCGTTGCACATGATGTACGACAGGATCGCACCCGACGAACCCACGAGCGCACCCGTGACGATCAGCAGGTCGTTGTTCAGCATGAAGCCCGTGGCCGCGGCAGCCCAGCCCGAGTAGCTGTTGAGCATGGACACCACCACCGGCATGTCGGCGCCGCCAATGGCCATGACCATGTGCACGCCGAACACCAGCGCGATCGCCGTCATCACAAGCAGCGGCGTCATGCCGGCTTCCACATCGTGAGCGCCAACAAACGCATGGCCGAACCAGATCACCATCAGCAGCGCTATCAGGTTGAGCCAATGGCGCGCAGGCAGCAGCAGCGGCTTGCCGCCGATGCGGCCGGCGAGCTTGCCGAAGGCGATCAGCGAGCCCGAGAAGGTGACTGCGCCGATCAGAATGCCGACGTAGATCTCCACCTCGTGGATCAGCTTCTCCGCCCCCTGAAACTGCACCGACGTGTCGACGTAGCTGGCAAAGCCCACCAGGCAGGCCGCCAGGCCCACCAGGCTATGCATGAGCGCGACCAGCTCAGGCATCTGCGTCATCTTCACGACCTTGGCGGCATACAGGCCGACGCCGCCGCCGATGACCAGCGCGATGACGATCCAGGCAAAGCCCGAGGCGCTGACGCGTGGGCCGAATACCGTGGCCAGCACAGCCAGCGCCATGCCGACCATGCCGAGCAGGTTGCCGCGACGCGAGGTTTCCGGGTTGGACAGGCCACCCAGGCTGAGGATGAAAAGAATCGCGGCGCCGAGATAGGCCACCGTGGCGAGACTTTGAGACATGGTTCGGTTCTCCTCGTTCTTCTTATTTGCGGAACATGGCAAGCATGCGGCGTGTCACGGCAAAGCCGCCAAACATGTTGACGGCCGTGAGCACCAGCGCGGCAAAGGCCAGCCAGCGGATCAGCCCGTCGGGCCTGCCGTCCATGCCGGCTTCCGGAGACGCGATCTGCACCAGCGCGCCGATGGCGATGATGCTGGAGATGGCATTGGTGACGCTCATCAGCGGCGTGTGAAGGGCTGGCGTGACGTTCCACACCACCATGTAGCCGATGAAGCAGGCGAGCACGAACACCGTGAAGTGGCCCAGGAAAGCCGCAGGCGCAAAGGCACCGATGCACCAGAACAACACGGCGGCGACGGTAAAGGTGATGATGAGCCCCTTGGCGGACATGGGCGCTCCGCTGCCATGGCCGTGACCCGATTTCTTCTCGGGCACGGGGGCAGCCGCTGCCTTTGGCGCCGGCGCGGGAGCGGCCTTGAGCGGCGGGGCCGGCCAGGTGATGGCGCCGTCCTTGATCACGGTAAGGCCGCGGATCGCGTCGTCCTCCATGTTGACGACCGCCTGGCCATCCTTGGCCTTGCACAGTTCCTCGGTCAGTCGCAGCAGATTGGTCGCGTACAGCGTGGACGATTGCCTGGCCAGGCGCGATGGCAGGTCGGTGTAGCCGATGATGGTCACGCCATGGCTCACCACCGCTTCGCCAGGCACGGTCAGCTCGCAGTTGCCGCCTTGCTCGGCGGCCATGTCCACGATCACGCTGCCGGGCTTCATGCTCTGCACCATCTCGGCGGTGATGAGCCTGGGCGCAGGCTTGCCGGGGATCAGCGCGGTGGTGATGATGATGTCCGCGTCCCTGGCTTGCTCCGCATACATCTGCCGCTGCGCGGCCTGGAAGCCCTCGCTCATGACCCTGGCGTAGCCGCCGCCGCCCGAGCCGTCTTCCTCGTAGTCGACTTTGACGAACTCGCCGCCCAGCGACTTCACCTGGTCGGCCACCTCGGCACGCGTGTCGTTGGCGCGCACGATGGCGCCCAGGCTGGCCGCCGTGCCGATGGCGGCCAGGCCCGCCACGCCGGCGCCCGCGATGAAGACCCTGGCCGGAGGCACCTTCCCCGCAGCCGTGATCTGGCCGTTGAAGTAGCGGCCGAAGGCACTGGCAGCTTCGATGACGGCACGGTAGCCGCTGACACCGGCGGTGGAAGTCAGCGCGTCCATCTTCTGGGCGCGCGAGAGCGTGCGCGGCAGGCAGTCGATGGCCAGCACCGTGGCGTTCCTCGTGGCCAGCTGCTGCATCAGCTCGGGGTTCTGGGCAGGCCAGATGAAGTCGATCAACGTGCCGCCTTCTCGCATCAGCGCCACTTCGTCAGCGCTGGGCGGGCGTACCTTGAGCACAATGTCGGACGCAGCCCAAAGCTGCGCGGCGCCGCCGATAATCTCAGCCCCGGCCGCACGGTAAGCGTCGTCGCTGAAGTTGGCGTCTTCGCCGGCGCCGGATTCAACCGCCACCCGGAAGCCGAGCTTGACGAGCTTTTCCACCACATCGGGCACCGTGGCGACACGCTTTTCGCCGGGAAAGGTTTCCCGCGGCACGCCGATGCGCTGCGGCGCCAAACTGAGATTGGACTGCATCAGTGATTTCCTGGACTGGGGTATTTAATAGGAGACACCACAGAATGCCGTCCCTACATGACAGGCGCTTGTCAGCGCGCGCGCCGCTTCCATCAGTTGTCTGCGCGGAAAATCGTCGGTTGGACATTAGTGAAGTTCGGTACATCACCGACCACCTCGGCTGTCCTGGCAGAAGACAGTGCGGCATCGATTCCAGCCTGATCGCTGAAACGCAGTACGGTGACGCATGCAAAGGGCTGCGGGCCTGGTGCCGGAAACAGAATCTCCGCTGATTGCAGGCCAAACTCGCCCCAGGCAGCGCTCACCAGCGAGGCATGGGTCGAAAGATAGTACTCACGATCGAATGTCAGATCGTCGACTGCGGGATAGCTCACGATCAAAGTAGCCATATCTACTCTCCTGTTGAAGTGCTAAAGGCATTTCAGCGAGTGCGTAACAATCACTGCGGAGTTCGTTCCAGACCGCGAAGGGTATAACCTCGATTGTGACTACGTTCCTTTTCCTGCGCGCGCTCCAACGCACAATAGGCGTAATACAACGAAACGCTCTGATAAGACCAGGTAAGCAACGCGAATATATAGAAGATCATGTGATCGTCGTCACCAGGTATACGATAGAAGTCATAAGTGCTCGCAATAATCTGCGCGGATACCAGTGCCAAGATCACACTCACAGCGTTCAGCGTCTCTCCGATGCTCAGCAACCGCTTGACGACGTACGCGAGGTAAACCGAGAACAAGGACCACATCACCAGATAGAAGTAGGGCTTGGGTTCAACCATAAAGTCTGCTGCCCACACAATAACGGTTCCCGCCAATGCGCCCACCACATACACGACATCAACAACAAGCGATGGCTTGTATCGATGCGTTACAGCCATCATTCCAGCGACGGCGATAACCGGTACGCCGAAGGCTCTGGAAAATGCATCGCAAAATAGAGAGATGCTATAAAAGACGTTCTCGCCAGTTAAAGCATTGATCATTAGATTGGTCGCCGAGAACGTAACAACCAGCCACTCGATCCCGAGGAGGTAGTTTCGCTTCCTGAGCAACTTCACGCCATAGACGACGGAAGTCGCTATCAATGCAAGATCGGCAAGACAATAAAGATAAAATTTGAGTTCCATAACAATTTCCAATGGTCGTTAAGCGTTTGAAGATGTGGGCTTCGCACTGGTATGTCAGGCTGCCGGTGCCATCCCGGCGCTCACGAGGGCCGGAGCGCGTTCACACAGCAGGCTGATACCGAACAAGAACAACCACAGAGGATGAATGACGAGGGTAAGCTGCAGCGCCATTTCGGCGAGATCCCGCATGCCGAGGAGATTGAGAACGAACTCAACGCCGAACACGCAAAGATCGAACGTGAGCAGGCGGCCAAAGCCCCATTTCTCGGCGCGCAGGAAACGTGCTGCCACGATTCCCCACAGCAGAAAAACTGGTGCTTCCGCGCTCCAGATCCCTTGCGCGGCATTCTGCAGCGTGGGCCAGATGCCTTCGGCTGCGGTCTTGGCCACGGGGTCGTTGCCCGCATGCAGGCCGGCCAGCGGTGCGAGCGTGAAGTTCAGCATGCCAGCGCCGACGATCCCCAGGATGGCATACGCGACGATCCCGGTCAGGGCAATGTCGGCCAGTACGCCCACGCGCTGGCGCATCCGCCCCCAGAGATAGCCGCCAACGGCCAGGAACGGCACATACCAGCCGAGGATGTCGGCCCACATCGACAATCGATAGAGGTTCTGCGACCCCGGAGAGAATCCGAGCATCGCGACGGGGCGCTCAAGGGCCTCCACATCGAAATTGGCTGCGGCAGCGTACAGCACCGCCATGCCCCAGCCGAGCACTGCGCCGGTCACGGCCAGCCAGCCGACGAAGCGGCGCGGGTCGTTCACTGTCATGGGTTGCGTCATGGTCTGACTCCTTCTTATCGGCTGGCGATGAACTGCGCCAGGTCTTCGATATCCCGTTGCGACAACGGGCCGGCCATCGCCACCATCGCCCCGGTGGCATCGCGGCGCGTGCCGTTCTTGAAATTCGTGAGTTGATCGATCACGTAGTCGTGGCCTTGGCCGGCCAATCGCGGATACGCGTCCTTCCCCTCCAGCTGCTGTCCGTGGCAGGCGGCGCAATTGTTGGCCTTGGCCAGCGCCTCGCCGCGTGCCACGCGCACCGCATCGGTATGGAAGGTCGTGTTCGGCAACGGCGCCATCTGCGAGAAATGCGTCACCAGCGACTCGAACTCGTGCTCCGACAGGCTGAGCGCAAATGACGTCATGGTCGGGTCACTGCGCTCGCCACTGGCGAATGCCTTGAGCTGCTTCCTGAGATACGCCTCTTTCTGACCCGCCAGGCGCGGATAGGACTGGTTGACCGCGTTGCCTTCGAAGCCGTGGCAGTAGACGCAGGAATCGCCGGCGCGCGGCCATGGTCCGTTCACGCGCGCGTTGTCGGCCGAGATCTTGTCGATCTCATTGCTCACGCGCAGCAGGCCATAGACTTCCGGTCCGTAGAGGATGCCGGCGACCACGGCAGCGGCTAAGACCAGCCAGCCGGACAGGATGAGCATCCGCTTGCTGCGGCTGCGTGGTTTCGTTGTGGTATGCATCATGCCTTCCCCCCGGCCACGGCCTGCAACGCTTGCAAGGCGGCCTTGTGGCCGGAACGCACCGCGCCATCCATGTAGCCCGCCCAGATTTCCGCCGTTTCGGTGCCCGACCAGATCAGCCTGCCGACAGACGGATGCAAGGCTTCACCGTATCTGGTGAGAAAACCGGGCGGCATTGGCGAGACGCAACTCAGCGTCCATTTATCCGCCTTGAGCCAGTCGCGCTGGTGGAACGCGATGGGATGCAGCGCCTCGTCGCCAAACGCCTCGGCATAGATGCGCGAGAGCTGGGCCTCGGCTGCCTTCGGGTCGGTCGGCAACATGCTGATGTGCACGAACGCGTTGATCACGCCAAACGAGACGTCCTCCGGCGAGTTGTCGTAGGCCCATAACAGCGGCCCCTTCGGTTGAAAGATCCAGCCGTTCAAGCCCTTGTCGCGCCAGAATGCCTTCTTGTAGACATGCGTCGTCTTGCGTCCAGGCGCAAACGCAGGCCAGCGGCGCTGCATTTCGCGGCGCTTTTCCGGCAGCGGCGGGTCGAAGGCGATCTGGTTGCACAGCATCGGCGAGAGCGCGACGATCACGTTGCGCGCACGGACCACGCCGTTCTCGGTATGGATGGTGACCGGTCCGTTCTGCCAGTTCTCGATGCGCAGCACGGGGGTCGACAGCTTCACCTTGTCGCCCAGGGCCTGCGCCATCTTGATTGACAGGATCTGCGAACCGCCCGAGATGCGGGTCTCCTGCGCGCCGCCCTTGACCGCTTCGAGCCGGTCGTAATTGCATTCGGCCGAATTGACCATCGACAACCAGTGCAGCAGCGACAGTCTCGCCGGCGAAGCGCCGCCCGTGATTGACAAGCCGGTCGACCAACCGATCTGGTCTGCCGGTGCAATGTTCTTTGTTGCCAGCCAGTCGCCGACCGACATCGCGTCGAACTCGGCGGCGCGCGGCGACTTCCACGGCGCGCCGGACGGCACGCTCCTGGCCAGTTCCTCGAGTTCATGCGCAATCTTCGGATCCGTGCCGAACCCGCCCTCGGTATCGACAGCGGCACGCGCGCCACCGGCCAGCATCATGGACTTGCCCTGCCAGTAGGTGGGAAACGTGCCAACATCCAGCTCACGGGCCAGATCGGCGACCGCGGTCTGACCCGGCCCGATCCATTGGCCACCCGATTCAGAGAAGTAGCCGTTGCCGAGGTCGTGGTTGAGGGTACGTCCGCCCACGCGGTCGCGCGCCTCCAGCACCACGAAGGATTCGCATCCCGCACGTTTCAGGTCACGTGCAGCGGTCAGGCCGGCCAACCCGGCGCCGATGATGGCCACCTCGAGCACGTCACGCTCATCGCTCACGGCACTCGCAGCGCTCGCCACCTTCGGCAGTACTGCAGCCGTCGCCGCTGCCGTCACCGACGCGGCTATACCGAGAAAGCCGCGACGGGTGAGCGCGGCCGCCTCCGGCGCCTCATCGCGCTTCTTTGCAATATCGTCCATCTTGTCACCTGCTTAACTTGAAAAATCGGCGGCTCTATCGGCTTGCGATGAATTGCGCCAGGTCCTCGATATCCTGTTGCGACAACGCTCCAACCACCGCCAGCATCGCGCCGGTGGCATCACGACGCGTACCGCTCTTGAAGCGCGTAAGCTGATCGATCAGGTAGTCATGGCCTTGACCGGCCAATCGCGGATATACGTCTTTTCCTTCGAGTTGCTGCCCATGGCAGGCGGCGCAGTTGTTGGCCTTGACCAGCGCTTCGCCACGCGCCACGCGGGCCGCATCGGCATGGAACGTCGTGTTCGGCAGCGGCACCGTTTTCGAGAAGTGCGCCACCAGGCTTTCCAGCTCGCGCTGCGACATGCTCAGCGCCATTGGCGTCATGATCGGATCGCCGCGTTCGCCGCTGGCGAATGCCATGAGTTGCTTCCTGAGATAGCGCTCCGGTTGACCCGCCAGGTGCGGATAGGTCTGGCTGCCTGCATTGCCTCCGTAGCCATGACAGCCAATGCACGCTTCGCCGGGACGCGGCCACGCGCCGCCGGCGCGCGTGTCATCCTGCGAAATCTGGTTGACCTGCTGCCCCAGCTGCAGCAGCCCGTAGAGTTCGGGCCCGTAGGCGATGCCTGCGAGCACGGCCATCGCCGCCAGCAGCCAACCCGACAGGACGAAGATTTTTCTGGAACGGCTGCGCGTCTTTACGGTATCCATCATGCCCTCCGTGCACCCGCGGCTTGCAGCGCCTGCAATGCCGCCTTGTGGCCGGAGCGCACTGCGCCATCCATGTAACCCGCCCAGATATCGGCCGTTTCCGTGCCCGACCAGATCAGCCGGCCGACAGACGGATGCAAGGCTTCACCGTACGCGGTGATAAAACCGGGTGGCATCGGTGAGACGCAGGTCAGTGTCCATGGATCTGCCTTGCCCCAATCATGGTCGTGATACGCGACGGGATGCAGCGCATCGTCGCCGAGTGCCTGCGCATAGATGCGCGTAAGCTCCGCCTCGGCCGCCTTCGGGTCGGATGGCAGCAAGCCGTTGTGCACGAACGCGTTGATCACACCGAACGAGAGATCCTCCGGCGAGTTGTCGTATGCCCATAAAACAGGACCCTTGATTTGAAAGATCCAGCCACTCCGACCCTTGTCGCGCCAGAACGGCTTCTTGTAGACATGGGCGGTCTTGCGCATCGGCGCATAGGCAGGCCAGCGCCGTTGCATTTCGCGGCGTTTCTCCGGCAGTGGCGGATCGAAGGCGATCTGGTTGCACAGAGGCGGCGAGAGCGCGACGATCACGTTGCGCGCACGGACCACGCCGTTCGGGGTGTGGATGGCGACTGGGCCGTTCTGCCAGTTCTCGATGCGCAGCACGGGGGTCGACAATCGGACTTTGTCGCCCAGCGCCTGTGCCATCTTGATCGACAGGATCTGCGAACCGCCCGAGAGGCGGGCCCGCTGCGCACCACCGCTGGTGCCTTCGAGCCGCTCGTACTTGCAATCGGCCGAATTGATCATCGACAGGTAGTACAGCAGCGATAGTTTCGTCGGCGAGGTGCCGCTCGTCAGCCGCAAGCTCGCTGACCAATCGATCTGGTTCTCCGGTGCGATGTTCTTTTTCGCCAGCCAGTCCCCGACCGATATTGCATCCAGCTCGGCGGCGCGCGGCGACGTCCACGGCGCGCCGGACGGCACGCTCCTGGCCATCTCCTCGAGTTCGCGCTGAAACTTCAGATCCGTGCCGGGTACGCCACCGAGCTCCAACGCAGCGCGTGCGCCGCCGGCCAGCATCATGGACTTGCCCTGCCAGTACGTGAGAAACGTGCCGACGCCGAGTTCGCGGGCCAGGTCGGCGACAGCGGTCTGGCCCGGCCCGATCCACTGGCCGCCCGCTTCCGAGAAATAGCCTTTTCCGAGGTCGTGGTTGAGGGTACGTCCGCCGACACGGTCGCGCGCCTCCAGCACCACGAAGGACTCGCATCCGGCACGCTGCAGGTCGCGTGCTGCGGTCAGGCCGGCCAGCCCGGCGCCGATGATGACAACCTCCCGCACATCGCGTTCAACGCTTGCACCGCTCGCAGCGCTCGCCACGTTAGGCAGTAGGGATGCTGTCGCTGCGGCCGACGCCACCGCAGCCAGGCCGAGAAAATCACGGCGGCATAACGCTGTGCTCCTCGGCGCTTGCTCCACCGCTTCCAATTCGCTTTCCATTTTGTTTTCCCGGTCCCGGATTTCTGCGGGTGTTGTTACGTGCGCGCCTTCCCGCGCCGCCCGTGGGAAGGATGCGTTAGTCGAAGTAGCCGACTTCGACAAAGCCATCCTGCTTGAGCAGCGCATGCGGGTCGGACATCACCCCGTTGCGCTCGACAAATCCCGCATAGGTCGTGCTGCACGACCATCCAAGCAGCCGCTGCATTTCCTCGGGAAAGCGCTTGACGCGCTCGATAGGCAGCGTCAGGTAATGGTTCTCTTCCTGTCGCAAGATCGCGAGGTCATACGACATGGTCAGGCCCGTGCGCGGGGCATTGCTACGGTTCTGACCCCCTCCGTGGTACGTCGAACCAATGAAGATCAGTGCATCGCCAGCATCCATCGAGGTCGGGATCGCCTCCTCCTGCTTTGGCATGCGTTCGTCATCCCACTTGTGGCTGCCCGGGATGACCAGGGTCCCACCGTTCTCTTCTGAGAAATCGGTGATGGCGATCATGATCTGCACGCGAGCCTCCCGGTTGTAGCCCGGGTGCCGCCAAAGCCAGACCGAATCGTCGCGGTGCAGGGGCTGCACGCCTTGACCAGGCAGAATCTGAATGGCTTGCGTCACGCCCACCTGAATATCGGGCGCCACATCGACCTGGTTCTCGCCGCTCCAGACCTTGATGGGGGTCTGCAGGATCAGGCGCGCCGTTTCGAGATACAGCGGATTCAGCGCGACGTCGACCATATGGTCGGTTCGCGCAAACAGGCGTGACAGCCTGCGCGTTTGCGCACCTGCGAAGTACTCGTCCACCCCGTTCGGGGTAGTCTCGAGCATGGGAAGAAGATCCTTCTTCAGGTTCTCGAGCAGGCTCGCGCTGAGGAACCCCTTTACGATCGCGCCACCGTCCTCTTTGATGACGGACGCGAGTTCTGAGGGCGTCGTTGAATTGGGCAAACGCTTGACGGACATGGTGCTACCTCACAATGATGTTGACGACGGAGCGAAGCGATCCCGCTCCGTTCGCGTTGAGATCGAAATTCCTCACATCCAGCTCAATACCTGGCCACCGTCGACCACAATCACCGAGCCGGTCATGTAACTGCCCGCATCGGACGCCAGCAACAGCGTCGCCCCGTCGAGCTGTTCAACCTCGCCGATCCTGCGCATCGGGATACGCTTGATCAGGTTCTCCTCCAGCCCTTTCTCTTCGAAGGACGCATGCATATCCGTCCTGAAGTTTCCGGGGCAAAGTGCATTGACCCGAACCCCCTTTCCTGCAAGTTCGAGCGCCATGGATTGCGTCAAACTGATCAGAGCCGCTTTGGAGGCGCCATAACTGGTCATGTAGCCACCTGCACGCAGGCCGGAAGTCGAAACGACATTGATGATCGAGCCATTACGCCGCTCCGCCATTCCCTTGGCCGCCTGCTGCCCCAGAAGAAACGCGCCGCGAAAATTGATATCGAAAACCCGATCGATATCCTCTGCTTGCTGAGAGAGAAAGCGTTCGGTGTAGATGACACCTGCGTTGTTGAACAGGATGTCGATCGGCCCGCCAACCTGGCTCTCAGCCTGGCTCCACGCCTGTGCAATCGAAGCGGGATCCGTCACGTCCAGCGGCACGCAGGAGGCATCGTGCCCATCAGCGCGCAGGCGCTCGACATGGGCCTCCAGCAGACTGGCGCGTCTGGCGGCAAGAACAACTTTTGCGCCCGCCGCGGCCATCAACTCGGCAACGTGCAAGCCAATGCCACTGGAAGCCCCGCTGATGAAAGCCGCCTTGCCATGCAAACTGAACAAGGATTGAATGTTGCTCATTGATGTCTCTTCGCGAATCGTTCTAACGTCAGCGTGGCTGTACGGCTGCGCCTAGGCAGCAGCCCCTGGAGGCCGCCTATTCCCACGCGCGACGCTTACTCCTTCGTCCACCCGTTCTGATAGAGCTGGCTTGCCAGCCCACCCAGGCGTGCCGTGAGGATGTAGTTCTCGCCATCCTCGATCAACGCAGACCGGACATCGCGGAAGATCTTTTCGATCGGATACTCGCGCGTGGTGCCGTTGCCGCCAAAGAGCTGGAACGCTTCGTGCACGATCTTCATCGCCTCTTCCGTCACGCTGACCTTGGCCTGCGCACTCGCGTAGGGATGGGTCTGCGGCGACATCCGCGCAAACGCAAGGCTGCGGCGAGCCACGGCACGCGCCATCTCCAGCCGGCGCAGCATGTCGCCCAGGCGCAGTTGCGTCATCTGATGCTCGATCAGCAAGCCCCCGCCCTGCTTGCGCTCATGGCAATAAGCCAGCGCCAGTTCAAAAGCAGCGCGGGCGGCGCCGGTGAACGCCTGGCACATACCCACGCCGACATGCGACCACATCGCAGCCAGGTTGCCGGCAAATTCATCTTTCAGCGCAACGGCGAAGCGCTTCGGCACCTTGACGTTGTCAAAGAAGATCTCGCCTTGAGGCAGCGCACGCTGGCCGATCTTGTCCAGGGGCTTGCCGCGAGAGATGCCCGGCAGATCGAGCGGAACGATCAGCACGATGCCGTTCGTCTGGGTACCGTTTTCATCGGTGCGGTAGAAGCCGTCACCGTAATCCGCCGCCATATAAGCGAGTGCAACCTGCGCCACCGAGCCGTTCGACACCCACGACGAATACTGCCCGTTGATGACGATTTCGTCGGCACCCACCTTCGCGCTGATGTTCCCCACCGGCTGCTTGCCGTGCGGAAGGATTTCCTGGCGGTAGAACGTCACAGCGTCAGAACCGCGGTCGGGCTGCGTGCTGGCCCAGCAGCCGACCTTGCCCATACACATGTCGATCAGCTCCTGGTTGCCGACTGACTGCGCCATCATCAGTGGCGCACTCGCAACGCCAAGCGAACACGCCAGGCCAGCATCGCCCCACCCCAGCTCCTCGCCGATGATCGATTCGATACGCACGGCCATTTCGGGCGGAAACTGCGCGATCAGTTGCGGGTCGAGCCCGAGCTTGGCGGCCTCCATCATGGCCACCCAGTACGGAGACCCGGGAGCAATCACCTCCTCCGGCGTCATGCGATCGAGTTCACGGCCAATCGGGCGCAGTACGTCACGCGCAAAGCGATGGACGGAACCCTGGATCGCGCGCTCTTCTTCGCTCAACGGCGTTTCGAAGCCGGTCGGCGAGATCGACGGCAGTTCCACATTTTTCTTCAGGCGAAGCATGTTGTCTCCTTTTGCTTTTGCAGTTAAAGCGCTCGCCGTCAGGCTGCAGCGTCGCGCACCTTGCGGTTCACTCGATCGTCCAATGTGTTTGCCCCGGCCAGCAGCCCATTGATGAGACACCACCGGAACGGCTCAGGCGGTAGCGAGGGCGTGTTGTGCTGCAACGCTGCAAGCAGAGGCGGCTCGGTACCACCAATCTGCTGGGCAATCATGTGTCCGACCATGGATTGACTGGCTACGCCATGCCCCGAACACCCGGCGGTGTAGTAAATATTCTTGTTTTCCCCGGTTGCACCCACGACGGGAAGTGCGTCACCGGCGGCGCTGACATAGCCGGTCCAGCAATGGCGCAATGCGACGTCCTTCAAGATCGGCAAGCGCTCATGGAGATTCGTTCTCAACTCGCGATACTGATCGTAGACGGGCACATTCGGCGTCTTTGACCCGTAGGGATAGTGGATACGCTTGACGGTCGAGATGATGGTGTTGCGTGCCGTCAGGCGGAAGCTTTCCATGCTGTAGTGGCCGGTGATGATGCCTTCGCGCCTCGGCCAACCGAGCGAAGCCAGTTGCGCTTTGGACAGCGGTTCGGTCTCGATCGCCGAGATCTGCAATGGCACCACCTTGTTTGCAAGCAAACCGAGCTGCGGGGTGTAGGCATTGGTGGCAAACATCAGCACCGGGGCGCTGACACTACCGCGCGGCGTTTTCACCTGGATGACCGGGCCTTCGGTGTAAGACAGCAGGGGCGTGTTCTCGTAAAGCTTCACGCCAGCCCGCAGTGCGGCACGCCGCAGGCCCATCACGTATTTTCCGGGGTGGAGCGTGCCGCCAGTCGGTGTGTATTCGCCAAACAGAAACGCTGGTGGAAGCCCGCGGGCGCGCATCTGCGCCTGATCCAGAAACTCCGACTTGTGGCCGTGTTCGGCACCGATCTGCATCTCCTCGCGGATCTTCTTTTCCTGCGACGGATGGACGCCCGCACGGATCCACCCGGACTGGACGTATTCGCAGTCGATATCGTGTTCCTTGAACTTGCCTTCGACGAAGCCGACGGCGTCGTCGTAATAGCGGACGATCTGCGTCGCCTGCTCCTTGCCGATGCCCTTGAACATGAGGTCGTATTCCAGCCCCATGGCGCCGGCCAGATAGCCGGCGTTGCGTCCGCTTGCACCGAAGCCCGGGAACTCACGCTCAATGACAACCACTTTCGCGCCCTGCCTGGCGAGCTCCAGTGCCGCGGAAAGGCCCGCAAAACCGGCACCTGCAATCACCACGTCCGCGCTGACATCGCCCTCGAGCGCCGGCTGCATGTCATCGGGCTTTTCCACCCATCCGCCCAGCGTCCGGTATTTTTCCAGGTCGGCTCGCTCCTTGCCGTCCTCCACCGGTTCCGTGCGCGCGCTTTGCATCGCCACCGCGGCTGGGACGACAACCGCCGCAGCGGCGGCACCTTTCACGAAAGTGCGGCGGGTCATTCCCGCACGTTCACCCTGCTCTTCCTGCTTTGTATCCAGAACGGTGCTCATTTCAGGCGCTCCCTCAATCCCTGCTCAAGATGTGGACGGCCAGTGCCGCCTCTTCGATGCCTTGCATCCCGCCGCCGTTCTCCTGAATCGCATGGCGGGCGCCCTGCACCTGACGCGCACCGGCCTCGCCACGCAGTTGCGTGACCAGTTCGTAGAGCTGGCCGATGCCCGTGGCACCCAGCGGATGCCCTTTCGACTCCAGTCCACCAGAGGTATTGATGGGAATGCGGCCGCCGATCGTGAATTCGCCGCGCTCGGCGGCAGGCCCACCCTGGCCCAACGGCACCAGCCCGAGGTTTTCGGCCTGGATGATTTCCCCCATGGCCGATGCGTCGTGCACCTCGGCAACATCCATGTCTTCGGGGCTCAAACCGGCTTGCTCATAGGCTTGCAGGGCAGTCAGGCGCCCGATGTTCTTCTCGGGTTCGTCGATGCGCCGATGCGTGAAACTGCGCATCACGCTTGCTGCAACGCGGATGCAACGCTTGCGATTCGCACCGATGCGCTGCAACCCGTCTTCGGTGCAGAGAATCACGGCGGCCGCACCGTCCGTGACCGGCGCGCACATCGGCAGCGTGATCGGGTACGTGATCGGCGGCGCCGCGAGCACCTCGTCGATGGTGAACGGCTTGCGAAACTGCGAAAGCGGGTTGTGCACCGAGTGCCCGTGGTTCTTTGCAGAAACCGCCGCGATCTGGCGCTGCGTCGTGCCGTATGTCTTCATGTGATAGCGGCACATCGCGGCATAGATCGACATGAAGCGGCTGTAGGGCCGATCGGATTCCGAGCCGGGCGGCGGCTCGACGCCCTCGCCCAGCCTCACCAGGTTCGCGAAGTTTTCGTCGATGCGCGACACATCCCACCCGCCCTCGAACACCGCGAAGGACTTCGCCTTGTCCGGCACGTTCATCTTTTCCGCACCAAGCGCCAGTGCCACATCGCATGCGCCGGCCCTCAGGCTTTGCACCGCGAGATGCACAGCGGTACTGCCTGACGCGCACGCATTCTCGACGTTGAATACCGGGATGCCTTCCAGCCCGATCTTGCTGAAAACCACCTGACCCGGAATCGCCGTCTGGCCCTGAAGCGAGCCATTCGTGATGCCGGCGTAGAATGCCGTGCCAATGGCATCGGCACTGCAACCGGCGTCGTGCAGCGCACCGCGCAGCGCCTCGCCCGCCAGGTCCTCGATGCCGCGTTCGAGGTGCCGGCCAAACACCGTCATGGCGATACCGGCAATGTAGATGTTGCTCATGGTTGCCGCTCGCCTCAGATCCTGCGTTGCTGGCCCTGCCAGTACTGCTCGCGCAGATCTTTCTTCAGCACCTTGCCGACCAGGCTGCGCGGCAATGCTGCGACGAAGTCCACGGTCTTCGGCGCTTTGACGGAGCCGAGCTTGTCCTTGCACAACGCGACGAGTTCTTCCGCGCTCACGTTCTGGCCGACGTTGAGTTCCACAACCGCCTTCACGGCTTCGCCCCACGTGTCGTCGGGCACGCCGATCACCGCGCAATCCTGCACCGCCGGGTGCGCCCAGATGACCTGTTCGACTTCGCTCGGGTACACGTTGAAGCCGCCGCTGATGATCATGTCCTTCTTGCGGTCGGTGATGTGCAGATAGCCCTCGGCATCCAGGTGGCCGATGTCGCCGGTGTGCAGCCAGCCGTCGACAATGGTCTCCGCAGTCTTTTCGGGCGCCTTGAAGTAGCCCTTCATGATGAGATCGCCACGCACGCAGATCTCGCCAGTTGCCCCTTGCGGCAGCACCTCGCCCTGATCGTTCATGATCTCGACGCGAATCAGCGGGTTCGGTCGGCCCACCGAAGACAGCCGTTCATCCGGCGCGATCTTCCCGTCCACAAAATGCTCGGCTGGCGTCAGGTAGGAAATCGACGCTGCAGCTTCGGTCTGCCCGTAACCGCCGGACATGATCGGACCGAACACCTCGATCGCGCGCTTGAGTTTCTCTACCGACATCGGCGCCGCACCATACATGAAGTACTTGACCGACGAAAAGTCACGCTGCTCGATGCCCGGAATATCGAGCAGGCGGTAGATGACCGTTGGCGGCAGGAAGAATTCCGTGACGCGGTGCTTCTCGATGGCGGACAACAGCAGACCGGGATCGGGCTTGGGCAGCACAACCACCGTGCCGCCGCGTGCGGTACACGGCAGAGACAACATGCCCGCCGTATGCGTCATCGGTGCTGCGGCAAGGTTCACCGGGCGCTGCGTGCCATATTGGAGCGCGATCATGAACTGCGCGAAATACGTCTGAAACGCGCGGTGCGAATTCATCACGCCCTTCGGTACGCCTGTCGTGCCGCCGGTCGCCGACAGCGTGACGATGTCGTCCATGTCGTAATCGACGCGCGGCATGGTCGTCGGCTGGCCAGCGCTCCACGTTTCCAGCGACGGTGCCCACGGCAGTTCGGCATCGATACACACCCACAGCTTGACCTTCGGCAGGCTGGCGCGCAGTCCTTCGATGATCGACGCGAAAGCCTGGGTAAAGAAGAGTGCCTCGCAATCGAAAGCGTCGAGCACGTACTGGTTCTCCGCAGGGGCATTGCGTCCGTTGACAGGGATGTACACCATCCCGGCGCGCCACATGCCGAGCGTGCAGCCCCAGCCAATCACGTCGTTGTCCGCCCATACCGCGGCCTTGGCTTCCTTCTCCAACCCGACCGCAAGCAGGCCGTGGGCGACGCGGCACGAAAGCTCCCCGATCTCCTGGAACGAGAAGCTGTGCTCATCCTGGATATAGGCGACACCGTGGGGATTGATGCGCCAGCCACGGTCAAAAAAGTCGATGATTGCCATTTACGTATTCCTTTGGGTCAACAGCAGGTCGACGGCGTGGCGGGCCGCGCCCTCCGTGTACGGGTCGAAACGACCGGTGCGTCGGCCTTGCGTGTAGGGGTCGAAGCTGCCGGGCCGGGCGCTGTCGTTGTCGGTGTCGTTGTCGGCGTAAGCGTTCGAATCCCGTGCCGTGACTTCCGGCATGTCGATGTGGTCGGTGCGCATCCATTGGAAGCCGTCGGTTGACAGCGCGCTTCCCACCATCACGACGGCGATTCCCACATGTTTGAGTTGCATGGTGAACTCCTTGCTTCACTGATTCCTGGCGCCCCGGGAAGACATCCGGGGCGCTCCTGTCCACGTTTTGCCGCGGCCTGACGACTCGATCAGTGCCGCGTGGCGGCTACAGCTGCGAGATCGTGGCGCGCGCCAGACCGCGTTGTTCCAGGAAGCCAAGCAGGTAACGGTGCCCGAACGCCTTGGAGCCCGAGGCAAAGCCAACCTTGGCGGTATCCCCGTCGAGGAGCTTGATCGCGCCGGCAGCCTGGAGAGCACCGGTCGAGATATACGCCGTGATGCCGTGCAGGGTTGCCCGTACCGCAGCAAGTTGGCCACGGCCGATTGCGAAGTCCACCGTGCGATGCACCGCGGTCCGCTCGCGCGGCGGCATGGCCGGCGTGGTCGAATCGACAAACTGTTTGAGGACCATGTCCTGCTGCTCGCGCGGCAAGTGCGCGTACTCCGCCTCCCACTTGTGGCCGAGCCCGTGCACCATTTGCATCACGTTGCTGTCGTAGAAGCCCACGCACGAGACGCAGCTGCGCACGCGTGGATCGTGCTCGAAGTACACCGGCAGCGACGTGCCACTCCACGGCAGCGCAAACACAGGCTGCAGGAAGTCGGGCGAAGAGACGTTGAACGAAGCGTGCTTGTCATGCGGCACCAGCTTCTTTTCCCACAGGTAGCAAGCTTCCTGACGATAGGTATCGAAGATGGTCGCCGTGGAACCCACGCTCACGCCGGCGCCACCGCCCCGTGGCCCGCGCGCCAGGGTTGCCGTTTCCAGCGCGTCGACGCCCGGCGTCTCCAGCGCCAGCTCCGCTGCGATCTCTGCGAACGAGTACATGTACGCATTCGACGGCGACACGAGCAGCCCGGCCTGCCGATAGAGCTCGCCGAACTGGTCGCGCACATTGCGCACGTAGCGCTGCTCCCCGGTGGTGTCGAGGTAATGGCATCCCGCCTTGAGCGCCGCCTCCACCGCCACGAGCCCGAAGTTGGAGAACGGCCCGACGGTGTTGCACACGACCTTGGCGCCGCGGAACGCATTCACGAGCGCGTCGACGTTGTGCTCTGCCTCGATGATTTCGTAGTCGGCCGATTCAAGACGCACAACGCGCTGCGCCATCATTTCCTTCGTGCGGCCAGCGTTGCGTGCCACCGCCGTGAACGGGATGCTCTGGTCGATCAGCCAGTCCATGATCAACATGCCGGTGTAACCGCTTGCGCCATAAACGACGACGGGGTGCTTTGCCATGGTTGTCTCCTGCTACTTCTGTTGTTGAGGGTTGGGTAATCAAACGTGAATCGATGCAGGGCGCGGCCTTGCGCGTCTGTCGATCCAAGCCGGCTTGTCATGTTTTGGCGAACGGAAAACGGCAATGACCTTCTTCCGTTTCCCCCCCCGAACTGCCGGTTCGTTCATCGCGCCTCAGCGAGGCATTGCGCATCCGAACCAGCACCGAGCAGATGAATTCATCGCCCTTATTGCGCAGTCGAGATTGACCACACAAACGTATGACTGGCCTACTACTTACGTTTTGTTGGCCTAATATTAGCGGTGAGACGGCCTACAATCAAGGAAGGGGAAGTTAGGGAAAACACTAGGCAGGCCGGCGTAATCGATACCGGGTTGATCCCATTTTGCGTATGGCAAGGCACAAGGCGGCGCGGTAGCGGACGCGATTTCAATGTGCAATCCGGCGCCGCAGGGGGGATCTGGAGCGATTGGCAGCAAAAGCAGGCGCAGGCGGTATCCCCTGTCCGCCCGAGTCGGAGATCGAGACAGGCGCTCCGCACATTCAAGCGTTCACTGCTCGCGCTCTCAGGCATGGAAGAGCCCGGCGGGGTTTTGCTCTTCCATCGAATAGGCCTATAATTTGCGGAAGTCTTGTGCTAGCTATAGGAGAGCCAACGTGCAAAATGGCGCGGTCAAGCAGGGAACCCCTGCCCATTCCGAGGGAGCGAAACCCGAAGCGCAGCCGTCAACGCGACGAAATCGGGAACAGCGCATTCGGGAGATCATTGAAACCGCGCGCCAGGTGTTTCAGGAGGATGGGTATGCGGGGTTCGCGATACGTCGGGTCGCGGATCGCATGGGTATCACCCACGGCAATCTCCAGTACTACTTTCGAACGACAGAGGAATTGCTTCGCACGGCGCTCCCGGCCTATATGAGCCAGGTCATGGAGGACTACACGGCGATCGCGAATCGTCCGGGCATGGGCGCGGCGCAACGTTGCGCCGCGCTGATCAATCGTATTTTCGAGAACATCAACGAGTCCGATCTGCCGAAGTTCATGGTGGAGATCTGGGCTTTCGCCTCGCATGAAGCCTATGTCGCGGAACTGGTGAGCGATATGCAGGCGCGGTTTCGAGGCATCTTTGCGAAGTTGTTGTCGGAACTGCACCCGACGTTGAGTAGCGAAGAGTGCCTGGTGCGTGCCGCCGTGATCATCGCGCAGATGGACGGCATGACGATATTCGCGTCCCACGGCGATTACCCGGGACGAGACTATGTCGAGTCAGTCCGCGTGGCGAAGCGCACCGTAAAAATGCTGGTGAACGCGTCGACAAAGGTGCTGGAAAGCCAAATGCCACTGCGTCGTCCACGCATTCCTCACGGCAGTAGTGATGCCCCGGTCAGCGTCTTCGGATCTCATGGCGACACCCAGCCAGGGCTGTTGGATCTGCGGGTGCAGCCGTCGGCTCAGGACGCCTTCCATTACCGGCCAACAGCCCAGGGAAAGCGCAGGGAAATCAAGATCAACGAGATCGTCTCCATTGCTGCCAACCTGCTGGCGACGGAAGGCTATGCAAACTTCACCTTGGCACGGGTGGCGAGAGAGCTCGGCATCCTCCCATCAGCGCTTCAGAACTATTTCCCGACCCACGATGACCTGCTTCGCTCGACACTCGACGCGGTCGGGCGGGCTTATCTGGACCGCTACTCGGAGATTGGCAGACCGAGCGGCAAATCGCCGCTGGAACGCCTGTGCGAAATCGCCGCGGACGTCTTCGAGGAAGTCTGTATTCCCGGGGTGCAACAACTCTGGATCGAGATGTTCGCGCTGGCTCAGCATTCGGATATCACGCGCGAACTTGTGGGAAGCGGCTACGCCGCCTACAGGGTGGTCTGCGCCAATCTCATCCGGGAGATCGATGCGTCGGCGACGGCGCGCGAATGCCTCGCTCGCGCGACCCTTATCGCAGCCTTGGTTGACGGCGTAACGGTGCTGAGGTTTGGTGCGCAGAATCAGCCGGTGAGCGCGGACCGCGCGTTCGAGCTGATGATGGCGATGACGGTACTCATCGCGCAGGGACGCATGGCTACAAGCGACATGGTGTAGAGCAAAAAAGAAATGCCGTACTGACACGGCATCGAAGGATCCCGGAGGAGATCAATCCGGGATCTGGGAGACGTAGCCAGCGCACGTCGCGCAATGGCATCGCATCGCAACGGGCACTGGTTTAAAGCGCCTCGGCGATGGCACACCAGCGCCGAGGCAACAACTTCGCTCGGTTCAGCGTACCTGCGTGAAATAAGCGGGCCGGTATGGCTCGCCTGGCGTCAGCGACGGATCGTTGAGTTCGCTAATGTCATAACCGAAGTTGCACCCACCAGTCGGCAGGGGCCGATAGAACAGATTGTCGCCGTGGAACCGGTAGACCAGCGTATGGCGGTCGGGACAGTCGGGGGTCACGGGAGCACCACCGTGCAGAGAGCCTGAGTGGAACAACAGCGCATCGCCCGGCTCCAGATCCCAGGAAAGGACATCCCACGACGCAGGATCCTTCGCGCGCTCGGCTTCAATGTTGGGCAGTTGGGGCCAATCGGTATTGGCCCACAACGGCTTGGTGTGGTTGCTCGGGTCGTCGTAGGAGGTGCCGTTGTACTGAATGCCGAGATGGGAACCTCGCACGATCTCGAGCGCATTCTTGCGAGGGATCTTCTCGAAACAGGTCCAGATGTTGAGCATCTGCGGCCCGCTCATCGGATAGTACGAGGTGTCCTGGTGCCACGGCGACCGGCCGGCCCTGCCGCCCTTCTTGATGAAAATTTCCTCGCCGATCAACCACACATGCTCGGTGTCCCAGAGCGAAGCCACAAGTTCATCGAGTGCCAACGCCTTGACCGTCGCGACATGCACATCGCGGTTGTCAAAGTTGCCGTAGTCGTTGAAATGCTCATCTGGCGTGCCTGCGAATGCGTAGCCGTGCTGCGCGCTCGGATGGGCGACGCCGTAGTCGAACGCCTCGCGCATCCGCTTGAGTTGCTCTGGGGAAAACAGGCCTCGTGCGATAGTGGCACCATCACGCGCCAATTCCAGCTTCATCTGCTCAGTCACTTGCATGTGAATCTCCTCTCACTTCATTGGTTACAACAGTCGCGAATATGTCGGCAGGAACGTTAGATCCCCGCCAGCACGCCATCTTTCGAGAACAAGATCGGCTTGCCACCGGCATCGATCAGCGTTGCGGTCAAGGCTGCCCGATCCGGACGCTGAGCGACTTCGAACGATGCGCCGTCGGCGCGCTGCTGCATGACCAGTCCATCCAGTCCGACAGCAATCAGCCCGCTACCGGCGGCGATGAGACTGGTGATCGAACTCTTCGTCCCTGCCTTCAACGGCGACCAGGTCGCCCCGCCATCGCTGCTCTGGAACAGGCTGCCGAGCAGGCCGCCCACCACAATCCGGCCATCTGGCATCGCCACGCCCGACCACAGCGATCCCTTGCCGCCCGTGGCGAGGTAGTCCCAGTTGGCACCGCCATCGGTCGACTTGAGCACGATCCCCTGCTCTGCAGAGATGTAGAGCGCCCCCTTCTGATCCGCGAACACGTGGTACAGGTTGCGGTCGGCCTTGCCGCCATCCGGCGGCTTCGGCAGCGTCGTTTTGGTCCACGTCTTGCCGCCGTCATGGGTCTGCAGCATCAATGACCATAGGCCGACCGCAATGCCTTCGCGGTCGTTGGTGAAGAGCACCGAGAACAGCGGCTGATCGGCCGTCGTGTCCATCCGTTGCTTTTCCCAGGTTTCGCCGCCATCGCGGGTCGCGAGAATCACGCCCCACTGCCCTACCACCCAGCCGTGCTTGTCATCGGTGAAAGTGACGGCGGACAGCGTGGCGGAGACCGGCACGCTGCGGGCTTGCCGATAGGTCTTGCCTTCGTCGTCGGAGAGCAGAACGATGCCGTGCTCGCCCACGGCAACAATGCGTTTGCCGGCGCGCGTGGCATCCAGCAGCATCATGTGCGTGGCAGCAGACCACGTGTGCGCGGGTTTCGCGGCCCACGTGGTGACCGTCCCTTTGGATGGCGTTTGTGCAAACGCCGCCGTGGCCGTACACAGCGCGATGCAGGTAACAAGAGTCTTGATCATGGCTGAGTCTCTGTAGTGACGCTCTCTCGCATCAATGGCTGAGCAGGCCCGGCGCGCGCGCCGGCTTGCGACGCGGGAACCAGCGCTCCAGCACCGAGGCCAGTGCCGGCAGCGCGGTCATCGCCATCACAAGGTTGACGAGGAACATGAACGCCAGCAGCTTGCCCATGTCGGCCTGGAACTTGAGCGCCGAGAAGCTCCACGTCGCCACGCCGATCGCCAGCGTGATCGCCGTAAAGATCGTGGCCACGCATTCGAACTCCAGCGCACGCTCCATGGCCCGCTCGATCGGATCGCCTTCGGCCAGGTGCCGCTGCAGGCGGTTGTAGATGTACAGCGCATAGTCCACGCCGATACCGACCGCCAGCACCATCACCGGCAAGGTCGCCACCGTCAAGCCGATCTTGAGTTCCTTCATGAACCAGTAGCCGATGAACGTCGCCACCGACAGCGGCACACAGCACGCCAGCATCGAGCGCCAGTCGCGATAGGCCAGGAACACGAGAATCACGATGGCCGCGTACACGTACAACATCATCGGCAGCTCGCTCTTTTCCACCTCGTCATTGGTGGCAGCCAGCACACCTGCATTGCCCGCCGCAAGGCGGATGTTGATACCCGGGAACGGATGGGTCGTGCGGTACTGCTTGATGTCATCGAGGATCCGGTTGATGGTCGTCGCCTTGTGATCGGTCAGGTACATGTGGACCGCCGTCATGCCGCAATCGGCCGTCATGAAGCCCTTCAGGCGGGCCACATCGACCGACAACGCGCCGTAGTTGTCGGGGTCGATCGGCACGACGTTCATCTTGGGATAGTCTTCGTTGTAGCCCGCGTTGTACGTGCGCAGCATCGCCGAGTACGACTGTACGGACACCACGCCAGGCTCGGTGCGCATGGCGGCTGTGAACTCGTTCTCGTACAGCCCAACCGCAGGGTTGTCGCATGCCTTGCCGCTCGATTCGATCGCCACCGACAGCCAGTCGAGCCCCATGTCGTAGTTGCTCGCGATCGACGTCGCGTCGCGGTTGAAGCGTGCTTCCTCACGCAGCTCCGGCGCGCCCGGCTGCAGCGTGCCGATCACGCGGTCGCGGCTCTGCCAGACGGAAAGCCCAAACACCATCAACGTGATCAGAAGCGTGACGCCTGCGACCTTCGGCTGCGCCACCCGCGACAGCGGACGCAGGAACGCCGAGCGCCAGGCACTGCGCTTGAGCGCGCTTTCCGCGTAGGCCTGGGTGAAGTTGAAGCACGATGCGGCCACCGGCAGCAGGATCAGGTTCGTGACGATCTTGTAGGCCACGCCCAGCGATGCCGTGATCGCCAGTTCGCGCACCATCGGAATCGGGATCAGCAGCAGTGTGATGAACGATACGAACGCGGTGACGAGGGCCAGCACGCCCGGGATCAGCAGGCCGCTGAAGCCGTGGCGTGCAGCGTCGTACGAGCTATTGCCGCGTGCGATTTCACGCACGATGAAGTTGACCTGCTGCACGCCGTGCGACACGCCAATGGCAAACACCAGGAACGGCACCAGCACGGCCAGCGGGTCCAGACCAAATCCCAGCAGCCTCAAGGTGCCGAACTGCCAGACCAGCGATGACAGCGAGCACACGATCAGCAGCACGGTGAAGCGCACCGAATGGCAGTACCAGTAGACCGCGAGTGCGGTCAGCAGCAGTGCGATTGCACAGAAGCCCAGCACGGCCGTAGCACCATCCGCAATGTCGCCGATCTGCTTGGCGAAGCCGATGATCTGCACTTCGTAGCCGGCGTCCTCGAACGGCTTGCGGATCTTGTCCTCGAGCGTATGGTTGAACGCCACGTAGTCGAGCACCTTGCCCGTGCTATCGCGTTCGTTCAGCTCGGCCGTGATCATCGCGCTGTCTTCGTTGTGCGAGACCAGCGTACCGACATAGCCGCCCAGCGTGGTGGCACGACGAACGTCTGCAACAATTGCGGGCGTCAGTTGATCGGGCGTGATGTTGCCCGAGATGATCGGCTCGGCGCGAAACCCTTCTTCGGTGATCTCGTTGACGAAAGCATTCGGCGTCCAGAGCGAGCGCACGCCCCCGCGGTCCACGTTCGGCAGGTACGTAACGGCCTGGGTCACCTTGTACAGGCGCGTCAGTCCCTCCGGCGTCCAGATCGAGCCCTTCCTGGCTCTTACCACCACCGTGATCCGGTTCGCGCCGAGCAAGTTCGACCGGTACTTCTGGAACGTCTGGATATATTCATGGCCGATCGGCATCTGCTTCTCGAAGCCGGCGTCCATGCGCAGTTGTACGGCGAATACCGCCATCACGGCCGTAAACAGCCCGATCACGGCAAGCACGATCATGCGGTGGCCAAAGAAAACCTTTTCCAGGCCGCTGACTAGACGATTGAGCACAACATCACCTCTTTAAGTATTCCAGCGGCGCACCGCGTGCGCCGCCCTCTCACGGGTTACCCCGTCAGAAGTTCCGCGTGACGAATGCGCCGATGAAATTGCGGTCCGCGTAGGGCTGCCCCACCGACTGGTGCCCGCCGAAGAACGTCGTGAAGTTCACACCCGCCTGCCACTTGGTCGGGTTCTGGTTGAACAGCACGTACAAGTTCAGTGCCTTCGCGCCCTGGAGGTAATTCGCCGTGAAAGTCGGCGTGTAGCCGTAGTCTTACTGTGTCATAAAAACAACGATGTTTATATGCATGTCAGAGATAATATGGAATCCATACTGATGAGCGGACCGCAATGGAAGATCTGGCAAAGTTCGATCGCTA
>NZ_CAJPVI010000030.1 GCF_905397435.1 Cupriavidus numazuensis
GGAAAAGTGTGCCCCGGTCACGCCGAAAACGAGTCCTCAGGCGGCTCGATACGCCCCCGTGGAGACTCGCCAACCGCTGAGAACGCTCGATCAGCGCGACGCCGTCTCAAACGCCACGTCGCACCGATCCATCGGATTCACTCTGGCTCAAGTCCGACAGCCTCCTAGGCCTGCTTTTCAGCGTGAGACCTCAATTCAGGTTTGTGCAAACTTTCCACATTCTGCGGGATACCTTTGAGTCCCGCTTGTCGGTCTGCATCCTCCGTCCCGCGCCCTATGCATTTCGTACGAGTACGCCGCGGAGGAGCAGGAGCGAAGAATGAACACTGAATCATCTGAGCGCGCCGGAACTGCGGAGTCCTGCAATGTCCTTTTCAGAGAGACCGAGCGACCGGAGGATGACTTCCGCGTGCTCTCCTGGCCGTGTGATGGAGCCTGCAACAGCCGGTGTCAGACTTAGCCTTGGAGCCGGAGCAGGCACGACGGACTCTCCCGATTTCATGAAGGTACCGCGCGCAGCATAGTGAGGGTGGAGCGGCGCCTCATCGAAATCGAGCACTGGGGCGAAGCAAACATCTGTTCCTTCAAGCAGCTGAGTCCATTCGGCTCTCGTTAGTGAGGCAAAGAGCGCGGAAAGTTTCTCGTTTAAAGAGGGCCAAGCAGTGAGGTCCAATTGCGAATCGAATTCTGGGTCCTTGATTCCGCATAACTCCAACAACTGGCGGTAGAACTGTGGCTCGATTGCACCGATCGAGATGAACTTATCGTCTGCACATCGGTAACAGCGGTAGAAATGTGCTCCACCATCAAGGAGATTTGATTCCCGCGTGTTTGACCAACGCCCCATCTGCCGCATGCCGTAATACAGCGTACTAAGCAGTGCTGTTCCATCGCAAATTGCTGCGTCAATTACCTGACCGCGGCCAGATTGCCTCGCATGAAATAGAGCGCACATCATGCCGAACGCTAGCATCATGGCGCCTCCACCGAGGTCTCCGACGAGATGCAGAGGCGGACTCGGCGGTTGGCTCGCCTGGCCCATCGCGTGTAGGGCCCCAGACAAGGCAATGTAATTGAGGTCGTGGCCTGCCGCTTTGGCAAGCGGACCCGTCTGCCCCCAACCAGTCATTCTACCGAAAACGAGGCGCGGATTTCTCGCAAGGCAGACTTCGGGACCTAATCCGAGCCGCTCCATCACCCCCGGTCGAAAGCCTTCAATTAGCCCGTCCGCATCGTCCAGGATTCTCAGCACAATGTCGGTCGCTTCTGGCGACTTAAGATCTAGCGCGATGGACTTTCGTCCACGTTCAATGCACTCCTCGTTGCCACCCGTAGCGGAGGGCGTATCTAGAGGTGGCTTTTCGATGCGAACAACTTCAGCGCCCATGTCAGCGAACATCATGGCGCAAAAAGGCGCCGGACCAAGTCCAGCGAACTCGACAATCTTCAGTCCTGTCAGCGGGCCGCTCATTATTATGCGCCTGAGTAAAGGGGGGAGCACGGCGTTCGGACCCAGGAAAAAAATCGAGTCCATCACGGTGAAACGCACGCGTGGGTTGAAGCGCGGACATGCCAGCTACTCGGCTATACGGCAGGCCCGCTATCGTCGGGCTGCCGGGGGTGTGTCTGTAGCCGTCCTTGATGCTGCGAATTACGTTCCAGTCCAGACCGGCAATCGTTTTTCGGTGAATGCCAACGCGCCTTCTCTTGCATCCTTGGAGTCGAAAATAGGCGACAGAATGTGCTTTTGATTCTCGAACATCTCCTGCCGCTTCCAATCACGGGATTCGATCATCACTCGCTTGCTCGCAGCTACCGAGAGGGGACCGTTCTGTGTGATAGTTGCCGCAAGTGTCAGCGCAACTTCGAGCGCGGCACCGCGACCTGTTACGCGGTTCAGAAGCCCCAGTTCATACGCGCGAGCTGCCGTTAGCATATCGCCGGTAAGTGCATATTCCATGGCCACGTGGTGGGGAATACGGTTGGCGAGCCTAAGGAGGCCACCGGCCGATGCCGCGAGTCCGCGCTTGACTTCAGGAAGACCGAACTTTGCATCGTCAGCCGCCACGAGAAGGTCGCATGCCAAGGCAAGTTCGAACCCCCCAGCGAGTGCATAGCCTTCGATTGCGGCAATCATGACTTTCTTGGGGGGCGTTTCAGTGATACCGCCGAAGCCGCGACCTGGGATGTTGGGTCGCGGGGCACCTTGAGAAAATCCCTTCAAATCCATCCCGGTGCAGAAGGTTCCTGCCGCGCCAGTGATGACACACACACGAAGGTCATCGTCTCTTTCAAACTCATCAATGGTCTCCGACAGCGCAAGTGCAAGTTCGTAGTTCATTGCATTGCGTGCGTGAGGCCGGTTCAGCGTGAGCACGAGAACGTTGCCCCGCTGCTCTTTCAATAGTTCTGACGTCATAGTGATGGATGTAAGTAAGGTCAGCGTCCAACGGGTTAGCGAGGGGTCATCCGAATGGCGCCGTCGAGACGAATCGTTTCACCGTTAAGCATGGGATTCTCGAGAATATGAAGTGCCGTCAGTGCGAATTCGTCGGGTGTCCCGAGTCGCGCGGGATGTGGCACGGAGGCGCCCAGGGAGGCCTTCACGTTTTCCGGCAGCCGCGCAAGCAGAGGGGTGTCGAAGATACCCGGTGCAATGGTGCAGACACGAATCATTCTCTGGGCGAGGTCTCGAGCAGCGACCAAGGTCATCCCAACAACCCCGGCTTTGGCAGATGCATAAGGAATCTGACCGATCTGCCCTTCAAAGGCCGCCACTGAAGCCGTAAGAACGCATGCTCCGCGTTCGCCGTCAATTGGCTCATTCTTGGCCATCCGTGCAGCCGCCAGCCGCAACGAATTGAACGTTCCGATAAGGTTGATCCGCACGATCGACTCGAACTTCTCCAGCGATCCAGGCGTACCATCTTTCTCCACTAGGCGAACCGGTCCTCCCAAACCTGCGCAATGTACGAGGGCTCGGAATTCGCCGCAGGCTACGGCCTCATCAAACACCTTGCTCATATCATCCGGGTCGCAAACATCGGCCTTTACGAACTTGGCTCGAGGCCCGAGCGCATCTAAAGCCGCAGCACCGCGTTCCTCTGAAAGGTCGCAGATTACGACGTGCACACCGCGGTCTATGAGTTGACGTGCGGTTGCGAGTCCAAGCCCGGAGCCGCCGCCGGTCACCACTGCGCTCATGTTTGCAAGTTTCATTCTGATGTCCTCGAAGGGAAGTTAGGTCGTCGATCGGTCCACACTTTTCGTTGGACCGTTAAGTGTGGTTCAAAGTCTCTCAATGATGGTTGCGTTGGCCATACCACCGGCTTCACAGATGGCCTGCATGCCATACCGTCCACCGCCGTCCTCCAATGAGTGGAGCATTGTGGTCATGATTCGTGCGCCAGACGCTCCCAGCGGATGTCCTAGCGCGATTGCGCCGCCGCGTGGGTTGAGCAGGGACGGATCAGCATCCAGGTCGTGTTGCCAGGCTAGCGGCACGGGCGCGAACGCTTCATTGACCTCGTAGTGCGATAGATCTGAAATGCGCAAGCCGGCCTTTTCAAGGGCGCGCTTGGATGCTGGGATTGGTGCCGTAAGCATCAAAAGAGGGTCATCGCCTCTAACGTCAAATGCAGCGAAACGGGCTCGAGGCCGAAGCTGTAGACGCTCCGCGGCGCGCTCACTGACGATCAGCAAGGCCGCTGCACCGTCGGTCATTTGTGAGGAGTTGCCTGCAGTGATGCGCCAATCCAGTTCGGGAAATCGCTCGGCTAGTTCGTCGGTGCGGAAAACTCTTTTCAGCTGCCCCAGAGCTGGGGCTGTGGTCTCAGGACGAATCGTTTCGTCCGAGTCGATGACGCCATGTGGCGTGGTGATCGGTACGATCTCGCGACGAAACGCTCCAGATGCCTGGGCGGAGTGAGCTCGAGCGTGTGACTGAGCGGAATATTCGTCGAGCGTGCTTTGGGTTAGCCCCCACTTCGAGGCGACCAGCTCTGCTGCAACCCCCTGCGACACGAGACCGGGAGAGTATCGTTGCGTTACTAACGGTCCGTATGGATCTTGTCCCATGCGGGCACTTCCCATCGGGATCCGGCTCATCGACTCAACACCGCAAGCGATCACGATGTCATAGGCTCCTGCCATAATGCCCTGTGCAGCGAAATGCACAGCCTGTTGGCTCGAACCGCATTTCCGGTCAATCGTGGTCGCGGGAACATGTTCCGGGAATCCCGCCGCCAGCCAAGCAATTCGACCAGGCGTTGCTGACTGCTCGCCAACTTGACTGACGCAACCCGTAATGACGTCGTCCACCATGCCTGGATCCAAGCGGTTACGTTGGACGAGTGCTGTAAGCAGTTGAGCCAAGAGTTCAGCGGGGTGCATTTCGCAATATGCACCGCCTGGTTTGGCTTTACCCATAGGACTGCGGATGGCATCGACGATGAACGCCTGTTGCATTAGAGTCTCCGGCTGGAATTTATGCAGGAATGATACGGATGTCTCGAAATGGCGACATCACATCTCATTAAACGATAGCGTGTTTTTTATCGGAAGTAAATGAAAGAACAGACTATTGATATCGATTAATGGTCTATTGGATTAAAACGAGATGGTCGTATCTAGTAATGGTCAAATTGAATTGAGTGATCGATGTTAGCTTCACAAAATCTACCGGAAGACCATTCAAATGACGGATGATGTCCACGGTGCTTGACGAGGAGAAGTAAAGGCTATCTAATGTAATTTCTGAGACGGATGTATCAAAATAAAGGAAATGACTCATATGCAGGCAAAGGGCGAGCAGGACACCGATGGGAGACTGGTCAGTGCTCTTGCACGCGGCATCGCGATAGTTCGATGCTTCACGCCGACGCGCCAGGAGCTGAGCGTGCGTGAACTAATAGAACTGACCGGATTGCCGAAGCCAACACTGTTTCGGCTCCTCGAGACATTGTGCGACTTGGGCCTTCTTCATTATTCCGAGCGCTTGTCAAAGTATGTCGGCGGCGTCGGATTATTGAACTTTGCTGCCCCGGTGCTTGCTCGTATGACTGTGAGGCAACTGGCAAGACCGATGATGGAGGAGCTGGCCAATCACATCTGCGGTCAGATGCAGCTTGTCGTCGGCTATCGGGACACTTTGAGTTACGCAGACATCGTTCAAGGCTCCGGCAGTAAGGTATTTCGTCCTGAGGTCGGTATGTCAGTTTCCATATCGAGAACGGCTTCAGGCCGCGCTTACCTATGTTCCTTTGCGGAGAACGACCTGGCCGACTATCTAGAGAAGTTCCGTGAGCGACATCCTGGAAGAGAAGAATGGTTGCTGGAAAGGTTGGAAGACGCACGTCAAGATATCGCTGAACATGGTTTCTGCCGAGGACACCGCGACCTTCACCGGGAGATCGAAGTGATTGCCGTTCCCATGCGATGGCGTCGAGACGAAGAGTCTTGGATTTTCTCAGCATCGGTTCCAGTCTTTAGCCCTCAGAGTAAGGCACTAGTTGAGGACGTCGGCCCCCGATTGGTTTCATTGGTGCGCAACGTGGAGGCGTCGATCGGTGGGGTAAGTTGAGACGGGGGGCTGCGCTGGGCCCAGGCTTCACTTGTCAAGCGCTGTCCCAGATTCCTTGATCATGAGCAACCAGCGTTCACGCTCGCGGTCCTGGAATGCTGAAAATTCTGAGGGTGAACTACCCACAGGCGATACGCCCAATGCCGACATACGCGACTTGACGTCGCTGTCAGAAAGAGCGTGATGCAGTGCGCGATTGAGAAGGTCAATTCGTTCTTTCGCCGTTGCTGCGGGAACGGAAAGCCCAATCCAAATTGGTAGGGCATAGGTCGGAAATCCAGACTCTGCAACGGTAGGAACTTGCGGTAACAGCGCAGACCGCTTATTGCCGACGCTTGCGATAGCGCGAAGCTTGCCTTCTCGAATCAATGGGGTCGTAAAAGGCACCGTCATGATTCCAATATCGACGCGACCGGCGAGAACATCGGGCAATGCCGCAGACTCTCCTTTGTATGGCGCATGTACCAAGCTCACACCCGCCATCTTGCTTAGGTACGCCATTCCCAAATGAAGCGGCCCTTTGTTCCCCGTTGACATGTACGAGACAGAATCCTTTTCCGCCTTAGCCTTTGCGATGACATCAGAGAGTGATTTGAATGGGCTGTCCGCCTTTACGACCAGCACATAGTCGACCGTACATACTTCTCCCACAGCCGCAAAATCCCTTTGTGGATGGTAAGGAGTCTCCGGAATCGTGAGCGAATTCAGAATATTCGTCCCTACACCTCCGAAAAGCACGGTATAGCCGTCTGGGTTCGACTTCGCGACAAATGCGGCACCAATAGCCCCGGCAGCGCCGACGCGATTTTCCACTACAACTGGCCGTTTCAGCATTTCTTGCATTGGCCGTGCCAATAGCCTTGCCAGTACGTCCGTGGAGCCACCTGCTGAGAAGGGTACTACTATTACAATCGGCCTGTCGGGGTACGCCGCAAAAGCCGGAGAGCTGATTCCAGCGGTCATACTAACGAGCGTGGTGGTCAAAGCTGTCTGGAGTAATTTCCGGCGGTGACGGTTGAGCAGAGCGGAAAATTGCAGGATGCGAATCGGCGAAAACATTGTCTCTCCTTGAGTCCTTATTTTTACTGTGGCTCAGATTTTCTAAGTACGCTTCAACGGCAAATCCCGCTATCCACGGGGCGCACCTAGTGCGACTTCCACGTTGTGGACGAGCGTCGAAAGCCGCATGCCCAAGTCGCTAAGCAACGTTGGCTCGCTGCTCAATCTGTACGCGGGAATCGTGCAACCAAAAATAAAACGGCGGTCATTGATAATCGCACGTACAGGTACTGCGACTCCCACAGTGTTGTGATGAAGCTCTCCCTGATTGCGGCAATACCCTAGCTCCGCCAGATCGGTCCGCGTCTGATGCATCTTGTCGTCGAACCAGGAGCGACGTTCTGGGTGTTCAACACGCAAGCGGCTAAGGATTGCGTTGTACTGATCCTCAGGGAGGAGGCTCAAGAATGCTCGTCCCGTAGCCGCTCTGGTAAGAGACACGGTAGTGCCGATTTCCGGCCTAAAAACCGAGTTTTCACGTCCTTGCACGGTCTCTACATATATGAGATCCATGTCGTGAGTGCTTGCAGCGAGGGAAATCTGACCGTCCACAGCGTCGGCAAGCTCCTGCATCAGAGGCCGCGCGATCGATCTAATCGTCATCCCGGACAATAATGGTGCAGAGAGTTGCAGTACGCCTGGTGCCAGAGTGTATCGGTTGCGGCGCTCCGAGTAGTGCAATAGGCCAAGATCACGCAACGTTGCCATTAGGCGGAACGCTGTGGGCTTTGGAAGCATGGATCGCTGTACTATATCCTTGGCGCTTAAGTCATGTTCCTCGGCTGTGAAGCACTGAAGAATTCTTATTCCCCGAGCAAGAGCGTTGCTTGGGACTTCTTCCTTTGAGGCGGAAATGGCCGCCTTCGAGGACGAATGGGGCTGTAGAGGGATGGCGGCCATAATTTGTGATTACAGGTGGACCATGCTGACGGTAAGGCCGCCATCGATGTACAACGTTTGCCCTGTCATGAAGCCGCCGCGCGGGTCGAGCAAAAACGCCACTGCATGAGCAATCTCTTCGGGCTCCCCTACTCGTTGCAGAGGTACTGCCGCGACCAAAGCCTTTGTACGCGGGTCGTCGGGGCGACTTGCAGTCCGGAAGAGCTCAGTAGCAATCGGGCCGGGAGCAATCACATTGACAGTAATGTTGTGCTCCGCGAGTTCCAGAGCGGCAGTCCGGCTCATACCGACGACACCCGCTTTTGAGGCACTGTACGCCGTGCGATTTACTTTTCCGAGCGCCGCGCGAGATGAGAGATTTACAATGCGTCCGCGTTGCGTGGCGCGCATGCCTGGCACGACGGCCTGAGTGCAAATTAAAGTGGCGTGGAGATTTAGCTTTGCTGCCTCGATCATATCTTCGATGGTGCAATCGTCCAGAGAGGTCGTAGGGGCCATCGCGGCGTTGTTGATCAGACCGTAGAACGGCCTCTCAGCCGCAAGCTCCGACACGAGTTTGCGGGTACTCTCAGGGTCCGAAAGATCGACGCAGTGAAATTCCTCATGGGATTGCAAATCGTCAGGACGGTTACGTGCCAGCCCAACAACGCTATAGCCGTCAGCGGCCAGCCTACGCATTACCGCACGTCCGATGCCCCTACTCGCGCCTGTTACCAGCACACGTTCCCCGGCGATCGTTACATTCGTCATTATCTCTCCTCTTTTGTGTAAGCGTGGTTCGGTTCAGTTCAAGCTCATGACAGCATGCGCTTTCCGATGATGAGCTTCTGAATCTCGGAGGCACCCTCGTAGATCCGCATTGGCCTGACGTCACGATAGAGGCGTTCAATAACAGAGCCCACAGTGACCCCTGTACCACCGAAGAGCTGGACCGCGGAGTCCACAACCCTTTGGGCGGCTTCCGTGGCACCGAGCTTGGCTAGCGCTACCTCCCGCGTCACCGGCTTGTCTGTCGTGTCCTTTAGCCAAGCTGCGCGATAGACCAACATGGCGGCAGCCTCCAAGTCGAGCGTCATATCAGCAATCTTCATGCGCACGGTGTCCATGTCGGACATCTGAACGCCAAATATCTTTCTAGAACGCACGCGATCCAGAGTTTCGTTTAATGCCCGACGGGCAATGCCCACGGCGGCTGCCCCGACAGAGGTTCGAAAGATATCAAGCGTCCCCATTGCCAGCTTGAAGCCGGCACCCGGCTCGCCTAGCAATCGTTCGGCAGATACTCTGCATCCATTGAAGCGCAGCGTCGCAAGCGGATGCGGGGAGATGATGTCGATACGAGATTCGATGGAGAGCCCTGGTGTGTCGGCGTCGACGAGCAAGGCTGAAAGGCCTTTACTTCCCGGCACGTCTTCGGTTCGCGCGATAACAATGTACTGGTCCGCAATCCCCCCATTCGATATCCAGGTCTTCACGCCATCAATGACGTAGTGCTCCCCCTCTCGCCGAGCAATCGTGCTCAAAGAGGCGACGTCAGAGCTGCCATCGGGCTCTGACATCGCGAAGGCCGCAATACGGGTTCCTCGTCGGACCCCATCCAGATAGGTCGCCTGCATTGCGCTGCTGCCATGGCGCCAGATGGCGGCGGAGCCAATGCCTTGCATGGCAAAGACAAAATCTACCAAGGCGCTGTCGTAGGCCAGTGCTTCACGAATGGCACTCACCGAACGGACGTCTACGATCTCGCCTTGACCTGTGTCCGGAACGGCGTAAGCCAGAAGCCCGGAGGCACCCAGAGCGCGAGCGATGGCGCGACATTGTTCATCGAGCGTTAGGGACGCGATGTCTGCTTCCAGAGCTGGGAAGTTCTGGCGCCACACTGTCATCCTGGATTCAATCTCCTCATGCCGAGCATCAAAGAAGGGGAGATTCCACAGTTTCCATTGCAGGGCATTCTTCATGATGAGCTCTTTTCCTCCGACATTAGCCTCAGCGCCAGGTCCTTCAATACATTCTTTCGGACTTTTCCTCCGTTTGCGCTTTCCGTGATAGGGAAGGAGTCGACCTCAAATATCCGGATAGGCGTCTTGTATGTTGCTAGCCTGCCGCGGCACAGAGCGATCATCGAAGCCTCATCGTGCGCATACCCTGACTTACCTATGACAAATGCGACAGGACGGACACTTCCCGCGGTATCAACGGCAACGACTTGACAGGCGGCTATATGACCCAGCCCTAGTACAGTCTCCTCAATTTCTAGGGGGTTTACGAGATAGCCGCCGATTCGGAGGATGTCTCCAATGCGTGAGAGAAGGGTTACTCCGCCATCCGGCATCAGGTAGCCCAGGTCACCTGTGCGAAGAAACCCGTCCCGGTGAAAGGCTTTGGAAGTTGCCTCAGGATCATTGAGGTACCCAACAGTGAGATTCGGCGAGTAAATCTCGATTTCGCCTGCCTCCCCCGCGGCTACAAGCTCGCCGCTCTCGAGCGATCGGATGCGAACTTTGCCAAGAGGAGAGGTGGGCCGTCCCCCCGACATTGCGCGTCGATCCAACGGCTCGGCTGCAGGCTGGGACGCAAACAGCGCCATCGATTCGCTCAGCCCATAGCAGCCACGTAGAAAGATCCCTCTCTCCGCCGCTTTTGCCGGGAGGCTCGCCGAAAGGGCGGGAGTAAAGTTTGCGTGTCCATACAGCTTGAGGTCAGGGAATCTTGTGTCGTTCCCTGCGGCATCCAAGAGCTTGTCCAACATGTCGTCGGTACCAAACATATGGGTTACCCGATGCTGCTGCAGCAATTGTGCCGCCTCTCGTGGGTCGAACTGTTCTTGGACGATAAGAGTCGCATGGGCCGACAGCGCAGCCTGGGCGATAGTGAAACCGAATGCGCCACCAAAGGGCACAGAAAGCAGGAGGCGCGAGTCGGGCCCGATTTCGAACGCTGCGTCGACATCCCGGGCATGACGACTAACACTTTGTTGCAGGTGGCAAATGAGTTTAGGCTTACTGGTCGTTCCCGAGGACGCGAAAACAACAAAGGGATCCTGTGCTTGCCCCACCTCTGTCGTCTCGGGATTCACTGATGCTCGGCTCATCAATGTGGCCAGGGTGCGCGATTGCGCGCCAGGAGCTAGTTCTTGACTTTCACTCCCGAGCGATATCGCGACTTTCATCGACTGCAATGCGAGCGGGTCGAGCTTCAGAAGGCAGTCCTCGTGATTGATGCCGCGATACGTTGGCACATAGAACAGCGCCTCCGCATGGCTGCGGGACAGAAAGTCCTCAAGCTCTCGTGGCCCGTAACGCATGTTGAGAGGAAGGATACGAACTCCGATCTTGGCACACGCATAAGCGATCGAGAGCCACTCGGGTACATTCGGAATCCACAGAGCCGCGGTATCGCCCCGTCGGATTCCCGCGTTACGCAGCCCTTCAGCAATCGCTAGCGCCTGGGTTCTCAGTTCTCCATAAGTGACACTGGTCGCTCCAACAATGACGCAGGTGGAGTCGACGGGTGCAGTGTCCAAGGTGTGGAATAAGGTATCTTCAATCATCTCGGATTATTACTCGCTAAGTACTGAATGGCCTTCTATCTTCGGATCAAATTAAGGGCTGAATTGCTGGAGCCTCAGAATCAAGTCTCCGACAACGGGCTGCCGCATTTTCTGCGGCGAGATAACTCCGAATCGCTGTTTTGACGTCCAGAGACATGTCGGGATCCAGACCATCGTCCATGCGAACCATCTGCGTGGCGAACCAAGCCTGGATGCTGAGGCGATTTTTCATGGTCGCTCAGGACTTCTTGAGCAGCGGGCAGCTTCCTTCGCCCATCGGCCTGAACGCAGCGTCGCCGGGCACCGTGCTGACCAGCGAATAGTAGTCCCACGGATACTTCGATTCTGCCGGTGACTTGACCTTGAAGACGTACATGTCATGAACCATGCGACCATCCTCACGAATTCGCCCATTTTTAGCAAAGAAGTCATTGATAGGCAGCGCTCGCATCTGCCTCATTACCACTGTGGTCTCATCGGTACGTGCGGCTTCAATAGACTTGAGATAGTGCGTGACAGATGAGTAGACGCCGGCTTGGCTCATGTTAGGCATCTGCTTCATCCGCTCGAAGTAGCGGCGAGACCATGCACGCGTCTCCGCCGTGAGGTCCCAATAGAATCCCTCAGAAAGAATCATCCCCTGGCTTGCAGCCAAGCCGAGCGCGTTGACGTCGTTGATATACAAAAGCGTAGCCGCCAGTGTCTGACTGTTCTTGCCGGTGCCAACTCCGAAGCTCCGTGCAGCCTTGATGGCATTGATCGTGTCGCCGCCGGCATTCGCAAGACCAATCACACTGGCTTTGCTCGTCTGCGCTTGAAGAATGAAGGATGAGAAATCCGGCGCATTCAACGGGTGCCTCACCGACCCTAAGACCTTCCCGCCTCCGCGTTGAACGGCACTAGCGGCATTCTTCTCCAGGTCATAACCACCTGAGTAGTCAACCGTGAGGAAGTACCAATCCTTCTTTCCGGATGCGACAAGGGTGCGCGCGACTGTGTTGGCTAGTGCATAGGAATCGTAGGCATAGTGAACCGAGACGGTAGAACACAAATCGGTTGTAAAGCGCTCAGTTGCCGGGCCGTTGAGAACTAAGATTCGCTGTTTTTCCTTCGCAATCTGGAGTACCGCAAGTGATGAAGAGGAACCGGTGACGTCGTGGATTGCGTCGACTTTTTCATTGTCGAACCATTGCCTCGCCTTGGCCGAAGCGTTGTCGGCCTTGTTTTGGTGATCATAGACAAGGAGTTCGACTTTTTTTCCGAGCACTTGCCCGCCGAAGTCTTCGATAGCCATCTGGGCTGCCGTCGCCGAGCCGCGGCCTGAGATGTCGGCGTACACACCGCTCATGTCAAGCAGCAATCCGATGCGGACAACGTCATCCGAAATTGCAACTGGGGCGGAGGCACTGACTGTGCCTTGGGCAAACGCCGAGAAGCCGAGGACAGTCAGGGCTGTGCCAAGTAGGTTGCGTAGTGGGCGACCGATATTTGGCAAGACGCTTTGTTGTGCTCCATTGAACACTTTGTAATTGGGCCGATCCTTCTTCATGGCTGTCTCCTTGGTGGCCGCAATGAGTCGGACCTACCGTCTCATTTTCAGTGAGTAAAAGAACCGTTTATGAACTACACGCCATCCTTTTCGAATCTACCGTTTTATCCTAATACAGGTCTCACTCATGTGATAGGATCAAATCGCCAGATAATGGTTTGTACTGGTCGAAAAATGAGACAGACGACTCATAAAAAGCTTCCAGCCACAAGTGCAATATGGGTAACTTCAATGCAAAAAGTTTGAATAGGAGACAAGCATGCAGGAGCGAGTTGTAGACATCGAAACTTCAGACGGCGTCATGAACACCTACATCTATCATCCAGACCGACCGGGGCCGTTCCCCGTGGTCGTCATGTACATGGACTCGATCGGTGTGCGGGAAGAGTTGGCGGACATGTGCCGTAGGATTGCCACTGTCGGCTACTACGTCGTAATGCCGAATCTGTACTATCGACGTTATCGGTCAGTGGATATCGATCCCACCCGCATCACGGATCCAGCGTATGACGAGAAATTTCGGATGCTATGGTCATTGATTGACGGGCTGACGAACTCGATGGTGACCCGGGACACGGAGTCGCTATTTGCTTTCCTCGACCGTGATCCGATTTCCCGACCAGGTGCACTTGCGATCATCGGATACTGCATGAGCGGGCCCTTCGTCTTTCGCTTGGCTGGCGCCTATCCCAACCGCGTCGCGGCTGCTGCTTCTATGTACGGGGTGCACCTTATTACCGACAAGCCAGATTCGCCTCATCTACTCGCGGGAGATATCAAAGGGGAGATGTACTTCGCTTGTGCCGAGCACGATAAGTACATCAGTGCCACCGAAATCAATGCGGTGAAGGCGTTGCTAGCTGAAAACAAGGTACGAGGAGGCGTTGAAGTTTACTCGGAAGCAGAGCATGGATTTGCTTTTCCGGCTAGACGCGCCTATCGAAAGGCTTCCTGTGAGCGCCATTGGGAGCAGCTGTTCGATCTGTTCCAAAGGAATCTATAGAGGAGCAATCCGTGTTGATGATTCAGGGGCGGCAGACGGAGGTTCGTTACTGAAGCGCACAAGGTACCGAAGCGTATCTCATGACGTACCCAACGTCGCCGCACTGAATGGCGAGACTTGAAGCTCAGAGCGCTGCGCCGCCGCTTATCAGCTGCTGACCAGGCTGTCTAACGGCTGGAATGCTTGCTGTATGGCGGCGCGTTCGCTCATTCGCCTGAACCAGGCTTGAATGTTGAGTCGTTCTGGTGGATTGGACCAAGGCGTCACGCTGCCGACGGTCGCCATGAAGCCGTAGAGCAGGATGTCGGCCAACATCACATTGTTGCCGCAGATAAAGTCTCGCCCCGCGAGATCTCTATCGAGTTGGTCTAGTCCCTGCTCAGCGAGCTTGCGCATCGAGGCTTGAGCCTCGGGCATCAGCACCCGGTGACCACGATAGAAGGCGGCTGCATCGTCAGTGCCTCGCCACCAGGTGGTTATCGGCTCTGCAATCTCGAGGTCGACGCGCCGGGTCCACATCCGTGTTAGGGCTCGCTCTTCGGCTGTCTTCCCGAGTAGTGACCGGCCCCCCTTGGCTACCTCGTCAAGGTACTCACAGATGGCAGTGATTTCTGTTAGGACGCGGCCGTCATCGAGGCGCAATGCAGGTACCTCGCCGCGCGCGTTGATCTCATCCTTGTAAGTCTTGCCCCTGTTTTCGAGATTGGCAAGGTCGATAGTTTCTACATCCAAATTAAGGCCACCGCGCTCAAGGACGAAAAGCCTAACGGTTACGGGATTGGGGCCGGGGGCGTTTGCGTCATAAAGAATCATGGTTGTTCTCTGCTGGTTGTTGGCATCTGGGGATGCCGGATTGCACGGATGTATTTAAGGGGGCAGGGGATCAGACGAATTGCCAATCCGGATTGAGCATTTCCTTCAGCTGAGCGTGCCTACTAAGTGTTTTGAGTAAACCAATTTCACGAATGAAAGTCAGATGCCAGTCACATGAAGAACGAGCTGGCATCGCCGATGAAGTGCACCATCGAACTGAACGACGTGGAGAAACGAACCTTGGAAGAGCTTGCGCTGCGGCATCCGTATGAAGACTTCAGGGTCAGAGGACAAGGCTTGTTGCTGCTCGGTGCAGGTCAACGAGTGCACGAGATCGCGACGCAGTTGGATGTGAGCAAGAAGACTGTGTACAACTGGACGAACGCCTGGCGCGAGAAAGGGCTGTGCGGCTTGCTCAATGGTCATAAGGGAGGCCGCCCCCATTCGCTCTGCGAAGACATGGTTGCCACGGCTGTGGCCGCGGCGCGAGCGCAGTCCATGACGCTCAAACAGATTGCGCAGTGCATCGAGGCCGCCAATGGCATGCCGTTGCCCTGCCGCCTTGAAACGTTGGCCGGGGAACTGAAACGGGCAGGCTTTTCGTACAAGCGCGGCCGATACTCGCTCAAAAAAAACGCGACGAACAGGAGTTTGCCGTGAAGGCTGCCACGCTCGAGAAATTGCAGCAAGCTGCTCGGGATGGTGCATGTCGTCTCGTCTATCTTGATGAGGCCGGATTTTCGGCCTCGCCGCCGGTGCAGCGTGGCTGGTCGCCAATTGGCCAACCTCACTGCACGGTTCCCCAACCGCATTGCAGGCGTTCAGTCTTGGGGGCATTGGATTACGGAGCCAACCGGCTTGTCCACCAGACCAGCAAAGGCAGCATCAAGCGTCCCTTCGTTATTGAGTTCCTGGAAGAGATTGCTCAAAGTGCCACGCCCGGTCAGCTCACGGTCGTCGTGCTCGACAACGCGAAGATCCATCACGCCATCGAGCAGGATATCCTGGACCGCTGGCTCTTCGAGCATCGTATGGTTCTCTTTCATCTGCCGCCTTACAGCCCCGAACTCAACCTGATTGAAATCGTCTGGAAACATGCCAAGTACCACTGGCGACGCTTCGTCACATGGACCAAAGAAACCATCGATACCGAGATCGAAAATCTCCTCTCCGGCTACGGCTCAAAGTTTGAAATCCGTTTCTCGTGAATACTTATTTCCAGCTGCCTCCAAGGGCGAGAAATAGGTTAATCTGGTCCAGCGAGATCTGCGCGTCGGTGTCGGCTACCGCTGCCTCGGCTGAGGCTAGAGTGCGATCGGCATCCAGGCTGGTCAAATAGGGCACGCGACCGCCGCGGTAAAGGGCACGATTTTGCGTAGCGGCGATGCGTGCTTCTTCGAGTGCGGCCCGCAACGCGGCCTGATGCTCGAGTCTCTGCGCATAATTGTTTAGTGCGGTTTGGGTGTCGCGCAGCGCATTCAATACGGTCTGATCAAACTGCGCTAGAGCAGCATCGGCGCCTGCTTCAGTGGCACGCAAACGGGCCTGGGCACCGCGGGTGGGGAAAGTCCACGAGATCAGCGGGCCGAACGACCACTCTCGCGTTGGCGCCTTGCCGAAGTCGTCAAGCAGGCCGGCGGCTCCAACCGAGGCGCCCAACTTCACATCGGGATATAGTTCGGCGGTAGCCACGCCAATACGGGCGGTGGCGCCAGCGAGTCTGCGCTCGGCTGCGCGGACGTCGGGTCGTCGTTGCAAGAGGGCCATGCCATCGCCCAGCGGGATCGGTCGCCCAAGCACTGGCGCTTCCTCGCAATGATCGACGCCACTGGGAAGATCGCCCGGCGTATGTCCGAGCAGTGTCGACAGCGCATACTGCGCGTTCTTTTTGCGGGCGCGCAGCAGTGGCAGACGGGCCCTCAGCAGGTCTGCCTGGGCCTTAGCGCGGCTCAGGTCTGTAGGGGCGCCACGGCCCGTGCTGTGTAGGCGTTGCGTTAGATTCGCGACGCGCAGTTGCAGATCCAGCGAGCGCTGAGCAATACTCAGCTCATGGGTTGCGTGGCAGTTGTCCATATAGGTGCGAGCGACTTCGGCAACTACCTGCATACGCGCCAGATCCAGCGCGGCCTCGCTTGCCTGGGTGTCGGCGAGAGCTGCTTCGGCGGAACGTCTAAACTTGCCAAACAGATCGACTTCGTAAGAGGCGCTAAGCGCTGCGTCGGCGAGATTGACTACCGGTAGCTTCTTGGATAATAGAAAAGTCTCGGCCGAGAGCTGCGCACGTTGCACGGCGGCTACGGCGTGATAGCCGAAGCCACCGGCATGTTTGGCTTGGTCATATATGGCATTGGCTCGGCTCAAATTAGCATTGGCTGTGCGCAGGCCGGCGTTCGTGGCCAGCGCCTGGCCAATCAATTGGCTGAGCAATGGGTCGTCATAGAGCTTCCACCAGTCGTCTGGCACTGTATGACCTGCATCGACTCCTTTGGCCCCATCTGTGTCGACGAACGCTGCCTGGGCTTTTGGCAGGTTGATCAAGGCCTTGTCGGGTACGTGGTAGTCTGGACCGACGGTCATGCAGGCGGACAGCGAGCACATTGCCGCACCCAATGAGATTTTGCACAGCCGCTTCAAGGTTTGCTCCGAATCGGCTCGACATGGGTGTCACTCGCCACGGCTGCCGCCGTGGCGAGGATAATGACGCTAGCGGTGCGACCTGCAGTCAGTCGCATTTCCGGTGGAGGCTGATCGATCGCGATACGCACCGGGATGCGCTGAGCCAGCCGTATCCAGTTGAACGTCGGATTGATACTCGGTAGCAGGTTAGGACCGGAGGAACGGTCTCGGTCTTCAATAGCGGCTGCAATGCTGCGCACATGACCGTGTAGAACCTGCTCTTCGCCCATCACGTGGATGCGTACCGGCCGCCCCACTTGCACACTACGTAGCTTGGTCTCCTCGAAATAGCTGTCAACATAGAACGAACCTGAGTCGACCACTGAGAGCACCGGCCTACCCGCCGTGACGTAATCGCCCACGCGCACAGATCGGTCGTTGAGGAAGCCGTCGACTGGACTGTACACGGTAGTGCGTTCCAGGTTGAGCCGGGCAATGCCGACCGCCGACTCGGCGATGGTCAAGGCGGCCTGCGCCTGTTCCACCTTTGACTGGCCTTCCTCCACCACTTCCTGCGCTACCAGCTCCCGCAACTGGTGGTTACGCGCAGCCGCGCGGCGCAGCTGCACTAGGCTGGTACGACGTTCGAGCAACGTCGCCTCCGCCTGCTTCAGGGCTAACATATAGCGGGCCTGGTCGATCACGAACAGCGGCTGGCCGCGTCGCACCAGTTGGTTGTCGTCGACTTTTACCTCAGTGATTGGACCCGTCACATCCGGCGCTACCTGCACCACATCCGCACGGATGCGCGCATCGCGGGTCCATGGGTCGTCGTAATAGTAGCTCCACAGATGCTTGAGCACGACAAGGGAGACCGCTACGGCAAGCAGGGTGAACACGATCGGTCCTTGCGACCTCAAGACATTCTTCACGATTGCATCCAATGCATAAGAGAAATGAGCATGCCGAGCACGGCAATGTACATGGCTAGGTTGAACAGCGCTGGGTGCCAAATCCAGCGATAAAGGCCGGTCCTGGTCAGCCAGGAGCGCAGTGCGCCTTTCAGGGCATAAGCCAGAAGCATGAGGCCGAGTAGGGTGGGAATGAAGACGCCGTAGAGATTAAATTCGCCGTACATCTGCTCAGACCACGCTGGATTGGAGGACGTCAGAAACAGGGACAGTTTTCGCGGCGTCCTCGTCCGCCTGCGGTCCGGGAAACAATGCCAAGTACAGGTTGCTTAGAGCGAGAGCGCAGTCGCGACCAGTCTTCTCACCACGAGATAGAAGCGTAGGTATCACCGCGTCCATCCGCTGCCGTAACGAGACAGGGGGCACTAAGGGCAGTCCTTCCTCGCGGCATTGGCGAAAGTAATCGCCAACGCCCTGAACGATATTGACGAGTTGAGTGGCAGCAGGAGCTTCTGTCCGCAACTGGATTTGCTGTAGTTCGATCAGGGACAAACAGATTCGTATATCTCGCACGGGATCGACCGGTGCGAATTGCTGATTCACTATCAGCCCCAGTCGAGGTAGCAACTGACTGGCGCGATCTAGCGTCAAGGCGGCGATGTCAGACACGGCCTTGGTACTTGATGTGTAAGCCAGCGCTTCCAGGTCGCGCCAATTCGCCCGAGTAAGGCGTCGCGCCGCGAATTCAACCCCGAATGGCTTAGTGACCGAAGTCCAGACCAGCGCAAAGACCACACCAAGCAAATTTCCCAGACTCGCGTTGGCGAAACTCTCGAAGTCGGCTGTATAGGAACTTCGCAGAGTCAGGTTAGTAATTGCTTGGGCGCAGAACAATACGACTGTCATTGTGTGCTGGAGTCGGCCGGTAAAGGCAGCGGCAAAGAGAAGCGGGGGAGCCAGTACCAAGGCCAGACCGACAAATGTATGAATGTCCGGGAGGATGGCAAACAGGTAGACCAGCGAAAAGATGCTGGATGCAATCGCCAGAAAAAGTACGCTGTTCAACAACGGTATAGGCTCATCTGAAGCTGCAAAGAAGCAGCAGACAATTGCGACGGATACGACACCGCCGGCGCCCGGCTCCCAGCCGAGATTCAGCCAGCACAGAATTGCTATCGCAGTTGCTACGGCTGCCGAGATGGCGGAGAACGCCATTAAGCCATAGTCACTATGACGTGCTTCGCTGAGCAGGTTGTGAGTCTTGTAGCGCAAAGTAACGTGACGAACCGGGTCGTTCCCGGCGTATGCGTTCTGCAGCTCCCAGCAGTCTCTCCAAAGATCAACCAGCTCATCAAGTCTGTAGAGCGCGTTGTATATCGACAGTTCAACGACCGAGCGCGGATGGGGTAGTGCGGATCTGAACTGCTCAATTTTTGCGTGCAAATCTTTGTGAGCATGCGCGCTCTCACGGTCGATTTCGTGCATCCATTGCGTTACGCTTGAGACCAGCGAGGCTATGTCTTCAGATGCATCGCTGCCTTTTTGCACGAGATTAAACAGAGGATCGAACAAGGCGGTTAGCTGAGGAATCAACATGGCCATTCGTAGGCGCATTTGACGGGCGTGTTCGGCTTGTACGTTGGTGCCAGGGTCGAAAGATAGGTGGGTGATTAGGACATCAATAGCTGCTACGTCTGCCATCAATCGATGACGCATAGGGGGCAACGTCGTGTGCGCTGGACGAACATCGAGGAATTCTCGCGCCCAGTTTGCCGCATCCTTCAACATGGTTCGCATATGTGAGCCGAGAATGGGAGAGATGCGGGTTGGAAACAGGGATGTATTGACGACTGTGGCGCAAACGATGCCTAGTAGGATTTCCTCTGAGCGAGCCAATGCGATGTCAAAGACTATCTCCGGATGCATGAAAGCGGGGATGCCGATGATCGGAGTCGTATATGCCGCCAACATAAATACATAGCTTCGCGGTGTTCGATCTAACAAAGCCAGGTATAGCAGGCTACCTGTCCAGCAGGCGATAACCACCGTCAGCAACATAGGGACATCCGGGCACGTTTGAATCAACGCCACCGCTGCTACAGCGCCAAGGAGTGTCCCGCAAATTCTATAAGCCGATCTGGAACTGGTGGCGCCAGAAAGAGGGTTGGACACCAGATAGACGGATGCAACTGCCCAATAGGGATTGGGGAGCGAGAGCTCGAGCGCGACATAGAGCGCGAGCATCGCGGCGAAGAATGTTTTGGCTGAGTATAACCACTCGCGCCAATTCGGAGGATTCATGGCCTAGTCCAATGCGTCATTGAAAAAGCACCCCGTTCGTGGTTAGATCAGATGCATGGGAAAAATGAATCTGACTGAGCTCGAGCGTGAACAACTGGTGGCGGCAACTCGTAGCCGAACCATTCGGGCAGCCGACGCGCGCCGAGCCAAGCTGATCCTGATGCTTGAAGACGGCGAGTCGCGCGACGCGATCATTGAGCGGCTGGGGTGCGACTCGCGTTTCATCTCGCGTTGGTCGAATCGGTTTCTGGCCGAGCGGCTGGCGGGCTTGTACGCGCGCCACCCTGGACGAGCACCGCTGCATCCGCCTGAAAAGCTCGAAGCGCGAGTTCTGAACTACACGCTCAAGCGCAAACCTACGGACGGCGCGACGCATTGGAGCAGCTACAAGCTTGCCGAGGAACTGGGGGACGTGTCGGTCTCGACGGTGCAGCGCATCTGGCGCAAACATGGCGTGCGCCCGCACAGGTTGGAGCGGCACATGATCTCCAACGATCCCAACTTCGAGACCAAGGCCGCAGACGTGATCGGGCTGTATCTGAACCCGCCCGCACATGCGGCGGTGTTCTGCGTGGACGAGAAGACGGCGATCCAAGCCCTGGATCGCAAGGACCGGATGTTGCCACTGTCGCCAGGACGTGCCGAGAGTCACGGCTTTGAATACAAGCGCAACGGCACGCTCAGCCTGTTTGCTGCACTCAACACGGCAACCGGCGAGGTGATCGGCAAGACCGCGCCACGCCATACCAGCGAACAGTTCGTGGCCTTCCTCACTGACGTTGTGGCCAGTCAGCGACCTGAGCAAGAAATCCACGTCATCTGCGACAACGTGAGCAGTCACAAGACAGAGCGCGTGCGCGACTTCCTTAGCGAACATCCCAACGTCCACATGCACCACACACCGACCTACACGTCCTGGCTCAATCAGGTCGAGAACTGGTTTGCGCGCATCCAGCGCGATGTGATCGCACGAGGCGTCTTCACCTCCGTGAAGGACCTGGATCGAAAGCTGATGCGCTATATCCGTCAACACAACAAGAATCCCAAGCGAATCAAGTGGAAGTACGACGATCCATCGCGGCGAATTCGCCCGGTGCCAATTCAATGACGCAATGGACTAGCTTACTGTAGTCGTTCAATGGCCCACGAATATGCGAGTTCAATCCTCCGTCAATCACTAACTTGGATCTACCGATATACGCGAATTCGTTGCTTGCAAGAAATACGATGAGATGCGAAATCTATCCTCTGACAACCTGCCAATGACTTTGAAGCAGTCCCTCGCGCGCTACCTGCGGTCGACACCGCCTTGGTTTACAGATGGGAAGATGTATGCGTTGTACTTATTGCTTCCCTCCGCCTCGGCTGGGTTGCGCAAATACAGCATGCATTGCGAGGAGCCGGCGGGATAAGACTCAAGCTATTTTGGGCAGCTACGATAGGCAATGTCGCACCTGCCCGCTTGCGAGAATCTCTTGCTCAGACTTTCACACTACCCTGCGCTGCGCTGGAGACGGTCTCCCATTCGGACCACGTGGCCAGGCGCTCGGCATAGCGTTGACGAGCGATAGGCAACGGCATGCTGCCAAGGAAGAGCCGAAGTGGCGGCTTATCCGCATCAACCAACTTGAGAATGGCATCCCCCGTAGCCTTCGGGTCCCCAAGGGACGCCCCGGCAAACGCAGCCGCAAGTTGCGAGCGGATGCCGTCATATTCCGGCAGGTGCGTCGTATGAATCGAAGAAGAGCCTGCCCAGTCGGTTGCGTAGGAGCCAGGCTCGATCAGCGTAACCTTGATGCCTTGCCCGGCGACTTCCTGTGTCAGGCTTTCGTTCAGGGCTTCGAGCGCCCACTTGGACGCATGGTAAAGCCCGAGGGTGGGGAAGGCGACGATGCCGCCAATACTTGACACCGACAGGATGTGACCGCCCCCTTGTTGGCGCAGCCGAGGCAGCACGGCTTGGATTACCCACAGCGCCCCGAAGACATTCGTTTCAATTTGGGCGCGTGCCTCAGCTTCACTAGTCTCTTCGATGGCACCAAACAGGCCGTAGCCGGCATTGTTGACAACAACGTCCAACCGCCCGAAGTGAGCGTGAGCGCGCTCTACGGCCGCGAACACGCCGGCTCGATCAGTGACATCGAGTTCCAGTGGCAGCACTGCGCTGCCATAGGCCTTGGCAAGACCCGTAAGGCTATCAGCGCTGCGTGCTGTTGCTGCGACCTTGTCGCCACGACTAAGCGCGGCTTCAGCCCACACGCGGCCGAACCCGCGCGAGGCGCCTGTAATGAACCAGACCTTTGGGGCCATGAAATGCTCTCCGGAAACGTCGAAATATGCTGAGTCACAGTGTATGACGGAGTACAGAATACTGTCATACGAACGCACGACGTATAAGGGTTTTCACTTAGGCGCTGGCTGGAGCCCTCAGTCGTAGGCCAAATGCAGGGCACGCTGGCCCGCCTCGCTGCGTCGCGGCGCCGTTGTTGATACGGCGGGCCAAGCAAACAAGAAATGGGGCGCTTTTCCCCCTCCCGACCCGCCGGGCCGACTCAAGCGCCGGGCTTACGCGGTCCGTCCACATGGCTTGCCAGGCGCTTGTCCTCGCTCGAAAGCTGGAAATTTCTGAACCCTGGGGGAATGGTCCTGCTTTTCTCAGTGAAAACCCTTATACGCGGTCAGCTCATCAGACAGTATTCTGCACACCGTCATACAAACTTTTGCGCATGGAGAGATAAGTGGTCTTAGACGCACATGAAATGCGAATCAAGCCAACGGTGCTCGTGCGCGAGAAGGTGGTTGAAGTCCTCCGGCAGGCCATCCGGAATGGGGTGCTGCAGCCGGGTCGCCGGCTTACTGAACGCGAGCTGACAGAGCTGACTGGCGTCAGCCGCACTTCGGTACGGGAAGCCTTGCGTCATCTACAGGCGGAACGGCTAGTCGAGGCTTCATCGAGCCGTGGACTGCGCGTGGTGGTGCCAACAGAGGATGAGGTGCGGCATATCTACGAGGTCCGAGCGGAACTTGAGCCTCTCGTAGTGGCGCTATTCGCTCAGCGGGCGTCACAGAAGGAGATCGACGCACTGCTGGATATTAGAAGGCAGCCAACTGACTCTTGGGATGGCCTCCAGCGATTCGATGAGCTATTGCTGACTGGATCCTCGAATCCGGTCCTGAGAGAAATTCTTAACGGCTTGTACACCCGAATTCACGCTTTACGGCAGATCTCGATCTCAATACCGGGCCGGTGCGCGGTCTCTAAGCAGGAGTTCGACGAGGTCGTGGCAGCTATTGAACGACGCTGCCCGGAGGATGCCGCGAAAGCCGCGCGGCGTCATGTAAAGGCTGCCCAGGCGGCCGCGTTCATCGCGCTAAAAATGCTGCACGACTCGGTCTGATTTCGAGAAGCGCAGTCGCATCAAATAGGGACCTCTTATCGCTACTGAGGCTCTTTATAGCTACGAGCAAAGCACCCAAGGAGAGTGTATGGATACGACCACGATTGACTTGCCAATTCCCGATTTGTCGAACCCGGAAACGTTTGTGCCGGGTGTGCCGCACGAAGCGTTTGACCGAGTCAGGGCAATGCCGGGCCTCTATTGGCAGCCTGCCACGCAGGGTACGCTGACTGGTGGTTTTTGGGCTGTCACCCGTCATGCGGACATCATTGAGATCGAGCGGGACCCGGAGGCATTCACTTCCACGAAAGGATTCTTCTTTCCGGGCGCCGTTGAAAACATCTCGGAAGTTCCAGAGCTTAGATCGAACATCATGCTCAACGATCCGCCGACGCAAACTCGACTGCGCAAGGCCGCAGCCCGCTCATTCGCTCCGCGAGTGGTGGCGCAATTCGATGAGTGGGTTCGCGAGATCGTCGTCGAGGTGATCGAGGATATCGTTGCCAAGGGCGAATTCGACTGGGTGGCCGATGTTGCTGCGATTATCCCGTCGCGCGTCGTGGCGAGAGTCATTGGGGTGCCGTTCGAAGAGCGCCAGAAGATCGTGGACTGGACCAACCGGATCTTCCATGCGTCGACGGTACCCGACAATTTCAAGTCGGTGCTGGAGGCCAGTGAGCCTGTTCACGCCTACATGGAGGAACTCCGACCCAGGAAGCTCCGCGATCCCAAGGAGGACATGGGAACCATTCTTGCCCAGTGCGTTGAGCGAGGTGAGATTTCGGAGGATGAGTGCTGCATTTATCTGTCCCTCCTTTGCGTTGCTGGCTTCGAGACCACGCATACGGCGATCGCGCAATCCATGCGCATGATCGTGGAAAGCCCGGAGATCGCCGAAACCGTGAACCAGACTGTGGCTGCGGGTGGCGTAAATGCGCTTATCGAAGAGTTCCTGCGCTACATCACTCCGGCGATGAACATGGCGCGCACGGCGACGCGGGACCTCGAGTTACGGGGGCAGCAAATTCGCAAGGGCGACATGATGTTGCTCTACTTCACCGCGGCTAACCGCGATCCGGCGATTTTCTCCGAGCCGCATCAATTCAATCCGGCACGAGTCAAGAACGAACACATCACGTTTGGCAGTGGCGCACATCACTGCATCGGTAATGCGCTTGCTCGCCTGGAAATGCGCATCCTCTTCGAGGAACTTCATAAGCGCAATATTTCGTTCAAGTCGAATGGGAATCCCAAGCGCGGCTGGAGCACCTTTATCAATCAGCTTTTCGAACTCCCCCTGGCGGTAGTGCGATAAAAAATCAGGAGGCAGAAATGTCACGAAACCTGAAAGATGCGGTCGTCGTCGTGACCGGTGGTGCGACCGGAATCGGGCGGGCACTCGCTTGCGAGGCTGCAGAGCGCGGTGCCCATCTGATGATTGCTGATCTCGATGACGCAAGCCAGACCCTGGAGTTGCTTCGCGGCAAAGGAGCTACCGCTGAGTGGGTACGGACGGACACGTCAGACTACGCCGACGTGCAGCGCTTGGCGGCCGTGACCATCGAGCGGTTTGGCACGGTCAACGTCCTGTGCAACAACGCGGGCATCGCAGCTCTTGGCGGCCTTCAGGAGGTGGATCCCGCGGCAGCGAAGAAAGTCTTGGACGTCAATGTGCTGGGTCTTTTCAACGGCATCCATGTCTTTGCGCCGTTGCTAAAGAAGGCTGCGGAAGACGGCGGCCCCGCCTATATCCTGAACACCGGGTCGGAACATTCCCTTGGGGTGCCTCCGCATGTGGCGCCGATGAGCATCTACACCGCAAGCAAGTTTGCCGCGCTTGGTCTGACCGAGACCGCACGGCGGGACTTGGAAGGTGCTGGAATCGGCGTCTCGTTGTTCGCGCCTGGCTGGGTTCTCACCGAAAGGGTCCGGGGTCTCATCGCCTCGAACCCCCAGATTGCTGCGGCAGTCGAGCCATTCGCTCAAGAGCCAGGTGAAGTAGCCAGAAAGGCGTTCGATGGTCTTCTCGAGGGAGCCCTGATTATCCCAACCAACCCTGCCAGCCGTGCATTTGCGATGGAACATGCGCGCAGCCTCATGGCAGGCGTACAGGTATTACCCATCCTCGATGATCCTGAAAGTCATGCACACGACGGAACCGGGGATCGATCGAAATGCCCAGTGGCGCATTTCTGATATGCGACGAGAACTAAGGAACTAAAAATGGCAGAACGAAGGCAAGTAGCGGTAGTCGGTGTAGGACAGACCGACTTCGGCGCTCTGTATGCGCAAAAGGACGCTCAGCGGGATCAGTACGCACTTGGTGCCGAGGCGCTGAAGCTAGCGTTGGAAGACGCTGGGTTGCGCAAGGACGAACTTGATGGCCTGCTCACTTCACGCATTGGATACGAGCATGGCGCCGACATGCTGGGTATGCCCAATCTCCGGGTGGTGAACGGCTTGGAAGGGTCCGGCCGCATGAGCGGCGTGTCATTTCAGAACGCGGTTTCTCTGATCGAGACTGGTCAGGCGGATGTAGTTGCTTGTGTCTACGGCAACAACGGGCGCTCGGTCCAGATGACCTATGGCGGTTACACGGTCAACCCCACCAGCAAGTATGACGCGATGTATGGGATGACCTCGCCCGGTGCCTACGTGGGAATGATGTATCGCCGGTATCAGCATCTGTATGGCGTGCCTGATGGCGCCCTGGCTCCAATTGCCATCAACAACCGTCGTAACGCAGTATTGAACCCGGTCGCTGTCATGCGGGAGCAGATTACGGAGGAGCAGTATATCAACTCCCGCTTTATCGCCGACCCGCTGCGTCTATACGATTACTGCATCATTAACGATGGCGGCGTCGCGGTCATCTTGACGACTCTGGAGCGAGCGAAAGACTTGCGCAAGCGTCCAGTGCGGGTTGCCGCCACGGCCGCTATGGGAAGCCTGCGCAATCACTACACCAGTCCCGACTTCTTTTACTCCGCCAGCCAGGATGTCGCGCGGCGCGTGTATGAAGCATCTGGCTACGGCCCGAGCGACATGGACTGCGTTCAGATTTACGACAATTTCACACCGACGGTCCTCTTCAGCCTCGAAGGTTTCAACTACGTGCCGCGCGGCGAAGCGTGGCAGTGGGCGACTCTCGATCGGATCGGTCTCACGGGCGAGACACCGATCAATACCGCAGGTGGCCACACAGCCGAAAGCTACATGCAGGGTTGGGGGCATCATGTGGAGGCGGTGCGGCAAATTCGGGGAGAAGCCGGCCCTCGACAAGTGGCCGACTGCAACATCGCGCAGTACATCTGCGCTTCGCCCATCGTCACGTCACACGTATTGGTTGGGGAATGAGTTGATATGGACAACGCAAAACTTATCCAAATGCTTCCAGCGATCACCGATGCCAATCGGGGCTTCTGGGAGGGCACGCTAGCTGGTCAACTTCGTCTTCAGTATGGAGACTCAGGGATTGCTCAATTTCCCGAGTACCCGGTCGACCGGGTGACGCTCAGCGACAAGCTCGAATGGCGCGCAGCAAGTGGTCGGGCAACCCTGTGGTCTTGGGTTGTGATGCACCAGCGCTACTTCGCGGCCTTTGCCGACGAAGGCCCCTACCTGGTGGCATTTGTCCAACTCGAAGAGGGCCCGTTCATGATGTCGACTATCGTGAATCCGCCGGAGGAGCTCGAGTGTGGTCTTCCACTGGAGGTGGTTTTCGAGAAGCTGAGCGAGGACCGCGCTATCCCGAAATTCAAGGTGGTGAACCAATGACTATGCAGCAGCAAGTGGAGCCGGCGATTCTCGTTGAGCACGCTGATACAGGCATTTCACGTATTACTTTTAATCGACCGAATCAGCGCAATGCGATGAACCGCGCGGCGCGAGTCGGTATCGTGAAGGCGCTTGATGAGTGCCGTGACAAGTCCAAGGTTGTCATCATCACCGGCAATGGCCCGGCCTTCTGCGCGGGCGTCGACCTGAAGGAAGGACAGGTCAGCACGGGAGATCTGGAGCTGGATAAGCGCAGCGACTGGGCCGCGGTCCAGGAGGAAATTCGCAACCACCCCGCAATCGTTATCGCGGCGGTCAATGGCTTTGCGCTGGGCGGCGGGTCGACTTTGATCAACGTTTCGGATCTGGCGATCGCGGCGAACGAGGCCAGCATTGGAATGCCCGAGATTGGTTTCGGGCTTTACCCCACGCTTGCCGGACCTGCAGCCCAACTACGTCTCAGCCCGAAGCGGGCGGCCTGGATGGTACTGACGGCCGACCGAGTTGACGGCGCGACTGCGGCCGAGTGGGGGTTGGTTAATAAGTCCGTGCCGCTGGAGAACCTCGATCAAGCGGTCACGGCGCTCGCCGAGCGCATTGCCCACTTTGATGCCACCGCGCTGGAGCTGTCGAAGAAAGCTCTTTGGAAAATTCCGGGCGAGATTTCTGAATGGACGTCGGCGATCGCCTACGGTACTGACGTTTATGCCCAGATCCAAGCCCGCAGCACGGCTCTCGCTGAAGGGCTAGGCAAATTCCGGGATGGTCAACGCAATCCGGGACAAGGTTGATGTCTACTCTGCAAGAAAAGCCACCTGTTCGGTTTCGGGTCGTTGAGATCGCATCCTCCGTCGCCGGAGCTGCGTGCGGACGGTGGTTCGCCGCTCTTGGCCACGACGTGGTGAAATGCGAGCCTTCATCCGGGGATCCACTTCGCGCCAGGGAGTTCACATTCACGGCGTTAAACGCGGGCAAGAGCAGCGTGGTGCTGCAGCCACAAACAGACTGCGAGCAGCTTGCAGCATTGCTTTCGTCGGCGGACATCCTGATCTTGGATCAGGGGCACGCTGCATCTGCCGACCTTTCTCCCGATAGATTAAGGGAGGGCTTTCCGCATTTGGTGGCGGTGTCGCTCACTGCGTTCGGTCTTGGCAGCGAGTATGAGACGGGCACTGGCGATAGCCTTCTTGCGGAGGCCTATGGCGGATTGGCGACCATGATCGGAGAACCTGATCAGCGACCGCTCAGCCTTGGCGGGGACCAATCCGCTCACGCTGCAGCGTTCGTCGGCTTCTATGGCGCCATGCTCGGGCTACGCCGCCGCGAGGCTACGGGCTGCGGAGATTTCGTCGAAGTTGCCCAGAGCGATGTCGCTGCCTACATCGACTGGAAGAGCGATGTCACGTACAACCATGGTGACAGGGTGCCCGTACGCACGGGCTCCTCGCGAGGTGGGTGGCGCGTTATCCAGGCCAAGAACGGTTGGGTCGGAGTGATCTTCCTAGCCCATCAGTGGTCCTCGTTCGTCGAGGTTATCGGCGATCCGCGTCTGATGGAGCCATGTTTTGCCGACGCCCGTCAGCGGGAAGAACGGACCGAAGAGTGGTGGTCAATCGTCGCGGAAGTGATTGGCCGGCGGGAGGCATCGGAGGTCTATACCTCGGCACAGCGCTTCGGTTTGCCCTTTGGGTACGCTGCCGATGCCGCTGACCTTCTGAGCTCAGAGCAACTGATTCGCCGAGGGTTCGTGCTGCCAACTGAGCGACGCCGCAGGGATGCGCCAGTGGTACGTCTGCCGGTAGAGCTGCCCGGCATGCGCGACCCATATGCTCCGGCCCCGGGCTTGGGAGAACATGGGGAGCTACCGCCCTGCTGGACGACCGCTTCTAATAGCGGCGATGAACCTACACGATCGGTGACCGGCCATTCAGTGGAATCTTTGATCGCTCCGCTGAATGGACTGCTCGTCCTGGATTTCGGCGCAATTACCGCCGGCGCTGCGACGGGGCGACTTCTGGCTGATTACGGCGCGACTGTCATCAAGATCGAATCGCATGACCGTCCAGACCCTTTTCGACGATGGGTCAGCCCGAGCGGAAAGGGCTCTCGCGATGGAGTGGAGTCGCCGGTGTTTTCGTCAAACAACGTTGGCAAGCGCGGTCTGTGCCTGGACCTGAAAACCGAGCGGGGTCGACAGATTGTGCACCGCCTCATTCGCCGTGCCGATGTCCTCGTGGAAAATTTCCGGGTAGGTGTGACCGCACGGATGGGAATCGACTACGAAACCGTGCATCAGTTGAACCCGGATCTGGTCTACCTGTCGCTTTCGAGTCAGGGTCTCAATGGCCCGGAGTCGTCGTACAGCTCCTACGGTTCGACACTCGACTTGCTCTCGGGACTTGCCGCTGCGACCGGTTATGCAGGCGGACCGCCGCTTTGGTCCTCCGGAGACGTCAACTATCCCGATCAAGTTGTGTCCCTGCTAGGCGCGGCCTTGATCACGCATTCTGTAGTGACTGGGCAGCGCGGTGTCCACCTAGACGTGTCGCAACGCGAAGTGGTGGCGTGGACCCTTGCCGACCAGTTGGCGGAATACGCCTGGACCGGCCGTACGGCTCGGCCCGACGGGAACCGCCGGCCTGGGAGTACGCCGCACGATACCTATCCCGCTGCCGGAACAAACGAGTGGCTGGCGATCGCCTGTACGACAGAAGCCCATCGACAGGGTCTTGCGGGCCTGATGCACGGACTTCCATTGGACGCTCCGGAAGAGTGGTGGCGAGAGAACCAGGACACGGTAGATGCGCACATTGCCAACTGGACGAGACTTCGTTTCCGGGATGAGGCGGTGGCGATTCTGCAGCGGGCGGGCGTGCCCGCAGTGCCGGTGTCAACGGCTGCGGACCGCGCTGAGCAGCCCCGCTACCGTGAGCGCCAGCTCGCATTGCGAAGCCCCGATTGGATCAAAGGCTTTCCGATGATCATGCACGGATTCGAGCCCCCAATGCCGGCTGCGGCTCCCGCATTGGGCGAGGATATTCAGAACTGGGACGATGATGCGATCGAGGAATTCCTTGATCAACTCGTATTGCCGGGGCAATCACAGCGCAAAGATGCCGAGTCCGCGCTTTTGTCCATCTAAACGCATTGGCACACAGTTCACGAACCCAGTTCGCCAATGCCAATAATCAGGAGATCAACATGACTCAAATTACTTTCGTACAGCCTGACGGCACCAAAAAAGAGGTCAATGCCACCAACGGACAGTCGGTGATGCAGGCGGCCATCAGCAACCTGGTTCCCGGAGTTTTTGCCGAATGCGGTGGCGAACTCAGCTGCGCGACTTGTCACGTGTACGTCGATGAGCAGTGGGTCGGCAAGATTCCCGAAAGGTCGGGAGATGAAACCGACATGCTGGAGCTCACGTCTGAAGAGCCCACGGACGCAAGTCGTCTGTGTTGCCAGATTCAAGTGGATTCCTCGATGGATGGCCTCATTTTGCATATCCCGAAGACTCAGAAGTTCTAAATAGATATTCCTGAGAGCCTGTTCGGTTCACTTGAATATCTAAATGTGGCGACGAGTTGGTAGTAAATTTGTAAATGGTGAGAATCAATGGCTCAATTTGGTACACACGGTGTTATCTACCGAGGCGGAACAAGTAAGGCTCTGCTGGTGCGGACGAGCGATCTCCCTACTCAGGTTCGCGAGGAGCTGGGCCAGTGGCTGCTTGCAGTCTATGGAAGTCCTGACCCCCGTCAGATCGACGGGATTGGTGGCGCTGATCCCCTGACCAGCAAATTTGGATTTGTGGGCCCGGCATCCCGCCCGGATGCTGATGTGGACTACACCTTCGCACAGGTTGGGATTCACAACTCCATGGTCGACTGGTCGATCATGTGCGGAAACATTCTTTCCGCGATCGGTCCCTACGCGATTGATGAGGGTCTGGTGCAAGCGGTCGAGCCGATCACGACGGTGCGCATCCACAATACCAATACGGGGAAAGTCGTTGTAGCCCGTGTCGAAGTATCCAACGGCAAGCCTAAGACGACAGGTGACACCAGTATCGACGGTGTTCCCGGGACCGGCTCGCCCATCCTGCTGGACTTCAAGTATGCGGCTGGCGCCAAAACAGGCAAGCTGCTTCCGACTGGGAACCGTCGTGACGTCGCCGAGGTGCCCGGTGTTGGACTTGTCGAGTATTCGGTGGTCGACATCGCGGGCATGCAGGTCTTCGTCAAAGCCAGCGCTTTTGGTCTCACCGGCACAGAAGATCCGCTCGCGTACGAGAAGATGACTGAGGTTGGTCGCCAGATCGAATACTTGCGACGCAAGGTTGCGGTGGATCTGGGCTTCGCGTCATCGATAGAGACGGCGAGAGCGGAAAGCCCCATGACGCCATTCAGCATTATCGTCGGGCCGCCCCAGGACTGGCAGCTCTATGGCACGCAAGAGAAGCGGTTGGCACACAACTGCGACGTCGCTGCCCGTTGCGTCTTCGACGGAGGGATGCACAAAGCATTCCCCGGTACAGGGGCCATTCCGACCGCCGTCGCGGCGGCAATCGAGGGGACGGTGGTCCACGACGTTGCGCGCGCAGAAGCTCACGCAGAGGGCGCCTACCGCATTGGACACCCGAGCGGGACGCTCGCTGTCGATGTCGAACTGAATGATTCAGGCGCGGGCGTCGAGGTGCAGCACGCCTCTTTGGTGAGAACTGCGCGGCGGCTCTTCGAAGGTACGGTATTTACTGAGCCGTCAAGGCTGTGGCGCGACTTCGATCCTTCGTTGGTTACAACATCAGGTGAGCACCGTGGGTACTGATAAGAATGGAGTTGTCGTAGTGGGTGCTGGCCAGGCAGGCGCGGAGCTGGTAGCAGCACTGCGTATGTCGGACTATCGTGGCCCTATCACGATGATCGGTGACGAGGCTTTTCCCCCATATTATCGGCCGCCGCTGTCCAAGGCCTACCTCTCCGGGAAGGTCGACTTGGAAGGTCTCTATATTCGACCAGTTGCCATGTATGAGGAGCAGGGGATTGCGATGCGCGTGTCCTCCCGGGCCGTCGCAATCGACAGGGACGCTCATCGAGTCTTGCTAGAGGATGGAAGTAGTCTGGGCTACGAGCGCTTGGTACTTGCTACCGGTGGCCGCGTGCGCAAGCTCCAATATCCCGGGCTAGATGCGGCGCCAAATGTCCACTATCTCAGGACCATCGATGACATCAATGCCATGCGCCATCGATTCCTGCCTGGCGCTAGGCTGGTGATTGTTGGCGGCGGATATGTCGGGCTGGAAGTTGCGTCTGTCGCGCGTAAGCTCGGCTTGTCTGTCACGGTGCTGGAGGCACAGCCTCGAGTGCTGGCCCGCGTAACTGCTCCCGAAGTATCTTCGTTCTACCAGCGCATCCATGCAGAGGAAGGCGTAGATGTACGCGTGGATACTACCGTGGCCGGATTCGGATTCGCCACTGATGGCGCTGTGACGAGTGTTGAGTTAGGGAGCGGGGAGTCGATCAGTGCTGACGTGGTGCTGATCGGCATCGGGCAGGTGCCAAACGTCGAACTGGCGGAGGCAGCGGGACTTCCTGTCGACAATGGCATCGTCGTCGATGAGTACTGCCGTACTGCAGATCCTGACATTCTCGCAATCGGCGACTGCACCAGCCATCCTTGCAGCGAGAACGGTGGCCGCCGGCGCCTTGAGTCCGCACCGAATGCATCTGAGCAGGCTCGTGTGGCAGCGGGTGCGCTTACTGGAGCGCTTCAGCCTTATAACGCCATCCCCTGGTTCTGGTCGGATCAGTACGACACCAAGCTTCAGACCGTCGGACTATCCGCGGGCTACGACGACGTCGTGATTCGAGGTGAAACCGAAAAGGGCCGCTCCTTTGTTGCTTTCTATCTCAAGAACGGCGAGATCCGGGCAGCCGACGTAGTCTCCAGCCCCCGGGATTTCATGTTCGCAAAGAAGTTGGTTGCGCAACGGGCCAAGGTGTCCCGCGCAACGTTGGAAGACCTGTCAATCCCGCTCAAGCAGTCACTCTGAGCAGAAAGGAATTTTATTTTTATGAAACAACAGAGCCAGGATACGCACGTCAATCAAGAGGTGCATCGATTCGCCCCAGAGACGGACCGCGAGTACAAGATGCTGATCGACGGGGAGTGGGTGGCAGCCAGTAGTAACGAGACGTTCTCCTGTCACGACCCTTACGAAGACCGCGCTTGGGGCAAGGTCCCCGCTGCTACCTCGGAGGATGTGGATCGCGCTGTTCAAGCCGCCCGGCGGGCATTCGATCAAGATGGCTGGCCGCAAACTTCCCCTACGGTACGTGCGGGAATGCTGCGCAAGCTAGGTGATCTGATCGAGGAGAATGCGGAGGAGTTGGCGCTCATCCAAATTCACGAGAATGGAAAGCTTCTCTCCGAGATGCTGGCAGGGGCTCGGGCACTTGCTGGCCATGCTCGATACGTGGCGGGGTTGGCGGAGAACATTCACGGCTCCACCATCCACTCCCACCCGGGCTTCACCTCATACACCGTCCGTGAGGCCGTGGGCGTGATCGCAGCGATTACGCCGTGGAACTCACCGCTGACATTGCTGTCATGGAAGCTGTTCCCTGCCCTTGCGGCCGGCTGCACGATCGTAATCAAGCCGTCCGAGGTGACCCCCACGTCGACGCTGCGTCTGGCCGAACTTTGCCAGCAAGCTGGATTTCCCAAGGGGGTGGTGAACGTTGTCACGGGCTTCGGTCTGCCGACCGGAGCGGCTCTGGCAAACCACGTCGGCGTGGATAAGATCGCTTTCACCGGGTCCACCAACGGAGGGAAGGCGATGCTTGCTGCGGCCGCGCCGAGGATTGGTCGCGCGACGCTGGAGCTGGGTGGTAAGTCGCCCAACATCGTGTTCGCCGATGCGGATCTCGATGACGCGGTGCATGGTGTAATGGGTGGCATCTTTGCAGCGACGGGACAGTCCTGCATGGCGGGCTCCCGCGTCCTAGTTGAGGACAGCGTCTACGATGAGTTTGCCAAGCGACTCGCGGAGGCCGCAGCAAAGCTCACCCTCGGTGACCCGCTGGACCCCGGTGTCGATGTGGGCCCAGTTGCTTGTCGTAATCAGTTCGACAAAGTCTTGAGCTACGTCGAAATCGGCAAAGCGGAGGGGGCTCACCTACTCGCAGGCGGGGTGCGTGACACCTCGACTCCCCTGACGGCAGGTGGTCTGTTCGTCCAGCCCACCATTTTCACCGAGGTGTCCAATTCCTCGCGGCTGGCCCAGGAGGAAATCTTCGGCCCGGTGGCCAGCCTCATCAGGTTCAGCAATGAAGACCACGCGGTACAGATAGCCAACGACGCGGACTTCGGTCTGGCTGCGGCCGTGTGGACGCGCGATGTGGGCCTGGCACATCGGATGGTCAAACGCGTGCGGGCTGGCACAGTCTGGGTCAACTCCTACCGGGTGATCCACTACGCCGTCCCATTCGGAGGTTTCAAGCAGAGTGGCATTGGCCGGGAGCTGGGGGCCGAAGCGTTGGACGATTACATGGAAACTAAATCCGTCTGGATCAACGAAAGCAATCGACAGCAGTTTGGTCGACGCTAACAAGATTGCCGATGTCTTTTCAGTAGACGCTGGTCAGCGAACGTCGGCGTTGTAAAGGCAAACGAGGCATCTTCCGGGGAACTGTTGAACAGTTCTCCGGCTGTTGGGATGTGACCATCGGCAAGGTCAAATTTTCGTGGTCCCGTCGTGTTTCTCGGATCCATTTCGCCGGCGCCGCTTCGCGGTCCAATGGAAGCAATGCAAGCCAGGATTGCATTGCCTGGGCATTGTCATGGGATTATTTTGCAACATCGGTCGTTACCCGCCGATGCTTTGCATTTAGTCTCAGAATTGTGCGGTCAGAGACATTTATAAGTCACTAAAAACTAGAATTTTCCGGTTTGGTATGAATCGGGAAGTAACGATGTTGGCTTGCGGGTAAATAGCCGCGGATACGTGCAATTAAAAAAGGCGATTGAAAGCGCTAGCGATATCTGGTTGGCGCTGTGTTTCCCATCAAGTGTCAGAAGGCACTATTAAAAAGAAGGAACTAAGGTTGAGACAACGTAAGCATAAGATGCTTGCTACGGCAGCGATTTGTCTAACGATGCTTGCCCATTGCGGCGCAAGTCGGGCCTATGATGTTTTGCCCGGGGACATACTCCCGCTGCCGGACGGCACAACTGCAGTGGGGCTATATTATCTGTATGGCCACAATGATGAATTCAATTTGAATGGTAATACCTTCAAGAAGGATACTGGGCTTGACACTCACGTCGGTGTCTTCCGGGCGCTACATAGTTTCACTATTGCTGGAGTTCCGGTGCAGCAAAATATTGTGCTGCCCTATGAAACGCTCAGAAATGGCGAGATTGGCGGGGCAAAGCTAGGTACTACGTCAGGGTATGGTGATCTCAGTTTTGTTACCCAAGTATGGCCCGTTAGCGACGCCGAGCGCGGCTCCTACGTCGGAGTGGCCGCTGTGCTTACGGCTCCAACAGGCACGTACCGACCCGGCAACGCCCTGAATACTAGCGATAATCGTTGGGACGGTACTTTAATGCTTGCAGGGGGCCAGCGCTTCGCGTCTGTTTGGCGCGCAGAAGCATATATCGACTGGCACACCTATGGTAATAACAACAAGGCAGGATTGACCGGAAGTCAGACACTGAAGAAACGGGATTCTTACGAAGCGCAGTTCTACCTTAATCGCGACTTTGCCCCAGGAACTTCGGGAGCGATTGGTTATTCAGTCTACTCGGGAGGGGCTGTCAGCATTGATGGAGTGGAGACCGGCGAGCGGAGTCAGAAACAACAACTCCGCGTCGCGGTCACCCAATTCCTCAGTCCGAATTCGGTAGTGACATTGCAATTGACTCATGATTTTGCGGTGCGCGGCGGGTATCGGCAGAACGTGGGGATGACTCTGCGTGCTGGTCTTCTATTCTAGTCAGACCGCTTAGCGATCCATGCGGGTCTGCAGAGCTCGAGAAGCCATTCAGATTGCGGTGCGGAGGTGAGCGATGCGCCGTCGTCTAACTTGTTGTTCGCTGCACTGCGTTGGATGCTCCTTCTCAGTTCGATAGCGATGCCGCCGATAGAACTCTGTTACACGCCACCGTCCGGCACAAGGACGGTGGCGGCCTGCGCCCGACCGGACGCGCAAATGCTCATGCCCAATTAGTTTGCAATTTGCATATTGATGGGAACGAGATTTTAGTTTAAGGGAATAATGTCATGACAAACAATCTGAAGTTCTATATTGATGGCAAATGGGTTGTGCCGGAGCAGCCGCGTCTATTTGATGTGGTAAATCCCGCAACAGAGGTGGCTTTCGCCCAGATTGCACTCGGCTCGGCCGCCGATGTGGATCTCGCGGTCGCCGCGGCGCGTCGTGCATTCCCATCCTATGCAGCCACCAGTCGTACTGAACGCCTCGAACTGCTCGGAGCAGTAGCGGCTGTCTATGAGCGGCGGAAGGAGGAGATCGCAGATGCCGTTTCCAATGAGATGGGTGCGCCACTCACCCTGGCACGCCAATTCCAGTCGCCTATCGGATCCCGGCACTTCGCTCAGGCCATCAAGACTCTGCAAGATTACGAGTTTGAGGAGCGCATCGGCCAAACGCTTGTCGTAAGGGAGCCCATCGGTGTTTGTGGCTTCATTACACCGTGGAATTGGCCAATGAATCAAGTGGCGTGCAAGGTTGCACTAGCGCTGGCGGCTGGTTGTACTATGGTTCTCAAGCCTAGCGAGATGTCACCGATTTCAGCGCTTCTTTTCGCGGAAATCTTGGATGAGGCTGGCGTGCCTGCAGGGGTCTTCAACCTGATCAATGGCGATGGCCCGACTGTTGGTCATGCCATTTCGGCACATCCGGGAATCGACATGGTCTCGTTCACGGGTTCGACCCGTGCGGGCATTCTCGTGGCGAAGACAGCTGCGGACACGGTCAAGCGTGTTAGCCAAGAACTGGGCGGGAAATCGCCAAATATCCTGATTGATGACGACTCATTTAGGAGTGCAGTCATTCACGGTGCGCGCGTGTGCTTTAACAATTCAGGGCAATCGTGCAACGCACCGACCCGGCTTCTCGTTCCGGCGCATAGGCTTGATGAGGCGGCGGAGCTTGCGCGCGCGGTCGCGGAAGAGACGATTGTGGGTGATCCGCGAGCAGAGACGACGGTAATTGGTCCCGTTGCGAACGCTGCCCAATTCGAGAGAGTTCAGGCAATGATCGAAAAGGGTATCGAGGAAGGGGCGCGTCTCGTGGCAGGCGGCTCTGGGAGGCCGAGCGGTCTGGACAAGGGCTACTATGTTCGGCCGACCGTATTTGCCGGCGTTACCAATGACATGACGATCGGAAGGGAGGAAATCTTCGGTCCGGTTCTTTCGATCGTTCCGTACGCCACGGAGGAGCAGGCAGTCGCTATCGCCAATGACACCGTATACGGATTGTCATCGTATGTGACGGCTGCGGATGTCGGGAAGGCCCGCGACATCGCTCGCCAAATTAGGGCAGGGATGGTTCACATCAACGGTGCGCCAGGCAGCTTCGACGCGCCGTTCGGCGGGTACAAGCAATCGGGCAACGGGCGCGAATGGGGCCGATTCGGATTCGAGGAGTTCCTCGAGACGAAGTCGATGTTCGGCTATGAGGGTGCTTGAAGTGGGTTGAACGACGTCAGTGCACCATGATTCCGTCGGGCGTTCATATGCATCTGGAATCATGGTGCTGATGTCTTGGAATCACTTGTTTGTGAGCAGTCACTATCGATTCTTTGGATATATAAATTCGAAAGCGCTACGAGTGATTCCTTCTTTGGGTCTGGTCTACCGCTCTTGACATCAAATTTGTAAGACTGCATTCTGCATACCGTCTTAAGCTCGCCTTGTTCCGGCCGAAAAAGGAGGTTGTAAGTGACTGATGCAGCTCTTAGCATGCGCGTCGCACCGAGCATGCTACTGCGCGACAAAGTGGTGGGGACCCTGCGTCAAGCAATCCTGGATGGAGCGCTTGAGCCCGGTCGCCGACTCACTGAACGAGAGTTGACTGAACTGACCGGCGTAAGTCGCACCTCGGTGCGCGAGGCCTTACGCCACCTCCAGGCCGAACGGCTGGTCGAAGCTTCGCCCAGCCGCGGGCTCCGTGTGGCGATACCGACGGAGGAAGAAGTAAAAAATATTTACGAGGTTCGAGCCGAGCTTGAACCTCTCGTCGTGAGGCTCTTCACCCAGAGGGCGTCACAAAAAGAGATTGATGCGCTTATCGAAGCGCGCCAGCAGAAGACTGACGTTTGGGACGGCCTACAACGATTTAACGAGTTGCTGCTGGCTGGAACGCTGAATCCCGTCCTGACGGAGATCCTGACTGGCTTGCACACCCGGATTCACGTTCTACGCCGGCTCTCGTTTTCTACCCCGGGTCGCAGCGCGGTCTCAAAGCAGGAATTCGACGAGATCGTATCTGCTATCGAGCGCCGATCTCCGGAGGAGGCGGCAGAGGCGGCTCGGCGCCACGTGAATGCTGCCAAGGAAGCCGCGCTGCGAGCGCTAAAATCGCTACGCGAAACAAGTTAGGCCATTGGATCAATGAAATTGCACCGATCCCGGGATGCTTGGGAAAAGTGAATTGGAGTTGAAGCCGAGGGCGAGGAACTGATGCCGATGCCCCCAATCAGCCAACCTTAATGCTCGGCGTACGCCATGCGATCTTTGGACGATTAGGTCGCCAAGTACATCCCGGTCTTGAGGAAACCCCGTCGGCGATGCAAGCCTTTAGCCACGCCTCCGGGTGAATCCCCATATGGTGGTTGTCGTAGCTTAGCTCTTCATCACAAGCACTGGTTTAACGACCTCGCCGCTTGCGATGGCGTGCATCGCCTCATTGATCTGGTCGAAGCGGAAAGTCTGGACAATTTTCTCCAGAGGTAACAGGCCAGCGCGGTAAAACGCCACCATCTGAGGAATGAGAGACGACGGCACGGCATCGCCTTCGACCACGCCACGGACCTGAAGTCCGCGGCCAACGAAGATGTTGGGGGCGAGCTTGTAGCCATCCTTGCTGGATGACAAGGCGACTTGCGCCGTACTGCCACGCTTGCGCAAGCAAGCGATCGATTGCGCAACAACGTCAGGGACGCCGGTGGTGTCGACCGAGAAATGTGCGCCTGTCCCTGTGATCGACATAATCTGTGCCACAGCGTCGAGCTGGCCACCTTGGATCACATGGGTAGCGCCCAGTTCCAGAGCTTTCTGCAGCCGACCCTCTTTAATGTCCACGGCGATGACTGTGGTGCAGCCAGCGAGCTTGGCTGCCATCACGGCACCCAGCCCCACGGCGCCGGCGCCAAAGACGACCAGTGACGTACCCGCAGATGGCTTTAGGACGCGTAGGACGGTGCCAACGCCCGTGAGAACGCCGCAGCCCAGAGGGGCCATCAGATGCAGCGGCAGATCTTTATCGATCCGGATCGCGTTACGTTCACTGGCGAGGGCAAAGGTCGCAAATGCCGATTGGGCGAAGAAGCCCGCTCCTATAGTCGCGCCCTCGCGTCGGATCGCCTCTCCGGCATCGCGTTTTCCGCCAAAATTGATCGCTGTGAAATCATCGCAGTAGCTAGGGTGACCGTCGTTGCAATGCTCACACACGCCGCAGGATCCAAATGTCATGACGACGTGGTCGCCCGGAGCCAGAGTGGTTACACCGGGGCCAACACGCTCGACCACGCCGGCGCCCTCATGGCCAAGGACCTTCGGGAGCGGGACAGGAATGTGCCGGAGCTTGGCAGCGATGTCGGTATGGCAGATGCCGCAGGCGTGCACCGCCACCAGAACCTCTCCTGGGCCGGGCTCGGCAAGTTCACATTCTTCAATGGTGAACGGTGTTTCAGGCGAAGTGGCAATTGCGGCTAAAATTTGCATGCGAATTCTCCTGTGAACTCTCGATTACGCCGTCACGGAAAGCAAGCAAGAATGACGGACTGTTGGTTAAATGTTCCGCGCTCTCGTGTGGAGGCCTGATTCGCGTTCCTTGACACTGGCAAAGAGCATCCCCACGGAGTGGGAGCCGGCACACTTTGCTACCAAGGGTGTTCGGCAGCCCGCCGCATCGGAATGGCGGCGACGGGCCACTTCGCAATAGCAGTTGCTCTTGGCATCAAGAGCGGATCCGGACGCTATTCACCTCTCTCTCACTGAAAGCGACGTCCTTGATCGCATCGTAGCGCATCACCGCAGAAGTCCTGTAGGAAATGAATGCCACTGCTATGGCGCCAATTGCGGCGAAGAAAGCAATGGATAGAAAATTCTCCACCAGCGGCAACTTCATGGAGACTAGAAAGCCGATCAAAATGGGAGCCACTAATGCCCCAATCCGACCGATCCCGGAGGCAAAGCCAAGACCGGTAGAACGGATCGCCGTCGGGTAAAACTGTCCACCAAATGCGTAAAGGAGGCCCTGCGTACCCAACGTCGCAGCACCGACAACAGCCGCGACTAGAAGCAAAGGCTGCATACCATAGCCCAGTAGTGTGAGAGAGATTGCGGCGACTGCGAAGAAAGCGCAGGTTACCCACTTGATGTTCAGCCTATCCGCAAGCCATCCGCCATCGACGGTCCCGACGAGGGCGCCGGCGTTGTAGGCGAGAAAGAAATTCAGCGAGGAACCCAGATTGTAGCCAGCCATGGTCATCAACTTGACCAACCACGAACTGAGCGCGTAAATCATAAATAAGCACGTAATGCAGGCAACCCAGATCATTACCGTGCTGAAAGCGCGGCCCTCTTGAAACAGGCCCCGAACGCTGGGCGCTTCGGTCTTGTCCTGGCTTGGCACTACGAACTCATTGAGCGACTCTAGCCGGATGTCGGGCCGCATTTTACGGACGATCTGGCGTAGACGCGCGTCATCGCGCTGACTAATCAGAAACTGCAAGGACTCAGGCAGGTATGTCAGAATTACAGGAATCAGCAGAGCTGGGACGCCGGCGGCAAAAAAGACTGCTTGCCATCCGTGCGTTTCGATGAACTGCTTCGCGAGAAGCGCCGCGATAATGCTACCGACCGCGTACCCGCAGCACATCACCATCACCATCAGGCCACGCACCTTCGTCGGCGCATATTCGCTCATATGCGCAGTCACATTTGGGATGGCGCCGCCAATACCAACTCCAGCCAGAAAACGCATCACGCTGAATAGGTAGGGGTCATTGGTAAATCCGGCCGCAGCAGTGAAAATACTGAAGAAGGAAACACAGATCGCGAGAACCCACCTGCGGCCAATCTTGTCGGCAAGCGTGCCTAGGATGATCCCGCCGAACATCATTCCGAACAGCGCGGAACTGGCCATGAAACCTGCAGTCGTGGCTTCGACTCTCATTTCCTTCATGATAGCTGGCAGCGCAGTTCCCGCAACCGCCAGGTCGTATCCGTGAACACCAGTATCACGAAGCAGAGTGCCAGCACTGTCCAGTGGAATCTGCTTAAAAGGGCTTCGTCGGCCAACTTCCTTAGGTGAAGTTGTGCATTGTGTCTCCTTGTTTGGGACGCCGGACGTACAAGGCGTGCCGGCGTGGTGCGCGGCTAGTAGGGAAAGTGGATTAGTGACCTACACGCGGGGAATCGGAAGCGCGATAGCTCATTGACTATTCCCTTCAGTACCGGCGATTTACTGCGGACTCGCTTCGCGTGTCTGCGGAAAATCTCTTATGTTTTGGCTGCGATAGTACGCTGATCCGTCAAGCCGGCAATGTGAGATCAACTCACGCAGTATGACGTCTCAATGCTTATCGTCTCGCTACGTGGAGAAGCACTTCTGAGCTTTTGAGCCACGCTTGTCCGAGACATTGTGCTTCAGCACCTGACCAGGGGACACGTAATGCCACGGAAAGCAAAGACGAGCGTGCTTGCCATCTTCTGTGAAGGCGCTGGTGACTGCGAGGCAGCCCCGGTCAACGCGAGCCAAAACCGGAGATGTGTGACTATTCCAGCTGTGAGATCCTGGAGACCGTGGATGCGGCGACCGAGTGCGCCAATATCTGGATGGAGATGTTTGACGAGCTCAAGACTTAATCAATCCGCCCGGTCTTTCCAACTCAGCGTAAAAAAAACCACGCTACCAGCCCGCTGGTAGCGTGGTTATTAATTCGCTTGCTCGTTTCCCACCCTGGGGAGGACATGACGTGAACTGCCCCGGAGCAGGACACCGGAATTATCTCGCAACCTCGATCGACGCCAGCGAAAGTTTTTCTCACGAAGCGTGATATATCGACGATTGTTACAAGGGTATTTCGATTGCAGAATCCTCCAACCTATCGCTCGGCAGCATCATCGTCTGCATCCCGGCAGCGCTCAAAGACTTTCGAACGAGACAGCGTTTCACACTTGGCTCGTGCTTGCAGGAGTAGTGCGCTGCTCAGAGGCGGCGCCGCATCTCATTGGCGTTGAAGTTCGCAGAGGTTGGAAAGCGCTCGGATGAGTGCATCCAGGAATGCATGGCTGAGCATCGCTCGGGAGTCCAGAGCTCTCGCGGCTGGGCGAGTGAAAGGTGTTGCTTCGGCTTTTGGTCAATCAAGTAGTAAGAACGGTGTTCCCTGGTAAGACGGTACGCGCCGGCAGATTGATGGGGGTGGAAGTTCTGCTGGTGAGATGAAAAATATACTTTGGAGATAACTTAGCATGAAGAAGCTGCTCATGGCGCTGGTCGCGACAGGGATGATCGGGGGCGCCGCAAACGCCCAGTCTAGCGTCACGTTGTACGGCGTAGTCGACGCCAACGTCGAGTACGTGAATAGCATGCGCTCAGCACTGCCGACCGCGGCAAATCCGAATCCCGCAAGTGGCAGCGTGCTACGCCTGAGCAGCGGCGGCTTTGCTAGTAACCGTTGGGGCATTCGCGGCGTGGAAGACCTCGGTGGCGGCCTCGCTGGCATCTTCGTCATCGAAGCCGGCTTCAACACCGACAATGGCGCCTCAGCCAACGCCACCCGCACTTACGACCGCGCGACCTATGTCGGCCTGCGTAGCAACGCCTGGGGCCAGCTTACCTTCGGGCGCCAGTACACTTCGATGTTTCTGATGCTCGGTAATTACTCGCCGACCGTCTACGCGCCGCAATACGAACCGATCACGTTCATGGCCGGGCTGAACTTGCGCGAGGACAACATGGTGCACTACACGGCCAAGCTCGGCGCGGTGACTGGCCGCGCGCACCTTTCGTTCGGCACTGGCGTGTTCTGCACAGGAGGCGTGAGCCCCTGCGCAGGCTCCGGCGAAACTCCGGGTAGCTTCCGCGCCAACATGGGCTACGGCGGCACGATCGAATACAACGACGGCAAGCTGGGCGTGGGCATCGGCTACGACGAGTATGACCCGACTGCCTCGGTGCTTGGCGACAGTGGCATCGGGCGCTTCCGCAAGGCCACCGTCGCGGCGGGGTACAACATCATGCCGACCTTGCGCGTGCAAGGTGGCTACCGCTGGGGCCGCAATGCGTTCTCGAATGGTGCCGTGGCGCTGCGCGACAATCTCTACTGGGTCGGTGTTAACTACACCCCTATTGCTAACGTTGACCTGACGCTAGCCTACTACTACGACGACCTGAAAGGCGTTCAGCCGACCGCGACGGGTGCTACCGCCGTGTCGACCAACCCAGCCAACCCGTACCAAATCAGCTTCATGGCGGCCTACAACCTGTCAAAGCGCACCAACGTGTATCTGAGCACGGCTTGGTCTAAGCACGCCGCACTGGCGTTTGGAGGTCTGGCAGCCACCGGGGGAACGAACACTTATCTGCTGGGTGCCGGCAAGGACAGCCAGTTCGGTGCCGCACTGGGCATCCGCCACATCTTCTGATCTGCTCACGTCCCTGGCACGGTCTTCAGGCACCTTCGGTGCCTTTTTTTTATCCACGAGACATTTTTACTAGCACGGTTTCAACGATACCTACTCCAGACACAGTCCGTTTCGCTGACTCGCGACAAGTAGCAGCGGCGTACGGTTTGTCGTCGTTGAACTTCAATCCTCTGTCAATGTTGTGGCCCGCGCCCAGTCGACGGTATCGAAGCCTTCGGTAAGAGTCCCTTTGATCTCGGTCAGTCTCCGCATTGCAGCCGCCACTTTTCCTTGAAGTTGCCATATCCGCGCCAGCCCAAGAGTTGCACGTAATTCCAGCCATTTCGCATTCTGCTGGCGTGCTATGGCAATTGCCTTGTTGAAGCAAGAAAGTGCTACGTCAAGATCCCACGCTTCTCTGGAGCGTGCCATCGACTCGCGGAGTATTAGTTCCCCCTTGAGGCGCTGCAATTCGGCCTCGTAGTAGCGTTCTCCGGTCTTCTCTGCCCATGTGAACGCGTTTTCAAGAACACGTAGGGCTGCCCTCGGCCGACCCGTGTTTGCGTGCGTGTCCGCCAGTATCGCAAGAAAGTGCGGTTGACCAAGGTTAGCACCGGTGGCGTGATAGGCGGTGAGGCCCGCACGCACTTGGCTGACTCCTTCCTCTACGCTTCCTTTAATTGCCAGCGCCCAGCCGTTAAGGATGGATGCCCAGGCTAACCAAAGAGGGAACCCCATCTCGCGTGAGAGCGCGATGGCTGAGTCAGCGAACTTCTGCGTGGATTCGGCGTCGCGGTGAAACTGGTGTAGCTGAGCCAGAGATACCAGCGCATGAGCTAGGGTAAAAGGGTGCTCCAATTTCTGGGCCAGATCTAATGCCTCTTTTGCTCTCCCGCGGGCTTGATCGGGATAGCCAAGGCACCACAAGACCTGAGCCAACATCACGTATGCACGGACTTCTGGATCGGCACCCTGGGAAGTGAAGTGAGCGTGGCGCGGTTCTGATGTATAGAGAAGACGTGCCTGATTTAAATGGGCATGGGCGGTGCTGAACTCTCCTTGGAAAAATAGAGTTGACCCCAGCGACACATTGGCCTCTCCAAGCAGCTCAGGGTCGTGCGCATTCTCGGCAATACCGAGCATTCGCTTGCCAACTTCCAGTGCCTTAGCATGGTCAGCGTGCAATGAGAAATAGGTCCGCAAACCCACCAGCGTCTCAAATAGCTGAGGTGTTTCGCCGACCTGCTCGCACAAGTCTAGGGCACGGCTATACGTCGCTTCCACCTCAGACGAGGCGAAGCCTTTCGCGGCAATCAAGGCGGGTCCAATGACTAGATGCAAGGAGAGTTCCTGCCGCGCGCGTTCGGTTGTTTCTGGGAAATTCTTCACGAAGTCCAAGGCAGTACTCACGTGACGAATGGCTTCGGTGTAGGCGGATCGCTGTAGGGCCTGCTGTGCAGTGCGATGAAGGTATTCCACAGCCTTCAGATGGTTACGGCTAAGACTATAGTGACGTGCCAGCTCTGCCCAGTAGTCATTCAGCCGGCCATGGAATAAGGCCTCAATTGCGAGCGCCGTCCGCTCGTGCAGCGCGGTTCGCTGTTCAATGAGTAGAGAGCTGCTGGCTACTTCTTGGGTGAGGGCATGCTTGAATGAAAATCCGATGTCGGGGAAAGATGGCCGCTCGTAGATGAACTCTCGAGTCTGCAAGCGCGCTAGGAGATGGCGGAGTTTCGCGTCTGGCTCTTCGACGATCTGCTGTATCAGACTGAGAGGGAATTCTTTGCCAATTACCGCAAGGGTCTGCAGCAACTTCTTCTCGGCGTACGGAAGCCGATCGATACGAGCCGTAAGCACCCCTTGGACGGTGGTTGGGATATGCAATACGTTTGGCGTTCTCTCTGTATAGAAATGTCCGGGCTGGCCACGCAGCACCTTTTCTTCAGCTAGGGTCTGGACGACCTCTTCCATGAAGAAGGGATTACCTTCTGTCTTTTCCAGAATGAGTTCCTTGAGGGATATGATTTGGGGTTCATCCCGCAGCAGGGCGGTAAGCAACCGTTGCGCCTCCGCCGGGCCCAGCGGTTCCAGCCGGAGTGGGGTGTAGTAGGGCTTGTGACCCCAGCCATGCTGATACTCTGGCCGGTAGTTCAGCAGGAGAAGAATTCTTGCGCTCGGCAGCCGCTCAATGAGAACATTAAGGAAAGCCTCAGTCTCGCTGTCCAGCCATTGCAGATCCTCGAACAAGATTTCAACGGGTTGATTGGTACTCTCCCGCAAGAGCACTTCTGTGATGGCGTCAAAAATGCGTTGACGCCTGATTTCGGGGTCCATGTTCGGTAATGCCGAGCCGGGTTCAATGAACCCCAGCAGATATAGCAGGTACGGCAATTGTTCCTCGAGGCTGCGCGCAAGGCTGAGAAGTCTGCCAGCGATCTTTTCTCGGCAAATGCGCTCGTCGTCATGGTCGCTAATCTGGAAATAGTTTTTCACGAGCTCGATTAACGGCAAGTAGGCGAAAGACTTTCCATGCGAGACCGAGAATGTCTCCAGGATCAGGGAGCATCCCCGCGTCTGCTCCTTGAATTCGTGGAACAGCCGAGACTTCCCGACCCCTGCGTCGCCGATAACGCCGACAACTTGCCCTTGTCCGGTCTCGGCTCGATCCAAGGCCTGACGCAACTGCTTGAGTTCGTCTTGGCGGCCGACGAACCGGGCCAAGCCCCGCCGTTCTGATACCTGAAGGCGGGTGCGCGACGCCCCAAGGCCGAGCACTTCATAAACCATGAGTGGCTGCGGGATGCCTTTTACCTGCGTGGCGCCCAATGCTTTGAAATCAAGGTAACCTTCAGTAAGCCGATAGGTCGATTCGCTCACGAGAATGGCTGATGGTGCAGCGATGTTCTCCATGCGAGAAGCGATGTGGATTGTGTGCCCGACCGGGTCGTAATCCGTGCGCAAGTCGTCTCTACAGATGGAGCGCACCACCACCTCGCCAGTGTGAATCCCGACACGAATTTGAAGCGGTGTGCCTACGTTTAGATGGATTTGGTCACTGTGGCGCCGCATAGCGTCCTGCATTCGCAGTGCCGCATATACCGCTCGCTGGGCGTGATCCTCATGCGCAAGGGGCGCCCCAAAAAGGGCTAAAATCCCGTCGCCTAACGACTTGGCTACGTAGCCATCATAGTGGTGAACCGCCTCCATCATCAGTTCCACGACAGGGTCGATGAGCCGGCGTGCGTCTTCTGGATCCATACTGTGGATCAGAGCGGTCGAGCCGGCCATGTCCGCAAAGAGTGCGGTAATAGTCTTACGTTCGCCTGCCTTTGTTCCCCTTGCTTCCATAGCTTCCTGCTCGGCGAGAATGCGCTCGGCCAAGTGTGGCGGGGTAAAAAAAATAGGGGGCAGCGTGGCGGGGTTGGTCCGAGGTCCTGATATCCCGGTAGGCTGGGGCAGCGGTGAGCCGCATTCGGCGCAAAACCTAGCCGCGGGGCTCGATTCGTGACCGCAATGTGAGCAACGCTGCGCAAGCTTGGCTCCGCAGGCTTCGCAGAACTTGGCGTCTGCGGGATTGTCGCATCCGCAAAATGTGCAGCGCATATGACGCCTTGACTTCTCTGGCCATCCCGCACCACATTACACGCTTTCATCAAGGCCTTATCAAGTTTGCTCAGACTTGAACGGTCGTTGATAGACGTTAGGGAGAGCGCTGCGTGGAAGTTGCAGGCGTTTGGGGACAAGACAGCGCTCATACAAGGCGCTTTTTTTGCGCGACAGCTTCCGATTTTGCCCGACCACTAGCAGCTCAACTATCTTGCCCCTGTGTATGCAACGACGCCGGTGGCCAGCCCGCGGAGTGAGCCCACTCCTCCATCATTCGCTCGGTATCAAGCCCTTCGCGCACTAGCCACTCGAAGAATTCTTCCACGGCTGGTACGCGTTGCAGAGCACTAGCGTAGTAGCGGCGAGTCTTTGCCCCAAGTGGGCCGAATGGCGTGCACAGGCGGCCGGCTATGATGTCGTCGATTGCCAAGAAAAGAGGTACGAGGACAACCCCTAATCCTTCGGTGGCTGCCTGTAGAGAGAAATACATCTGCTCGAAGTGTAACGTTCCAGATGGTTTCAGATCCGGATGTCCGACTGCAGTAAGCCAAGCCGACCAGGAGTAGGGCTCAGTCGCATATCCGATCAAGGTGTGCGCGCGAAGATCGGCGGGTTCACGGAGCTTCCCTCCCTCGAGAAGGTCGACGTGGCAGACCGGCAAAATCAACTCCGTCATAAATGGCTCGGAAATACACCCCGGTGTCTCCGCATTGGCCCCGCGAATCACAACGTCATAGCCGTGCTCCTGAAAGTTGATAGGAGCAACTGATGTTCTAAGCTTGATCTCGACATCCGGCCGTTTGCGCTGAAAGCTCGACATGCGCGCGATCAACCAGCGCATGGTGAACGTTGGTGGCGCGTTCACGTGCAGAACAACAGGCGCCGCGTGATCGGATACCTGCATGGATGCGAGTGCCAAGCGATCCAGAGCTGCCGTCACCTCGGAAAGATAGCTTCTGCCAGTCTCGGTAAGAGAGACTTGCGATGCGCTCCTGTGGAACAGCGCAGTGCCTAGATACTCCTCAAGGAGTGCTACTTGTCGGCTTACGGCGCCATGGGTTACGTTAAGCTCGGTCGCAGCCTTGGTAAAGCTGACATAGCGGCCGGCCGCCTCAAAAGCACGTAGTGCGTTAAGCGGGGGAAGTTTTCTTGACATCGTAAGGCCATTTTCTGGAGTGTGTAGCGCTCGTGAATATTAGCCTCAGTTTTTCTCGCACAGCAATAGCTGGCGAACTGAGGCCCGGCACTCTGATTGGGTTCGAGGCATGCTTCCCGGCACATCCGTCCCGTGGGCCCAGATGCCGACCCATACAGACATTGGCTGCGGGCGCAAAGGGCTCGGGCCGCCCGACCTTGAATGCGAATGGCTCGTCGGTCACGGACATGGGGTCGCCGTGCAGGCAACATCACTCCCATTCAGCATTGCTTACCGCGATGGGCATTTACTAGGGCTTGCGTGGCATGTTTGGTGCACTTCCTGGTATTGAGCCTCTTGAACTTTTGGGCAGCGGCGGTCGGCTGCTCACCACCATGATCATATCCTCCATCGTGAGCCCAGATCGTGCTGAGTGAGCACAGCTCACGCTGAAGAGAATCCTATTTGCACGATCGTGCGACAAGAACCAGAATGGGCCTAGTCGATTTCCGGCGTAATACTGTGCCGCGGCAAGGCGCAGGTGTAAATAAAAGGATTATCGTGGAAGACATTCTTGTTGAACGCCAGCCGCAATGGCTGGAAATCACCATCAATCGCCCCGACAAGCTCAATGCAATTCGGGAACAGACTGCCGTCGAGATTCTCGAGCAGTTGAGCGAGGCAGAGGCGGACCGTAGCTGCCGCGCTGTCCTGATCACTGGCCTGCCGAAAGCCTTCTGCACTGGTGTGGACACCAGTGAGCAAAAGCTCGAGCCGGACGAGATCTTTGAACTGTGGCGGCGCCGCAAGCGCAGCCGCAAGGTCAATCAAATGTTCCGTGCTTTGCCGGAGATGACGAAGCCGGTAATCGCTGCCGTCGAAGGTTACGCGCTGGGCGGAGGTTTCGAGCTGGCGCTCCTGTGCGACCTGGTCGTCGCCGGTGATGGCGCGCAATTCGGCCTGCCCGAGGCCAAGCTCGGCCTGATGCCCGGCGGCGCCGGCACCCAGACATTGCCACGCCTTGTGGGTAAGCCATTGGCCAAGGAACTCATGTGGACCGGTCGGCGCCTCAACGCGCAGGAAGCTTTGGCTAATCGCATCGTGAACCATGTGGCCGCGAAGGGCGAGGCGATGGCCAAGGCGCGCGAAGTTGCGACTCAAATCGCGGCGCAGGCTCCGCTGTCGGTAATGTTCAGCAAGCAGGCAGTGGAGCGCGGCTTCGATGCCACGCTGTCGGAAGGCATGAACATCGAGGCAGACGCCTTCTTCACGTTGGCTTTCTCCACCGACAAGGAAGAAGGCTTGGCTGCGCTCAAGGAAAAGCGCCCCGCAAATTTCATCGGTCGCTGAGGAGTTAGCATGACTGTGAGTTTGAAGAAAAAGGATATCGCCATCGTTGGCTACGGAGAGACGCCGGTAGTCATGCGAGGCGGTCGCAGTTCGTACGACCTGGCTTCCGAAGTTCTCGAGCAGGTACTGAACCAGACTGGCATCGACAAGAACGAGATCGACGGTATCGCGGTATCGGAAACGATGAGTGAGACCAGTAATCCCTTCTGGGCGCCGTTCCTGGCCGAGCATCTGGGGCTACAGACGAACTGGACTCAAATCAACGGCTTGGGTGGTGCATCGACGATCGCTGGTGTTGCCCGAGCCGCCGCCGCCATCCGCGACGGACAAGCGCGCACGGTGTTCGTGGTCGCGTCCGATGCGCAATCGAGCTACCCGCCGACAGAACAAGGTGGCCCGCGCTGGGAGTTCCAATACCCCGTGGGTCTGCGCGGGCCGACTGGTGTGTTTGGTATGCTGATGCAGCGCTACGAGCACCAGTATGGCCTGAAGTACGAGGCGCTGGCCAAGCTTGCTGTCACGCAGCGCCGCCACGCGCTGCTTAATCCGAATGCCACTGCCAAGCTAAAGGTGCCGCTGACTGAGCAGGAGTACCTGAGCTCCAAGTTTGTCTCGACGCCGCTGCGTGTGCTGGACAGCGTGATGGTGTGTGACGGTGCCAACGGGGTGCTGGTTACGTCGGCCGACAACGCGAAGCGGCTCGGATTGACCAAGGCCATCTACCCTGTCGGGTATGGCGAGGTGACCAACTTCAAGGTCGATGATCCTACAGCCGACATCACTGAGAGCGGATTCACAGTGGCTGGACCGCGCGCTATGGCTCAGGCGGGGGTAACCCCGAGTGACATCCGCATGTTCCACCCCTACGACGATTTCGTTATCGCGATCCTGCTGCAGCTTGAGCAGCTGGGTTTCTGCGAGCGCGGCGGCGGCTCGGACTTCATTTTGCGCACGGACTTCGGCTTCGATGGTCAGCTGCCGCTCAATACCGGCGGCGGGCAGATCTCGGCGGGGCAGCCGGGCCTTGCAGGTGGCGGCCTGAACCTCGTGGAAGCGGTGCGACAAATGTTCGGCGAAGCTGGTGAGCGCCAGGTGAAGGATCCGCGCAATGCGCTGGTTACCGGTATCGGCTCGATTCCCTACGCCAAGAACTGGAGCGTATCCAACGTCATGGTCCTGGAGCAATGAAAATGACAGATACCAAGAAACCCGTGCGCCCCTTGCCGCGCCCAGACATCTATACCAAGACGACGCCGTTTTGGGAAGCTGCTAATGAAGGCAAGTTGATTCTGCAGTACTGCAAGGACACCAACAAAGCCCAATGGTTTCCGCGCTCGGGCTCGGTCTATACCGGTAAGCGAAACATCGAGTGGCGGGAGTCGGCCGGACGCGGCACGGTGTACTCATACACGGTGTCCGTGGCACCGTGGCCAGGCCACGAAGACCGCGTCCCTTACTTGTGTGCCTACGTTGAACTCGAGGAGGGTGTTCGCATTCTGGCCAACCTCTTCAACGTCAAGTCCGAGGAAGTCAAAATCGGCATGCCGGTCAAGCTGATGTGGGAGCGTCTGTCAGAGAAGTTCAACTATCCCGCATTCGAGCCGGTGTAGGTCGGCCCCGACGGGATGCTTGCTCCTTAACGAAGCTGCCTCGGTCGAACCAGCCCGGGGCGGCTTCGTCTTATGGAGCGTTGGGTTTGTAGGGATTTGCACGGCAGGCCACGGGGGGTAGACACCGATGAAGTTCGCATCATTTTTGGCGGCGCACGCAAAGATGCATGGCCACAAGGAGGCCATCATCTGCGAGGGGAGGCGGTTGAGCTTCCGCGAATTGGAGGCATCCACCAACCGCATCGCCCGAGGACTACGGTCTGCGGGAGTTCAAGTAGGTGACCGCGTCGTGGTGTACCTGCCGAACGGCGTCGAGTTCGTTCAGGCCTTCATCGCGGCCATTAAGGCAGGCGCACTAGCGGTGCCGGTGAATCTGCCGCTATCGGCGCCCGAGATTGCGCACATCCTTGGGGATGCAACGCCAAAGGCTGCCTTTATCTGCGGCACCACACAGACCACCTTTGCGCGTGCGGCGTCCGGGCTCCCTGCCGTGGTCCGCATCGGAACTGATCAGCATTGCGACGCGGATCTGCGAATGGACGAGCTGGCCGCGGAAGGCGATGACTCGCCGTTGGATGTGCCTCATGACGCAATAGACTGCATGGTGGGCTACACCTCCGGTACGACCGGGCGAGCAAAAGGGGTGGTCCTGACGCAGTCGAACTATCTCTATGTCAATGGCTACTTGAACGGGTGGCACTGGGGGCTGACCGGGGACGACAGGCACCTGTGCACGACGCCACTGGCGCATCGTACCGGCATGGCTCGGCTGATGAATGTTATTTTCCATGGCAGCACGCTAGTGATTATGCCGCGCTTCGATGCGGCCGAAGCCACACGACTGATGCGCCAGGAGCGCATCACCGTTCTCGGCATGGTCCCGACTGTGGGGCGCATGCTACTCGACGAAGTCGAGTCCAGTCCTGAGAGCTTTTCTAGCGTGCGCGTTGCTTTGGTCACGGGTGAAGCGTTCCCGCTTGACGTCAAGAAGCGCTTGTACGCTGCGCTGCCCAACGTCCGCTTTTACTCGTTCTATGCAATGACGGAGGCGGGTGCCATCGCTGGACTGGACAGTTCAGAGCAACTCACCTATCCATCGTCTGTCGGGCGAATCTGGCCCGGCGTGGAAGTCAAGCTCGTGGACAACCGTGGCTTCGAAGTCGCCACAGGAGAAGGCGGCGAGATTTGGGTACGCAGTGGTCCACCGGGACTTTACTCCACCATGCGAGAGTACTTCCGTCGGCCCGAGGACACAGCAAAAACCCTGCACGACGGCTGGGTGGCGACCGGAGACATGGGGCGCTTCGATGCAGAGGGTTATCTGTACCTAATGGATCGAAAGAAAGACATGATCTTGTCCGGCGGATACAACATCTACTCCAAAGAGGTGGAGTCAGCGATCCAGGAGTACCCGGGTATTCGCGATGTGGCCGTCATTGGTGTGCCTGATTCCATGTTCGGTGAGGCGGTCGCAGCTTACGTCGAAGCGGAAGAGGGAGTTGAGATGTCAGCGCAGGCGGTCATTGACCATTGCCGCGAGCTCATTGCGGGCTATAAGAAGCCCAAATACGTGTTCTTCGTGAAGACACTTCCGCGCAACAGCACGGGCAAGGTGTTGAAGACCGCGCTGCGCGAGCAGTACAGGGTAGAGCACCCTGGCCATTGAAAGAGGATAACCCTATGCAATACGTTTCGCCGTGGATGGATTCTGAGTTGGAGATGCTGAAGGAAGCAGCACGGCGCTTCTTCGAAGAACGCTTTGTGCCCCGTGAACCGCAGTGGGCGGCGGACCTGCTGATGGAGCGAGAAGCCTGGAACGAGGCCGGTGCTGTTGGCCTTCTGTGCGCGAGTATTCCAGAGGAATACGGCGGTGGGGGCGGCACGCTCGCGCATGACATCGTGATCTTCAGCGAGCAAGCGCGGGCGCTCATCGGGAGCTTCTCCAATACCGTGCACAGTGGCATCGTAGCGCACTACCTGCTTCACTACGGCAGCGAAGCGCAGAAGAAGCGCTGGTTGCCGAAGATGGCGACGGGGGAAATGGTTGCGGCGATCGCGATGTCGGAGCCGGATGCCGGGTCTGATCTTCAGGCAATCAGGACGCGTGCAGTGCGTGAGGGTGATGAGTACGTGATCAACGGGGCCAAGACCTTCATCACCAACGGTTATCACGCCGACCTGGTGTTTGTGGTTGCGAAGACTGACCTGTCAGCTAAGGGCTCGCGAGGAACCTCCATCATTGTGGTAGAGACACGCGATTTGCCGGGGTTCCGCCGCGGCAAGGTGCTGGAGAAGCTGGGCAACAAGGGCTCCGATACGGCAGAGCTGTTTTTTGATGACGTACGGGTGCCGGTGGAGAACTTGCTTGGATCAGAGGAAGGGCAGGGCTTTCCGCAACTGATGGCTCAATTGCCAGCCGAACGCTTGTACATTGCGATGAACGCGGTCGCCCAAATGGAGAGGGCCGTTGCGATGACTGTCGATTACGTCAAGCAGCGCAAAGTCTTCGGTCAGCAGCTTTCAGAGATGCAGAACACACGCTTCAAGCTGGCAGAGTGTCAGACCCAAGCGCAGTTGGCACGCGTGTACGTCGACAACTGCATAGTGCGCTGCATGCAAGGACAGCTATCTAACGAGGATGCCGCCATGGCCAAGTGGTGGGCCACGGAACGATGCAACCGGGTCGTCTATGAGTGCCTGCAATTGCATGGAGGCAATGGATTCATCATGGAGTACCCGATCGCCAGGTTGTATGCGAACGCGCGCGTGGGTCCAATCTACGGCGGCTCCAATGAAATCATGAAAGAGATCATCGCCCGCAGCCTGCTGCGCTGACGCGTCGAAACCACGCTGAGCTGCTGCCGACCTTTGGCGGCGCTCACGCGTCCGATCTGCGACTTACGTCGCACATCACCGCCAACCGCTCCTTCGTCGCGCTCTCGCTCTCGCTCTCGCTGGCCCACATCCGGCTGTCCCGAAGTTCATTGAAAGCACACGTTCGCCGATAAGGAACTCAATCTGGGGGAGCGTCCCCTCCGCCGGAGCGCATCAAGCCCTCATTGAGGCAAGGTGCGACATCAATAGGTCTTGCGCGATGTCGCGGCTTCCTTCCTCCGGTGCGGCCAACTGGCGAACCAGGAGGCCGTGAGCAAGTATGAGCAACTCTTCCGCTTTGCGCTGCGGATCGACGTCCTTGCGAAACTCACCAACCGCCATGCCATCGGCAATCAGCCGAGCCCAGAAGCGCTGCTGTCGCCTGTATCGGTCGGACTGATGAGACAGCAACTCAAGGTCACGCGTGCTAGTGGCCAGGTAGTTGATCCAGAAGCGCCAGAAGCGATCCCTTGGTGAGCGACAAATGTAGCCGCTGAGCAGCCTGTGCAGCTGCTTGATGGGCGAGCCGGAATAGACCTCCCAGTCCTCGGGCAACTCATATGCCGACTCCAGAGCTGCGATCAGTAGGCGTTGCTTGTTGCCGAAGTGGTAGTTGATCGTCCCGGTGCTCATGCCCGCAGCCTGTGCGACCTTTCGCATGCTGAGGTTCTCAATGCCGTCGACCGAGATGAGTTCATAGACGATGCCAAGCACGTACTTGCGGGTGCGCTCCTGGCCCATGCGTACGCCGTCGCGCTGTGGTTGGATTCCCGCTCCCCGGGGAGAAGCTTTTTGCGGCTTGGGATTTGCGGCTCTTTCGGGGGCGCCTGCCGAAACAGGAGTGGTTCGACTGCGAAAAGGTCTGGGCGGCATGGTCCCGTCAGGAGTCGGGCAGTGGCAATACCTACATTGTGACGGGGGTCGATATAAGACGGCCACCGACTTCGGTAGTGGGTGTGACCTGATGTGATACAGCGTGAAGAATCATCACTTGTTCGCACGATCGTGCAATATAGAATCGGTTCACGATTAGTCAAAGGTACCCGGTGTAAGGAGCCCAGTTTGGAGATGGAAGCGAGCAAAATTATTTCAGCACCGTGGGATCGCCTGCGCGACACGACCTTGCTGCGTACCCGCAATCTTATCGGGGGCGAGTGGTGTTCGGCATCTGACGGCGGCGAACATGCGGTCCTGAATCCTTCCAGTCAGCAGGTTCTGGCGAAAGTGCCGGCCTCTTCGGAGGAGGATGCCCGTCGCGCCGTGCAGGCAGCGCACGACGCGGGCAAGGAATGGGCTGAACTGACGTCCAAGGCGCGCGCAAGTGTGCTTCGCCGTTGGCACGACCTGATCTTGCAGCACCGCGACGACCTGGGGCTCATCCTGGCCGCTGAGCAAGGAAAGCCTCTCGCGGAAAGTGTGGGCGAAGTGGTCTACGGTGCCGGTTTCGTCGAGTGGTTCGCCGAGGAGGGAAAGCGGGTCTACGGCGACGTAATCCCGCCGCACGCTAAGGACAAGCGCATTGTGGTTGTCAAGCAACCCGTTGGGGTGGCGGCGTTGATCACGCCTTGGAACTTCCCCAGCGCAATGATCACGCGCAAGGTGGGCCCCGCTCTGGCGGCAGGCTGCACCGTGGTGCTCAAGCCTGCGGAAGACACGCCGCTGTCGGCATTGGCACTGGGCGAGTTGGCGCTGCGTGCAGGGGTGCCGCCAGGGGTGTTCAATATCGTGACTACTGCTCAGCCGGCATCCGTAGGCGGCGTTTTCACGTCCGATCCGCTTGTACGTAAGCTTTCGTTCACCGGCTCGACCCGCGTAGGCAAGATGCTGATGGCGCAATGCGCAGGTACCGTGAAGCGCGTATCGCTCGAATTGGGTGGGAACGCGGCGTTCATTGTGTTTGACGATGCCGATCTCGACGCAGCAATTGCCGGCCTGATGGCCTGCAAGTTCCGCAACACCGGCCAGACCTGCATTAGTGCGAACCGAATCCTGATCCAGGACGGCATCTTCGATGCGTTCAGTAAGCGGCTCGTCGAGGCAGTACGCTCACTCGCAGTCGGCGATCCATTGGCGGACGGGAGCCAACAGGGTCCTCTCATCAACGAGGCCGCATTCCTCAAGGTCAATCGCTTGGTCAACGACGCCCTGGCGCGAGGTGCCGATGCACTCGAGGGCGCCTCGGTGCACGACCGTGGCGGATGGTTCTACCAGCCGACAGTACTGGCCAACGTGCCGAGCGACGCGACGATCTGCTCGGAAGAGATCTTCGGCCCCGTGGCGGTATTGGAGCGCTTCAGTACTGAGGCAGACGTAGTGGCGCGTGCAAACAATTCGCCCTATGGCCTGGCCGGCTACTTCTACAGCCGGGATGTCGGGCGCTGCTGGCGTGTGGCGGAGGCGCTGGAGGTGGGGATCGTCGGCGTCAATGAAGGCTCCATCTCGACCGAACTAGCCCCCTTCGGTGGAGTCAAGGAATCGGGGATCGGCCGAGAAGGGTCGAAGTACGGCATCGATGACTACCTTGAGACCAAGTACATGTGTTTCGGTGGTGTCGCATGATGACCTAACCAAAAAAATAAAACAAAGAGAGGAGACCTACCATGAAACGCAGGTACTTGATGGCTGCCGCGGCCCTTTGGGCGTGCGCCCCATTTGCATTAGCTGCTTATCCGTATCCGGTACGGCCGATCAAGATCATCGCGCCACAGCCGCCAGGTGGCGCCGTCGACATGATGGCTCGCACCGCGGCAGAGGCACTGCAGAAGACTTTCGGCCAAGCCGTGGTGGTCGAGAACAAAGCCGGCGCAGGCGGCCTTATAGGTGTAAGCGCAGCTGCCAAGTCACCTGCGGACGGCTACACACTGGTGATCGGATCGACCGGCCCATTCTCGGTCAGCGCGAGCCTGCTGCAAAGGATTCCATTCGACCCCGTAAAGGACTTCGTGCCGATCGCAAGGCTGGCGCAGATGCCAAGCTACCTCGTGGTCAATGCCAACGTGCCCGTGTCGACGGTCACCGAGTTTCTCGCCCTGGTCCGTTCGAAGCCCGGACGCTTCACGTATGCGTCAACCGGCAATGGCTTGTCACAGCATACCAACATGGAGTTGCTGAAGAGCATGGCCAATCTGTCTATATTGCCAGTGACCTACCGTGGCAGTGCGCCAGCAATCAGCGATTTGCTTGGGCATCAGGTCGACATGATGATCGAACTGGGCCCGCAAGTAATCCCGCACATCCGCGCCGGAAAATTGAAGGTACTGGCGACCACGAGTGCGACGCGTACCGAACTGCTGCCGAAAGTTCCGACTTTGGCAGAGAGCGGCGTTCCGGGATTCGAAGCCTACACCTGGTTTGCGCTCTATGCACCCGCAGGTACGCCACAGGCTATTGTGTCCAAGGTGCATGAAGCGCTGACCAAGGAATTCGATGGGCCTGAAATCCGAACTCGTTTAAGCGCCATCGGTGCGGAAGTTGCGCTGACATCGCCTACGGAGTTGGCTGCATTTCAGGCGGCCGAGACCAAGAAGTGGGCCGCAGTAATCCGGCAGGCTGGCATCAAACCTGAATGAGTTAGGGGAGGGACGAATGCCTGGGCCGCTTCATGGATTGAAGGTTGTCGAAATCGCCGCCATCGGGCCCGCGCCGTTCTGCGGGATGCTCTTGGCTGACATGGGTGCTGAGGTCGTGCGCGTCGATCGCAAAGGCGAAAAGCACCGCGCCAGTTCGGGCGATGCCGATGTGCTGCAGCGAGGCAGGCGGTCCATCGTGCTGGACTTGAAGCGTCCCAGCGCTGTGGATATCGTGCTGCAATTGGTCGAGCGCAGTGATGTGCTGATCGAAGGATTCCGTCCCGAGGTGATGGAGCGCTTGGGGCTCGGTCCCGACATCTGCCTTGCGCGGCAGCCAAAGCTTGTGTATGGGCGGATGAGCGGCTGGGGCCAGAGCGGCCCACTGGCACAAGCAGCGGGTCATGACATCAACTACCTCGCGCTCTCGGGAGCTTTACATGCGCTGGGTGAAGCAGACCGTCCCCCCACACCGCCACTGAACTTGGTCTCGGACTTCGGCGGAGGTGGGATGATGCTGGCGTTTGGGCTGATCTGCGCGGTCTGGGAGGCAATTCGCAGCGGCCGCGGTCAGGTGGTCGATGCGGCCATGAGCGACGGGAGCGCCTTGCTCATGGCCATGCTCTACGGATACGTGGCCATGGACCGCTGGGATCCCCAGTGTCGCGGAGTCAACTTTCTTGATGGGAGTGCTCCTTTTTACGGTGTCTATCGTTGCGCGGACGGGCGTTTCATCGCTGTTGGCTCAATTGAGCCGCAGTTCTACGCAAAGCTGCTCGCCGTGTGTGGGCTCTCGGCCGATCGGGAGTTCGAGGCACAATGGGACGCTGCGCGCTGGCCGCGCCTTAAAGGCAAGCTGGGTGAAGTATTCCTTCAGCGTACCCGGGACGAGTGGGTCCAAGCCTTCGCCCACGAGGACGCATGCGTCAGCCCAGTGCTGGACATGCGCGAGGCCCCTGCCCACCCGCACCATATTGAGCGACAGAGTTTCGTCAACTCTGATGGCTTGATACAGCCTGCCCCTGCCCCGCGCTTCTTGCGCACCCCCGCTGCTATTCCAGCGAAGCCCACCCCGCAGGGTGCGCAGGCGGATGAGGTTCTTGCTAGCCTCGGATTGGACGCAGAGCGAATCCAGACTCTCCGCGCGGAAGGGGTTGTTGCATAGCGCAATTTCAGCGCCGCCCGCGGGTGAGCGTCGAGCGTTGCTGATGAGCCGCCAGATTGGAAGGCGGCGGCTAGGCCATCGCGAGCGTAGGCCATGCACAACAGGCAACGTTGGCCTCGATCGTCGGCGGGTTCTCATCGAATTCGGGAGCAACTGATGCGGTGGACCGGACGACGGACTAGCAGAAAGGCACTTGCAGGGTTGGCTGCTTCCGGTGTCAAAAGCGCGCCCCTTCGCGACGGGCTCGCCGCGCCTCAATGGCGGGGCCAAGATGCTCTTGGCAACTGTCCGGACGGATCGCTCGCTAAAGACCTTCCGTTCCAGCTCGTACGGCCAAAAGTGCTGCAAAGTGTCGTTGGATGCGCATCGAGGAAGGTCGCAGAGCCGGCGGCCTATTGTTATCGAATGCGTATTCTAGAAAGCGGGGCGCAGAGATGGCGCTCAGCTCCTGCCCAGCCAGGTTGCGCCAGGCCAGCGGCCATCTTGAATCATGGCTTGGGTGAGCGCGGTCAGTTCGTTTGCTACCGCGCGTACAGCCAAGGAGTTGCGCCGCATCATCGATACGGCAAGTCCCGTGCGGCGCTGCAATTCTTCGCCCGCGATCGGTGTGGCTTTCAGGCTTCCGCTGTCAACTGCAGATGCGACGCTACCCATCGGCAACACCGCAAATCCGAGCCCCTGCTCCGCCATGGCTTTCTGAACGCGGGTGTCATTCGTCTCCGCGACGACATTAAGCTTGATGCCCCGGGCTTCGCTAGCGTGGTCAAGTATCAAACGCAAGCCACGGTAGAAGACCGGCAGGATCAGCGGCAGAGTTACGAGGCACTGCAAACCAATCGGAGCCTTGCCGAGGTCTTCCGAGCGAGGGCCTCCGACCAAACAGAGCTGTTCGACGAACAACGGTTGCATGTCGAGCTGGCTGGATGTCTTGTAATCCGTGAGCATGGCAAGTCCCACCTCGCCATTTTCCAGCCACTCCCGCAATCGGTCAGAATAGCCAGTGTAGATGCGCAACATCAGTTCCGGATGGCTGGCTCGCAGCGCTGCCACCAGAGGGGCTGCAATCAGTTCGCTCTGGCTGGTGAGAAGACCGAGATCTACCGTGCCACGGACAGCTCCAGGGCTTGCGACCACGATTTCTGTGCGGGCACCGTCAATTTCGCGCAAGGCACGCCGGGCGCGTTCGATGAGTCGGCTCCCGGCGTCCGTCAGTTCCATGCCGCGCGGCGTGCGTTCGAACAGCGGAGTTCCCAAGTCCTCTTCCAGCATCCGCAGCTGACGGGAGAGCGCGGGCTGTGCCAGGTGCAGCGTTTCAGACGCACGCGTAATGCTTCCGGTGTCGGCGATTGCCAGGAAGGCACGCAGCTGTTTGATGTCCAACTCAGGTCTCCTTGCCGCGAAGCTTTGCCGGGCGCATGGCGGTGATTTTACCAGTTCCGGTGCGGTATCGCCGCCGCAACTTGCGGCCCAAAGCAGAACATTCGAATACCAAATTGGAGGCCCCCTTTAATGAAACGCCGCACTTTCATCGCTGCCGCATGCGTTCCAGCTTTTGCTACACGCGCCAACGCGAATTTGTATCCAAGCCGACCGATTAAACTTGTTGTTCCAACTTCCGCTGGCGGCATTGCAGACTTCATTGCACGGAGCGCGGGCGAGGTCATGGCCCGTAGCCTTGGACAACCCTTTGTACTGGATAACCGTCCGGGTGGTGCCTCGACCCTGGCAGCCAATATCGTCGCGCATGCCAATGCTGACGGCTATACCCTGCTGATGGGTACTGAGTTCAACATGGCAACGGCCGCCTTGTTGCGCAAGGACATCGCGTATGACCCCCGGAAGGATTTGCTCCCAATTGGAGTACTCGCTAAGTTTCCGCTGGGGCTTATTGTCAATGCAAAACTCCCGGTGCGTTCGGTGCGAGAGTTGGTGAACTACCTGCGCGCGCGACCAGGCGCGGTGAATTATGCTTCCGCGGGCGCAGGCACTGCCTACCATTTAGCGGCCGAAATGTTCAAGGCGCAGAATGACGTGCAGATAGTACACGTACCGTATGCCGGCGGCGCACCGATGGCGACATCGTTAATCCGGCGTGACACCGAGGTGGCATTTGCCGCGCTCAATACGTATCTGCCCTTTATACGCTCCGGGGAACTGCGGGTGCTTGCCATTGCCAACGAAAGACGGATTCCTCTACTCCCGGATGTGCCTACGTTTGCGGAGGCTGGTTTCCCTGCTTTCGATGCAAGCATGCACTTGGGGCTTGCATCGCCGAGCGGAGTCGCACCCGACATCATCCATCGACTTCACGCGGCGTTAGCCAAAGTCTGGGCGGATGAGACATATCGCACTCGGATGGCGACTTACGGAATCGAGACACCAGCACCCCACACGCCGACGGAGTATGCCGAAAGACTGGCTGCGGAGGCGCGGCGCTGGCAAGGGTTGATAGCCAAGAACAAGATACGAATGGAATGAGAAGGCACCGGAACTGGAACGGCCTTCAACACCTTACGCCTATTACCGCAGTGGCACGACCAAGGCGTGATCATCAGGCACCTGGAGCTGCCATTCCGGGAAATACACCTCTGTCGAGTCAGTCCGGTTCACACGTCGACCATTCCAGCGGAGAAGCAAACCGCGTGAGGCTCGCAGTAGGTCACGCACTTGCACGGCCAGGCGTCAGCGCTGTCAGCGCCGGCCATCCGGCCGCGTCCACCAGCAAGGACCACCGGTCGCCTTGCGCCATTCTGAGTGCTCAGGGTTTCACATCTCCAAGGTAACGGCGACACAGAGCGCTGAAGCGCGAGCGCCATGCCGAATCTGTATAGGAGACCTCGCATCTTTCTATTGGACGCGACTGCTCGCCGGCGGCACGATTCCCCCGTAAATAGAAAAGTAAATCTGCAGGAGACACGTCCATGAACTTCCAGAAAGCCGCCAGCCTGGCAGGACGATTCGCATGCCAGCGTTAACCTTCGTGCAAGCGACCGGGGAGCGCAAGATCGTCGAAGCGCTTGTTGGCGAATCGGCCATGCATGCTGCCCGCCGCAACCTCGTTCCCGGCATCGTCGCAGATTGTGGCGGCGAGCTGGCATGCGCCACCTGTCATGTCGTTGTGGACGAACGGTGGCTCTCAGCACTCACGCCGCGGAGCGCCAGTGAAGATGAAATGCTCGAATGCACAGCCGAGGTTCCAACCTCTTGTAGTCGGCTGGCTTGCCAGGTTCGAATTTCTCTCGAGCTGGAGGGCCTTATTCTTCACATCCCGCGCTCGCAGAAATGAACGTCGCGAGCCTTCCGCTGTATCGGGCCATCGTTACGGTGGTGGCTACGCCATTGCTGAGAGCCGATAGAGCTCCGCAGTTGCAGTAATACCGCTGGCGGCTCCACGCCAGGTCCCATTGTCAAACTTCCCTACAAGTGTCCGCATGACCGACAACCTTTCTCTTGTTCCGGCGCGCTTTGACGTCGCTACAGACCGCGAGTACCGCATGCTAATCGACGGCGAATGGCTGCCTTCGGCAAGTGGTGAAACTTTTCGTTGTGTTGACCCCTATGAGAATCGTGAGTGGGGTCACGTACCTGCTGCGGGTGCGGCGGATGTCGACAGCGCTGTACGGGCCGCGCGGCGAGCGTTCGATTCCGACGGTTGGCCAAAGACGCCGCCGGCGCAACGAGCCGCGTTGCTTCGCCGACTCGCGGATCTGATCGAGCAGAATGCCGATGAGCTTGCACGCATCCAGATTCACGAGAACGGAAAGCTGATCGGTGAGATGAGCCGCGGCACTTTCATGCTCGGAGCTCACGCGCGGTACGTCGCAGGATTGGTCGAGAACCTGCATGGCCAGACCATCGATACCGGCTTTCCGAACATGAGCACGAGCACCGTGCGAGAGCCTGTGGGCGTCGTAGCGGCCGTGACGCCATGGAACACGCCTTTGGGCCTGCTTGCTTGGAAGCTCTTTCCTGCGCTCGGTGCCGGTTGCACGTTGGTTATCAAGCCATCGGAGGTGACCCCCACATCCACGCTACGCCTTGCAGAGCTCTGTATGGAGGCGGGCTATCCCAAGGGTGTCGTCAATGTCGTGACGGGCTTTGGCCAAACAGCTGGTGCCGCACTCGTTGCACATCCGGGTGTGGACAAGATCGCGTTCACAGGCTCGACGCAGGGTGGGCGAGCCATGCTGCGAGCGGCCGCGGACCGGGTCGGGCGCGTGACGCTCGAGCTTGGAGGAAAGTCCCCAAACATTGTCTTCGCGGATGCTGACCTTGACAACGCCGTGCACGGTGCGATGGCGGGCATTTTCGCGGCCACTGGCCAAACGTGCATGGGAGGGTCACGGCTCCTGGTGGAGGACTCCATTTACGACGAGTTCACGAGCAGGCTCGCGGTAGCCGCTGACTCCTTGCGCCTAGGTGACCCGCTTGACCCAAAGACCGAAGTTGGTCCCGTTGCCTGCCGAACGCAACTGATTAAAGTGCTTGAATACGTCGACATCGGCAAGTCCGAGGGAGCGCGCTTGCTGGCGGGTGGAGTGCGTGACGAAGGACTGGCAACAAGCCAAGGGTTTTTCGTCCGGCCGACGGTGTTTGTCGACGTAGAGAATCGATCGCGACTCGCACAGGAAGAGATCTTTGGTCCCGTCGTCGCGGCGATCCGATTCAAGAGCGAAGACGAAGCATTGGCACTCGCGAACGACGTTGATTTCGGACTCGCAGCCGCCGTCTGGACCCGTGACATGGCCCGTGCGCAGCGGATGGCGCACCAGCTACGCGCCGGAACCGTATGGGTCAACACCTACCGCATGGTCCATCACACGATGCCATTCGGAGGCTTCAAACAAAGTGGCTTGGGGCGTGAGTTGGGCCCCCATGCCCTCGACGAATACACCGAAACCAAGTCGATCTGGGTCGATCTGGGCAATCGGCAGACCTTCGGCCGTCGCTGAGGCGGTTCAACAAATCAAGGAGATAACTATGAGCGCCATCATTGATGCCGCCGCGCGAATTCCTAACCTCGCAAGTCAAGAGACCTTCGTTGCTGGGGTACCGCATGATGCATTCGATGCCGTCCGAGCTATGCCAGGGCTTTACTGGCAACCTGCGGAACGTGGCACGCTCAACGGAGGGTTTTGGGCTGTCACGCGAGCCAAGGACATCGTCGCCATCGAAAAGGACCCGGAGACGTTCACTTCGACGCTTGGACCGTGGTACCCGCTGACCGGCAAAAATCCGGAGAATATTCTCTGGAACGACCCGCCGAAGCACGGCGAATTGCGCCGCGCAGTGGCAAAGGCGTTTGGTCCACGCGTGGTAGCGAACTTCGACGATTGGGTGCGGCCGATTGTGGTAGAGACGCTGCAGGCGTACGTCGAGAAGGGTGGTGGCGACTTCGTGCCGGATGTCGCAGCGATGATTCCCTCACGGGTGATGGCTCGGGTCATCGGAGTGCCTCGCCAAGATGAGCTCCGCGTCGTGAAGTGGACATTCGATGTCTTCGCTGCCATGCAGGTTCCAGATGACGGGAAGACATTCTGGGCTGTGAACAATCCGATTCGAGACTACATGTGGGAACTGCGCGCGGCGAAGCTGCGTGAGCCCGCCGATGACATGGCCACGGCCTTAGCCCAAGCGAATGAACGGGGCGAACTGACTGAAGCCGAGTACCGTTCATTTACCAGCGTGCTGCTGCTAGCTGGCTTCGAGACCACGCACACCGTCATGGCACAGGCGATGCGCATGATCGTCGAAGATGCAGACGTTGCGCGAATGGCAGACGAAGCTGTCGCCGACGGAAAGACTGATGCTCTTGTCGATGAGTTCCTGCGCTACATCACACCGGCCATGAACATGGGCCGTGTTGCCACGCGAGATCTGGAGTTTGGCAACACGAAGATTCGAAAGGGCGACCTGATGCAGCTGTACTTCATCGCAGCCAACCGCGACCCGGAACTCTTTGGAGAGCCGCATCGCTTCAATCCGTCGCGCCCTGAGCGGAACCACATGGCCTTCGGGGGTGGCTGCCACACCTGCCTCGGAGGGCCACTCGCAAAGCTTGAGCTGCGCATCCTGTTCGAGGAAATGCACAAGCGAAGAATCCGATTGCGGCTCGCGGGTGAGCCGCGCCGTGGTCGCCAGACGCAAATCAATCAACTCCTGTCGCTCCCCCTTGCCTTGATCTGAGCCATGAAGACTTTGATACCCAAGGAGATAGCGCGCAAGCCCTATCTGCTAATCGGTGACGTGCAAGATGCGCAGTCGACAGTGGTCAGATGCTGAAATCAAGCCATTGATCGATTCGAAGTAGACTCTTATCGGCCTTTTTTCCGGAGCCTGCGAAGGACGGCGCGGAGGCTGTTGCTTCGAATCTCGATGAAGGGGCATCTGCGGTCGAAGCGCGCGCGTTAACTGCGGCATGGATACGTCAGAAAATCTCATGGTCACTGATTTTTCATCAATCGCGCGATCGAGCAAGTTCATCTAAATTGCCCGACACTAAAACGCAAAATTTATAGGAGCGATGATGCCGGAAATGCCCAAAAAGACCACACGCGCGATGCGAACACAGCGTGCTCGGAGGCTGTTTCTGGCGATTGCTTCGGGCGCTGCGTTGTATGCCGCAATGCCTGCATTTGCCGGCGAAGCGTTCCCTGTCCGACCGATTACTTTGGTCCTGCCGTTTCCCCCGGGCGGTGCTTCTGATACGCAATTGCGCGCGCTTGCCATCGCCGCAGCAAAGGACTTGGGACAGCCCATCGTTGTTGTTAACCGCCCTGGCAACGGAGGTACTATCGCGCCGGCTGCGATGGCACACTCTGCCGCCCCCGATGGGTACACCATCGCGCTGGCGGTACGCACGCTGCTGCGGTTGCCGCATCTTAGCAAGGTAAATTTCGACCCCCTGAAGGACTTCACATACATCATTGGCCTCAGTGGCTTCTCATTCGGTGTCGTGGTCGCAAATGACGCGCCGTGGAAGTCGCTCAAGGAGCTGATTGATGACGCACGTGCCAGGCCAGGGGCCATTACTTATGGCGCCAGCGGTCGGGGTAGCAGCGGTCATATTGCCATGGAGCGTCTGGCCCGGGCAGCCGGTGTGCGTCTCAATTTTATTCCCTACAAAGGAACGGCTGAAGAGGTCAAGGACCTGTTGGGAGGACATTTGGCGGCTTACGCCGATCCCGGCTGGGGCTCGATGCTGGAGTCGGGGAAGGTCAGGGTACTTGCAACGATGGGAGAGGTGCGCCTGAAACGGTGGCCGCAGGTTCCCACCCTAAAAGAGCTGGGCTACGACATCGTAGTGACCTCTCCCATTGGATTGATTGGCCCGCGCGGTATGGACCCTTCCGTGGTGGCGCGACTGCACGACGCCTTTCGCAGGGCCATGGTTGACCCGGCCTACATACGCACTATGGAGCAGAACGATCAGGTGCAGGAGTACCTCGGCAGCGATGCCTACACGAAGTCTGCCGCGCGTGAATTCGCCCGGGAGAAGGCCGTGGTGCACGAATTGGGAATCACACTGGAATGAGCAAAATGTATCTCACCCAAGGACTGCACAGGGCCGCGCAACGAGCGCCCGAGAAACCTGCAACGATATTCGCGGGGCGTCAACGCACTTTCCGCGAGCTAACCGGGCGGATTGCTCGTGCAGCGGCAGTGCTGCACAACTTGGGGGTGCAACCGGGAGACCGCGTGGCCATCCTTGCCCATAACTCCGACGTCTACGTCGAATTGTTACTTGGGATATGGTGGGCAGGTGCTGTCGCTGTTCCTGTGAACACTCGGTGGAGCGTCTCGGAGGTTGTTTACTCGCTGTCCGACTGCGGGTGTGAAGTGCTCTTCGTAGATGACGCATTCGTGGATCAAGTTGATTCCATTCGAGCTGGATCGGACGCGCTGCAACGGATTGTCAAAATTGGTAATGACGATGGCACGGCGTCCCTTCCAGCCTACGAGTCGCTTCTGCAAGCTTCCGAGCCGCTCACCGATACGCGGACGGGAGGCGACAAGCTGGCCGCTATTCTCTACACCGGTGGCACGACAGGCTTTCCCAAGGGGGTAATGCTCTCCCATAGCAATTTCTGGTGCGGGGCAGTATCGCGGTTGGCCGAGACATTCAGTCCTCTCAATGGCGTGGCACTCTTTGTATCGCCATTTTTTCACGTCTCAGGGCTGTTCCGCTTGGTGATGCAGATCGTTCTGGGCGCCACTAACGTCATCGAACCCCAATTTCGGCCGGAATCGGTGCTCGACGCCTTCGAGCGATACGAGGTGACTGATGTGGTGTTGGTCCCGAGTATGGTGCAAATGCTGCTGGATCACCCGTCCTTTGACGCCGGGCGACTGCGCAGCCTTCAACGCATATCCCACGGCGGGGCTCCGATGCCGCCAGCGCTGCTCGATCGGGCAATGGAGCTATTGCCTGATGTCGGCTTCTGTAGCTCCTATGGCATGACCGAGACTTCAGGGGTGGTCAGTGTTCTCGGCCCGGTCAAAGCAGCCGACCGGCAGCGCTTAGGCACTGCTTTGCGTTCGGTAGGGCAAGCAGGGTTGGGCGCCGAACTGCGAATTGTCGATATTTACGATAAGGACCTTCCGCCAGGTTCCGTGGGCGAGGTAGTACTGCGGGGACCCGCGGTGATGCAAGGCTATTGGAATAAGCCCACGGAAACAGCCGCAGCGCTGAAGGACGGCTGGCTGCATACCGGTGATGCCGCCTGGCTGGACGAAGCAGGGCACATCCACGTTGTGGACCGACTGAAAGACATGGTCATCACGGGCGGAGAGAACGTTTATTCGGCAGAGGTGGAAGCGGCCCTGATGACACACAACGCTGTCGCCGCTTGCGCAGTTATAGGCGTACCAAGCATTCAGTGGGGCGAGTCGGTGCACGCAGTGATCGTGTTGCGCCCGGGTGCGATGGCGGATGCGGATGAGTTACGTGCGCACTGCCGAACACGTCTGGCCGGATATAAATGCCCCAAGAGCGTGGACTTCGTGCCGAGCCTCCCGCTTTCTGCCGCCGGCAAGATCTTGAAGAACCGTCTTCGGGACGAGTACCTCTCGCGTGCGACGGCCTGAGTTTCTATCAAAGGAAGAGAGAATGACCCTTCAGCAACGAGCCGTCCACGTCGTGGGCGTAGGCATGATTCCGTTTACCAAGCCTGGCACAAGTGAGCCGTATAACGTCATGGGCGCCAGGGCAACGCAGCTCGCCTTGGCCGATGCTCGGCTTAGTTATGACTTGATCCAGCAGGCTTACGTGGGGTACGTCTATGGTGACTCTACGGCAGGCCAGGCTGCCCTATACCAGGTTGGGCTCAGCGGAATCCCCGTTTTCAACCTCAACAATAACTGCGCAACGGGCTCCAGTGCGTTGTTCCTTGCGCGCCAGGCGGTGGAGAGCGGTATGGTCGAGTGCGCATTGGCACTCGGCATGGACCAGATGGTGCCTGGCGCCCTGAAGGGCGCTTTCGATGATCGCCCATCGCCGATGCAGAGATTCGCGGACACGATGACTGCACATCAGGGCTACGAGACCGGGACACCGCGTGCGGCCCAATTCTTTGGCGGGGCCGGTCGCGATTACATGGCGCAGTATGGTACGCGACCCGACACATTCGGACGGATTGCAGTCAAGGCTCGCCAGCATGCGGCACGCAACCCGCTGGCCGTGTTCCGCCAAGTCTTAACGCTAGAAGAGGTGATGGCCTCGCCTATGGTGTTCGATCCCCTCACACGCTATCAGTGCTGCCCTCCGACGTGCGGAGCCGCTGCAGCCATCGTGTGTTCAGGGGAATTTGCTCGCAAGCACGGCCTGGATACGAGCGTAGTGATTGCGAGCCAAGCTATGACCACCGACTCGCCGGCGAGCTTCGAGAGCAACGACATGCGCAAGTTGGTGGGCTACGACATGACCGCCGACGCGGCTAAGCAGGTATACGAGGCAGCCGGAGTTGGCCCCGAAGACGTGGATGTCGTGGAGCTACACGACTGCTTCACGGCCAATGAACTCATCTCCTACGAGGCGCTCGGATTGACTCCGCCCGGTACCGCCGAGAAGTTTGTGCTGGACGGCGACAACACCTATGGCGGACGGTATGTCGTCAATCCGTCAGGGGGCTTGCTGTCCAAAGGACACCCACTTGGGGCCACCGGCCTCGCGCAGTGTGCTGAACTCGTGTGGCAACTTCGTGGCCGAGCCGAGGACCGCCAGGTGCAGAATGCGCGGATCGCACTTCAGCACAACCTGGGGTTGGGTGGTGCCTGTGTCGTGACGCTTTATCAGAGGCAGTGAGGAGGCTGAATGATTGACAAGCGTTTCATTGGGCACGCCTTGGCGCCATTCTCAGTTCCCGTGGAGGCAGGTCGCCTCCGATTCTTTGCAAAGGCCACGGCACAGACTGATCCCGTCTACTTCGACGACTCGGCCGCGCGAGAGGCCGGTTACCCTGGCCTGCTGATACCGGCAACTTTTCTGTTCTGCCTGGAGATGGAGGGACCGAATCCTAGCGCTGTCCGCGACCTGCTCGGCCTAGATTACCGCTACTTGCTGCATGGGGAGCAAGGCTTCAGATACCACGCCATGGCGTATGCGGGTGATGTGCTCACGTTCGAGCCTCGGATCGAAGATATCTGGGACAAGAAGCAGGGCGCGCTTGAATTTGTAGCGCGTGCGACGCGCGTCACGAAGCAGACGGGCCAGCATGTCGCAGACCTGCGATGCGTCACGGTTGTACGTCACCCATCAGGAGGCCAGGCATGACGGCGAGCGATTCAGTTCAAGGCAGTTGGCAACTTCCGGATTTCGAGCCGGAACCCGTTTCGCGTCTCGCGCTAGCTCTCTATTGCGGCGCCTCGGGAGATCATAATCCCATTCACGTCGATCAGGACTTTGCCCGCGCAGCCGGAATGGGTGATGTCATCGCGCACGGCATGCTCTCTATGGCCTGGCTGGGGCAAGTGCTCACTCGCTGGGCACCGCAGGAGGCGATTCGCAGCTTCCGCGTTCGCTTTGCCTCTCTGACTCGAGTAGGCGAGCGTATTCGGTGCAGCGGCCGTGTCCTTGAGGTGGTGGAAGAGGAAGGCACGCGTTTTGCCCGTGTCGCCTTAACGACAACGAACCCGGAAGGTGAGGTCAAGCTCGAAGGGGAGGCGCTGGTCGCGCTCAGTTTCAGGGAGGCATTATGAGTACGAGCCGAAGCGTACTGTTCGACGTCCGTGAGGGCATCGCAGAGATAGTCCTGAACCAGCCAGAGCGCCGAAATGCACTCGACCCGTCGATGCGCGCTCAGCTCGTCGATGCCGTTCAAGCGATTCGGCGTGATCAGCAGGTTAGGGCAGTCATCCTTACTGGTGCCGGTGGCCACTTTTGCGCCGGCGGGGATCTTCGTGCGCTCGCAACAGCTGGTCTTGACAACGAGGGCTGGCTGCGTCGTTTCCAGGACATGAATGACTGGGTGCGCGACCTGATCTCGCTTGACCGACCAGTGATCGCAGCTGTGGATGGGATGGCGACTGGTGCAGGACTAAGCCTGGCGCTGACTGCGGACCTGGTATTGGCAACTCCGCGCGCGCGTTTCAGCGCATCGTTTCTTCGCGTAGGCCTCGTGCCAGACTGCGGATGCTTCTATACGTTGCCGAGGGTAGTCGGAGTGCAACGTGCCAAGGAGCTTATGCTGTCTGCACGAGAGATCGGTGTGCACGAGGCGCTTGACCTCGGGATTGTCATGGAGATTGTGAGTCCCGACGAGTTGAATTCACGCGCTCGCGTGATTGCGAGCAGCTTCATCAAAGCGTCGCCCCTGGCGGTCAGCTTGATCAAGCGCAATCTCTCCCCGCAAGGGGGCGAACTTGGGGCGCTATTGGATGTAGAAGCGCAAGCCCAAGCACTGGCGATGGGCAGCGCAGGCCATCGCACCGCAGTCAACCGCCTACTAGAGAAACAGGCCCCCCCCTTTAACTGGCCCGCCGCTCAATGACTGCGGCCGGCAAGAACAGGAATGATCGAAATGGAAAAGACACAGGGCGCTGAGCGCTCCGGACAACGCATGCTGGAAGGCAAGGTCGCGATAGTCACCGGTTCGGGCGGCGGAATCGGGCGTGATATTGCATTAGCCATGGCGCGTGAAGGGGCGCGGGTGGTTGTGAATGACGTCGGCGCATCGCTCAGTGGCGAAGGAACGGACGATGGGCCGGCTCAGGCAGTCGTGAATGAAATTCGGGCACTGGGTGGGGAAGCCGTGGCTAACACCGATAGTGTGGCCGATGCAGCTGCGGGCCAGCGCATGGTGGCGTGCGCTCTTGACTCCTTTGGCCGCGTGGACGTGGTCGTCAATAACGCGGGAATCCTGCGGGACGGCTTCTTTCACAAGATGGGCGACGACCAGTGGGATGCTGTCATCAAGGTCCACCTCTATGGCAGCTACCACGTGAGCCGCGCGGCTGCCAACCATTTTAAGGAGCAAGAGTCTGGCTGCTTCGTTCACATGACTTCTACCTCGGGTCTGATTGGCGAGATCGGCCAGGCCAACTATTCGGCTGCGAAGATGGGAATTGCCGCGCTGTCCAAGTCAATCGCACTTGACATGCGCAGGTTCAACGTGCGCTCCAACTGCATTGCTCCCTTTGCGTTCAGCCGGATGATTGCATCAATGCCCACGGACACGCCGGAGCAGCGTGCCCGAGTCGACCGCCTGAAGGAGATGACGCCCGCAAAGATCGCGCCGCTGGCAGTTTGTCTGGCGAGTGATGCTGCGGCCGATACGACGGGACAGATCTTCGCCGTGCGCAACAACGAAATTTTCCTCATGAGCCAACCGCGACCTGTCCGCTCGGTCCATCGGGGAGAGGGGTGGACTCCGCAAGCTGTGGCGAGCCACGCGCTGCCTGCCCTCCGGGCGCAGTATCACACCTTGGACCGATCGGGTGATGTGTTCAGTTGGGATCCGATCTGAACGCCTAGAGCCGTGATTCGCAGAGCATCTCGAGAGCCCCTAATTGATATCGGTGGCGTGACCGCGCTTTGGGGGCATCGCCTTCCTCGCCGGTATCGCCTTCAGCGTCCGGCGCGGGCGAATAGGTGGAGGGCGGCTCATTGGAAGAGGATGCTCTGCACGGCGAACCGAACCCCCTAAGCCACCTCCGGCGTGGCCGGGGGATCGTGGAGAACACATGAACGCGAAAAGACAGTTGAGCCGCCGCATGCTGCTCGCGCTTGGTGCCTGGTCCGCGATGAGGCCCGCTTTTTCGCAGATAGCTCCTTCCAGAGCTGGAGTGACCAAGATCATCGTTGGATTCCCTCCTGGACAGGCCACGGACATCGTGGCCCGGCTATTGGCGGCACAGTTGAATACTGTCACTAGCACCAACTACATCGTGGAGAACAGGCCGGGCCAAGGCGGTAGTATTGCCATGGGGAACCTGGCCAAAGCATCTAACGACGGCTCGGTGATGATGCTCTCGCACATGTCAGCGGTCGCCACGAATCCCCATCTCTACAAAAGCGTTCCCTATGATTCGTTGAGAGACTTCGAGGCTGTCGGTCTGGTGGGTGACTTGCCTTTCGTGTTGGTTAGTCACCCGTCGTTGCCGTTCACCGATGTGAAAGGCTTAGTCGAATATGCCAAGAGTCATCCTGGAAAGCTTATGAACGCCTCTTCCGGGAATGGCACAGTCTCCCATCTGGCGATGGAGGAGTTCAAGCGTCGTTTAGGACTCGACATCGTCCATGTGCCATACAGGGGGAGTGGCCCAGGCCTCACGGACGTGGTGGCGGGCGCGGTGCCGATAGCTTTGGAAACGGCGGCAAGTGTCCGGAGCTTTGTGGAGGATGGTCGATTGAGGGCTCTCGGTTCCGCTTCGCCTTCGCGTTTGGGAGGAGCACTTTCAGTCCCGACACTAGACGAACAAAGTTTCACTGGATTCCATGCATCAACGTGGCTGATGATGCTGTATCCAGCTGGCACGCCGAAGGGATTGGTCAACTCGACCTATGGCGCCATCCAGAGAGCCATGGGAACACCCCAGATGCAGAAAAGGCTGCTAGCAATGGGGGTTTTGCCGCGCCAAAGCACGAGTCCGGCAGAGGCTCAAGCTTATATTGCGGCCGAATACAAGAATTGGGGCGAAGTGGTGCGGCGCAGTGGGGTCAAGTTGGACTGAGCGAGCCGATTAGAGGTGTCTCACGTCCTTATGGCCTGCTTCATCGGCCATCGCTCCATTGTCGCGAGCGTCTTTCTGCCTTAGTGGACCAGCCCCCTCGCGCGCGCTCGCTGCCAATGAAGCTGTTTGGGGTTCATGGAGGGGCGTGCAAACGGCCCACTAAGACGTCGTTAGACACCAACAACCCCGGCATGAAGAGCACTGAGATGCAGTTGGGCAGGGGGCTCTGGTGCGCACCGATCACGATGTCGTAACAGACCGATGGAGCCGTTCGTGGAGCACGGTTCTGCTGCATGCGTGAAGATGCCCGCATCAAATTCGCGCGGCGTGTTCAAAGGTGGCGCTACCGTCTTAGCCAACACTAAGAGACCGTTTCAGAATGACCCAAGGGGGGCCGTTAACCCTTTAGGAAAGCTATTCACGTTGGCCATCTGAACAACTGGAACCGAGATGAGCGCGCCAATCGTTGATTAAGAGCTGCGGGCACTGACGGAACCTCCGCTGACACAGCCAAAACCTTGACGCTACGGCTCATTGTCAGGCGCCGGACCGAACAACGATAGTGGTCTGGGCAAAGTCCGCTGGGTTGTCGAACGCATTCATCCCGGCATCCCATCATCCGTCGTCTTCGCGTCGCTTCGAACGTCGGACAGACATTCATGGATCCTAAAACTCGGCTGCAGGAACTACATCAGGCTAGCTCGGTCGTCTTTTCCGAAGCCGTTTATCAGTTCTCATTCGAATTCTAATTTTGTTATCAATAAAAAGGGAGACACCGTGGAAAAGTTATTCGCTCCAGCTATCCGGCTGATGGAGAAGCTGCCGACCAGCGGCAAAGCCATCATTGTCGTTCTGCTCTTTCTCACTCCTTTAGGCACTGGACTTTATTTCGCTTTTGATTCAAGCATCGACCAAATTAGCTCCGCGCGTTCGGAGCTCGTCGGCTTTACGATTTCCGAAACTGCTCTGGATGCTATGCGAGAGGTCCAGATTCGCAGGGGAACCATGGCAGCAATCTTGGCCGGCAATGACGCATTTCGCGCGCGCTTTGACAATGCCGACGTGCAAGCTGCGAAGCATTTTGCGCGACTACTGGACGCCGCGCAGCGTGCTGGCGACGCCGCAACCGAAAATGAAGCTTCTGCGTTGGCTAACTCATGGGGTCGCGTTCAAAAGCTGGGACTTTCCGGAGATGCAGAACGACTATTCACCTCGCATACGGGCCTTGTGAGCATCTTGCGCAATTTCACATCTGACGTTTCGAGGCGATTCTCACTTGGCATTGATCCAGGGAAGCATTCGAATTTCCTGGCCGATCTATCATTCTCCTCGGTACCAAAGCTAGTTGAAGCGGCAGCGCTTAGTCGAGGCATTGGGGTCACTGTCGTGAGCGCGGGAAACTTCAAGGATCCGGCTCAACGCAATGAGATGGCTGAGTTGGCCGAACAGATAAGAGACGGACTCGCTGCTGTGCGACGTGATGCGAGTCGGGCAATTCTGGTAGCTCCTGAAAGGCGAAGGGAGATCGAAGAAGCATTGCGCCACCTCGCTCCTTTAGATAACTTTCTCGCGCGTGAGAAGTCGGAGCTCATCGAGTCGGAGTCGATTTCCATTAATCCAACGGCATACTTCGCCGCCGCTAGCGAGGCCATTGATGGCTTGTCAGTGGCCAGCGAGGCATTTGAGAAGCTGATGCGCGAAAATATTGAGCAGCGCGTGACGCAAGCTACGACTCGGGTATGGTGCTTGGCACTTGTCACAGTGCTGACACTTGTTCCGGCGTTGTACCTGACTGCTGGATTTGGCCGTGGAAGACGTCAGGATGTAAATGCGATCGCTGATCTAGTTAAGCGAGCTAATAGCGGAGACCTCACTGGGCGTATCACAGTCGCAGGGAAGGACGAGCTCGCAGAGATCAAACGTCTCGTCATGACATTGCTTGATACATGGGGCGCAATGGTTCGCACAACTAAGACGGGGGCCGCGAACGTCCTGGCCGCTGCCACTCAAATTGCTGAGGGGAACTTGGACTTGTCCCGACGCACGGAGGCGCAAGCTGGCGTACTTGAGCAAACCGCGGCAAGCATGGAGGAAATACTTGCGACCGTACAGCAAAACTCAGCCAGCTCTCATGAGGCCCGCAGGCTCGCCGAGGAAGCAGTGGCGCTCGCAAGAAAAAGCCGCGACATGGTATCGCGCGTTTGCGACACGATGACGGAGATTCGAGGTGACTCCAAGCAAATCGTGGACATGGTTGGACTCATCGAAGGCATCTCCTTCCAGACAAACATCCTCGCACTTAACGCTGCCGTAGAGGCTGCTAGAGCGGGAGAGCACGGGAAAGGCTTCGCTGTAGTAGCAGCTGAGGTTCGCAGCTTGGCTCATCGAACCGATAGCTGCGCAAAGGACGTTAAGGCGCTAATCTCGCGGTCGGGTGACCGTATTGAAGCCGGATATACCTTGGCTATCGACGCTGGAGAGGCCATGACCGCCCTAGAGAGCGCTGTAGGCCAGGTACGCCTTATTACCGAAAGCATCAGCACCGCGTCGTCCGAACAAAGCGCTGGTATTGCTCAAGTCACCCAGGCGGTATCCCAGATGGACACGGTTACTCAACAGAATGCGGCCCTAGTCGAACAAGCAGCAGCGGCCGCGGAAGCGCTGCAGAGTCAGTCAAGCCGCATGGAGCGAAGTGTCTCCTCTTTCCACATTGGGGCATCCGCCCCCGCTTGAGCGAGCAGGGCACTTGACGTTCCCCCGTCCCTTGCCTGTGGCGCCGGCGTGCCGGCCGGTAAGGGAGGGTCTCCGCTCGCTCGGTCGCAACGTCCGAAGAGGCCTCATCGACTCCCGCACTCAGGATGGGCAACGAGGTAGAAAGTGTCCTTCAGCATCAGCTCGCCTCACAAGCCTGAGGCGAGGCGCAGGGATTCGGAGGCGCGCGTAACGTCGGTCGCCCCGGCTAGCCGGCTGGTCCGTAGCCCGGCTCTGGTAAGAAGCTAAGTCTTCGTTACGCACGGGATCGCCGTTTCGCGAGTGTCTCTTACGCAGCATCTAAGTGGATTACACCAGCGTGAGTTTGTCTCACGACCGGTGAGCTTTCTTGGGTTGTGCGGAAGAGGTGGACGCACGACACTTTCACTCATGAAAGCCGCTCCCTTCGAATACGTCCGCGTCGAAAGCGTCGACGAAGCACTGAATCTTCTGTCCCTTCACGGTGGTGACGCAAAGCTCATCGCCGGTGGACAGAGTCTTGTTCCCATGATGGCTATGCGGCTCGCTAGGCCTGCAGTGTTAGTCGACATTGCAAGGCTGAACGAGCTGAAGGAGAGTCTTGTCGATGGCCGTTTCGTGACGCTTGGCGCGGGTGTCCGGCAGCGTTCCGTGGAATTGGATTCAACGTTGTATGAGTCGCTGCCACTGGTGCGCGACGCGCTGCGTTGGGTGGGACATATCCAGACGAGAACCCGCGGTACTGTGGGTGGCAGCCTGGTACATGCCGATCCTTCCGCCGAATTGCCGCTGGCGGCAGTCGTGCTGGGCGCGACGTTCCGAGTGCGTAGCCTGGAAGAGGGCGAACGCCGGATTCCAGCATCCGAGTTCTTCCTGGGGCCAATGTTCAACGCCTTGGGTGAGCAGGAATGCCTCATAGACATCGAATGGCCAGTGTGGAGCGGGCCGGGTGTGAAGACGGCCTTTGAGGAAGTCGCAATGCGGCATGGTGACTTCGCCATGGCATCGGCCGCATGTCAGTTGCAGCTTGATGGCGATGGTGTTTGCCGCCGAGCTGCCCTTGGCTTGGGTGGCGTCGATGGGACACCGCTGGCCTTCCCGGACATCAGCGCAGGGCTTGAAGGCTACAAGGTCAATCAGGACATCGCCCGCGAGATTGCGCAGGCCTGCGTGGCGCGAATTCAGCCGGCGTCGGACGTGCACGCCGATGCGGACTATCGGCGACATCTCGCTGGAGTTCTGCTTACGCGAGTGATTCTCCAGTCCGCTGGGCTGCTGCACGCCGAACATTGAAGAAGACGATAGAGCAATGACACTACCCAAACTCGTCAACGTCGAGATTAAGGTCAACGGGGTGATCCAGTCCCGGGATATCGAACCTCGCACGACGCTGGTTGACTTTATACGCGAGCACTTGAACTTGACCGGGACCCATGTGGGTTGCGAGCACGGCGTCTGTGGCGCTTGCAGCGTTTTGCTCGAAGGCGAGCCAGTGAGGTCTTGCTGCATGTTTGCTGTGCAGGCAGACGGGCTTTCCGTCACCACCGTCGAAGGGCTAGCGCCCGAACGCGGGTGCCTCAGCAAACTGCAAGATGCATTCTGCGAAACCCACGCACTGCAATGTGGCTATTGCACTCCGGGCATGCTCATTGCCTGCCACGCGTTGATCGAGCAGCATCCTAAGCCTGACGAAGCACAGATACGTGATGCGATCGGGGGCAATCTGTGCCGTTGCAGCGGTTATAAGCAGATTGTTGACGCAGTCAAGCTTGCGACTTCGCAGGAGGGCGATTGCTCTCCGGTGGGAAGCGCCTTGGCTGCGCAAAAGAAGACGGATACTGTGGGGGTGAACCATGGCTGAGCCGAAGCACGCCGCCTACCAGGGGTTCCGCTACATCGGAAAGCACCGCCGCGCGGTGGAGCACCGCCGGTTTGTCACCGGGCAAGGACGCTATGCGGCCGACATCCAGTTGCCCCGTCTTTTGCACGTGGCCATCGTCGCAAGTCCTCACGCCAGTGCCAAAATCCTGTCGATTGACGCGTCGCAAGCCCTGGCGGTTCCCGGCGTCCATGCGGTGCTGACCGGTGAAGACCTCAATCCGAACATCGATCCAATGTTGCCCGGCGTGGATGCGCCCAGCGTAACGCGGTTTCCTCTCGCCAGCGGAGTCGTCCGCTATGCCGGCGAATGGGTGGTTGCGGTCGTCGCTGAGAGCCGTGCACTTGCCGAAGATGCCAGTGAACTCGTCAACGTTGTGTACGAGGAAACGCCGCACGTTATTGACCTCGAAGGAGCGCTCGATCCTGAGTCACCGTTGGTTCATCCGTCTCACGGGTCGAACACAATCTGGCAACGAAAGTTTGTGTGGGGCGATGTCGATGAGCACTTTGCCGCAGCACAGCACCAATTGAGCTATCGCGTGCGCTGGGCACGCAACTCGACGGTACCCATTGAAACTTTTGTCGCGACTTGCTCGTGGAACGATGCGACGCAGATCCTGGATGTCTGGGCTTCTATCCAGATGCCCAAATACCCTGAGCTGCTGGCCAAGTGCCTGCGCTTGCCAGGCAATGGCGTTCGAGTGCACTACGACGTTGATGTCGGCGGTAGCTACGGGGTTAAGCGCGGCCTCAAGCACACCATTCTGGTGGGCTACCTTTCGCGCATGCTGGGTCGGCCCGTGCGGTTTATCGAGGATCGGCTTGAGAACATGCGCGGCGGTGATATGCAAGGGCCAGATCGCCAGTTCGATGTGACGTTGGCTTTCGATGGCGACGGTACCATCCGCTCGATGCGCATGCGCGCGGTGGACGATATTGGTGCTTACTCGGGCCGAGCGCCATTGCAATTGGGCAAGCCCGTTGGGGCCATCGTCGGGCCCTACCGTATCGCCAGTGCGGAGTATCACGCGATCTCGGTGATGACGAACAAGACGCCCCAGGAGGCTGTGCGCGGCTTCGGGCAAGCCCCCACCAACTACGCCCTTGAGACTGGCATAGACAAGGTAGCGCGTCATCTTGGCATGGACCGCATTGAATTGCGGCGACGCAACCTGATTGGCAAGGACGAGTTCCCGTATCTGATTCCGAGTGGTACTTACTACGATTCGGGCGACTACGAGACGGTGCTGGACCGCGCGCTGGAGGCAGCATCCTGGGACGAACTGATTAGGCAGCGGGATGCCCTTCGTGCCCGCGGCCTCTTGGCCGGCATTGGGGTCAGTACCTGTCTGGAACCATCAGGTGGCAACTCGGCGTTCGAGCCTCTGTTCAATCCGAAGAACAAGACGACCACCTGGATGGACTCATGCTTGGTCCGTATTGATCTCAATGGTGCAGTAACAGCGTTGATGGGTACGTCCACTTCGGGACAGGCGCACGAAACGCTTGTCTCTACAGTAGTGGGGGAGGTACTGCAACGCGAGCCGGACTCGATTCGGGTGCTGCATGCGGACTCGCTTAACGCACTGCCGTCGAACAGCCCGGTGGGTAGCCGTATGGCTATCATGCTTGGGGGAGCTGCAGCCGGTGCAGCGAAGATCCTGAAGGCCAAGCTGATGCGCATTGCCGGGCACAACCTTGGTTGCCCAGAGAGTGACCTTGTCTATGCGGACGGGCATGTGTCGGTCGGAGGGGACGAGAGCCGAAGCCTGCGGTGGGAGACTCTGGTGGAGATTGCCCACCGGTACTACCACCAGCTTCCTCCCGGCATGGAGCCGGGCTTGCAGGAGAAGTTCGTCTGGGAAGTGCCAACCGGAGGCCAACTACCGACGGAGGACGGTCGGGTGCAGATGTATCCGTGCCACTCGTTCGAGTCGCACGTCGTGCTGGCGTCGGTTGATCCGAAGACCGGCGCAACGACGCTACGCCGCTACGTATGCGGCCATGACTGTGGCGTGATGATCAGCCCTGATGTGGTGCACGGCATGACGTACGGCGGCATCGCGCACGGCATCGGCGCCGCTTTGATGGAAAAGTTCGCCTTCAGCGAGAACGGCCAACTGCTCTCGGGCACTTTCATGGATTACTTGCTGCCCAGCGCTCAGGAGGTGCCAGACATCACGATCGTCGATCACTGCACGCCATCACCGCTCACGGAGTTTGGCCAGAAGGGTTCGGGCGAGGCGGGCTATTTGGGAAGCGCAGCGGCCATCGCTGGAGCGCTAAATGATGCGCTGTCGATCATTGGGGCATCGATCGACGCGTTGCCGATGACGCCACAGGCGGTGTGGCGGGCCATCCAGTCGGCGAGCAATAACAGGAGTATGAATTGACATCGGAAATTGAAACTCGGGTTCTACGTGGGCCTGTCGGCGATATCGCAGCCCATTTGCAGGGACCCCTGCGGGGACAAGTTGTAGTGATGAGCCACTCCATCCTGTCGAGCAGCATGATGTGGGAGCATCAGGCAAAGTTGCTCGCCAAGCAGGGCTTTCGCGTGGTGCGGCTCGATACCCGTGGACATGGCGGCTCCTTCAGCGACACGAGCACTTGCACCATGGACGCCCTGGTGGACGACATCGTCGTGGCCATGGATGCGCTGGACATTGCGCACGCCCACTATGTCGGGCTGTCGCTGGGTGGGATGACCGGCTTCGGGCTTGGCATCCGCCATGCGGATCGGCTTTTGAGCCTGTGCATCTGCGATGCGAGAGCCGATGCACCTCCGGCGTTCGCGGCCCCCTGGGACGAACGGATTGCCGTTGCGCAGAAGGAGGGTAGTTGCGCACCCCTGGCCTCGCCGACTATTGAGCGTTGGTTCGGCAAGGCATTTGTCGAGTCCTACCCCGCCATCGCGAATCGCTTTCTCGATACGGCATCCAAGGTGCAGGTGGCCGGTTTCGTGGCGTGTGCACGGGCGATTCAACAGCTGAACTATCTGGGGGACGTAGGCAGTATCGCCTTGCCGCTCACCATGGTTGTCGGTCGCAACGATGCGCAGCTTCCACAAGCAATGCTCGAATTGCAAGGTCTAATTCCTGGCTCGGTCCTCGAGACGATTGACGGCGCTGGGCATCTGCCAAACATCGATCAGCAAGCCGCTTTCGATGTAGCTCTACTGCGACATTTTTCCCGTGTCGCGCAATAGGCTCCCCCCTAACTTTAAAGAGAACGTAGCATGCATGAACATCTGAAGATCGAACAGGACGGAAGGATCCTGCGTATCACGCTGAACCGGACCTCGGACAACGGCGTCTCGGACAGCATGGCCGCAGCCCTGTCCAAGGCCGTGCTGAGTGCCCATGAAACTTCCGACGTAGTGCTTCTGCGTAGTGCAGGTCCTGACTTCTGTACCGGCCGCATCCGCGACGCAGGGACAACGCCGCCCGCTACTGAGGCCTACGAGCGACGCCCGGAGTACGACTCGATCTTTAATAGCTACAAGGCCATCCGCCAAGCCCAGGTGCCGATTGTCGGTGTGGTGGAGGGGCGGTCGATGGGTTATGGCACCGCAATCGTATCGCTCTGTGACGTCAGCTTCGCCGCGGACACCGCCACGTTCAATATTCCCGAGATGGGCCACAACGTGATGCCCACCATGGTGATGTCGGCTGTCTATGATCGCATGAACCGAAACGCGATCCTCTGGATGACCTATTCGACTGACTTCATCGATGCGCAACGTGCAATGAGCTATGGGCTCGTCAGCACAGTCGTACCAGAGCAAAGCCTGCAAGCGGAGGTCGATCGCTTCATGGATCTCTTGCTCAGCCGCCCGCGGCCGGCAATTCTGGGTCTGAAGGAATACCTGCGCGTCGCGCCGAGGATGGACGACCAAGGGGCGATCGACTACGCGCGTACCCTGCATTCCATGGTCAACACCGCAACGGCGATGAAGAAGGCACATTGAATGACGTGTGAGCCGAATAGGCTAAGCACCGAAGAGATATGAACATTACTGGCCAACAAACCATTGCCGCGACACCCCAACTGGTTTGGGATGCGCTTAATAACCCCGAGATCCTCAAGCGCTGCCTACCCGGTTGCGAGTCAGTCGAGAGCTCGACGGCGGGCGAGTTCCTGATTGTGATGGCCGCGGCAGTCGGTCCGCTGCGGGCTCGTTTCAAAGGAACCCTGCGCATGACCGAGGCGAAGCCGCCGGAGTCCTGCGTCATGGTTTTCCAAGGTGAGGGGGGGGCGGTCGGATTTGGCAAGGGATCGTCGACGGTAAGCCTTGCCGCTGTGGCAGGCGGAACAGAGCTTGAATACACTGCAAAGGCTGAAATCGGCGGCAAGCTGGCGCAGGTCGGATCGCGATTGGTCGAGACAGTGGCTCGTAAGCTGTCGGACGACTTCTTCAAGGCATTCCGGCAACAACTGTCGCCAGCACCGTTGGCTTCGGTGCCCGCTCACGAATCGGTCCCGTCCACCGCGCCGCGGGACACAGAGGGTGCTGGATTTTCCGTTGATCGTCTGGCGGGAACTGGCGTTCCGCCCGAGGCGGCCATTGAGGCGGAAGCATCCGCGGCGGCAATGGTGAAGTTGGCCGGGGCGATAGCACCGGCGACCCAGTCTGAACATACGAACTCCAGCGCCAGGTCAGTATTGGTTCCAGGCTGGTGGCTCCTGGTAGCTGCTGCTTTCGGTTCGCTGGCGTCGCTTGCGGGAGGTTGCTGGTTACGCTGATAGGACTTGGTCGCGATTCACTGGCGTGTTGGAACGCACGCGAAGCGCGGGCAGGCTTGAGAGGCGTCGCCATTGATGTGCCGGAGCGGGCCTGGGGGGGCGGACTGGGTGCCGGGTACCATTGCAATGCTCGTTCGTGTTGCTTTCACGACAGCGGCAGCGGTGGCATTCCGGTCGGCTTGGGCCGGAAGAGCGCATACCTTGGCGCAGTAGTGCCTTTTTCAGGTGGACTGAGGATCCGGATAAAAAAGAGAGTCGGAGAGCCGCCAACCTACCGCAGCCCGGTTTCGCCCCGTGTTTGCCGAGCATGGGGCTCAGAAGAACGCCCGCTGCATTTGCATGAACCGCGGTTAGCCTAATCAACGCGCTCTTCAATATGGAAAACCTCGACTTAACTGTTCTCCGTACCCTTCGTGACTGGCGGCTTACAGGACGGCGGGCGATACTAGTTACCGTGGTACGCACCTGGGGTTCCTCGCCGCGACCAATTGGGTCAACCCTGGCACTCAGAGATGACGGAGTAGTAATCGGCTCCGTTTCGGGTGGATGCATCGAGGATGATCTTATAGACCGCTACACAAGTTGTAACCACAAAGGGCAGCCGATCTCCGTCACCGCGCCTACCATGGTGCGCTACGGAGTAAGCGCTGATGAGGCCCACCGCTTTGGCCTCCCCTGCGGGGGTACGATGGAATTGTTGCTGGAGCCGAATCCCGATGGCTTGTCGCTCGCGGATTTGGTCACAGGCTTAGAAGCCGGTCAATTGATACGGCGGCGGATAGATCTACGCGACGGCAAGGTCACGCTGGAGACAACTGGTGAACCGGAGGAACTGGCTCGTTCCGCTGACAGTCTTACAAACACCTTTGGTCCGGAATACCGGATGCTCCTAATTGGCGCAGGTCTACTGACCGAATACCTGGCCAGCATGGCCATCGCCAATGGCTTCACGGTTACGGTTTGTGACCCACGCGCGGAGCATCGGGCAACGTGGTCTATGCCAGCGGTAGCCGTACTTGCCGGTATGCCAGACGATGTCGTTGCGCAGTTTCGGCTCGATCGACGCTGCTGCGTAGTTGCCCTGACACATGATCCGAAGCTTGATGATCTGGCGTTGCTCGAAGCGCTCCACAGCGATGCGTTCTATGTCGGGGGAATTGGCTCGAGACGCAATTGTGCCGCGCGGCGCCAACGCATGATTGAGTACTTTGACGAAACCGAGGAATCACTTGCCAACCTCAGAGGCCCCATTGGCCTGTACATTGGCAGTAAGACTCCATCGGAGATTGCCACGAGCGTGATGGCCGAGATTCTTGCCGTAAAAAATGGTGTGATAGTGCCGCTGGAGATGCAAGTGGCCAAGGCGAAGGATTACCAGGCAAATGTAGAGCGAGAGGGCGCATTGACGCCGCTTTGAGATTCAGCAACGAGAATATCGAATCCCCTTTTTGTGATCACGTCGTCGGCGCCATTTTTTGCAGAATGCTGAATGGCTATCATGCAAAGTCAAAGTAAGACATTCCGGGAGACGTCTCTCACCTTGGCAAGCCTCCGAAAGGAACTCCAGGAGATCACCAAGTTAGTGCATCACCACGCCGTTGAGCGGGCTAGCGGTGACCAGGAAACTTACGTAGCGCATGTCACCGCTCTGCTCGACGAGCTATTTGAACGTTCCGATGCACAAGGGCGCGTTATATGTTTTGCAGCGGGAGTGGCGTTCGGGCTGTCCCTACGCCACCTGGCGGAACGGTGTAGAGAGGCGGCAATGCATACCGGATCTGACGCCGTCAGGATACTCTACTGGACAGCCGTTCGTCGCATACACGGGTCAAGGCGCTGATTCGAGACGTTGCTTCTTCAGTCACCCAATCTCTAAAAAGTTGAAAAGCTTTGCTTTCGGGTCTGGATGTCGGCCATATTAGGTAGTATCCGATTTCGCTACGCGCGACCAAATCGAATGGCGCGACCAAGGATCCATCTGCAAGGTTTTGACGCACATACGCGTGCTGTGCGATTGCAATACCGGCGTGGTCGATTGCCGCTTGGATGGCCAACGATACGTTACCGAACTTTAGATTGTGCGGCGCGTTGAAATCTCGTAAGCCGGCTCGCATTAGCCATGTATGCCAATCGTCAACGCGCCGTACAGAATGCAGCAGGGTAAATCTCCAGAGGTCCTGAGGAGCAATATGGCCTCCTGCCGCGTCAAGGAGCTTTGGGCTGCAGACTGGCAAAGGCTCGTCGTCAAAAAGGCGGATACCGGAAGTCCCCTGTGGTAGTTCATTGCCAACATACGAGCCCATATCATAGTCCTCTTGCCCGAAGTCGAGTTCGCGAAAGCTTGTCAGGATGAGGATGTCTATTTCTGGATGTGCGCCGTTAAATCGGGCTAGACGAGGCATTAGCCATCGCTCGGCTAACGATGGTAGGAGGCGAATCTTTAACGACGCAGTGCGTGGCTTGCGGGCAAGAGCATCTAGTGTCACGCTAATACGATCAAAGGCCTGGGTTAGGTGAGGTATCAATACTTCCCCCGCATCAGTCAATCCAATCGAGCGGCCAACGCGTCGAATCAACTCAACCCCGATTTGGTCTTCAAGGTTCTTTACCTGCTGGCTAATTGCGCCGGGGGTCACGCACAGTTCGTCGGCGGCCTTCGAAACGCTAAGGTGTCTTGCAGTCGCTTCGAATGCGCGCAAGCCAAGTAACGGTAGTTGAGAACGATTCATTGAGTTGCAGAACTCGCATAGTTGATCAGCAGCGGTGGAATTGGCGCCCGCCTTCGGGAAGTTCGCCTCCCAACCCGCTAACTCGAAGGCCTACCCCAATGGCTTGTTGCTTGCCTTAAAAGTGCCCAATGAGTATCTTGTGATGGCTATCTCCCTAGGCGGCTGTCGGCGTCCCATCGCAGCGATCACCCAACCCTGATAGCTCCTCAGACCTGCAACAGTTTAGTATAGCTAAATCACTAGCGCACAAATTCTGCATTGTCCGACGGGGCACATGGCTGTAGCGTTCTGGAAATGGAAAGGCACTGCTTGTCCTCCTTCACACCCAGATAGAATTTTTAGGGAAACTAAACAATGGAGCGTCGTCGCAAGTGCTGCTTTCACCTTGCGTTGTGCAAAAGGGAAAGCGGTTGGATTGCTCCGTCCGCGGGTCGAGTATGAGCTTGGTGCCAGATACCTCTGGCCTGGCGAATCGTCATGTGGCCAACGGTCAACCTCCTAGTCCAGGCTCATCCGCGGTGCTAAAGCCAAATGGGCAAGGTGAGGAAGAGGTGGAGCGTACCATCGGTGTTGTATTGGCTAGACGTCCTAGCGATCAATGAAGTTCGCATAGTGTCTGGCATGGCGCCGATTTCTGCACTCGGTAGCGGACTACTATAGGAGACAAGGTGGACCAGATATCTACTCCATACTCGTACTATCGGGGCGGGACAAGCAAAGCTGCGATCGTGCTGCGGAAGGATCTTCCGACGACCAACGATGCTGAGTTAAAAGCATGGATATTGGCCGCATACGGTTCGCCAGATCGACGTCAAATTGACGGCATTGGCGGCGCCGACATCCTTACAAGCAAATTTGCGGTGGTTGGACCTTCTAGCCGTCCAGATGCAGATGTGGATTACACATTCTTTCAGGTTGGCATCGACAGTTCAAAAGTTCTCACCGACCTGAACTGCGGGAACATTTCCGCTTCCATCGGGCCCTTTGCGGTTGATGCTGGGCTAGTGCCAGCAGTAGAACCCGTAACGCATGTACGGATACACGCCACAAATTTCGGAAATATTATTCACGCGTCCGTCCCGGTTCGGGACGGACGTGCTCAAGTTATTGGCACACAACATATCGACGGTGTACCAGGGTATGGCGCTCCAATTGCTCTGGATTTTAGGGAAACCGTTGGCGGGAAGACCGGAAAATTGTTGCCAACCGGGTCTGCATTTGACCGAATTGATGTTCCAGGAATCGGCCAGATGGATGTGAGTATCGTCGACTTGGCTAATCTGGTTTGCTACGTGAAAGCCGAAGATGTCGGTCTTGCCGCTAGCGATAATGTTGCCGATTTGATTGGCGACACCGAGTTGATGGACCGAATCGAGGGCATACGGCTGGCTTCCATTGTTGCGCTTGGCATGGCGCCAGACAAGGACTCGGCTGCTAGGCAGGGACTTGCTACACCCTGGGTATCCGTCGTTGGAGCGCCTGCGAATTGGCCTGATTTTGCAAGCGGCGAAACGCACCTTGCCAGCGAGTGCGACATCTCTGCGCGACTATTCAGTCGCAGGAATATGCACAAAGCATATCCGGGGACAGGTAGCGCGTGCTTGGCCGTTGCTGCGGAAATTGCAGGATCCATCCCACATCAGATGGCATCCCGGAATCGGTCGGCCGGTGACCCGCTTAGGATAGGCCATCCATGTGGTGTTCTCACGGTCAGAGCCAAAATCGGACCAAAAGTCGCGGGGCAACCAACTGTAGAAGAGGCAAGCTTGATACGTACCGCGCGGCGTATTGCGGACGGAAACTTATATGTGCCTGTCGACAAACTTCCGTGGCTACGTGTAGTTCAAGAATGATGTGTAGATATCGAAAGAATTTATTGGAATTAAGATGAATAAGGTATATCGTATTCAGGTATTTATCGGAATTATTCTGGCTACGTGTTTCAGCTTCGCCGCTGCGGCATACCCAGAGCGTCCTATTCGGATGATCGTCCCCTATCCGGCCGGTGGCATCGCAGACAATGTTGCGCGACGTTTGGCGCAGGAGATGGGTGCGTCTCTCAAGCAGACGATCATCATAGAGAATAAGCCGGGCGCAGACGGAATTATTGCCGTAAATTCGTTGAAATCATCGTCGGCGGATGGATATACCATCTTGATGGTAAGCGAGGCGCTGACCAGTTTGAATGGACTCGTCTATAAAAAGATCTCCTATGATACGTTTAAGGACATGGTTCCGATCGGTAAAATAGGAAATGTTGCGATTGTGCTATCGATATCGCCAAGCTTACCTGTGGACGATGTTTCTGGGCTCGTAAGCTATGCCAAAAAGAATCCAGGGAAGTTGAATTATGCTTCCTTGGGGAAGGGGAGTATTTCGCATCTCGCCGCAGAAATGTTGAAGGCGGAAGCTGGTATTGACGTGGTGCATGTTCCATATGCTGGTGGAAGTGCGATCCAGTTGGCGAAAATGAAGGGCGATATTCAGTACAGTTTCGGCGTATTAGGGTCTGACATGGAATATATTAAGAACGGGCGTTTGAAGGCACTTGCCGTGGCATCGGCACGTCGCTCATCGCTTGCTCCTTCGATTCCCACGTTGGCCGAGAGCGGATTTCCGGACTTTGACCTATCCTCAACAATTGGATTAGTGGCTCGAACGGGAACGCCGCAAGCCGCTATTGATCGGTTGAATGCATCGCTGAACTTGGTGTTGAAGGACCGCAATTTCGTTAACCGCCTTTCTGGATTGGGATTCGAAGCCGCGCCGCCGGCATCTCCCCAGGTCTACTGGGACGAGGTAACCATGCAATACTCGGTCTGGGGAAAATTTGTGAAGCGCTTTGGTTTTAAGATTGAATAGGACGATCCTGGCGTTTGCGTGAGCATGCTCAACCCGATTGGAGTTGGGCGAGCATCGATGGCTAGGCAGTAGTTCCCAGGAGGGGGCCCCCCGCGGCATAATAGATGTCGCCCCGATAGAATTTGAACCCTGGGGGGGGCGACCATCGCCGAGACGGTCGCCTACTATCGCGAGCGAAACATCGGATTGGTGATGTTCACGGTGGATTGCGAGGCGCAACTGGGACGCCGGCGCATTCCGAACGAGGAAATCGCACAGGCGGCTCGCGAGAACAGCGACATGATGGTCGCCTTTGCCAGCGTCGATCCACACAAGGGAAAGATGGGTGCCAGGGAGGCGGAGCGCCTGATCCGCGAGGAAGGTGTCAAGGGCTTCAAGTTCCTCCCGACCGTGCAGGGCTACCATTCCTACGACAGGATGGCCTGGCCGATCTATGAGGTCATCGACCATTACAAGCTGCCGGCGATCTTCCACACCGGTCACAGCGGCATAGGGTCCGGCATGCGATGCGGCGGCGGGCTTAGGCTGGCGTATTCGAATCCGACGAATTTGGATGATGTTGCCATCGACTTTCCGGACATGCAGATCGTCATGGCGGATCCCAGCTTTCCGTGGCAGGACGAGGCACTGAGCGTGGCCACACACAAGCCGAATGTTTGGATCGACCTCAGTGGCTGGAGTCCGAAATACGTTCCGAAGCAACTCGTGCATACGCCAACACCTTGCTGAGGGATCGAGTCCTATTCGGAAGCGACTATCCGCTGATTACCCCTGAGCGGTGGATGCAGGATTTCGAGCAGGCGGGCTTCAGGCCCGAAGTCATGCCAAGGATTTTGAAAGGTAATGCGGTCCGGCTGCTTGGCCTTGCTGAGTGATGGCGGTATTGCACGTGCGTATTGGCGGTGAGGGTTGCCAAGCTCGCCGAACAAGCCGCCTGTGGCTATGGGCAGCAATGCCGTTGCGGCGCGGAATGTACTCGGTCAGAACCGCTTCTTCAACGTATGCGACCCGTACGCGTGGACTTGGGATGCCCGGTAGCCTGCATGCTAAGTTCTGCGTACGGGTTTCTACCGATCGAGCCGTTCGGCTTTTAGGTCAATACTGTTGACATGAGAAACGTAGACATCATCAATTCCTCCTCGCGCGACGTCACAGAAGGCGCAATGCCGCCCGAGGCGCTTCCTTCACCGTCGCTCACAACCGGATTGCAAGTATTGGAGGCCATCCGGGATGGCCGCATGCCAGGATCGAGCATCTCGCACACTATGCCAATGCAGCTGACACACGTCGGCAGCGGCGAAGTAGCGATGATGGCCATGCCCGACACACGGCATATGAACCCATCCGGTATGGTGCACGGCGGTTTCGCAGCGACCTGTATTGACAGTGCTGCAGCACTGGCCCTGTTCTCATCGCTCGACGCGACGACTCCATACTCTACCGTCGACCTCAACATCACGTATGTAAGACCGCTTGCGCAAAACACCCAATACGTTGTGACTGGCCGTTTGAAGGAACGCACGAAGAGCTTGGGGCTTTGCAGCGCGGAAATCCGCGATGTCAACGACAAGTTGTATGCGTTGGGATCGGCTACGTTGATGATTAAGGCGAACTGAGCAGAACTTTTCGCTCATTGGCGGCCCATCCACCGTTAGGTGAATCACGCTCAGTGCTGAGCTAAATCAAACCATTCGGGCGAGCGTGATCATAATCTTGCGCCACGCTTTCTGTTCGGCGGCCGAAACGTTTGCTAGCGCGGCTTGCATGGCAGCAGCTTCTTGCCTTGAGGCAAGCAGTTCAATCTCCGCACCTTGTGACGTCAGGGACAGGATCTTCACACGATGCTCGATCTCGTCCCGTCTTGCTATGACATACCCCGCTTCCTGAAGGTGCTTCAAGGGGCGGTGTAGGGCCTGCTTTGAAACACCGAGAAGTTCGACGAGTCCGCCAACTGAAAGCCTCTCCGAGCGGGCGATCGCGTAGAGAATTCGGTGATGAACCCGAGTCAGTCCATAAGTCGCGAGAAGCTCATCCGCTTTCACGACAAGTCCACGGAACGCGAAATGCATGAGCAGTAGTGCACCATCGTCCGGATGCAACTGGCGCATTCCCGCTTTCGCAATGGAAGGAAGGTCGAAGATTGGATTGTCTTGTTTCATCGCAGGCACGTCATGAGAGCACGTTCATTTTAAGGCCGCTTCGGATCGCCGAATGCATTCACTGCAGCGATCTTGATGTCATCGAGTCGAGCCCCATCTTGGCTCAAAGCCCGGAGATGGAACTCTTGAAGCTGATCGCGTTCACGTGCCTGCGATGGCAATTGATCCTAGAGCGGGTCCAGTAGGACAGGCGGATCTTCAGGTTGGTTTCAATACCCGCAGCCGCAGAACCTCGATACTCGTGCGGCTCCGACTCTTACGAACCCCGGCCGGCCCTCTTTGGGAGTGTTGAGCCGGCAATCAGAATGCCGCTTATTATTTCATGCTGCGGATTGCGATTGCCGGTAGCGCCCAGGAGTTTGTCCAACGATCCGTTTGAACGCGGAATTGAAGGCCGCCTCTGAACCATAGCCGATGCTTTCGGCGACCGAAGCTATGCTTTTCCCTTCTCGCAGCGCGGCGCCCGCTTTTGCGATACGCCAATCGGTCAGATAATCGATGGGCGTCATGCCGACTAGCGTCCTGAAGCGCTCGGCAAACGTCGTGCGCGACATGGCCACCGCCGCCGCGAGCTCATCGACTTTCCAACGCCGGGCTACGTCCTCATGGATGAGGGCAAGGGCGGTCCCGATTTTTGGATCGGCCAGCGCGCCAAGCCAACCCGGCGTATGCGCTCCCGACGCCAAATATTCGCGCAGGACTTGCACAAGTACCATGTTTGCGAGGCTGGCCGCGGCAACCGATGCGCCCGGGCGGGGCCTCTCCGTTTCAAGTCGCAGCAGATCGAGCACGGTCCGCAGCGCCGGAGCCGTTTCAGAAGCAGCCGGAATATGGATAAGCGGCGGCAAGGACTTCAGCAAGAGTTCGCTGGTATCCGCGTCGAAGACGAAGCGACCTCCGGCTGCACTGACCTTCTCCCCGCATCGGCCATAACGCACGATCCCGTCTGCGCAAAGGTTCGTGGCAAGCACTTCACGGCCGTCGACAGGAGGAAGGGAAGGGTCGCTTCCAGTGCAATACGCCTGCCCTTGAGTCAACAGATAAAAATCGCCCGCCCTCAGCTCGACGGGCGGGGCGCCGTCTTCGAACCATAGCCAGAAAGCACCTTCCAGGACGCCACCGAACTTGATGTGTTCATAAGCAGAAAAGCGCAGCGACCAGGCGCCATGCACTTCCAGCCGTGCCGACAGCACGCTCTCGACTTTGAGCAGGTGAAAGACATCCGAGAGCGGGTCCATCCGAATCCGTACGATCGATAAATAAATACGTTGATTCGATTATAGATTAGACGGCCCGGCTAGACGAACATGGGATGTGCAGAGCGTGCGGGGGTTTGATGATTCTCGCCCGTTGGACAAGCGATGAGGAAAATATCATGTCGACAATCAAGGACAAGGTCGTTGTCATCACCGGTGCAAGCAGCGGAATCGGCGAGGCAGCGGCCCTGCTACTGGCGGAGCGCGGGGCGAAGGTGGTGCTGGGCGCACGTGGGGAGCCTCGGCTTCGCGACCTCGCCGATCGAATTGCCAAGGCGCGGGGACAATGTGCATGGGCATGCACGGACGTTAGGCGGCGAGAGGACATATCCCAACTCGTAGAACTGGCATGCGAGCGATTCGGTCAACTCGACGTGCTGATCAACAACGCTGGCGTCGGGCCGATTTCTCCTCTCGACGAGCTGCGCGTGGACGATTGGGAAGACATGATCGACGTGAACATCAAAGGCGTGCTGAACGGTATTGCAGCGGCGTTACCGCTCTTTCGTACGCAGGGCTTCGGTCACTTCATCAATACCGCGTCCACCGCCGCTCATCGCATCGCGCCGAACATGGCAATCTACGCCGCAACCAAGAGTGCCGTGCGCGTGATCTCGGAGGGGCTAAGGCAGGAGGCGGGAGACAAGCTGCGTGTCACGGTCATTTCACCCGGCTTCACGCGGACGAACTTTGCAGAGTCGGTCACCGACCCGGAAGCCAAGGCGCAAATCTCCGCCTCGATGGATAAATTCGCCATGCCGCCGGATGCCATTGCTCGGGCTATTGCGTTTGCAATCGAGCAACCGGCCGATGTTGACGTGGGCGAGATTATCGTCCGCCCCACGGCGCAGGGGTAGGTTGCTGCCGCCGCAGCCTGCATTATCCGCGATGGCTGGTAGCTGACATTTCAACAAATTGGTCGGGTCTTTCGCTTTGGCCGATGCGACGGGCATCGTCGACCTGTGAACGGCCGGAACCTGAAAGAAGCAAACACCTGGATGACAAGTCCACGACACTAACGGGACGGCTCTTCATGGCCCGTAGGCGCCGTCCGCGCTGCGCGGACGAGGTTACCGCCTCGAACTTCGGTTCCCGACCCTCAGCATTCTGCCGTTCGCAGAAAATTGAGCGGCCGGTTTGAGCATTCAATCGGCCGCCCGGTCCAGACCAGAACTCAGATCGAGCGACCACGCCAAAAAGCGGCACGGGTTAGCGTCTGGCGCTCACGCTTGATCCGGGCAAAGTTGGCAGGCTCGCGCCTCATGACAGAAAACCTGCGTTACGCAAGGCCTCCTCGGCGGCCTCATGGTCCTGGGCAGAGGTGCCGCCGGAGATACCGATGCCACCCACCAAACGCCCTTGATGCATGATGGGTACACCACCGCCCACCGGCATCAGGCGAGGATGGTGGGCCAGCGGGGCCACGGCGGGCTCGGCCATGTACTGGTTCCATTGATGCGTGGCCATGCCGAACGAGGCGGCGGTCCAGGCCTTGTCGATCGCCACGCTTGCAGTCAGAAACGGGGCGGTGTCCGCGCGCTCGAAGGCGCGCAGGTGGCCTCCTGCATCGGTAATGGCGATGGTCGCGGCGAACCCGCGCGCTTCACTGGCGCGGCGCGCCTCCGCCAGCAAGGCTTGTGCGGCTTCCAGGCTGATCGTTGCGGTGGTGACGACAGGGGATGTCATGGTGGGTTCCTTGTCAGATTGGCTCAGGGATTAGCGACTACGACTTTGCCGATCATGTTGCCGGCTTCGACCAGCGCATGCGCCTCGATCAAGCCCGCAGCGTTGATGCCATCAATGCGCTGGGTCAGGGTGTGCTTGATGTCGCCGCGATCGACCAGTTCGGCCACGCGGCGCAGCAAGGCGTGTTGTCGGGCGATGGTGTCGGTGGTGAACTTGGCGCGGGTGAACATCAGTTCCCAGTGAATCGAAATGGATTTCCCCTTGAACGGTCCGATGTCCAACTCCACCGGGTCGTCGATGAGGGCGAACTGCCCCTCGGGGCGCAGCACAGTGGCGATCTGCGGCACGTAGAGGGCGCTCTGGTTCAAGCCGACCACATGGGTGACGTGTTCGATGCCGAGCGCTGCCAATTGAGGCGCCCAAGGTTGCCGGTGATCAATGACGTGGTGCGCGCCATGCGCCAACACCCATTCACGGGTTTCCGGCCGCGAAGCCGTGCCGATAACGGTCATCCCCGTCAGCGTGCGCGCCAGTTGGGTCAGGACGGAGCCGACGCCACCGGCAGCTGCGGTGATCAGCAGTACGTTGTTGTCGGTCGGATCGGCAGCCTGAACACGTAGACGGTCAAACAGCAATTCCCAGGCAGTGATCGCTGTCAGCGGCAGCGATGCGGCTTCCGCGAAATCCAGCGATGCCGGCATGGGACCGACGATGCGTTCGTCCACGGCATGCAGTTCGCTGTTGCTGCCAGGCCGCGTAATGTCGCCGGCATACCAGACACGGTCACCTGGCTTGAAGCGGGTGGCCAACGGTCCGGTAGCGCGGACAATTCCCGCTGCGTCCCAGCCGGCGATACGCGCGTGTCCCTCGGGAATGTCTCCGCCCCGCCGGATTTTGGTATCGACCGGGTTGACGGACACCGCTTTGACTTCCACCAGCAGGTCGTGGTCGCGCAGTTCAGGCGTCGGCGACTCGATGTCTTGCAGCGCCTGCGGATGGCTGATGGGATGGTTCCGATAGAAGCCGATGGCTTTCATACAAGTGCTCTCCAGGGAATGCATGAAGGCCATGGTATCTTTCTGCAATATGCAGATAAACAAGCGACGCGCCCAAACACTTTCGGCATTCCAATGAAAATCATCCGCCTCGATGACGTGCAAATCTTCGTGCACACGGCCGACGCTGGCAGCTTCTCGGAGGCGGCACGCCAACTGAACATCGCGCCAGGGCAGGCAAGTGCGTCCGTGCAGCGACTCGAAAAGGCGCTGGACGCCCGCCTGTTCACACGTTCCACGCGCAGCATGCAACTCTCAGAGGCTGGGGAGCGCTACCTGCCGCATGCGCGGATCATGGTTGGCGCGCGGGAGCAAGGCGAACAGGCTCTGGCCGGCGGTCGGGAAACACTATCCGGTCCGCTGCGGCTATCTGCTCCGTCCGATTTCGGGAGAAATCTGCTACTGCCGTGGCTCGACGTCTTTCAGCACCAGCACCCCGGTTTATCGCTGCACCTGAAGTTGAGCGACCGGGCGGCCGATCTTATCCGCCAGCCGCTGGATTTCGCGGTGCGCTACGGGGCGCTGCCGGATTCATCTCTTCTGGCTATCAAATTGCTCGACAACAACCGACGTGCGTTGTGCGCTGCACCGTCGTACATCGAACAACATGGCGCACCGGCCAAAGTCGATGACCTGCGGCGACACAACTGCCTTCGGTATATCTGGAGCGAGCAGATCCATGAACGCTGGCGCTTTACCCTACCCGGCGGCGACCGCACCGTGGCGGTCACAGGGAATCGCGTCAGCGACGATGCCGATGCGGTGCGTCGCTGGGCGATCGCTGGTGAAGGCCTGATCTATAAATCGCGACTGGATCTCGTCAACGACCTGAAGACCGGACGATTGGTAGAGATATTTCCGCAGGATTATGGCGAGCCAGCGCCACTGCATTTGATTTGCGCTCACCGTGCGCAACTGACGCCCGCAATTAAAGCGCTGAGTGCCTTCCTACGGGAACGCTGCATCGCCCTGCTCGCAAGCTACTCCATGGAAGGCTCGCCATCCAAGTAACACAGTGCCCACTGACTCATGCTGAATCTTGATCGGCGCGAGGCTTCTTCAACGACTTCAACAACAACACTGTTGAAGATCAGAGATCGTGCGACTGGTGCTCACCATATGCGCGACTAATTACACGGGCCCAAAGCTCTGATTTCTATCCGGATTTCGTCCGCAAGTACGCTTTTCGGCAGTTGCGGAAAGGCAACGCCAACGCCATGAATGCTCAGCATTTGTGAGACTACGTCGAACTAGCCAAAATCGCAGCTGCTTCGCAGCGCGTGCGAAACGCCCCACAGGAACGCTGTTTTGCATTGAAAAGCTACAGTCGCATCAATGATGAGCGTGAAAAAGCCACGGTCGCATGAATGATGAGCGCGGGTCGCACGAATTACGATCTTCAACAGCACGATCAGCGTTCTCCGGAGAATGCCAGAAAACACAATTAACCGACAGGCTCACAAACCCCGCAACCGATAGAGCCAGCAGGGCCAGGGGTTTGCTGTCAGCGGCATTCCCCGCCTACACGGGCCATGAGATGGAGCTCCACTGTGCAGTCACCGAAGACGACCTTGCTAGCAGCAACAATTTGCCTACCCGGCCCACGGCCAGGCTTGCTCAGGTTGTAGTCGGTCCTTCTTTCCTTGCCCGCTTCTTAGCAGCCGGCGCCCGCGGCCCCGCGCTTGGCAGCCGGGCACGGGGTTCCCATTCCGCAGCGACCATTTCACGAGCGGTTTCGCGCAACAATTCCCGCAGCCAGACAATGGCCGGATCGCTCTCCTGGTACTTCTGCCATTGCAGGTGCTCGGAGAATGCAGGCAGGTCGATCGGGCACGTCACGCGCCGCAGGCCAAATCGCTGGGCCATCTGTTCAGCCAGCCGCGTGGGCAGGGTCGCAATGCGGTCCGTGCCCGACAAAAGCGCTGGGACAAGTGTGAAGCTGGGTGCGATAACGTCTTGGCGCCGGGTGCGCTTACCCGTGGCGATCAGCCGTGAATCGAAGGTCACGCGCCGCCCGCCGCCCCATTCCACGCCGATGTGGGCCGCATCGAAGTAGGTCTCGACCGTCAGGCCATCCTGTCCGACGGTGCTGTCGGCGCTGACGAGGCAAGAGAACGTGTCCTCGAACAGCGGCTCGGACGGGTGCCCCGGCACCATGGCAAACTCCGGCGCGATCAGCAGCTCGGCCTCGCCGCTCTCCAGATGCTCGGGCGTCTGCGGGCTGATCGCGCGCAGGTCGAACTGCATTAGCGGGGCCGCTTCAGCCGCGCGCCGGATCACCTGTGACAAAAAGACGCTGATCACGTAGTCGGACGACTCGATGATGAAGCGGCGCGTCGACGTGGCCGGGTCGAAGGACGGCCGCGCCCGCGTGATGGTCTGGATCTGCAGCAGTACATCACGCACCGGCTTCCTGAGCCCCAGGGCCAATGGCGTCAGCACCTGAGTCTTGCCGACGGCCACCAGTAGGTCGTCCTCGAAATACTCGCGCAGCCTGGCGAGCGAGCAGCTGGTGGCGGGCTGGCTCAGGAACAGCCGCTCCGCGGCCTTGCCCACGCTACGCGTCGAAAGCAAGGCGTCGAGCACCACGAGCTGATTCAGGTCCAGTTTGTTGAAGCGCATGGGCGATCTTTGATTCACCGAATGGATGTACCGAATTTAAACAATAAATTTTGTAAATGTCATCATCGGGCCAATAATCCGACCCACACGGCGACGCAGGCCGGGACCAACGAAAAGAAACGGAGACACACAGTGATTCGAGAGCCTCTTAGAGAGCCCGCCAGAGCGATGCCCCAATGGGGCTTGGTGGCCACCCTGACGCTGGTGACGATGCTGGCGCAGATCGACAAGAACATTCTTGTGCTGATGGTCGGCCCCATCCAGCGCGAGTTCGGCGTTAACGATCTCCAGATCAGCTACCTGATTGGCGCTGCCTTCGCCATTTCGAATATCGCGGTGGGGCTGCCGGCGGGCTGGCTGGCCGATCGCTACAACCGCCGGGTGATCGTGGCGGTGGGTGTGCTGGTGTGGTCGATCGCGGTGGCCGCCAATGCCGCGGCTGTCGCGTTCATCACGCTGGTGGTCGCGCGCATTGTGGTGGGCGGTGCTGAGGCGCTGATTCCGCCCTCGTCATACTCGCTGATCCGTGACGGAGTTGACGACCAGCGGCGCGCGCGAGCGCTGTCCGTGTACACCATGGCCCTGATGCTGGGCACCGGTCTATCCCTTGTGCTTGGCGGCCCCATGCTCCATTGGATCGCATCGGCAGGCATCCGGACCATTCCGTTGATCGGGCCGGTACCGCCCTGGCAGATGACGCTGTTCCTGATCGGCATTGCCGGGCTTCCCGTGGGCCTGCTGATCTTCCTGTGTCGCGATCCGGGCCGTCCATTGAGCGAAGCCCATGGCGGCAAGCCGAGCACCAGGGCCGCGCTCCGGCATCTCGCCGACAACAAGTCCCTGTTCTTGCCGCTGGTGGCCTTTGCGGTTTGCAATGCCATGATCACCTACGGTCTGGGTGCGTGGATCCCGACCATCGTGGCTCGCCGCTTCCAGCTTGGCATGGGCGAGATCGGACTGATCCAGGGCGGCCTGCTACTCACCATGGGGCCGCTGGGGCTGTGGCTCGCAGGCCTGGCCATGGATGCGCGCGCTTGCGCCAATCGGCTTTCCGGCGTGGCGCTGGTTGGCATGGTCGTGAGCATCGCCGTGCCCTGCCTCGGGGTCATGCTTTGCGTGGCTGGCACGCCGACTGCCTTCTGGCTGCTGGACGCCATGGTCGTGCTGTTCTCATGGACCTTCATGGCCGTCACCTCGACCATCGTGGCAAGGACGGTGCCGACCACCGCGGTCGGGCTGGTCATGGCGATCGTGCTGGTGCTCAACGGGCTCATTGGGCAGGGCCTCTCGCCCACCCTGATCGCGTTGGCGGGCAAGCATGTCTTCGACGCCCGCTCGGATGCCCTGGCGCATGGCATGGCCCTGGTGTTTGCCTGTGCCGGCGTGCTGGCGGTGGCGGCGTCAGGCTGGATGTACCGGTCATTGCTGCACGCCGAGGCGGAAGGCGGGCTGTCCGCCACCCCTGCGCAAATCCCCTCCCGCTAGTACCCATCCCATAGACGGATTGAAGAAGCCGGCTGTCAACCGACGGCCGCGCAGGGCGGCGTGCGCCCGGAAATATCGAGAAAGAAGACTCGGAGACACAGGAATGAGGAAGGCAGCTTTGTCGCTGGTCAGCGCCACCATGTTGGCGGCCGGCCCCCTGCCCGCAAGGGCCCAATCGTCGGTCACGTTGTCGGGCCTGCTAGGGACCGGCGTGTCCTACACCACCAATGCCGGCCCTGGCGGGGGCGGGCAGTTCCAGCTCAGCGGTACCCATGCCGTGCCCTTTATCGCCATGTCCGGCAAGGAAGCCATTGACAGCGACATGGCCGCGATCTTCCGGATCAGCAAGTATGTGTTCCTGGATACCGGTAACTCCACGCCGTTCGAGAGCTATGTCGGAGTGAGCTCCAACGCCCTGGGGACCATCACGCTGGGGTCCACCTATGACCTACTGGCCGACCTGGTCCCTCTCACCTCCGAGCGCTACACGTCGCTGCTGGCCACGCACCCCGGCAACTTGGACCGGACCGTGGGCAACGCGCTTAACAGCACCGTCAAGTACAAGTCGCCGCTGTTCGGCGGACTGCAGTTCGGCGCCATGTACGCGTTTGGGAACGCCAGCTCTGCAACCAATACCGGGCGCGCTGTCGGCGCCGAAGTCAGCTACTCCAGCGGCCCGATACAGGGCGCTGTGGTCTGGGAGTCGGTCAACGGCGTGCCCTACGCACCGGGCCAGAAGTTGGGCATCACGCGACTGTATGGGATCGATTTCAGCAGCAATCCCACCGCCGCGATTCTGCAGAACCAGAACACGGCTAGCGCTGGCATTGCCTATGTCGATCACGGCTGGCGCGTAATGGGCAACTACAGCTATACGCGCCTTGAAGCCGCGGGCGTTAGGGAGACCGCTCAGTCGATCGATGTGGGCGCGTTCAAGTACGTCACCGCACAACTGCGCGTTGGCGGCGGCTATTCCTACACCACCCTCGATCCGTACCAGTGGCACCAGTTTCACGCGCATCTCGACTACGCCCTGTCCAAGCGTACCAGCCTCTATGTGCTTGGTGTGCTCCAGGTTGCCGGCTCCGGCCAGCTTGCGGTGATGCGCAACCAAGCGCCTGCCACGTCTTCCCGCCAGATGGTGCTGGAAGCTGGCATGACCCATCTGTTCTGAGTGGAATCACTGGGCTTCGCCCAGGTTTCGGCCAATGCCGTTGAAGGAGAAAATGCAATGCAGTGGGATGTGATCGTAGTGGGCGGCGGGCCTTCCGGCCTGACCATGGCGGCGGAGCTGGCCGGGTCTGGTGTCAGGACGCTTGTGCTGGAGCGCCGCACCGATGGTGTCCAGTCGCGCGCCGGCACCATCATGCCCCGCGTCCTGGAGTTGTTGGATGCGCGCGGCATCGCGCATCGGTTTATCGAGAAGACGCGCGCGATCTCGAACTATCCGTTCCGGCCCTCGCATATCTGGGCGGGCTTCCATCCGATCGACTGGAAGCATCTGGAATCACGCTTCGGCTTCACGCTGGGACTGCCCCAGAACCACACCGAGGAAATCCTCGGGGCCTGGGCCGCGGAATGCGGAGCGGAGATTCGGACAGGCATGGAAGTCCTTGACGTCCATCAGTCGGACGACGCAGTCGAGATCGATGTCCTGGATGCGGCGGGAACCGTCGCCACGTTGCATGCCCGCTATGCGGTCGGCGCGGATGGCGGGCGCAGCGTCGTGCGCAACCGGCTCGGCCTGCCGTTCGAGGGGCACTCCGGCACCTTCCGCGGGATTGTCATCGATGCGGAGCTGCATGCCCCGTGGCCCGGTGGCCGCGTCAATGTCGACAACGAGATGGGCTGGGTGCGCGGCTACGTGTTCGGCGACGGGGTCACCCGCTTCAATATCGTCCACCGCGACCGGCGCCACGCGCCGAAGGACGAGCCAGTCACGCTGGAAGAAGCGCTGCAATGCATCCGCGATGTGCACGGCACCGACTACGGCATTCGCTCCTTCCGCTGGGCATCCCGCTTCGACGACCAGATGCGCATGGTGTCCAGCCTGCGCAAGGGACGCGTCTTCTTGGTTGGGGAATCGGCACGCATCCATTACCCGGCCAGCGGCGTAGGCATGAACTTCTGCCTGCAGGACGCCTTCAACCTGGGCTGGAAGCTGGCCAACGTCGTCAACGGCGTGGCGGACCCGTCCACGCTTGATACCTATGATGCGGAGCGGCTGCCGGTCATGCACGCCCTGCTCGAGAGCGTCAAGGCGCAGTGCGCGCTTCAGTTCAACTTCGAGCCGGACGCGGTGGCGCTCAAGCGCCGCATGCAGGAACACATCATTCCGCTGCCCGATGTCCAGCGCAAGCTGGTCCTGGAGCTGAACGGCCTGGAGGCGCCCTATCCGCGCGCGCCCGGCAGTCATTCGCTGACGGGGCAGCGGTGCCCGGACCTCGACCTGCTCCTGCCGGACGGCAGCGCCGTGGCGGTGACGCAGACGCTTAGGGAACGGCGCTTCGTGCTGCTCGACCTGGAAGGTTTCAGCCGGCAGTTCGCGGCGCTGAACCTGTCCGGATGGCCGGTCACCGTGCTGGCTGCGCGCGCGGCAAGGATTCCCGCGTCGATGGAAGGTGTGAAGGCACTGTTGCTGCGCCCGGACGGCTACGTAGCCTGGGCCGCAACGGACGTCGCGCAGGCTGCCGAGGCAGAAGCGCAACTGGCGAAATGGCTGAAACGGTGAAGCGATGAACGAACGACGACTGCTGCTTACCGGGGGCTGGATTCTCAGCATGGATCCGGCGATCGGAGATCTACGCCAGGGCGATATTCTGATCGAAGGCGACCGGATTGCCGCCGTGGCCCCGCGCATCGAGGCCCCCGAGGTCCAGCGCATCGACGCGGCCGGCATGATCGTGCTACCCGGCTTTGTCGACACGCATCGCCATACCTGGCAGAGCTGCGTCAGGCACCGCTATGCCGACATCGATCCGCAGATCTACTTCGCCGAGATGCTGGGGGCCACCGGCGCGGCATTCCGGCCGGATGATGTCTATATCGGCACCATGCTGGGCGCGGTGTCCGCGTTGGACAGCGGCATCACCACGATGCTCGACTGGTCACACGTGCAGAACTCTCCCGAGCACGCCGATGCCGCGGTTCTTGGCCTTCGCGATGCCGGCATCCGCGGCATATTCGCGCACGGCTGGCCGTTGGTCGAAGGCGCCTCATGGATGTTCGACAGCCAGCGCGGCCACCCGGAGGATATTCGCCGCTTGCGGGAACGCTACTTCTCGACCGACGACCAACTGCTGACGCTCGCGATGGCGGCACGTGGCCCGGAAATGGCGTGCCGCGAGGTCTGGCTTCGCGATCTGCGCCTGGCGCGCGAGCTGGGCATCCGCTCATCCATCCATATGGGCGCCTATGCGCGCAACGGGACCGCAAGGGGCATTGCGCAGATGCATGAAGCGGGCGTGCTGGGCGATGACCTAACCTTCGTGCATTGCTGCTGCTCTGGCGAAGATGAGATCGCCATGATGGCTGACGCCGGCGTAAGCGCGTCGCTCGGCGTACATTGCGAGCTGAATGCGCAGGGCATTGGCGACCTCCCGCTGGACCGGATGCTTGCGGTTGGCATCCGGCCCAGCCTGAGCGGCGACACCGAGACCAAATGCTCGGGTGACATGTTCACGCAGATGCGCCATGCCTTTGCCTACTACCGCTCCTGGATGGGCGGCAACCATTCGCGTGTGGCCAATGCACCGGCGACGCTGTCGATGCGCGATGTGCTGGAGTTCGCGACCGTGGCGGGAGCCAGGGCCAACGGCCTGGACCACAAAGTCGGCTCGCTGACGCCAGGCAAGCAGGCCGATATCGTCATGATCCGCGGCGATGACCTGAACCTCGCGCCGGTGTCGGATGCCGTCGGCGCGGTGGTGCTGGCGGCGCATCCGGGAAATGTGGATACGGTGTTCGTAGCGGGCCGCACGGTCAAGCGCCATGGACGCATGACCGGTGTCGACGTGGACATGCTGCGCCACCGCGCAGCAGCATCTCAACACTACGTGCTCGGTCTGCGATGAAGACGCGCACCATGTCCGTCCCGCTCGATCCGGAACTGGCGGCCATCGTCGCGGCAATGCGCGAGGCCCGTGCTCCCGCTCCGTTCTCCGGGCCTCCGGAACACGCCAGGGAGCGCATGCGTTCGGCCATCCTCGCGGCGCGCGCGCGCACGCCGCTGCCGGAGGTGGGGGCCATCGAGGATGGCATCGCCGTCCATGACGGCCAGCGCGTCCCGGTTCGGGTCTACCGTCCCCGCACAGCGTCCGCCATGTTAGCAACCGTGGTCTTCTTCCACGGCGGGGGCTTTGTGCTGGGCAGCGTCGAACTGATGGACGATATTGCGCGCAAGCTGTGTCGCGATCTCGATGCCGTCGTCGTTTCGGTCGACTACCGGCTGGCACCCGAGCATCCCTTTCCCGCTGCGCACGACGATGCGCTGGCCGCAACCTCATGGGCCATCCGCAACGTTTCCGCGCTTGGCGGAGATCCCGCGCGGATCGGCGTGGCCGGCGAGAGCGCGGGGGCCAACCTAGCCGCGTCGACTGCGCTGCTGCTGCGCGACCAAGGCGAAACCCTGGCGGCGCAGCTGCTGATCGTGCCGGGGGTCGACCTGGCCCGCGACACGCAGAAGCTTGAAGCCGCGCGCGGCGAATTCCCCATGTTGTCTCCCACTGACCTGCGCGACATCTCGCGGCTGTACATGGGTGAACGCGCCGCACTGGCCGGAAGGTTCCCGCCGTCGCCGATGCATGCCGTCAATGTTCACCGCCTGCCGCCGGCGGTGGTGGCGGTCGCCGGTCATGATCCCCTATGCGAGGAAGGCACGCGCTATGCGGCCCGACTTGAAGCGGCGGGCGTACCTGTCTGCCTGCTTCGCTTCGATGACATGTTCCATCCGTTTTTCGGCTTCTTTGAGGCCTCCGCGTCGGCGCGCCGCGCCAACAACGCCATCTGCCACACCTTCAAGTCGTGGCTCCATCAACATGCCAGCCCCACGTCAACCTGACGGTGCAGGCAATACCCCAGTATCAATCGGGAGATCGCAGTGCGTTATGTTTCGTTTTTCAAAGATGGCAAGAAGTACCTCGGCATTCGCGAAGGCGAAGTCATTCGTGTCCTCGGGCAGACCACGCTGGAAGACCTGCTGTCGCGCGGCGTCAATTTGGACGCATACGGCCGCGACGAGGCTAGCGGGGAAACGGTCAGCGCCGCAGGTATCACATACCTGCCGCCATTGTCACGTCCGCCGAAGATCATCTGCGTGGGCCTGAACTACGCCGACCACACCAAGGAAAGCCCGTACGATCAGCCCGACTATCCGACACTGTTCTTCCGCGTGCACACCAGCCTGGTCGCGCACGGCCAGCCGCTGGTGCGCCCGGCCGTGGACGACTGCGCGGGGCTCGATTTCGAAGGCGAAGTGGCAGTGGTGCTCGGCAAGGGTGGCCGTCATATCCGCAAGGAAGACGCGCTGTCGCACGTGGCGGGCTACTCGCTATTCAACGATGGCTCCGTGCGCGAATACCAGTTCAAGGCACCGCAGTGGACGGTCGGCAAGAACTTTGACGGCACCGGCGCGTTCGGCCCCGATCTGGTCACCGCCGACGAACTGCCGCCCGGCGCGCGCGGCCTGCTGCTGCAGACCAAGTTGAATGGCCAGGTGGTGCAGTCGGCCAGCACCGACGACATGATCTTCGACGTCGAAACCCTGATCGCGATCATCTCGCAAGCCATCACGCTGGAGGCAGGCGACGTGATCGTGTCGGGCACGCCGGCCGGCATCGGCTGGGCGCGCGAGCCCAAGCTGCTGATGAAGCAGGGCGATGTGTGCGAGGTGATCGTCGAGAAGATCGGCACGCTGTCGAACACGATCGTCGACGAAGTGAAGTAAATCCTCAGAACCGACCGCCGGCGAGGCGAACTCCGCAGCCGGCGGCAACCCCGGAGACAGCCATGCCCGACACCAAGGTGGCAGGCCCGCGTGCGGCCGTACATTCCATCGACCACTTCGCACTCAACGTCCCGTCGATCGCCGATGCCGCCCGCTTCTACCGAGCGTTCGGCCTCGACGTGCGCGAGGTCCGCAACGGTGACGAACTGGAGTTGCGCGCCACTGACGGGCATCGCTGGGCGCGCATCCTGCCCGCGCCAGCCAAGTCCCTCGCCTACCTCAGTTTCAATGGCTACGAGCGCGACTTCGACATGCTGGCGCGGCAGATCGAGGCGGCTGGCGCCGTCCCTGCCCACGCACCGGAAGGCGCGGACGGCGGCGGCATCTGGTTCCACGACCCGGACGGCAACCTGCTGCAGGTGAAGGTCGGGCCCAAGACCAGCCCCAGTGCGAAGGCGCCGCACGTGACGGTGGGTGCCGGCGCGAATGCCCGCGGCGCGGTAACACGGTCGCAGGTAGAGACCGTACACCCGGACCGCCTGTCGCACGTACTCCTGTTCACGCCGGACGTGCTGCGCGCGATCGACTTCTACGCGCGCGCCATTGGCCTGTGCCTGTCCGACAAGTCGCTCGACATCATCGCCTTCACGCACGCGCCGCACGGCAGCGACCACCACCTTGTGGCCTTCGCCAAGAGCAGCGCGCGCGGATGGCACCACGCCGCCTGGGATGTGCGCGACGTCGACATGGTCGGCCAGGGCGCCGCCCAGATGGCCGCGGCCGGTTACACGCGCGGCTGGGGCACGGGGCGTCACGTACTCGGCTCGAACTACTTCCACTACGTGCAGGACCCGTGGGGCTCGTTCAACGAGTATTCGGCCGACATCGACTTCGTCGCCCCCGGCCAGCCGTGGCCTGCCGGCGACTTCGCGCCCGAGGACTCGCTGTACCAGTGGGGTCCTGACGTGCCCTCCGACTTCATCCGCAATACGGAAGCGCCGGGCGCGTCCGCACGCTAGCGACAGCCGTGAAGTGTAATAAAAGCGGGTCTTCCGCAATTTGTGTGACGACGGCGAATTTGCGTCGAGGACCCTTGCCCCTTGTCGTCGAGATGGATCCAGGGCATCCACTGCTGGCCGTTGCCCGGCCGGCCGCCGAAGCCCAGTCGAAAAAGCGGCAGCAGCCGCGTCAGCGTGCCGCCCCGTGCCACTAGCACCGGCGCGGTGCGCAGCAGCGCCACACGCACGCCCCACTGGCGCGCTCGCTCAGCTTCTTGTTCCCAGGCAACGCACAGGCGGCGGCCGAAGTCGGCGTTTCCCGGCACGCTGTCTTCGGCCAGCCATTGGTCGCCACCGTCGCCATACCAGCCGATGGCCGACCCTGACACGAGGACGCGCGGTGGTGTGGCTTGTTGGCCCATCCAGTCGACCAAGGTGCGCGTCAGGTCGATGCGGCTGCGCCACAGCACATCGCGCTGGGCCTGGGTCCACGGGCGATCGGCAATCGGCGCGCCCGCTAGGTTGACCACGGCGTCCAGCGGTGCGCTGCCGTCCAGCGCTTGCAACGGTGCGATGCTCTGCGCGCCGCTGCACAGGCGCTGTGCCTTCTGCGGGTCGCGGCTCCAGACCCAGAGCGCGTGGCCTTGGCGCTGTCAGTGCTGGCAAAGGGCTTGGCCGATCAGGCCGGTGCCGCCGGTGAGCAGAATGCGCATGGAGTTCTTCCTTTCAAATGTTGCGGGGGTTACCGGTCCCCGGGCAGCGGTGCACGCCGCGTGGTCGCGCCACGTGCACCGCGCACCCGCTCAAGGCGCAGGAAGAATCACCTTTTCCAGCACATGAATGACACCGTTGGATGCCAGCACGTCGGTTGCCACAATGTTCGCCTGACGCCCTCGCTGGTCGGTGATGGCGAGAGCCGGGCTGACCGTGAAGGTTTCACCCTCGACAGTCTTGATTGGCGTATTTACCGGCACGTCGGCTTTCAACACGAGGCCTGGGACCACGTGGTAGGTCAGTACCTTGGTCAGCAACGCCGTGTTGGCCAGCAATTGCGCCTTGGTGAGCCCCAGCTCAGTCAGCAGCGACGCAAAGGCCGCGTTGGTCGGTGCAAAAACCGTGAAGGGCCCGGGCGCGCTCAGTGTGTCGGCCAAGCCTGCGGCGGTCACAGCCTCCACCAGAATGCTGAAATCCGGATTGGCGATGGCGGTTTGCACAACTGTTTTATCGGCTGGCAATAGCACCTTGTCGGTGGCATGGATGACACCATTGGACGCCGCAATATCCGCCTGAACGATTTTGCTTTTGCGATTGCGCCCATCCGTGATGATGAGGTCTGAACCTGTCTTGTCAATCTTGAAATAGCCCCCGCCGACTGGATTAATGGCTTTTCCCAGCGACACTGAACTGCTGTTTACCTGGCCAGCAACCACGTGATATTTGAGGACCGCGGTCAACAGCGCCTTGTTGGAAAACAACTGGTCCTTGCTGATGCCAAGCTCGCCTAGCAGGGCTGAGAATGCGGCATTCGTCGGCGCAAAAACAGTGTACGGCCCCGGTGCCGCCAAGGTATCGGTCAACCCTGCGGTTTGAATGGCCTCCGCCAGAATGCTGAATCTGCTGTCACTTTGCGCCACTTGCACAACGTTTCCGGGTGGATCGTCGCCGCCACCGCAGCCGGCAATGAATGCAACAGTCAGGACAGTCAGCAACTTCTTCATCCAAATTGACATGGTGCCTCTCCTTGATTTTCAAGAAACAAAACACTGTGGAAGTGATGTTCATTTCCTCATCTGTTGCCTCCTGTCTATCAATCGAACACTGCATCTGCCTGTTTGAAGGACGGTCGTAGATCAGAGACTGGGCTCGGGCACGTGAGACGACAGCACCGGGTCGTGCGGGGTGAGCACCAGCGGTGCATGGTCGGGCACGCCCAAGTCGGGCTTGAAGCAGACGACGGTGTCGGCCATGGCCAGCCTCCGCTCAGAGTGCCGGGTCCCGGCGCTCGTGCGTCACCCATATCAGGGCCGAGGTATCAACACCCAGCGACCGCGCCCGCGCCACGATGGCATCGCGCTGCACGACAGGTAGCTGCTTGTCGCGCGCCAGAATCCAGCAGTAACTGGTGTCTGGCCCCAGCACGAGCGCCCAGCGGTAGTCCGGATCCAGCGCGGCCACGTGGTAGCCGCCGTAAAACGGCCCGAAGAAGGACACTTTGAGAGAGCCGGTGGTGGGCGCGCCGGTGAACGACGCCTTGCCAACGGCTTCGCGCCACTGGCCTGTGGCGGGTGCATAGCCGCGATTGACCACGCGCACGCTGCCGTCAGTCAGCGCGGTATAAGTGGCCGATACATCTGTCATGCCGCGCTCGAAAACGTGGTCCAGCCGTGCCAGTTCATACCAGCGGCCCTCGTAGCGCTGTAAGTCAAAAGGCGTGACAGCGCTCACGTTCGGCGGAGGGCGGGTGCTGGCGCAACCGACCGCCAACAGGGCAGCGCACGCCAGCAGCAGTGCCAGCAAGCCCAGTCGCTGGCGGCGTGAAAGGGAAGAAAACGCCTTGCGATGCGTGCGCGAACAGATGAGCATGCGAAGCCCTCCGCGAATTCAGTGGGCATGGCGCCATTGGGTTACCAACGGTTGCAAGCCGGACAAATGCTGTACGGCGCTGATGCCCGCAAGCGGTTTTTGGTACAGGGCGTTGCACGCGCCGCCTACCCACAGCGCAGTGGCACTCGGCAGTTGCACGCGCAGCTCGCGCAGGTTGGCATGCACGACTGCCGCCTTGTGGACGTTGCTGAAGCTCAGGGCTACCACGTCCGCCTGATGTGCCTGCGCGGCCTGGACGATGTCGGTCACCGGCGTCTGCGTGCCCAGGGAAACGCATGCGCAGCCCTCCAGCGCCAAAAGCGCTTCGACCATCAGCAGCCCCAGGCTGTGCTGCTCCTGCGGCAGGGTGGTGAGCAGTACCTTTGGACCTTGGGGAACGGGTTTCAGCGTCAGCGAGGCGATGGCATGGCGCAACACGCCGGTGAGCACTTCGGTGTACAGGTGTTCCTCAAAAACCTCGAAGCGCCCTTGGGCCCAGGCATCGCCCACCGCAGTCGTCAGAGGTGCCACCAGATCAGTCACGAAAGGCGCCAGACCCATGCGCATCTGGGCATGGCTTAGCCCGTGCCGGAGCGCCCGGGGATCATGCGTGGCAATCGCGTTAAGCAACTCATCCTGCAAAGCATCGGGCTCGTTGTTCGACAAGTTTGTCGTGGACAAAACGTCTGACGACGCAGGGGTGTGCTGGGTCAGCAGAGCCTGTAACTGCGCAGTGTCCAGGCCCACTACCTTGTTCGGCCGCATGCCGGCATCCAATAGCCTGCGGATCAACTTGAGCTGCTGCACCTGCGTGGCGCTATAGAGCCTGTCACCCGAGGAATCGCGCGAAGGCGTGGGGAATCCGTAGCGCCGCTCCCATACGCGCAAGGTGTCTTTGCCCAGTCCGGTCTCGCGCTCGACGGAGGCGATCGGCAGGCCGGCATCAGGGGATCCAGACGATGTCAGGGTAGTGGGTTGTGTCAGGGTATTCATGGTCAACGAACTCTTTGAACATAATTGTCTAAGACAAAAATGATTTTGTCTAGTATATTGCTGCACAAGTGCAGTGCACCGGGCAGCACCAGCAACCACTACGGAACAAGGCCATGAACGTCGCAGCCATCGGATCGGGCCTGGCGCGCAACATCGACGCGGCGCAGCTGCTCGGCGAGTTCGATTGCCACCACGCCGGCCCCAGGGAGCCAGGGTTTCGCGGTAGCCAGTACGCTAGCCGTGCCTATCGAATAGCCGGCGCATTCGGGATGCAAGTCTCGATGAGTCGGCGTGCGAACGCCTGGGGCAACGCGCCCATGGAGAGCTTCTTCAAGACCCTGATGGTCGGCTATGACAGTCGGCGACGCCTGCGCACATCTATCGACTACCTTGCCCCCGTCGACGACGAAACCCGGCGCATGGCTGCATGAGTTGCTGTATGCGGAGCCGAGGCACGATCAGTCGAGAGGCAGCTGTGCCGACGCGTACCGCAACTGCGCCAAGCCGCAGCAAGTCGAGGTCGTGGGCCGGCAGCTCAGCATCGCAGTTCACCATTACCAACGTTCTTTTAAACGCCATTAGCCGAAATGAACATCGAGAACATGACAGTCCGAGCCAAACTGTTCTTTGCCTTCGCCACGCTGGCCGTGCTGATCGCCCTGGTCGCAGGATTGGCGGTCAAGTCGCTGAACGACGCGAACGATCGCTTCGCGAGCTTCGTTCAGGGCTTCAACGCTCAATTGCTGCTGTCCTACGAAGTTCGCACGGCCATTGAGCGTCGTGCCATCCTGGCGCGTGACCTGGTCAACGCCGCCACGCCGCAGGACCGCGCGACCATCAAGGCGGAGGTCACGACGGTACACGACGACGTGCAGACCCGAATCGCCAAGCTGACGAAGAGGGCCGCCGAGCCTGGCGTCTCCCGGGAGGCTCGCACTCTGGTGGCCAAGATTGCCGAGGTGGAGACGAAATATTCACCCGTGGCGCTAGGTATCGTCGAACTGGCGTCGCAAGGCAAGCGCGAAGAGGCCGTCGCCAGGATGAATGCGGATTGCCGGCCCTTGCTGGCCGCGCTGATCCGTGCGGCGCATGACTACCGTGACTTCACGAGCAAGCAATCGGAAGATCTCGTCACCCAGGCTGCCGCGGACTACGCGATGCAGCGCAACCTGCTGCTCGTGGGTTGCCTGGTGGTCTTTGCTGCTGCGGTGATGGCCGGGGTGCTGATCCCCCGCAGTCTGACACGCGCCCTCGGTGCGGAGCCGGCACAACTTGGGGAAGTGGCCAAGCGCGTGGCGCAAGGCGACCTCTCGCCGGTGGTCGGCGCCTCAGCCGCACCGGGCGGCAGCGTGCTGGCGTCGCTGGGTGAAATGCAGTCCAGCTTGTCCCGGATTGTCGGCCAAGTGCGCAGCAGCAGTGACAGCATCGCCACCGGCACTACGCAGATCGCCAGCGGCAACGCCGATCTGAGTCGGCGCACCGAAGAGCAGGCCGGTAACCTGCAGCAGACGGCGGCGTCCATGGAGCAACTGTCCGGCACCGTGAAGACCAGCGCCGAGATCGCGCGCGAGGCCAATCAACTGGCTTCGCAGGCCGCCGAAGCGGCCCGCGTGGGCGGCGACAAGGTCGGCCAGGTGGTGGGCACGATGCAGGATATTTTCCAATCGTCCAGGAAGATCGCCGACATTATTGGCGTCATCGACGGCATCGCCTTCCAGACAAACATCCTGGCGCTCAATGCCGCTGTGGAAGCCGCGCGGGCGGGCGAGAAAGGACGCGGCTTCGCGGTGGTGGCCGGCGAGGTACGTACCCTGGCGCAACACAGTGCCCACGCGGCCAAGGAAATCAAGAGCCTCATTGGCGCCAGCGTCGAAAAGGTCGAGGCCGGCACGAAGCAGGTCGACGAGGCCGGCATATCCATGCACGAGATCGTTACCCAGGCGCAGCGCGTCAGTCAAATGATCAGCGAACTCACGAACGCAGCCGCTGAGCAGTCCGAGGGCATCTCGCAGGTAGATGCTGCGGTACAGCAGCTCGACCAGATGACGCAGCAGAACACCGCACTGGTGGAAGAGACCGCCGCAGCGGCCGAGAGCCTGCGACATCAGGCCGAACAGCTGACCCACGCCATGAGCCAATTTAAGCTCGACGGCGTGGTCGCGAAGGTCAGCGCAACTCGTGCCACTGGCGAGCGACGAGATGACGCAGAAGGCCATTACCGATTGGCAGCACTGGCAGGACCGAGGCTATCAGTTCTGACATCAGATCGTCGGCCGTGAGCCATAGCATCCGCAGCCCTCACAACGCCAACGACTTGCCGGAGCATTACTCCCAGGTCAATACGGGTTCCGCTGACGGTTACTTCATGGCGAACGGTTGCCGCGGATGCAATGGTGTCGTTGGGACTTCCTGCGATGGACCCGATCTCGACCTGGATCTTTGACATGGCTTTCTGGCATGACTCGTAGTCGGCGACGTCGAGCAGGTAGCCCAGTATATGCCGTCTCTGCGCCGCAAAGCGTGTCACAGCGTCGAAAAATGGTCGCCGACCAGGTACAGAAAGTCGAACACCTCCGGTTGGGCGAGCTGTTCGGCTTCGGTGACGCGACATACCAGGGTATCACCGTTTCAATCGCCTCGAAGGCCGCGGACGAGCGGAGGCATGATCTCGGGTCGATCTGGCGCACGTGGATCGCATGCACGAGCAATGGCTGTCCGGCCTGTCCGAGCGGGCGTAGCCGCTGCGCGTCAAGGCCGGCAGGCGCCGAATGCGATTTACCTGTTGTATTTCGAGGACGAAGGCATCGGGCTGGGCTTCGAGGAAGCGGTGGTGGGCAGCGAGGGGGGATGCGTGGCGGGCGGGGGCTCTTCGAGACGGTGACGGGATTTTTTGCCAATGGTTTCGCGGTCGACGAATTCGATGCGGCAGCACAGGCTTTCCTCTCGGTGCAGGACAACATCCAGCGCATTCTTACTGACGTGTGCACCAAATAGTGCGTAGTGCGTTATGTGGGCATGAAGACAAAAACTGATGCCCGAAAGTTGGATGGAGCCACGCAAGCCCACCTGAGAAAGCTGGTGGTGGAAGCGGTGCGTGGAGGGATGACACAAACCGGCGCGGCCTCGACGTACGGCGTAAGCCTGCGAGCAGTCAGCAAATGGATGAAGCTGTCCAGGGAAGGCGGCGCACGGGCGCTGAAGCCTGGCAAACGGGGCCGCCGCCCTGGCGGCGGACGGCTGAACGCCCAGCAGGCCGCTCGGATTCGTGGGCTGATCGTGAGCCGGATGCCGGACCAGTTGGCGATGCCGTTCTACCTTTGGACACGCGAGTGCGTCGCGAGTCTGATTAAGCGGGAATACGGCGTCACGGTTTCGTCGACGACGGCCGGGCGCTATCTCAAGGCCTGGGGCATGAGTGCCCAGAAACCGGTGCGCCGTGCCTATGAACGAAACGATG
>NZ_CAJPVI010000031.1 GCF_905397435.1 Cupriavidus numazuensis
AGGCTTTCGTCGCATCTTCTCCCGGTTCGACAAGCTGGACGTGATGTTCATCGCCTTCATCAATTTTGCGCTCATCGTCGACGGGCTCAGATAGTGTGAACAGGCCCTAGCGATCCTGCGGCGATATGAACTTGATGTGGATGGAATCTGGAATGGCCTGCTTACCGCGATTGACCGGCTGCCACACGACCTGCGCGGCAAGCCGGGATTGTCGGCACGTCTTGGCCAATGGCTGGAAGCCGCCTGGGTCAAGGCTTCCCTTGACAGCGGGGCACAATCGATCCGCTCCGCCCACCTCCTGGCCGCGTTGGCGGAGACTCCCAACCTGCTGCGGGCACCCGATGCCTGGCCATTGCTGAGTATTTCGGCGACACAGATTGAACGCCTGATTCCCGAGCTGAACAAGATTTCCACCGAAGCTGATTTGCCCGCTGCATCTCCGGCGCCGGTAGAACCACAGATGTCCGCCTCCCTAGCCCAGCCGCCGGCGTTGCCAACCCGACCGCTGCCGGGTCAGGCCGACACCTCTGCGCTGGCACGGTTCACTACCGACATCACGCAGAAGGCGCGCGACGGCAGAATCGACCCCGTGTTCGGCCGTGACACGGAGATCCGCCAGATGATCGATATTCTGGCGCGTCGCCGCAAGAACAATCCGATCCTGGTGGGCGAGCCGGGGGTAGGTAAAACGGCGCTGGTCGAAGGGCTGGCCCTCAAGATCGCGCAAGCGGATGTCCCGGCAGTCATCCGGGATGTCAGCGTGCTCACGCTGGATCTGGGGCTCCTGCAGGCCGGAGCTGGCGTCAAGGGAGAGTTCGAGCAGCGCCTCAAGAACGTGATAGAGGCCGTACAGCAGTCGCCCACGCCGATCTTGCTCTTTATCGACGAGGCGCACACGCTGATTGGCGCGGGCAACAATGCCGGCGGCGCCGACGCCGCCAACCTCCTGAAACCCGCGCTTGCACGCGGTGAACTACGCACGATCGCCGCAACGACGTGGTCGGAATACAAGCAGTACTTTGAGCGTGACGCGGCGCTTGAGCGCCGGTTCCAGATGGTCAAGGTCGATGAGCCAGACGATGAAGGCGCTTGCCTGATGTTGCGTGGACTCAAGGAGCGCTATGCGCAGCACCACGGGGTGCACATCACCGATGCAGCAGTTGCAGCAGCAGTCAAACTTTCGCGCCGGTATCTCACCGGGCGCCAGTTGCCGGACAAAGCGGTAGATCTGCTCGACACTGCCGCCGCTCGCGTGCGGATGAGCCAGGAGGCGACACCGGTCGCCATCTCCGCCTGCGAAGCCGAGCGCGCCGCACTGGAGGTCGAGCGAACCGCCCTGCGACAGGATCAGGGTGCCACCGGGACCAGCGACGCCGAACGGCTGGCGGCCATCGATGAGCGACTGGCTTCACTGGATGCCCAACACGAAGAGCTTGAGCGCACCTTTGCCGAACAGAAGGACTCCGCGCAGGCGCTGCTGGCCTTGCGTGGGCAATGGCAAGCCGCCTCGGATGCTTCGGCGCGCCGGGATCTGGAGCCGTCGATCCTGGCAGCACACCAGGTGCTCGCGCGTGCCGGCCAGACGTCGCTGATTCATGCGGAAGTCGATGAGAACGTCATCGCGCAGGTCATCGCCGACTGGACCGGGGTTCCAGTCGACAGCCAGCTGTCCAATGAACTCGCCACGTTGCTGGAATTGGAATCCCGCTTGGGTGAGGTGGTGGTGGGTCAGGACGAAGCGCTGGCCGCGCTTGGCAAGAGCCTGCGTGCCGCCAGGGCAGGGCTCAAGTCCGAGGAAGCACCCATTGGGGTCTTTCTGCTAGTCGGTCCGTCCGGAGTCGGCAAGACAGAAACTGCGCGAGCATTGGCCGACCTGATGTTTGGCGGAGAGCGATCGCTCATTACCATCAACCTGTCTGAATACCAGGAGGCACACACCGTCTCCCAGTTGAAGGGTTCGCCGCCGGGCTATGTCGGCTATGGCGAAGGCGGCATCCTGACCGAGGCCGTTCGCCAGCGCCCCTACAGTGTGGTGTTGCTGGATGAAGTGGAAAAGGCCCACCGCGATGTGCTGAACCTGTTCTACCAGGTGTTCGATCGCGGCTTCATGCGCGACGGCGAGGGCCGGGTCATTGACTTCCGCAACACGGTCATTCTCATGACGTCGAACCTTGGCAGCGATGAAATTCTTGCAGCCAACCAGGCCGTTGCCGAAGCTGGCGGCGATATCACCACCGCCATACTGATGGAGACCATCCGGCCCCAACTGGTGGACCATTTCCAGCCCGCGTTGCTGGCGCGCTTCCAGACCGTCGTATACCGTCCCCTCGCCGCCGAGGCCATGGAAAGGATCGTACGCATGAAGCTCGCGAAGGTGGCAACCCGCATCGAGCGCCGCTTCGGCGTGCCCCTGCACTGCGAGGACGCGCTGGTGGCCGAGTTGGTCCGTGCCTGCCTGCTCCCCGATTCCGGCGCCCGCAACATCGACAGCCTGCTGGATCAGCAGATTCTGCCTGTGCTGGCGCGCGAGTTGCTCGCGCGCATGATGGACACGCAAATCCTGGCCGCAATCCGGCTGTCGTTTTCCGAGGACGACGGTATTGGCGTGGAGATTGAAGAGGTGTCGCGGTGACGCGGGGCGGGCCAGGGCTCTTCGAGGCGGTGACGGGGTATTTTGCGAACGGCGTCGCCGTGGATGAGTTCGACCCGGCCACGCAGACTTTCCTGTCGGTGCAGGACAACATCCAGCGCATTCTCAACAGTCGCCGGGGCGGGCTGGCACACCTGCCCGACTATGGACTTGGCGACCTGTCGCGGATTTACCGCCACCTGCCAGCTTCCGCGCACACGCTCCAGCGCGAAATCGAGGCCACGCTGCTGCGCTACGAGCCACGTCTCAAGGCGATCGACATCACGATCGAGGAAACGGAGCCCGGCATGCTGCTGAGCTTCACCATGAGCTGCCACCTGCATCAGGCGGGGCTCGTGCGTTTCGGCACCCATTTCACGCCGGACGGCAAGACGCGGCTCAAGCTGCTGAAGGCCGTACAGGACCGGCACTGACCCATCGCGTTACGACGACAATCCCAATCCCCCTGATCGAGAACCCAAAAAAAATCGCCGCTTGCGGCGGCGATGGGGAAGGGGGGCGTCAGTCAAGACGGGGTCTGTGTCTCAACGACAAGTACATTATACCGTATGTATTAAGACATTACATACAACTTTAGTGGGGAAACGCTGAGCAACAATTGAATCGTCAACCCCTTCAGTAAGGCTTGCCGAGGAACAGATAAAAGCTGTAGACGCCCGCGGCAGCCCGCCCGTAGGCGAGATAAAGCGGGCCAACCGGGCTATCCAGCGCCAGGAAGATCGACCCCGACTTGAGCACCCCAGTCGGGCTGCCTGGCACCAGCGGCTGCCCCACGCGGCCCGCTTCCAGCGACATGCCGGCATAGACGCCTTCCAGCAGGCTCTGTCGCGCTAGCTTGTTGTAGTAGACGATGCGGGCGAACTGCAGGTCGGCGCCCAAAAGCTGCCCCGTGCTGTAGCCCGATTGCTGCAGGAATCCGCCCCACTGGAAGTAGTCGTAGCGCGGCAGCGGGTGGTCGCCGATCTTGCTGCCCGCCTTGAACCCCAGGTTGAACGTGTTGTTGCCGAACGAAAAGGCGTAGGTGCCGTCGATGGTGCCTTTGACATAGGCCTGCTCGGCGCCCAGCCCAGGCTGGGCGCCATAGAGCTTCAGCCAGCCGGCATAGCCGCTGCGAGGAAAGGATGTGCTGTCGAGCTGATCCAGGAAGAGTCGCCCCGTGATCGCCCCGAGGCGGATATGGCCGGGCCCGGGCGCCAGTTGCGCGGGACCTGTACTGAGCGAAGCATCGAGGGAGCCGACTTGCACGCCGATGCGCGCTTCACCGTACTTGGTGAACTGGCTGCCGAAGTCCAGCGACGCGCTGTAGCTGCGCACGTCGTACTGCGCGATGCGGGTGTTGCCCTGGAAAATATTGACCGGCCTGCGCTCCAGGTCGATGCGCGGCGCCACGAAGAAGTACTGGCGCGTGTTGAGCGGCTGGTAGAACTCGCTGTGCAGCGCAGAGGTCTGGCCGACCTGCAGGTCGTTGCGCCATTCGGCGCCGAGCGAGTTGATCCACGGGCGCCGATGGCTGGCGACGAGGTTGAAATAGGACTCGCCGCGGAAATCCGTGGTCAATCCCAAGCCGAAGCGCAGGTAGTTCGGGCCGTAGGTCTTCTCCACGGCATCGACGGCCATGATGTGCCGGCCCGGCTCCTCCAGGAAGCCGTAGTTCACATGCTCGAAGTCGCCGGTGCCGAATAGGTGCCGCATGTCGAGATCAAGCTGCGCCTGGTCGATCGGTTCCCCGGGCTTGGTCTCCATGACCGAGGCGGAATAAGCGGGGTTGACCCGCTGCATCGGCGCGAAGCGGATCTCGTCGACGGGACGCAGGTCCGGCGGATCCAGGGACTGCTGGCGCGTGCGCAGCGCGGCGTACTGCTCTGCGGGCAAGGCCAGCGGCGCGAGGCGATCGGCCACCTTGCGCGCGGCGGCTTCGCCGACGGGAATGGTGTTAGTCAGGTGATCGAAATCGCTGGCCGAGAAATCGCCAAGCTCCGGCAGGATCAGCACATCCGTGGGCTTGAGCAAGGCCAGTGAACTGCGCACGTTCTGCTCGGTCAGGATGTTCAGCATCTGTCCCGTGACGCCGAGGATCGAATTCAGTTCGTCGCGCCGCATCAGCGGCGTGCCGAGGTTCACCGCAATGACAATGTCGGCGCCCATCTGGCGCGCCACGTCCACCGGCAGGTTATCGGTCAGGCCGCCATCCACGAGCAGGCGCCCTTCGTACTCGGCCGGCGCGACCGCGCCGGGCACGGACATGCTGGCGCGCATTACCTGCGCCAGTTCGCCCTTGCTGAAGACCACCGGCGTGCCCGCGACGAGATCGGTGGCCACGGCGCGGTAGGGAATCGGCAGCCGGTCGAAGTCGCGGTAGCCGGGTACCTTGGCCAGCTGGCGCAGCACGGTCTCGAGCTGCACGCCGGATACCGCCCCTTTGGGCAACTGGATGCTGCCGTCCTTGATGCCGATCTCGGGCGTGAACAGGTTGGTGTAGTCGTCCAGCTTGCGGCGCACCGTCAGGTCCTGGCGCGGCGGGCGCTCCTTGAAGATTTTCGCGGTGGACAGGCCGGCCACCAGCTGTTCCATGTCGGCGGGTGACATGCCGCTGGCATAGGCACCGCCGACGAGCGAGCCCATGCTGGTGCCGGCGATGCAGTCCACCGGCACGCGCATTTCTTCCAGCACTTTGAGCACGCCGATATGCGCCGCACCGCGCGCGCCGCCGCCGGACAGTACCAGGCAGATGCGCGGGCGGCCGAGACCCGGGGGTGGTACGGTCGGGGGCGGGGCCGGCGTGACGGCGGGCGGTGGCCCTGGCGCCGGCGTTGGCTGCTCCGTGGCCGTAGCCGTGGCCGCGCGCGCGCTGTCGACTGCCAGCAGCAATGCGGCAGCAAGCAGCGCAGCCAACCATCGGGGTCGGATCGCAACGTTCATGGGACAGATCAGCGGACGCCGGATGTACGGCTCGGGTCTGGCTCAGGTGGCCGTGCCGTGCAAAGGCCGGCCATGCTTGCGGATATCTTGGCGCAAAGCGCGTGGCCCCGAGTCCACCGTCGAAACAATTCATCATGGCCAGCGGAAGCGTTCAGATCGCCGCATCGCAGTCCGGCCTGCCAGCCGCCGCGCGAACGACTACCATCTACAGGACGAGCAAGGTTCTGGGCTACGAATGTACGGGTACTTCTTCTACCAGACCGCCGTCGGGCAACTGACCTTGATTCCACGGGAAAAAGACTGGATGTTGATGCTGGGCAGCGGCGTTGTCGGCCGCTTTCCGGATGCCCAGACGGCGGTGGACGCCCTGTACGGGGGCGAATTGCACGTGCGCGGGCGCCCGCTGGACGCCAACGGCCTTGGTGTGCCCAGGCGCGCACACGACTGGCTCTACCATGTGTTGAGCCGTTGAACGATCCAGCCGGCACGCCGGCGCCCGTAGAAGGGGGAACCGCCATGACAGCCCTTGTCGAGTGGACCCGGGAGCATACGTGCCGTCTCTTCCCGATGTCAGCGCAATACAGCGCGGGCGACGGTAGCCGGGTGCAGGTGAACTGGCAGGCCGAACCGCCGGGTGCCGGGGTGATACGCCCGCGCCACGGCGCGGCGCTGCAGTTCGACCAGGACGTGATCGATGCGGTCTATCTGGCCGACCCAGCCGAACTTGCGCGTATCGGCGGCCGGCTGACGGATCTGGTGTCGCGCTGGCTGGCTGGCGATGACATCGCTTGCATGACGGGCGATGTGCTGGTGATTCCGGTGGGGGACGCGTTGCTGAATCACTAGTCCGCGGCCAGCGTCGAGATCGCCACACCAGCCTGCTTCCCGCGCCGGGAATATACTGTTGGCAACCCCGGCATCGCCGGTTTAGCCATTCCGAGTTGTTCCGTGCCAGACCATCCCGATCAAGACGACCCCCGTCCCGTGCCGCCCGAGCAGCCCGGCGACAACGAATGCTGCGGCTCCGGCTGCGATCCCTGCATCTTCGATTACTACTATCAGGAGCAGCAGCGCTACCGCGACGAACTGAAGGCGTGGGAAGCGCGCCAGGCCGCGCGCCAGTCGGCCGCCGAGGATTCGCCCACTTGAGCGCGCTCGGCGACTTCGTGCGGCGCCATCCGCGCCTGTTCGTGCTGACCGGCGCGGGCATCAGCACCGATTCCGGCATTCCCGGCTACCGCGATGCGAATGGGCAGTGGCAGCGTTCGCAGCCGATCACGCTGCAGGCCTTCCTGGGTTCGCATGCGGGGCGCCAGCGCTACTGGGCGCGCAGCATGATCGGCTGGCCCGTGGCGGCCGGCGCGCAGCCCAATGCCGGCCATCACGCATTGGCGACGCTGGCGCGGCAAGGGCATGTGACGCGTCTTGTCACGCAGAACGTGGACGGGCTGCACCAGCGTGCCGGCAGTGAGGATGTGATCGAGCTGCACGGCAGCATCGGCAGTGCAATCTGCCTGTCGTGCGGCACACGCCATGACCGCGCCGGCTTGCAGCGCTGGCTCACCGAGCAGAACGGCGAATTGCGCGATGTGATTGCCGAGCCTGCCGCTGACGGCGATGCCCACTTCGAATCACCGCTGTTCGCGCATTTCCGCGTGCCGTCGTGCGAGCGGTGCGACGGCCTGCTGAAGCCCGACGTGGTTTTCTTCGGCGAATCCGTACCGCGCGAGCGCGTCGATGACGCGCGCGAAGCCTTGGCGCAGTCGGACGCAGTGCTCGTGGTCGGCTCGTCGCTGACGGTGTATTCGGGCTACCGCTTCTGCGTGTGGGCCGAACAGATGGGCAAGCCCGTGGCCGTGGTCAATCTGGGCGTGACGCGTGCCGATCCGATGCTAGCGCTCAAGGTCGAGGAGCCTTGCGCACAGGCGCTGTCGGACTTGACGGCGCTGCTTGCATCGCCCGGTGATTGACCCGCACGCGTTCGCCCGTTAGCATCGCTTCATTCGTCTTACCGTTTTCCACGCTTCCGACATCATGAACGCAGCCCGCCATCGCCACGCCCAGCCAGCCCTTGCGGCCGGTGCGCGCGCACGCGGTCTCGCTGCGCTGGTGGCGGTGGCTTCTCCGCCTCCTGTCGCGTCGCCACCCCCGGCGACCGCCGGCGCCCATCCGCCGCCGGCATTGCTTGGCTGACGGGTTCTCCCGCAGCGCCTCTCTACGTCTCCGGTAACACCACCCTTGGCGCTTCAATGCGCTGATGGCGCACGCGTGTGCCGGAGCCTGCCATGCATTCGACAGGTGCAACACCATGCGCATTGACCATCAACTGGCGGCACAGACCGATGCCGCTTCCGGCCAGCGTACGCTGGCCTCTCTGGGCGCCACGCCCCTTTTCGTGCTGCTGTGGAGCAGCGGCGCGATCTTTGCCCGCTGGGCGCTCGACCATGCCACGCCGTTCGCGCTGCTCACGCTGCGCTTTGCGCTGGCGCTTGCCGTCCTCATCGCCATCGCGCTTGCGCAGGGGCAGCTGTTGCCGCGGCGTGGTGAACGGTACCAGGCCGCGCTGGCGGGTTTGCTGATGGTGGCGGGATATTCGATCGGCTACTTCCTGGCGCTCGAGCGCGGCCTGACACCGGGCGTGCTGGCCACCATCCTCGGCGCGCAGCCGATGCTCACGCTGTTGCTGACCGAGCGGCGCTTTGGCGCGGCGCGGATGGCGGGACTGGCCTTGTCCCTTGCCGGCCTGGCCATGGTGGTAGCCGACAGCCTGCTGATGGCGCGGTTGTCGCCGGCCGGCGTGTTGTTCGCGCTGGCCTCGCTGATGAGCGTGACGATAGGCGCGATCCTGCAAAAGCGCCTCACCAGCACGCCTGCGCAGGTGCTGCCGCTGCAGTATGGCGTGAGCACTTTGGCATGCCTGCTGTGCCTGACGTTCCAGCCGTTCGCGTTCGATGCGACGCTGGCCTTCTTCGTGCCGCTGGCGTGGCTGGCGCTCGTGATCTCGGTGGCCGCGACGCTGCTGTTCTACAGGCTGATCCGGGCCGGCAACCTCGTCAACGTGACGAGCCTGTTCTATCTCGTGCCGGCGGGCACGGCCGTGTTCGACTATCTGCTGCTGGGGAACCGGCTGGCGCCGATGGCGATCGCGGGGATGGGGGCGATCCTGGCCGGGCTGGCGGTCGTGTTCCGGCGCAGGCCGGAACACTGAACCGATCGTGTCAGGCCGCCGCCTTGCCCCGCAACAGCTTGCCGGGCAGGGCGCCGGTGGCTTGCTTGTTCTCGAAGATCGGCACGCCGGCCACCAGTGTCGCCAGATAGCCATCGGCTTCCTGCACCAGGCGGCGTCCGCCGGCGGGCAGGTCGAAGGCCATGCGCGGCGCGTGCAGCTTCAGGCTGTCATAGTCGATCACGTTGATGTCCGCCTTCATGCCCGGCTGCAGCGTGCCGCGGTCGGACAGGCCATAGAGCCTGGCGGTGTCCGCGGTCTGCCGTTTGACCAGGGCTTCGAGCGGCAGGCGAGGGCCACGCGTGCGTTCACGCGCCCAGTGGGTCAGCATGAACGTCGGCATGCTGACGTCGCAGATATAGCCGCAGTGCGCGCCGCCGTCGGACAGGCTGTTCACGGTGGCCGGATGCTGCAGCATCTCGTGCAAGTGCGTGAGCGAGCCGTACGAGTAGTTGAAGCTCGGGTAGTACAGGATCGCGCGGCCGTCCTGTTCCAGCATCAGGTCATAGATGGCGGCGAGCGGCGTCTGTCCGCGCCGGGCCGCAATTGCGGCGACGCTGGTTTCGGGTGGCGGTTCATAGTCGGGCGTGTCACCGAGCGGGAAGATGCGCTCGAAGTGTCCGAACATTGCTTCCAGACCTTTGTCCATTCGCGCGCGCGGCTCGGTCAGGATACGCTCGCGCACGGCGGGATCGCGCAGCCTGGACAGGCGTGCCTCGAAGCTCAGGCTGGCCAGTTCCTGGAATGCCGGACACGCGATGAACGGGTGCAGCGAACTCTGCCACGAGAACAGCAGCCCCAGTGGCCGCCCGCTGATGCCGCCATACAGCGGCACGCCGCCGGCATGCGCCTGGTCGAGCGCGGCCAGCAGGTCGCGCCACAGGTCGGGCGCGGGATCGGTCTGCTGCAGGTTGAACAACACTGGCAGCTTGTTGTGGCGCGCGAGCCGTTCGAGCCACGGCAGCTCGTTGCCCATCGACACATGGTTGGCCGTCATCTGGAACACGCCGTGGCCGACCTCGCCCAGCACGCGGCCGAGGCTCGTGATCTCGTCGCCGCTCGCGAACGTGCCGGGCGGGTACTTGCGTTCGTCGTACTTGTGCAGGAAGGTGCGCGACGTCGAAAAGCCGAGCGCGCCCGCTGCCATGCCTTCGCGCATCAGCCGGCACATCTGGTCGAGATCCTGCGGCGTGGCCTCGTCATGGTGGATGCCGCGCTCGCCCATCACATACGCGCGCAGCGCCGCGTGCGGAATCTGCGCGCCGATGTCGAGGGCCTTGGGCCGGCGGTCCAGCGCGTCCAGATATTCCGGGAAGGTCTCCCAGTCCCACTGGATGCCTTCGGACAGCACCGAGCCGGGGATGTCCTCGACGCCTTCCATCACCTTGATCAGCCACGAGCGGTCGGCCGGGCGCACCGGCGCGAAGCCGACGCCGCAGTTGCCCATCACGGCCGTGGTGACGCCGTGCCAGGTCGAAGGCGACAGATACGGGTCCCACGTGGCCTGGCCGTCGTAGTGGGTGTGGATGTCGATCCAGCCCGGCACGACCAGCGCGCCATTGGCATCGAGTTCGCGCCGCGCGGCGCCGGCCTTGCCGCCAGCCTGGGTAACGCGCCCGCCGTCGATAGCAAGGTCGCCCTGATAGGCCGGCTGGCCGGTGCCGTCGACGATGGTGCCGCCACGGATGACTAAATCGTGCATTGCGTGTTCCTTTGTCCGTGTCTTGTAGGGTTTGCTGACGAGGCGATCAGTCGAGCTTGAGCCCGATGCGCTTGATCACCGCGCCCCAGCGTTCATAGTCGTTGGCCACGATCTGCCTGAAGGCATCGGGGCCGGCGCCGCTGATCTCGTTGCCCTGGGCCCGGATCAGTTCGGCGATATCGGGGGCTTCCACGGCAGTGCGGAACGCGTTGGCGATCTTCTGGGCGATGGCCGGCGGCAGCTTGCCGGGCCCGAACACGCCTTGCCAGCCGACGATGTCGAGTCCCGGGACGCCCTGTTCGGCCATGGTCGGCAGGTCCGGCAGCACCGTCAGGCGCTTGTCGGCCGCCACGCCGAGCAGCTTGACCTTGCCCGCGCGCGCGTTTTCCACGGCGGTGGAGGTGCCGTCGAAATAGACCTGCACGTCGCCGGCCAGCAGCGCGCGCGTGGCGTCGGCGGTGCCCTTGTACGGTACGTGGACCATCTCGATGCCGGCGCGCTGCTGCAGGATCTCGCCGTTCAAATGCGAGGTAGAGCCGAGGCTGTACGACGCGAAGTTGAGCGCGCCCGGATGCTGCTTGGCGTAGCTCACCATCTCGCGCACGTTGTTGAACGGCGCGTTGCGGTTGGCCACGAGCACGGTGGCAGAACGCACGAGTTGGACCACCGGCGTGAAGTCCTTGAACGCGTCGTACGGCAGCTTGTTGTAGAGATGCGGATTCTGCGTGTGCGTGACGACGATGGTGTAGAGCAGCGTGTGGCCGTCGGCCGGGGCATGCGCCACATCCGCTGCGCCGATGAACGTGCCGGCGCCCGGCTTGTTATCGATGATCAGGTTCGCGCCGGTCTGGTCCGACACGCGCTTGGCGATCAGGCGCAGCAGGCCGTCACTGCCCGACCCGGCGCTGAACGGCACCACCACGCGTACCGGCTTGCCGGCCTGCGGCCAGTCGTTGGGAGATGCCGCACTGGCGGCGTTGCCGGCGAGCGCGGCGACGGTGACGGCGAATACAAGGCTCAGGCGCGTAGTGCGGCGCGCTTGCGGGGCAAGGCTGTCCATCTTGTCTCCTGTTCCGTAATGGAAGGTCGCAGCCTGGCGCCGGTGGGTCGCCGAATGCTCTTTGGCAGGTCTGCGAGCCGAGTATAGGGATTGCCGCCCAGTGAAATCCAATGCATATTTGTGGCCCTCCCTATGAAATAAATCTATATGCTCAGCTTGCGTCGTCTCGAGCATTTCGCGGTGCTGGCCGAAGAGCGCAGCTTTTCGCGCGCCGCGCGCCGGCTCAACCTGACCCAGCCGGCGCTGACGCGCAGCATCCAGACGCTCGAGGAAACGCTGGAGCTGCAACTGGTGGACCGTGCTGCGAGCGGGCTGGTGCTGACGGAAGCCGGCGCAATGGTGCTGGAGCGCTCACGCCGCATGCTTGGCGATGTACGTGCGCTGCAGCGCGAAGCGGGGCGGCTGCGCGGCTTCGAGACGGGGACGGTGAACTTTGGCGTGGGTTCTTTCCCTGCCGCGGCCTTCCTCGGTTCCGTGATGACACGTGTGGCGCGCGACTATCCCGGGCTGGTGGTGCGCGTGGAAACCGAGAGCTGGCGTCGGTTGCTCGAAAAGCTGCAGCGCGACGAACTGGACTTCGTCGTGGCCGTGACCCACAGCCTGCCGCCGCCGGCGGATTTCCAGGTGCGGGAGTTGCCAGCGCAGCGCATGGGGTTCTTTGTGCGTCCGGGACATCCGCTGGCCGGACTGGGCCAGGAATCGGTGCGCGGGCAGATCGCCGGCTTCGGGCTTGCTACGACCACGCTGCCGCCACGCGCGCGCAGCGAACTGGCAGCGCTTTTCGGACTGCCCAGTGCCGACGAACTGCCGGTACGGCTGGAGTGTGACAACGTGCAGGTGTTGTGCGAGGTGGCCGGCGCGTCTGACGCGGTGCTGTTCGCGACCCACGAGGCTGTGCGCAGGGAGTTGGCCGCGGGAACGCTGGCGCCACTGATACTGGAATACCTCGCTCCGGCGCCTTTACCGCTGACGCTGGTGTACCCCGGTGGACGCAATCTGTCAGGCGCAGCCCAGTTGCTGGTCGGGCTGCTGGAGGAGTGTGCCGGCTGTCCTGTCACGCCACAAGCGCCTCCGCCGGCCGGCTGAGCGCTACTGGTCCTTCACTTCGACCCGAATCCCTTCGGGCGCCACGGTGATCGCGCCGGGTTCGACGTCCTTGCCGCCGAAGCGCAGCTCCTCCGGCTTGAACGTGTAGATCGGGTAATCCTTCAGCAGTTGCTGCGCGACCACCGCGCCGATGGCATTGAGCTGCTCCTTGTACAACGCCATGCCTTGGACTTCCACGTCCTGCACGGTCGGGTTGTCCAGCAGCACGGCGCGTTGCGCCTTGTCGTAGCGCAGCCCGCTGTTCAGCGAAAGCGTGCCGTTGACCGGCGGCGATGCCGTCAGCGCGTTGGTGAGCCGGGCATCCATCTGCGTCGTGATGCGGTTGTTGGCATCGTCGAGCACCAGGCGCGGGTGCGTGAGCTGGACGCTGACGACCTGCGCATAGCGCAGTGTGGCCGGGAAGCGCTTGTCCACGGCCTGCTGCAGTTCTTGCTTCGTGAACGTGTATTCGCCCGTCCAGATGTTGTAGCCGGCGTGGGCGGCGGTCGTCACGGCGAGGGTCGCCGCGGCAAGCAATAGGCGTCGATGAAGGCGCATGAGGCTGGGTGCGCGCATGGGCGCAATGTTGTCTGCGTAGTGCCTGTCAGACACGGATCGGCAGAGGAGCGTTCCAGTGCGGGAACAAAGGCACGGCCAAGTGCCGCCTGAGGCTCAGTAGTGCGGGGGGATTTCGTGCTGCGGGTTGGACTCGGCAGCCGTCGAGGGCGCGCTGGTCACCTGCTGATAGAGCGCGCGGAACTGCTCCTGCAGCAGGTCAAGCTGTCGCTGCTGGCGCGCGACGGTCAGGTTCAGCGTTTCGAGCAGGTCTTCCTGGAACGCGAGCTTGATCTCGAGTTCGTCGAGGCGGTCATCCATGGCGGTATCTCCGGCTTGGTCTCCGGCAAGGGCGCCGAGCCGCGCATTGTAAGCGAGGCGAGGCCCCCTTGCGGGTCAGTCGGAGCGCCGCCTTACTGGTGCTGGGCAGGCTTGATCAGCATCCACAGCACGCCGAAGCGGTCCGTCACCATGCCGAACTTCTCGGCGAAGAAGGTCGTGGACAGCGGCATCATCACCTGGCCGCCTTCGGTCAGGCCGTTGAATGCCTTTTCCAGTGCCGCTACGTTGTCGTAGGTGATCGACAGCGCGACGCCCTGGAATTGCGGATTGCCGGTGCAGCGCCCGTCGGACACCATGATCAGGCTGTCGCCGACCTTGAACTCGGCGTGCATGACCTTGTCATCCATGGCGGCAGTAGGACCGCAGCCTTCGCCGGCACCGACCTTGTCCTTTTCGGGATTGTCCTTGAACCGCATCAGCATGCCGGGCTTGGCGTCGATCGTCTTTTTGTAGAACTCGAGTGCTTCCTCGCAACGGCCTTCAAAGAACAGATAAGGCTGGACTAGCATGGACATCTCCTGTTGGGGGACACGCTTGCGCATGGCCGGAGGGAATCAGTCTTGGGGCCGGGAACGTTGCATCCGCGGCGAGCGGCGGCACTGCGTTTGTGTACGCCGTCCACAATACCTTAGCAAAGAAACTGGACGGCGTCCACATCGATATGCCGGCACCTCAGCGGCGCCCTCTACGGCACAAGGGATGGCATAGAATGACCGCGCCGCCTCCATTCAATCTGGCACGGCGGCTACAGACACACAAATGGGGTTGCATTGCGTTACGAACTGACCGACCTGCGCCTGTTCCAGGCCATTGCCGACGCGCAGAGCCTTTCCGGCGGGGCGACTGCCACGCACATCACGGCGTCGGCGGCGAGCTACCGGCTGAAGAATCTCGAGCATGCGATGGGCACGCCGCTATTCGTGCGCAATGCGCGCGGCATGGAGCTGACGCCGGCCGGCGAGACGCTGCTGGTCCACGTGCGCGAACTGCTGCTCGGCGTGGAGCGCATGCACGGCGAGGTCGGGCGCTTCTCCGCCGGGCTCAAGGGCCACATCCGGCTGCTGGCGAACAGTAGCTCGCTCAACGGTTTCATCATTCCGAGCGTGAGCCGCTTCCTGACGGCCAATCCGGACGTGAACATCGACCTGGAAGAACGCGCGAGCCAGGCGATTCTGACTGCGGTGGCTGCGCATGAAGCCGACGTCGGCATCCTCGCTGGCGACTTCGATACCACCGGCGTGCGCGCGGTGCGCTATGCCGTCGACGAGTTGATTCTTGCCGTGGCGGCGGACCACCCGCTCGCGCGCGAGGCGGAGGTGCGCTTCGGCGCGGCGCTCGCGTTCGATTTCGTATGCATGAGCCGCACCAGCAGCAACTTCCTGTTCTTGCGCGATATGGCGCAACGTGCGGGCAAAGGCCCCAATGTACGACTGCATGCGCACAGCTTCGAGGCGGTGCTGTCGCTGGCGGAGGCGGGAGTCGGTGTGGCGCTGGTGCCGCGCAGTGTCGCGGCGGCCGCGTTGCGCGACGCGCGCGTGGTGGGCGTGCGGCTGGCCGAGTCGTGGGCGCTGCGCGAACTCAACCTGATCGTGCGCGCCGATGGCAAGCTGCCCGGGTTTGCGGCAGCGTTCGTGCAGTTCCTGCTCAATGATCCGCGCGTGGCGGCCACGCGCGAGGGCGGCGCGGTCGCGTCGACCGCGCCTTAATCACTATGCGGATTTACCGCTTGCGATTCAGGAACGTCGCCATGTGATGCTGCGGCTCGCCGGTATCGAACGCGCGGCCAAACTCAGCCACGCTGTTGTTGATCGATACATCGAGCGGCGCTTCTTCCCACTCGCGCAGCAGACGCTTCTGCTGGCGCACGACCTGCGGTCCGAAGCCGGCAAACAATGCGGCAATGCGTTCGACTTCGTCGTCCAACTCAGCCAGCGGCACCACGCGGTTCACCAGTCCCCACGACAGCGCCTCTTCGGCGCCGCACAGTTCGCCTGTCAGCAGCATCCACGCAGCACGCGCGTTGCCGACCAGCCGCGGCATCAGCGCCGCGTGGATCACGGACGGGATGCCGACCTTGACCTCGGGCATGCCGAACTGGGCGTTGTCCGCGGCAATGCGGATATCGCACGCCAGCGCCAGTTCCAGACCGCCGCCGAGACACCAGCCCGGCATGCGCGCGATCACCGGCACCGGAAAGTGCCGCAGCGCATCGCATAGGCCGCGCAGGCCGCTGATGAAGACCTCGGCGCTTTCGCGCGTCAGCGCGGCCATCTCCTTGATGTCGGCGCCGCCGATAAAGCCCTTTGCACCGGCGCCGGCCACGACCAGCACGCGCACGGCGTCATTGGCGGCCAGTGCGTTCACCGCGCGCGTCAGGTCCGCGATCACCGGCGTGCTGAGGATGTTCAGCGAGCCCGCTTCACGGATGGTCAGCGTGGCAACGCCGCGCCCGTCGATCTCGACGCCGGCGTGCGTGTTGGAGGCGTGTTCGCTCATGATGTGTTCCTCGATGTGTGGCTTATTGCAGCTTCGTGAAGTGGATATCCTCGACCACCTTCTTCCAGTGCGCATTCTGCGTACGGATCAGTTCGCCGAATGCCTTGCGCGAGGTCCAGGCCGGAATCGCGCCCTGCTTCTCGATGGCGGTGATGACCTCCGGCTCCGCCAGGACCTTGCGCACGGCGTCGTTGAGCTTGTCGAGGATCGGCGCAGGCGTGCCGGCCGGCGCGCCGACGCCGAACCACGACGGGTTGTTCATGGCGCCCAGCCCGGCTTCGGCGTACGTCGGCACGTTTGGCAGCACCTTCAGCCGCTGCTTCGCCGCGACCGCCAGCGGCTTGAGCTTGCCGCCCTGGATCAGCCCCGACGAAGACGGAATATTGTCGAACACGACCTGGATCTGGCCGGCCACCGCATCGTTGAGCGCCGGGCCCAGGCCCTTGTACGGCACGTGCAGCATACGCGTGCCGGTCTCGTTCATGAACAGCTCGCCGTTCATATGGCTCAGACCGCCGTTGCCGGACGAGCCGAACGAATACTTGCCCGGGTTGGCCTTCAGCAGCTTGATGAACGCCTGCAGGTCGGTCGCCGGGAAGGCCGGGTTCACGACCAGCACGTTGGGCACATCGGCCAGGTTGCTGATTGGATCGAAGTCCTTCACCGGGTCATAGGCGGTCTTCAGGTACACGTTCGGGTTCACCGCGTGCGAGCTTTCGACTTCCATCACCAGCGTGTAGCCATCGGGCGTCTGCTTGGCCGCGTAAGCGCTGCCCACCGCGCCGCCCGCGCCGGGGCGGTTCTCCACGACCACGGGCTGGCCAATCACCGGCCCGAGCCGCGTGCCGACGATGCGCGCGATGATGTCGGTGGTGCCGCCGGCCGCGTAGGGCACGATCAGCTTGATCGGGCGATCGGGCCAGGCCGCCTGCGCGGTGCCCGCCACGCTGAGGCCGGCCAGCAAGGCAAGCGCAGGAAAAGTCGTTTTCATCAGGTGTCTCCGTATCAGGGTATCGATTCTGTTCAGGCCGGCGCGGTGTGTTCGCCCAGCAGCGGCGGCGGCTGCAGCGGTCCGGTGTGGCCAGCGAGCATGGGGTTGCGCACCATCGGGACGGTGCCCATCACGGGGTGCTCGGCGAATTGCTGCAGCCCGCGGTGGCGCACCTGCGGATGCGCGAACACTTCTTCCATGGTGTGGATCGGGCCCCACGGCACGCCGGCGGCATCGAAGGCATCGGTCCATGCGGTGCGCGTGCGTGTCGGGAAGATCTCCGTCAGCAGTGCGCGCAGTTGCGGCAGGTTCTCGATGCGCGCCGAGTTGGTCGCGTAGCGAGCGTCCTGCGCCAGTTCGGCCATGCCGGCGACTGCGCAGAAGCGGGCGAACTGCCCGTCATTGCCGATGGCGAGGATCAGGTAGCCATCCGCGCAGCGGAACACTTCGTACGGCGCGCAGTTCGGATGCGCATTGCCGCTGCGCTGCGGGTTCTCGCCCGACACCAGGTAATTGGCGCCCTGATTCGCGTTGAGCGCCACGGCTACATCGAGCAGCGCGATATCGAGGTGCTGGCCGACGCCGGTCGCCTGGCGCTGGTACAGCGCCGCCAGCACAGCCGAGGTCGCATACATGCCCGTACTCAGGTCCACCACCGCCACGCCGGTGCGCAGCGGCCCGGCACCGGGGCTGCCGTCAGGCTGGCCGGTATAGCTCATCAATCCGCCCATCCCCTGGAACACGTAGTCATAGCCGGGCTTGTCGGCCATCGGGCCGTCCTGGCCGAAGCCGGTGATCGACAGGTAGACCAGCCGTGGGTTGATCGCCTTGAGGCTGTCGTAGTCCAGTCCGTAGCGCCGCAGCGTGCCGACCTTGTAGTTTTCGACCAGCACATCGGCCTCGCGCGCCAGCTCGCGCACCTGCGCCGCGCCTGCGGGCGTGCCGTAGTCGATCGCCACCGAACGCTTGCCGCGATTGCAGCTGATGAAATAGCCGGACAGGCGCGCGTCGCTGCCGTCGGCAGCAGACATGTAGGGAGGGCCCCAGCCGCGCGTATCGTCGCCGCGCTCAGGGTGTTCGACCTTGGTCACCTCGGCACCGAGATCGGCCAGGTTCTGGGTGCACCAGGGTCCGGCCAGGATGCGCGACAGGTCCAGTACACGCACGCCTTCCAGGGCACGATGAAGCATGACAACTCCGCATTCGCAAAACAATGCGGCCGAGTATAGGGAGCGCCCCAGGGCCGAACCAGTCGAGAGTTTTTAAAGGCGCGTTCGCCGGTTTTGAACGGTCTCGCAGCGCCTGTCCGGACGCCGGGTTTGGCGCAAGCCCGCCGCCGTGTCACAATTCGCCTTTGGACCTTTCCGGCACCTTGATTCGGCCCGTGACTCGGCCGGCCGAGTCCCAGTGCTTCCGGCCCCGGCCGAAAGCCGCTCCAAGAGCCGACAAATTCACATAGATTTACTGGCGATGACTACCATCCTTCAGCACATTCCCACCGGCGAGCGCGTCGGCATTGCGTTCTCTGGCGGCCTGGACACCAGCGCGGCGCTTCTCTGGATGCGCCAGAAGGGCGCCATCCCTTACGCCTACACGGCCAACCTGGGCCAGCCCGACGAGCCTGACTACGACGACATCCCGCGCCGCGCCAAGGCCTACGGCGCCGAGGAAGCCCGTCTGGTCGACTGCCGCACGCAACTGGTCGCCGAAGGCATCGCTGCCCTGCAGTGCGGTGCGTTCCACATTTCGACCGCCGGCGTCACGTACTTCAACACCACCCCGATCGGCCGCGCCGTCACCGGCACCATGCTGGTTGCTGCGATGAAGGAAGATGGCGTCAACATCTGGGGCGATGGCAGCACGTTCAAGGGCAATGACATCGAGCGCTTCTACCGCTACGGCCTGCTGACCAACCCGGGCCTGCAGATCTACAAGCCGTGGCTGGATCAGCAGTTCATCGACGAACTGGGCGGCCGGACTGAAATGTCCGAGTTCATGCGCCAGAACGGGTTCGACTACAAGATGTCGACCGAGAAGGCGTATTCGACCGACTCCAACATGCTGGGCGCCACGCACGAAGCCAAGGACCTGGAGCACCTGGACTCGGGCATTCGCATCGTGCAGCCGATCATGGGCGTGCAGTTCTGGCGCGATGAAGTCGAAGTCAAGCGCGAGGAAGTCACCGTGCGCTTCGAGCAGGGCCAGCCGGTCGCGCTGAACGGCAAGACCTTCGCCAACAGCGTCGAGCTGTTTGCCGAAGCCAACGTCATCGGCGGGCGTCATGGCCTGGGCATGAGCGACCAGATCGAGAACCGCATCATCGAAGCCAAGAGCCGCGGCATCTACGAAGCCCCGGGGCTGGCACTGCTGTTCATCGCCTACGAGCGCCTGATCACCGGCATCCATAACGAAGACACCATCGAGCAGTACCGCGACAACGGCCGCCGCCTGGGCCGCCTGCTGTACCAGGGCCGCTGGTTCGACCCGCAGGCCATCATGCTGCGCGAAACCGCCCAGCGTTGGGTGGCGGGTGCCGTGACCGGCGAAGTGACCATCGAACTGCGCCGTGGCAATGACTACTCGATCCTGAACACCACCTCGCCGAACCTGACCTACAAGCCGGAACGGCTGACCATGGAAAAGGGTGAGTCGATGTTCACGCCGCTGGACCGTATTGGCCAGCTGACCATGCGTACGCTGGATATCGTGGATACCCGCGAGAAGCTGCAGACGTATGCGAAGACTGGGCTGCTGTCGTCGGCGGTTAGCGCTTCGTTGCCTAAGCTTGAAGACTGAGCGGTAGTTGTAGTGACGGCGCCGCGTGGATGCGCGGCGCACCATGGGAAAACCGGCACTTTGTGGTGCCGGTTTTTTGTTTTTGGGGCATGGGGTGAATTGATTGGCGTGTTGTGCTTGGCGGGCGCCGCTGTTTCGCCGGCGTAGCCGGCGAGTCACTTTTTGTCCGAGCGACAAAAAGTAACCAAAAAGCGCGTCGTTGCCGCTGGCCATCAATTCCACGGCGGCAGGAGTTCAAACGGCTTTGGACGCCTGCGATGGTGGTCAGTGGTTCGACCCTGCTACGCCATGTGATTCAGAACCTGTGCCTTGCGCGGCACGGCTTTTGGACGATCCCCAAGACGGACTCGGGTACAGCGTTTCAATCAGGTCAGTGGTGGGACGCCTTCGGCTGCGCTGCGCGCACGGCGTCGTCGGGATGTGAGCTCATCAACGTCGCTGGCGCCCAGGTTCGTCCAAGGTCCTTTCTCTACTTCGGCATGCCATGCGCGGGCATCGTCCCCGAGGCGTGGTTTGCCCTGGGCCCACGCGCTCAGACTAGGGCTCTGCGCGTAGCGCAGCCGAAGGCGATTACACGATGTGGGTAGTAGCAGGGGCCACAGACGCTTGCAGGGCTCGTCCAATCAGCGCTGTATTCCCACTCACGGTGGTGCCCCACGCGGCAGGCAGCGTAACGCACTCTGAAGCCTATACCCGTACAACACCCCTGGCCCACTACGATAAAAATTCGCCCCTTTGGGGCAACCAAAACGCGTTTTTGGTTACTTTTGTCGCTCGGACAAAAGTGACTCGCCGGCTACGCCGGCGAAACAGCAGCGCCTGCCAAGAACGATCCCCGCAATTCGGCGAAGACCCCTCTTCTCGTTGAGTCCACTCACATCAACCCAACATCCGAAATCAAAATCCCATCCGCGTCAGCATAAACATAATCCCCACTCCGGAACGCAATACCTGCGAACGCCAGCTCCACGCCACGTTCTCCCGCTCCATTCAAGCCACCCCGAATCGGTACGGCCCCGAGCGCCAGCACCCCAAAATCAATCCGACCCAGTGCTTCACAGTCGCGGATCGCACCATTCACCAGAACACCAGCCCAGCCATTGCCAAGCCCCAGCGCGGCCATCTTGTCGCCAAGGACGGCGACGCGCCTGCAACCACCGGCATCCACGACCAGCACCCGGCCTCGTCCGGGCTCGGCCAGGCACGACCGGATCAGGCCGGCATCCTCCAGGCATCGCACGGTTTCGATCATTCCGTGAAACGCGCGGCGTCCGCCGTAGTGCGTGAAGGGACTTTCAAAGCCTTGAACGTGGCCCGGAAAGCGGTCTGCCAGATCGCTGGTAAAGGCAGTGTTGGCATCGGTCATAGGGCAGGAGCGATCAGTTCAGCGTGGCGCCCGCCTGCTTGACGATGCGGGCGTGCTTGTCGAGTTCGCTCTTGAAGAACGGGACGGGGGCTTGCGAACCGGAGGTCGAAACCAGAACCCCTTGCTGGGCCAGCATGTCCTGTACTTGGCGCTCCAGCAGCGTCGCCCTGATCTTCGACTGCAGGTAGCCAACGTTTTGCGGCGACATGCCGGCTGGCCCGACAATCGCCAGCCACGCATCGAAGTTGTATTGCGGGACGCCGGATTCCGCGAGCGTGGGCACATCCGGCAATGCAGGCACGCGCTGCGCGGTGGAGACGGCAATGGCCTTCAGCTTGCCCGCCTTGATCAAGGGCAGCACGGTCTGCACGGTCAGGAATCCGATCTGCACCTGGCCGCCGATCAGATCAGTCGTGTAGTTGCCGGCGCCCTTGTACGGCACGTGGCTGATATTGACCTTCGCCTCGCTTGCGAACAGCTGTGCCGCCAGATGCAGAACGGTGCCGTTGCCGGAGGAGCCATAATTGAATTCGCCGGGCTTTGCCTTGAGCAACGCAACAAGCTCCCGCGTCGTGCTCGCGGGAACCGACGGATTCACGACCAGCACGAGGGGCAGCGTGCCGATCACCGCAATCGGGGTGATGTCCTTCAGGGCATCGTACGGCATGCTCTTGTAGATGAACGGATTGATCACGTGGTTCGAGGAGATCAATCCCAGCGTCGAACCGTCCCGCGGCGCGCGGACGATCTGCTGGGTTCCAGGTACCCCGCCGGCGCCCGGCAGGTTTTCCACGACAACCGAATGCCCCAGATTCCTGGAGAGCGACTGGCTCATGGCCCGCGCGACGGCATCCGCCTGGGAGCCGGCCTGGGTCGGCACGATCAGGCGCACGGGTTTCCCTTCAGGAGACTGGGCGCGCACGGAAGTGGCGGGCGCACAGAGCAGTGCAAGCGTGGCCAGAGCGGCTAGCGCGTTGCGCGCTTGCCGGGGCAATGAGGTTGGCATTCCATGTCTCCGTCTGTTGTGCGGCCCCGCCAATGCCGGCGAGGTCCTGTGTCGGACGGAGTGTAGTGCCGCGGTTGGCGGCAAAAAGAGTGCTAATCCGGTGGATCGGCTATCTCAGTCTGGCATAGCGTCTGCCCCGCCGGGCTGCCGCAGCGCTTCAATCAAGGCGGAAATCGCGCGTAGCCGCGGGTGCTTGTACGGAGCATAGACGATTAGCTGGCGGTCGCTCCACGGCTCGTCCAGGGGGATGCGCACAAACCGCGCTGCCCCCGCGTAGGCCGCGCTGGCGCTGGTGGGAAGGACCGCAATACCAAGTCCGGCCTCGATCATCCGGCACCCGGCCTCGAAGCTGGATACCGCAACGCTTTGCCGTAGCGGCAGGCGCAAATTCGCCGCCTGCTCGCGCAGTTCCTGGTCCAGCGCGCCGCCCTGCTGCACCACGACCAGGGGATGATCGAGCACCTCGGCGTACCGCAGGCGCCGCCGTTTGGCCAGGGAGTGGCCGACGGGCACCACGACATTGAGCGGATCGCTGGCAAAGTGCCAGGCATCGAGCCCCGCGGGCGCCTTGGCCGCGACGCCGATGCCGATATCGACCCGGTCGTCCATGCATGCGCGAATGCTGTCGGCCGTCGAGCGCTCGTACAGGGCAATCTCCACAAGCGGATGTGCGAGCTTGAAGCCGTGCAGACGCTCCGGCAGAAAGCCGATGATGGCTGACGGACTGGCCGAGAGCCGCACGATGCCGGCAATCTGGTCGCCAAGGTCCTGGACTTCGCGCGCGAAGGCAGCGATGTCCTCATTGAGCTTGCGCCCCAGTTCCAGCGCGCGCTCGCCAGCCCCCGTCAGTACCACGCCCGTGGGCGAGCGCACGAACAGCGCGACGCCAAGGCTGCGCTCGAGATCCGCGATGCGTCGGCTCAGCGCCGACTGCGCAATGTGTTCGGTCTCGGCAGCGCGCTTGATGGAGCCTTCGCGCGCAGCGGCGAGGAAGAGTTGAATGTTGACCGGATCGATCCGCTGCATGTCGGGGGTCTGTCGTATAAGGCAACCCAAGGCGAGGGGCACCCTGATATCTCGTCAGGCGATAGCGGCCATGCTACATCAGCGTTTCACGTTCCGGCACGGCGGCACGTAAAGTCCATGCATATCCCACAGGAGCCACTGATGAATGTCCTGGAGCGCCCTTGCCGCGTCCTGTATCTGGCCGACTCGCCGGCGGCCGTGGAACAGCAACTGGCGGGCCAGACCCTTACCCTGGAGACCGCCGGTGCGCTTCGCGACGATGTCTCGACCGACGAGATCACCCCGGTACCGATCCTGACGCACTACGACGATGCGCTGGGCCGATATCCGTACACCGGCTTCAAGGTTGGCGGCAGTCTTCCGTTCGCGCCGGACTCGGTGCGCAAGGGCCGATTCTCGGTGACGGTGGCGGGTCGTCGCTACGGCAAGGGTTCGTCGCGCGAGCATAGCCCGGCAGCGGAAAAGCTTGCCGGCATACAGCTCGTTGTCGCGAAAAGCTTCGAGCGCATCTATCGGCAGAACGCCGACAACATCGGGCTGTACACCTCGACGGATTTTGAGCTGCTCGAACGTATCGAGGCGGGACAACCGGTCACGCCGGAGATGCTCGTCGAGGGGCGGGACCCGCTAGCCGCGTCGATCCTGAGCCACGGTGGTCTGCTGCCGTTTGGGCGCAAGTACCTGACTAGCGTCGCGCCGACGTCCGAGGCCGAAAGCCATCGTCCACAAACGTTGTTCGAGAAGATCGTGCGCCGCAACCTGCTGGCTACGCCCGTGACGTCATCCGCCCCGGAGCCGGGCGATGGCATCTTCGTGCGCGCGCATTGGCGGTTCATTCACGAGTATTACACCGGCATGTGCGCGCACATGCTGCACAGTGCCTTCGGCAAACCGGTTCAACTGAAGCAGGCCGACCACATCGTCGTGTTCGAGGATCACACGTCCTACGTCAGGGAGAGCCCCGCCCATGTCCGTAACGGGCTGGTCGAAAACGTCGTGCAAATGCGGCATGCCCAGCGCGATTTCGTGCGCGACTATGGCCTGGCCTGCCATCGCACGCTGACCGAAGAGGAACCCGGCAACGATGACAGCCGCAACGCGGCAGGGATTTCGCACGCGATGATGGCAGAGCGGTACGTGTTGCCAGGACAGATCGTTGTCGGCACGGATTCCCACACGCCGCACAGCGGCGCACTCGGCTGCGTGGCCTTCGGTGTTGGCACGACAGACATGGCCAACGCGTTTGTCACGGGAGCAGTGCGCATGACGCTGCCCGAATCGATCCGCGTCGACCTGCATGGCGCCTTGCCGTCCGGCGTGACGGCCAAGGATGTCGTGCTGCACCTGCTGGCGCAACCCGCCATCCGATCGGGCGCGGGCGTCGGCAAGGTATTCGAGTTCACCGGGCCGGTGGTCAGCGCCATGAACGTGGACGAGCGCGCGACGCTCACGAATATGTGTGCCGAACTCGGTGGCTTCACGGGAATCGTTGCGCCGGATGCAGAAACCGTGCGTTTCCTGCGTGAGCGCCGGGGCATCGACTTCGTGCCCGAAGCATGGATGCGCAGCGACGACGACGCCGTCTACGCTGCGACGCTCGCGGTGGATTGCAGCGCGCTGACGCCGATGGTGGCCAGGCCCGGAGATCCGGGGAACGGACTGCCGCTGGGAGACCTCGACGCGCGAGTGCGGGTTGATATCGCGTACGGCGGATCATGCACCGCGGGCAAGCGCGAGGACTTCGACCAGTATCACGCGGTCTTCGAATGGGCTGCCGAACGCGGACTGCGCGTTCCGGCGCATGTGGCGCTGTATCTGCAGTTCGGCACGACCGATGTGCGGGACTACTGCCAGCGCAAGGGGTATATGGCTGCGTTCGAAGCCGTCGGCGCTCGCATCCTGCAGCCGTCGTGCGGCGCATGCGCCAATTGTGGTCCTGGCTCGTCCATCCGTACGGATCAGGTGACAGTCAGCTCGATCAACCGGAATTTCCCCGGCCGCTCGGGGCCTGGCCAGGTCTGGCTGGCCAGTCCGGCCACCGTCGCGGCCAGCGCGATCGCGGGGGAACTGGCTTCCTTTGAAGATCTCCGGCGGCGGCATCCTGGGCCTTCACGCTGAACGCTGCAAAGCGTAAAGCCCGACCCTTAGTGCGGCCACAGTCCTTTTTTCCTGCGGCAGGCGAGCATAGACTGGTGTCACGATGTCCCAAGGGGAGCTTCACATGACCGTCTCGTCTCCTGACGACCGCGAAAAGACCACTCGCCGCGAATTCCTTGGCGAACTCGGCACCCTGACCGCATTGGCAACGCTGGCCCCAGCCAGCGCGGCGCAGACGCTAAGCCCGAACGCCGCCGCCTGCCTGCTGACCCCCGCGGCCACCGAAGGCCCCTTCTATCTCAACGACGCTCAGCTGCGCAGTGACATCCGCGACGGCCGTCCCGGCCAACCATTGCGCCTGCGCTTGATGGTCGTCGATGCCGACCATGACTGCACGCCGGTGCAGGGTGCGCTGGTCAGTATCTGGCATTGCGATGCCGAGGGCAGCTACAGCGGTGAAGACGGGCCGCGCGACGCCACGCGTTTTCTGCGCGGCGTGCAGCCAACCAGCGCCGATGGCGCAGCGGCGTTTGTCACGATCTATCCCGGCTGGTACCGGCCGCGCGCGGTTCACATCCACTTCAAGGTGTTGCTCGCGAATGCCGAGGTGCTGACCAGTCAGCTCTACTTCAGCGATACGTTGAATCGCGAGGTGCTGGGCAGCCATCCGGCCTATCGCGCGCGCGGCGTGCCGACGCGTGGTAATGCGCAGGATGGGATCGCGGGCAGCCAGCCGCCCCTGGTGCACGTACGTAGCGGGCCGGAATGGCTGGATGGGGATTTCATCGTGGGCATCGCACGCGGTGGCGCCCAGCGCAGGGGCGTGCGGTCTTCCCTGTAAGTGCCGCGCCGCTCAACGTTCCGTCAGGGGGCTGACGGCGGACTCACGGCAAGCAGGTTGGCATCGCGGCTCAGCCGCCACCTGCCATCGTCCCCCCTGCGCAGCAGCGTGAGCGTGTAGCCCGAGCGATGCATCGCCTTGCCGTCGGGCGGCGTGATGGTCAGGTCGATGAAATTGCGCAGGTAGGCCCAGTCGCCGACCACCTGCAGTTCGCGGATGTCATAGCTGCCTTGCATCTTGACACCGGTCATGCCCGCGGATGCCTGCGCGAAGGCGGCCTTGCCGAAAGGCTCCTGCCCGGGGGCCATGAAGACGACATCGTCGGTCATCAGGTCCAGCACCGTGTCGGTATCGCCGCGCTGGCTCGCAGTGAACCAGGCCTCGACCAGTTCACGGATGGCGCGTTCGTCGTCTGCGGGATTCATGGCTGCCTCGCTTGTTGGCCCCTGCCTGCAGGCGTCTGTGCCGGCACAGCAAGCAGCGGATAGGGATTGATGGCGCCGCCGGCCGTGTAGATGCCGTAGTGCAGGTGCGGCGGCGTGCCCTGCGCATTGCCGGTATTGCCGACGTAACCGAGCACCGCGCCCGGCATCACGCGGTCTCCGGCACTGTGCTCGCCGTAACGGTCAAGGTGAGCATAGTAGTGCATCTGGCGGCCCGGGCCCACGACCCACACAGCCTTGCCGCCAAGCCGGTTGGTGCCGACACGCGTCACCAGTCCTTCGGTAGCCGAGAGCACTGGCCTGCCGCGTGGCGCGAAGATGTCGATGCCCTCATGCCGGCGCCCCCCGCTACGCGCGCCACCCCAGGTATCGCGCAGGTCGGCGGCACGTACGCCGGCCACCGGAACTGGCAGCGTTTGCGGCGCCGGCAGGGTGGCGAGCCGGGTCGCATACCACACGGTCATCAGCGCGCCGCTCAGCACAGGCCACGCCATCCAGGCGAGGGCGGCGGCGGCCAGCCATGCGGTGCGGCGCAACCAGTGCGAAGGGGTCATGGTGAACTCGGACGTTGTTGAGTGATGACGGCACGGTGTCGTTCCCGACGCAAGGGACATACCGCGCCTGCAAAGGCGGAATTCTTGCCTGGAACTCCTCTCGATGGTCATGCGCCATTGCACTTAGGGAATTTTCTACATCAACGGGAAGTTCTTACGTTGCCACAGAAAGCATGACCCGAGACGAGATAGGCAAACCAAAGCACATATGCCGGGTTTGTAGCCGGAGGCAACGTTGGTATGGCAGTTGCCTTTGCCAACACAGGATCGGCGTGGAGAGCGGGTCCGGCTCAAGGCTGGCCTCCCGGCCGGTCACCAAGGCTTAGATGGAGGAAAGCATGAGCAAGAAAATACTGATTTGCATGATGGCGGCGGCCACATTTGGCTCGCTGGCGGGCTGCAGTGCGACCGGGACGGCGTCCGGTTCGGGCGCGGGCGGGGGCACGCTGACTGGCTCGGGCTCAGTCACAGACAACACCGGCAGCCATCCGCGAAGCGGCTATGGTACGGCGCCAGGCGCGACGTCAAGCGGTGGTACAGCCAGTGGCGCCACATCAGGGGGCACGTCGTCCACTGCGCCACGCTATTGAGATGGTGTGAGATAGCGGTACAGAGGATCTGTCATGGCGGGCACCGGCGATCGTCGACGGTGCCCGTTTTGCATGCCCTCTGCGTGCGCGTTCAACGGGAAGCCGTGCCGATCCTGACTGGTGCGCCGGCGGCCTGAGCCGTGGGCGCCGAAGATTGTGCGGCCGGCACGGCTGCCCTGGCCGAGGTCTGGGACCAGCCTCCACCGAGCGCTTTGTAGAGATCGACGCGGCTCGTCAACCGCGCAAGCCGGATGGTGACCAGCGTCTGCTGGGCCGAATAAAGCTGGCGCTGCGCGTCGAAAACCGGGAAGTAGTTGTCCACGCCGTTGCGAAACCGCATCTCTGACAGGCGCCGCGTTTCTTCGATCTCGCGAGAGAGCGCTTCCTGCGCCGCCGCCTGGCGGTCGTAGGTGCCGCGGGCCGCGAGGCCGTCCGCCACTTCGCGGAACGCCTGCTGGATGGTCTTTTCATAGGCGGCGACGTTGATGTCCTTCTGCACCTTGGACGCGTCGAGCCTGGCCTGGTCGGCCCCGCCATGGAAGATCGGCATGGTGAGCTGGGGCGCGAACGCCCACGCCATGCCGCTCGAGAACAGCCCCGCCAGCGCGGTGCTCGCCACGCCGATCGCCGCGGTCAGCGTAATGCTCGGGAAGAAGGCCGCGCGCGCCGCGCCGATGTCGGCGTTGGCAGCTTTCAGCCGATGCTCGGCGGCCATGATGTCAGGCCGTTGCTCGAGCAGCGCCGAGGGCAGGCCAGGCGGCAGCTCGGCGACGAAGGACGTATTCTCGAACGGTTGTGGCGGCGGCAGGTCCGCCGGCAACTGCGTACCTACCAGCAGCGTCAGCGCATTCTCGTCCTGCGCGACCTGACGTGTGTACTGTTCGACGCCGACGCGTGCAGTTTCGAGCTGCGTCTGCGCGCGATGCATGTCGATCTGCGCCATGCCGCCCGCGCGCTTGCTGCGCTCGACCATCTGCACGGTGTCTTGCTGGACCTTCAGCGTGTCCTGCGAGATCTTCAGCAGCGCCCGGTCCGCCTGCAGCGTCAGGTAGGCGCTTGCCACCTCGGCAACCAGGCTGATCTGCGCGCTGCGTTGCACCTCCTGCACGGCGAGGTATTGCTCCAGCGCTTCATGCTTGAGGCTGCGCACGCGGCCGAACACATCGAGTTCAAAGGCATTGAAGCCGACGCCGGCAGCATAGGCGTGGATGACCGATGACTGCGCCCCCTGGCCGATCAGCGCGCCAGGCACGCGCGTGGCAACCGTGCTCGCGTTGGCGTCGAGCGATGGGAACTGCGCTGCCCGCTGGATGCGGTATTGCGCGCGCGCCTGGTCGATCGCCAGTGTCGCCATGCGCAGGTCGCGGTTATTGGCCAGCGCCAGTTCGATCAGCCGGCGCAGGCCCGGATCGGTGAAGAAGTCTTCCCATCCGAGGCTGGCAGCCGGCGTTTGCGTCTGCGTCTGTGCCTGCGCGCCAGTGCCTTGTACATAGGCCGCGCCGGTTGGCCAGGCATTGGGCACCGGCTGCGCGGGACGCTCGTAGGTGGGCTCCAGTGTGCAGGCTGTCAGCGCCAGCGGAATGGCCACTGTCGCGATGCGCAGGAGAGGCGGGAAGGTCCGGGTTTGCTGTGCTTTCATGTCGCTTATCCGTGGTCAGCCGGCAAAGGCGCGGCGCAGCAACTGTGCGATGGCGACGCGCGGCCTGCCCTGATTGGCAATGTTGTGGGCGGGCTCGCTGAACAGCAGCCGGATCAGCCGGTGCCGTGCGGCCATGTCGGGCCGCAGCGACACGCCGACGAGCCCGTCGCGCGTGCGGGCGACCTGGCACGGCACCCAGCCCAGCGACGCCAGCCAGAACGCGCCTTCGGCGCCAGGCCGGATATCGGCCGCGCGCGCGCAGAACAGCCCGGCGCCGTTGCAGGAGAGGTCCTGCGTCACGCCAGCGAACTCGCGCGGCGTGCCGTCGGCCCCGTGCAGGCGCAGCAGCGCGCGCGCCCGGTACGGGAAGCGCTCCTCCTTGCGCGGTCGCGGCAGTTCGAAGCACACCAGCAGCGATGCCAGGTAAAGCACCATCGACACGACAGTCCACGCGATGTTGAACGACACGCCCGGTGCGTCGGCATCTGCGGCGACAGCGCGCGCGAGCCCCATGCCGGTCAGCACGAACAGCGCACCGTACAGCGCGGCGAACCTGCCGTGCACGACCAGCTTCGACCGGTCGAGTCCCTTGTTGGTGACCTTGAACGGCCGCCCGAACGGCTTGATCACCGCACTGGCCAGCGTGGCGGTCACCGCCAGCGCCGCGACGATCTGCGTCACCTCGGTGAAGATCGGCATCGCGCGCGACCCGGTCACCCAGATGCTGTAGGCCCAGTACAGCAGCAGCGCAGGCACGCCGTAGGCAAGGAACTGCAGCGGATCGCCATATAGCGTCGGCACGTCGAAGTACCAGTACAGCAGCGGTCCCGCCAGCAGCATCAGCGTGAACGGCCGGCTGATCCAGTGCAGCAGCCCATGTATGTAGTGCAGGCGCTGCAGGCCGGTGTAGCCGCGCCCGCGCAGCGGCCCGTCGGCGGTCAGCGCGACCTGGATGGTGCCCAGGCCCCAGCGGCTGCGCTGGCTGATGTATTCGGGCAGGCCTTCGGCGGAAAGGCCCACGCTCAGGCGCTCGTTCAGCCAGCGCGTGGTGTAGCCGTGCGGCATGAGCCGGTAGGTCAGGTGGATATCTTCCGTCACGGTGCCGGTCGGAAAGCCGCCGATGCGCGCGAGCGCTTCGCGCCGTACCACGAACGAGGTGCCGATGCAGAACGCCGTGCCCCACGCATCCTTGGCCGGCTGCATGATGTCGAAGAACGCGCGCTGTTCGTCGACCCAGCATTCGGTCGAGCGCAGGTTGTACTGGATGGGGTCGGCGTTGTAGTAGAACTGCGGCGTCTGCACCACGCCCACGGCGGGGTCGTCGAACAAGCCGACGATGCGCAGCAGGATGTTGCGGTTGGGCGCGAAGTCCGCGTCGAGCACCATGATGAACGGCGCGCCGCCGCCGCGCTGTGCCGCACTGTGCATCAGGCCGTTGTTGAGGTTGCCGGCCTTGGCATGCGTGTTATCGGGCCGCGTCACGTAGCAGGCGCCAACACGCGCGCAGTACGCCTTGAGCCAGTCGCGCCGCGTGTCGTCCAGCACCCACACGCGAAAGTTCGGATAGTCGATCGCCAGCGCCGAGACGATCGTTTTCTCGAGTACGTCCAGCCCTTCGTTGTAGGTCGCGATGAAGATGTCCACGGCCGGTGCCGGGCGGCTGCGCCGCAGCATGGCCTCGCTGGCATCGGCGGCGGCGCTGTGGTCCGAGGTGCGCGTCAGCGTGATGATGGAGATCAGCGTGTAGGCGATGGTCAGGGATTCGAAGCCGAAGAATGCGTGCGCCCACAGGCTCGGGAAATCCATGCGCCAATCCGGCAGCGTCTGCGACGCGCGCCACACGTAGTACACCACCAGCAGAACCCCTGCGGCGGTGCCGAACAGCCATCGGTCCGCGGCACGGTGGCGGTCACCGCGCAGGCACAGCACCGCGATCAGGAAGGCGCCGGCATTGATCTGCACCAGCATGCGGTTTTCGAGAAAGTAGGCGAACATCGTCACTCCGTGCGTGTGTCGTCGGGCGGGGCCTGCGCCTGTGCGGCGACGGTCTTGCACGCCGGGCAATTGCCGCCGGGCTGGAACGGATTCCAGCCCGAAGCGGCGAGCACGGCCCAGGCGGTCGCGCCAAGGTGTGGCAGGTGGTAGTAGTAGAAGTCTTCCGTGGTCGAATCCGGCCCGATGGACAGACCGGTGCGGATGCGCGGTTCGGGCGTCGCAAACAACATGCCGGACGGTGCGCGTTGCGCGAGCAGCAGCGGCCACAGCGCGCGCGCTTCTTCGCCGCGGCCGCTGGCGCGCAGCACCAGCGCGGCCTGGCCCGTGCCCTCGGTCCACATGCCATCGGGCCGCGCGTTGAAGCCATAGCCGCCGCCTGCGGCATGGTGTGCGCGTGTCCAGTCGAGCGCGCGTCGCCACGATGCCGCCGACTCGGGCACCGCGATCAGCGGCCACAGTGACGCGTCCAGCGCCGACGGTTCGCCATTGAGCGTGCGGCCGTCGTCGCGCGTGCCGATCGCGAAGCGGCCATCGCCTGGCTGCCACATCGCGTCGACGAACCCGCGCGCGCGCTGCGCCGCGGCATTCCAGCGCGCGTCGCCGGTACGCAGCGCAAGCCAGCGGAACGCGGCATAGGCATCGACGTTGTGCTCGGTCGACTTCCAGCCCTGGCGGCGCGGCGTCGGCTCATGGCCGAAGTAGCCTCCGATGTAGCCGGCCGGGCTTTCGCTGCCGAAGGTCTGCTTGTCGATCCATGTCATCAGCGTCGCGGCGGTGTCGAGGTAGCGGCGCTCATGCGTGGCTTCGTAGGTGGCCAGCAGCAGCAGCGCTGCCCAGGCGACATTGCCGGTCGCGGTGCCGACCTGGTAGGCGTCTTCGAACCAGCGCTTGCTCGGGGCATCCCACCAGCCGGGCATCGGTACCGGTCCATCGGGTACGGCGCCGGCACGATAGGCATTGCGCACGCGGCCGTCGTGGTAGTGGCGGTCGCGCGTGGCGCCCGCCACCACGCCGTCGGCGATACGGCGCGCGGCGTCCGGCTGGCCGCACGCGATCAGCGCCACGCCGGCCAGCGCGTTGTCGTAGACGAACGCGGATTGCTGCAGCGGTGGCGGCAGCGGCTCGCCGCCGGGCGCGGGCTCGTAGCTGCCGAGCATCACGGGGCCCTTGCCGGGCACGGCGGCCACGCGTGCCGCCAGTGTCTTGCAGCCGTCGCGCAGCAACTGCTCGCGCGCCTGCGGTGCCGGCGTGGTGGCGGGTGCTGCCGCGGCCGTCGCGCTCAACGCGGAGCACGCCAGCAGCATTGCCGCGAGCAGCCCGGCGTGGCGCGCGGGAAGGGTCCGGATCGGACAGGTCGGGATCGTATGACGCTGCACGGTGTCCTCCATCCTGCGGGCGTTCGCGTTGACGTCGATAGCGGGCTCAGATCAGGCTGCTCAGCCACGAACTGTTCAGGCTGACCTTGGCCCAGTGGCCCAGCGCGCAGCGGTCGGTCTCCTGCGTGCCGGTTGCGGGGAGGTCGGGCAGCGGCTTGTCGAGTCGCGCGATCAGGTAGACCTCGTTCTTCTCGATCGGCGGGAAGGGCACGAAGTAGCGCGCCTGATCGCCGTCGGGCGCGCGTGGCAGGACTTCGGCCACCGCACCGGACACGGGCTTGCCCACGCCATCCACGTGCACCGTGACGCGTGTGCCGGGCAGCAGATCCTTGCTCAGGCTGCGCGGGAATACCGCGACCACGCGGGGCTGGCTGCAGTTGGTCGTGCGCATCAGCGTGGCGCCCGCCGCGACACGCGTTCCCGGCGGCGCCAGCACGTCTTCGACCACGCCGTTGGTATAGGCCTTGATTTCCAGGTTCGAAACGCGGTCCAGCCGCTCCTGCTCGGCGGCGACCATCTTGTCGACGGATTCGCCGTATTCCTGCAACTGCGCGATCTCCGACTGCTCCTGGGCGATGCTCGCGCGCAGTTCGTCCTGGCGCTGCACCAGCGCACCGACGGCACCGTCGGCGCTGCTCATGTAGACCTTGCCGCGCGCCGCCTCGCTGCTGCCGCGCGCGCTCTCCAGCTCCGCCTGGATCGCATCGCGCTGGCCGGCCAGCACGGTGAGCTGGTTGCGCGAGGCATCGGTATAGGCTTCGCTGACCGCGCCGGCCCATTGCATGGCCTGGTTGCGGTTGACCACGTCTTCCTGCTGGTCGATCTGCTGGCGCGCGACGGCAAGCTTCGCCTCGATGCCCTTGATGCGCGATGCGTGTTCACGCTGCGCCGCCGACTGGTAGCGCTGGATTTCCTGGGTCGTCGACGCGAGCCGGGTCTGGTCCGAAGCGAGCTTGGCCCGCGCCGCCTCCAGGCGCGTCTGGTTGTCGAGCCGTTTGCCCGTCAGGTCCACCAGCAGCGCTCGGTCCAGGTTCGAGTTCTGCAGCGTCATCAGCGGCTGTCCGGCCGAAAACGTACCGCCCATGGCGACGGCCTGGCGCGTGACGACGCCTTCGACCGGCGTGGTCACCAGGTTGACCGGGCTGTTGACCACGGCGCGCTCGGATGAGCGATTGAATACCGGGGGAAACATCACGGACAGGATGACCCAGATGATGAAGGCGACCATCCCGTAGCTGGCCACGCGCGGCACGATCTGCCACAGCGGCCTCAGGCCGATCTCGCGACTTCGTCGGCGTACCAGCGGCTCCTCGGCCTTCGCTGGGGGCGGCTGCATCCGGGCCGGCAACATGGGCCGAGGGTCTGGCTTCTTGTTCATGGCATCCTCACGCACGTAAAGGCTTCCCCCGCCGCCGCGACAGGGATCGAGGCAGCACGGGCGATCGTTACCCGCACGCGGCCCTGCGGCCTTGCGCGCAAGCGTGGTCGTCATCCCCCAAACAACTGTTTCTTATCCACCGCGTCCCCTGGCCAGCGTGGGCAAGGGACGGGACTGCTGTGCGACCGGGAAAGCCGGTCTGGTGTTTGGCCCGCGTCATGCTGAAGCGGCTAACGCGAGCGGAAGAGCGAGGCGCGAACGCCATTGATCCCCGGCATGTTGCATTGCGACGTTGCTGCCCGGAGCGTTTCAAGGCTATGCAAGACGCCGCATAACTGCTGTAAGAATGTGTAAGGGCTGTATATCGCACCACTTTACGAGGCGCGATATCGTCGATGCGATAAACGGCGTCCATCGGCTTCGCCCGCACGATGGACATTGCGCATCGACGGCACTGTTATTGGGCATGGGGGCGTCTGCGCGTTTCGCGCATTCGCGGCAAAATGCCAGACCGGCCGCGCTGCCGGCAATACGAACATTACGGACATTGATCTTGCAAAAGAGGGAAACCGCCATGCCTGACATCGCCACGCACGACGTGCCATATCGCCGCCTTGGTACCAGCAACCTGAAGGTCTCCGCGCTGTGCCTGGGGACCATGATGTTCGCCGACCAGACCGACGAAGCCGAAGCGGCGCGCATCGTCGCCAGCGCGCGCGAGCATGGGGTGAACTTCATCGATACTGCCGACGTCTATAGCAAGGGCGCGTCCGAACAGATGGTCGGGCGCCTGCTTGCGGGCGATCGGCACGATTGGGTGCTGGCGACCAAGCTCGGCAACCCCATGCAGGCGCGACCAAACCAATCGCACTATTCGCGCGTGTGGATCCTGCGAGAAGCCGAGGAGAGCCTGCGCCGCCTGGCCACCGACTACATCGACATCCTGTACCTGCACCGCGACTACGCGGGCGAGAACCTCGAGGAAGCCGTACGTGCGATGGGCGATCTCGTGCGCGCGGGCAAGATCCGCTACTGGGCCGTCTCGAACTTCCGCGGCTGGCGCATTGCCGAGATCGCGCGGCTGTGCGACCAGCTCGGCGTGCCGCGCCCGGTGGCCTGCCAGCCGTACTACAACCTGCTCAACCGCATGCCGGAAGTCGAGATCCTGCCCGCGTGCGAACACTATGGCCTGGGCGTGGTGCCATACAGCCCCGTCGCGCGCGGCGTGCTGACCGGCAAGTACCAGCCGGGCCAGGCACCGGCCAGCGGCACGCGTGCGGGCCGCGCCGACCGCCGCATGATGCAAACCGAGTTCCGCGAGGAATCGCTCATCATCGCGCAGCAACTCAAGGTGCATGCCGAGGCGCGCGGCCTCACGCCGGGCCAGTTCGCCACGGCATGGGTGCTCGCCAATCCGATCATCACGTCGGTGATTGCGGGCCCGCGCACGCTGGCGCAGTTCGAAGATTACTTCGGCGCGATGAACGTGGCCATTTCGCCCGAAGAAGAAGCCATGGTCGATGCGCTGGTCACGCCGGGCCATGCGTCGACGCATGGTTACAACGACCCGAGCTACCCGTTCGGGGGGCGCCCGGTACCCGTGGCGGCACCGCCAGCTGCCTGAGTCGCGGCCAAGTGGACGATGCGTGGCTCGCTGCCGGCGATGTTTTGTGGCAACAGCCGCGCAAGGGCTCACGCTCTCCCTGCGCCGCGCGCGCGTTCCTACTAATATTCAGTAAAGCGGTGTGCGCAACGGTTGCGCACCACCCAAGCACTTGGGACCGGCGTGAAGACCGCGCCGAGGGTGCCGGTAGAACGGGATGGCCAAAACGTGGCACGACGTGGCTGGATCTTCGCTGGCTTGGCAGTCGCCCTCTGTGGGGGCGGGTATGTCGTTTATAGCCTCGTATCGAATGAAGTGCGCAATTCGCAATGGCAGGCGCGCTACCTTGGCCGCTTTGCCAGCGAGTTGACCTTCGAGGTGCAGGCTGGCGCCAGTGACCGCATCAGGTTCCCGCATTCGGGCCCTTACGACGCCCGGATGGGTTACGGCCGCCTGCCACAGATCGCGCAGCGGCTCGGCGAGCGCGGCTTCGTGCCGGCCGAGCAGGCACGCATGTCGCCCGAGATGATCCGCCTGATGGACCAGGGCATCTTTCCGCCATACCGCGAAAAGAACCAGGCCGGCCTGGTGCTGCGCGACTGCAACAGCATGACGCTGGTGTTCGAGCGTTATCCCCAACGCCAGTACGACAATTTTGACGCCGTGCCGCCGGTGCTTGTGGGCGCGCTGCTGTACGTCGAGAACCAGGGCCTGCTCAATCCCGAATACCCGAGCATGAACCCGGCGCTGGACTGGAAGCGCCTGTCGCGCGCGGTGATCGACCGGGCCATCCGCTTTGCCGACAGTTCGCATGAATCGCCGGGCGGCAGCACGCTCGCCACGCAGATCGAAAAATACCGGCACTCGCCCGAAGGCCGCACGCAATCGATTCCCGAGAAATTCCGGCAGATGGCGTCGGCCTCGCTGCGCGCCTATATGGACGGCCCCGATACCCAGCGCGCCCGCGAGCGCATCGTGGTCGATTACCTCAACACCGTACCGCTGTCCGCGCGCGTGGGCTTTGGTGAAGTCAATGGCATCGGCGACGCACTGTGGGTCTGGTATGGCGAGGACTTCGGCGAAGTCAACCGCCTGATGAAACAGATGGATTCGCGCGCGCCGACCGACCGCGAGGCACAGGCGTTCAAGCGCGCGCTGTCGCTGATCATCTCGCAGCGCCGGCCGTCCTACCATCTGCGCCGCGATGACACCAACCTCGACGCGCTGACCGGCAGCTACCTGCGCCTGCTGGCCGCCAACGGCGTCATCACGCCGGAGTTGCGCGATGTCGCGCTGCGGCAGTCGCTCGACAAGGCCGCGCCGCCGGTCCGGCCCGCACAGGAGCCGTTCGTGACGCGCAAGGCGATCAACCGCGTGCGTGCGGACATCGGGCGCCTGACCGGCGTGGACAGCCGTTACGACATGGACCGCCTGGACCTGACCGCGGACAGCACCATCAACCGTGAAGCGCAGCGCATCGTCACCGATACCCTCTTGCGCATGCGCAACAAGCCCGACGCGCACACCATGGGACTGTATGGCCACAACCTGCTGCGCGAACAGGACGACCCGTCCAGGCTGGTAGCGAGCTTCACGCTGTTCGAGCGCGTGGGCAATGCCAGCGTGGTGCGGGTGCAGGCCGACAACATCGACCAGCCGTTCGACATCAACAGCGGTGCACGCCTGAACCTGGGTTCCACGGCCAAGCTGCGTACACTGGTGACGTACCTGGAGATCCTCAGCGAACTGCACGCGCGCTACGCGGACATGAGCAAGGAAGAGCTGGCCGGCGTAAAGGTCGCGAAGCCGGATGCCCTGAGCCGCTGGGCGATCGACTACCTGTCCAAGGCGCGTACGCCGCAGGATCGCACGCTGGCAGCGATGCTCGACGCCGCGATGGAACGCAAGTATTCGGGCAGCGCGGGTGAAGGTTTCTACACCGGCGGCGGCCTGCAGAGCTTCACCAACTTCGAGCGCTGGGAGGGCGAGCGCATCATGACCGTGCGCGTGGGCTTCCAGCACTCGGTCAACCTGGTGTTCATCCGCATGATGCGCGACATCGTGCGCTATGAGCTGTTCCACGGCAAGGTGGACATGAGCAATATCTTCGAGGACCGCAATGCGCCCGAGCGCCGCGTGTACCTCGAGCGGTTCGCCGACCAGGAAGGCACTGCGTACATGACGAACTTCTACCAGCGCTACCGCGGCAAGGATTCGGACCAGCGCCTGGCGACGCTGCTCGGACGCGTGCGCGTGAGCACGGCGCACTATACGGCGGTGCGCATGTCGGTGGCACTCTTGAGCGCGCGGCCGGATCTCGATGAAGAGAGCTTCGTGCGCATCATGCGCTCGCGCATGTCCGAGAAGCAGCTTGCCGGCGAGGACCTGCCGGCGCTCTATCGCAAGTACGGCCACGACAAGTTCAACCTCAATGACCGCGGCTACCTGTCGCGCGTCCATCCGCTCGAACTGTGGATGGTGGAGTACCTGGACAAGAACCCGGGCGCCACGCTGTCGCAGATCCTCAACGACAGCAAGGACGAGCGGCAGTATGTGTACCGCTGGCTGTTCCGCTCGCACAGCAAGTACGGGCAGGACAACCGCATCCGCACGCTGCTGGAGCAGGAGGCATTCCAGCGCATCGCGAAGCGCTGGCAGCGGGTGGGCTACCCGTTCGATTCGCTGACGCCGTCGTACGCGACTGCGATCGGCGCGTCAGGCGATCGACCCGCGGCGCTCGCGGAACTGGTGGGCATCATCCAGAGCGGCGGCATGGCCACGCAGACCGCGACCTTGCGCAGCCTGGACTTTGCCGCGAACACCCCCTATGCGACGCGCTTCGTGCTCCAGCCGGAACCGGGCAAGCGCCTGCTGCCGACGGAAATCACGGACCTGGTGCGGCGTTCGATGCTGGATGTGGTGGAGCGCGGCACGGCCAAGTCGATTGCCGGGGCGTTTGTGGTGCCGGGCAAGGGCGGCGCGCCGGTCCCGATTGCCGGCAAGACCGGTACCGGCGACCAGCGCTTCCAGACCTATGGCCCGGGCGGCCGGCTGATCTCGTCGCGTTCGGTCAACCGTTCGGCCACGTTCGTGTTCGTGCTTGGCGAGCGCTTCTTCGGCACCGTGACTGTCAACGTCAGCGAGCCCTATGCCGCGCGCTACAGCTTCACCAGCGCGCTGGCGGTGCGGGTGCTGCGTTATCTGGCGCCGCAGGTGGCATCGATGGCGACGCCGGGCAGCGAACAGGCCCTGCTGCGCTGCCGCGACCTGCCGCAGGAGATCCGCCTGCCGCGGACCGAGGCCCTGGCGTCGCCGCCGGAAGGTGCGACCGCGTCGGCGGACGTGATGAAAGTGGATCAGCCCTTGCGGCGTACCATGCCGTAGAGCACCAGCAGCACGATCGCCCCTAGCACCGAGGCAATCCAGCCGGCCGGCTGGCCCGGCTGGTACCAGCCCATCGAGCGGCCGACGAAGCCGGCTACCACCGAGCCCAGCACGCCGAGCAGGATCGTCATGATCCAGCCCATCTTGTCGTCGCCGGGCTTGATGGCCCGGGCGATCAGTCCCACGATGAGGCCGACGAACACGGTGCCAAGGAATGCCATCATGATCTGCTCCTGCTGTGGAAGGGATCGCGGCGGGCGCCAGTCCCGCTCGTTCGCTGGCGCCGCCCGCTGCGATCCATCATACACGCGGCCACGGCAGGTGGCATGGCCGCGCGATGCCGCCCCGCCGCTCAGGCGCCGGCGAGCCTGAACTGCCCGACGGCGTGGTGCAGGGCAGCCGCCTGGTCTTCCAGCGACGCGGCGGCGGCGGCAGCTTCTTCGACCAGCGCTGCATTCTGCTGCGCCATCTGGTCCATTTGCGACACCGCCTGGTTGACCTGCTCGATGCCGCCGGTCTGCTCTTCGGTGGCCGCCCGCATCTCGCCCATCAGGTCCGTGACGCGCTTGACCGCCTCGACGATCTCGTCCATGGCCTTGCCCGCGCCTTCGACCAGCACGGCGCCGTCTTCCACGCGCTGCGCCGAGTTGCCGATCAACGCCTTGATCTCCTTCGCGGCGGTGGCGCTGCGCTGGGCCAGCGTGCGCACCTCGCCGGCCACCACGGCAAAGCCGCGGCCCTGCTCGCCGGCGCGTGCGGCTTCGACCGCGGCGTTCAGCGCCAGGATATTGGTCTGGAAGGCAATGCCTTCGATCACGGCGATGATGTCGACCACCTTGCCCGACGCTTCCTTGATGTCGCCCATGGTGGTGACCACCTGGCTGACGATGCTGCCGCCGCGCACGGCGATCTCGGACGCGCCCTCGGCCAGGCGGCTGGCCTGGCGCGCATTGTCGGCGCTCTGGCGGACGGTGCTGGTGAGCTGCTCCATGCTGGCCGCGGTTTCCTCCAGCGAAGCCGCCTGCTCCTCGCTGCGGCGCGACAGGTCGGAGTTGCCGGCGGAAATCTGCTTGGCCGCGCCGGCGATCGAATCGGCCGAGCCCCGGATGCTGCCGATCGCACCGGTCAGGCGCGATTGCATCTGCTGCATGGCGTACAGCACGCTGTGCTCGTCGCCGGGCCGCACCTCGACCGTGGTGCTCAGGTTGCCTTCGGCGATACGCGTGGCAATCTGCGACGTGAGCGTGGGCTCGCCGCCCAGCTGCTTCTGCAGGCTGCCGGCCACGCGCAGCATGACCACCGTCATCAGCGCGCCTACACCAAGCAGCAACGCCAGCGCGTTGAGCAGCGACGCACGGAACGCGGCTTCGATGTCGTCCAGGTACAGGCCGGCGATAAAGTTCCAGTCCCACGGGCGGAAGTTGGCGACATAGCTGAGCTTGGGCTGCGGCGCCTCGGCGCCGGGCTTGGGCCACAGGTAATGGACGAAGCCCTTGCCGGAGCCCTTGCCGATGGCGGCGATATCGCGGAACAGGTAGGTGCCGTTGGGATCCTTCGTGTCCTCCATCTTCTTGCCGATCATGTCGGTCTTGAACGGATGCATGAGCACCTCGGTGTCGGAGCGCATCAGCGTGAAGTAGCCGTCGTCGCCGAAGCGCATCGCGCGCACGCGATCGAGCGCCTGCTGTTTGGCGTCTTCCAGCGGCATCTTGCCCGCCTTGACCAGCGCCTCATACCCGGCCACCACCGACACCGCGGTATCGGTGACGTGCGCCAGGTCCAGCCGGCGCTCCTCCATGCGCAGCGCGCGCATCTGCCATGCATTCCACAGCGTGATGCCAAGCAGGCATACCCAGCTCAGCACCAGTGGCAGCAAGAGCTTTTTCCTCAGACTCAGGTTTTGCAGCATTGCCTCTGTTTCTCCCCATTTGCTCGGTGTCATCGGACTTCTGGCGTCCGTCCCCGCCATAACGGCGGCCCCTTTGACTAACTTGATTGGGGTAATACCTCCTTGAATGCAGCACGGTTTCTTCGTCTTTTGGAGGGAAGTGGAGACATCGTCACCGAGGAGGCTGGGGCCTGCCCTAAAATCGGCGACGGTCGCCACCGGCAGCTGGCGCGGCGCCAATCCCACCGACCCTACCAGGAGCACGCATGGCAGCGACGCCACGCAACCCGATGACGCAACCCGATGCAGCCAACGACAGCGGTACGCGCGATCCCGGCGTCCTGTCGGTGTTCCTCGTATTCCTGCGGCTGGGACTCACGTCGTTCGGCGGGCCGGTGGCGCATCTCGGGTATTTTCGCGACGAATTCGTCACACGCAGGCGCTGGATGAGCGAACGCGCCTACGCGGATCTCGTGGGCCTGTGCCAGTTCCTTCCTGGCCCGGCCAGCAGCCAGGTCGGCCTCGCACTTGGGATGTCGCGCGCCGGATATGCGGGGGCGCTGGCAGCGTGGACAGGTTTCACACTGCCATCGGCGCTGGCCATGATCCTTTTCGCGCAGGGATTGGCAGCATGGGGAGCCGGCGTTCCGCCGGGCCTGTTGCACGGCCTCAAGCTCGTGGCCGTGGCCGTGGTCGCGCAGGCGTTCTGGGGCATGGCGCGCAACCTTTGCCCGGACACGCTGCGCGTGACCATCATGGCGATTGCCGCGTGCCTGGCCGTCGCGGTGCCCGGGCCATGGATCCAGGTCGCGGTCATCGCCGCCACGGCCATCGCGGGCCTCATGCTGATCCGTGCCGAGACGGCGCCTGTGCATGATCCTTTGCCGATGCCGGTCAGCCATCGCGCGGGACTGGTGGCGCTGGCGCTTTTCGCCGTGCTGATGGCCGGGCTGCCCTTGCTTGCCCGTCATGCGAGCGCAGGCGCGGTGCCGATGTTCGACGCGTTCTTTCGCGCCGGCGCGCTGGTGTTCGGCGGTGGCCACGTCGTGCTGCCGCTGCTGGACGCGGCCGTGATCCCGACCGGCTGGGTGAGCCGCGATGCGTTCCTGGCCGGCTACGGCGTGGTGCAGGCCATGCCCGGGCCGCTCTTCACCTTCGCCGCGTTTCTTGGTGCCGCGATGCAGAGCGAACCGTCCGGCTGGGTCGGCGGCTTGCTGTGCCTGGTGGCGATCTTCCTGCCCGGCATGCTGCTGGTGATCGGCGTGCTGCCGTTCTGGGAAAGCCTGCGCCGCAGCCGGCGCGCGCAGGCCGCGCTGGCGGGCGTGAATGCCGGCGTGGTCGGTCTGCTGCTGGCTGCGCTTTACCAGCCCGTGTGGACGAGCGCGGTGCATGCACCGCTCGATTTCGGGCTGGCCGTCGCGGCGCTGGTGGCGCTGATGTGGTGGCGGCTGCCGCCCTGGCTCGTCGTGGCGGTGGCTGCCGCGGCCGGGTGGGCGGCGGGGCTGTAGCGCCGGCCGCGGTTTTTCGCACGCGGGCTACCGCTCGGGCTCGACGCGCCGGAATGCCCGCAGCAGGGCAAGGTCATAGCCGATCTTGAGCAGGCCGCAAGCCACCAGCGGCGCAGCGGCCCAGCCTGCGGCCAGCATGGCTCCCGCCAGCGTGGGGCCAAGCGCGGCGGCCAGGCTTCTCGGCACCGCCGTCAGGCTGGCGGCTGCCGGGCGTTCGGGGGGCGTCACCACGGCCATCACGTAGGCGGTGCGAGTCGGCACATCCATCTGCGACAGTGCGCTGCGGGCCAGCAGCAGTACCAGCGCCGGCACGAGTGCAGGCGCCATGGCCGCGGCAATCAGGCACAGGCTGGACGGGATATGCGTGAACACCATGGTGTTCAACAGGCCGACGCGGCGCGCCAGCGGCACGGCCACGAGCTGCGATGCCGCCGACAACAGCCCGGCCCAGAAGAAGAACCGGCCTGCATCGCCCGGTGACAGGCCAAAGCGCTGCATCAGCCAGAGCGACAGCAGCGCATTGACCACCAGCCCGCCGGCGAAGGCGTCCACGCTGAACAGCAAAGCCAGCCGCATGACGATGCTGCGCGATGCGCCCAGCGGTACGCGCGGCGCGTCCGCGTGCGGATCGTGTGCAGGCAGCCGCGCATAGAGCCACCACAGCGTGCCTCCCACCAGCGCGTACAACACGAACATCGCGCGCATGGCCGCGAGCGGTGCCAGCATCCCATGTCCCGCAGCCCAGCCTGGCAGCGCTGCCGCGAGCGCACCGAAGGCCGATGCCAGCGAACCGCTCAGGCTGTAGCGCGCAAACAGCGCCGTACGTGCCTGCGGGCTGGCCGCATCCGCCAGGCGTGCGTGCTCCAGTGGCAGGAACAGGCTGACATCGCCCGAGCCGGGATTGATCGTGCCGACAAAGGCAACGATCACCAGCGGCCACAGCGAGGATAGTCCGGCAAAGCCGAGGCCCGTCGCCACCATCAGCGCGGCGGCCAGCGTCAGCATGCGCCGCAATGGATAGCGGTGCCCGAGTACGCCGACCAGGATGGTTGCCAGCGCGGACCCCGCCAGCGTGGCACTGCCGATCAGCCCGACTGCGAGCGGATCGAAGCCGAGCGCCAGCAGGTACGCCGGCAGCAGCACGGCGACAAAGCCATCGCAGATGCCGCGCAGGGCGCGGCCCAGCAGCAGCGTCAGGGCCACCGGGTCGATACCCGGCGGCAGGAGGATACTGGCGAGCCTGGCCCGCATCGGCGTGCCCCTGGTGCAGTGGACTAGTGGTGGAGCAGCGGATAAATGGCCAGACCCGCCAGGGCCGCGCCGGCCACGATCACCGGTTCCGGCAGCTTCCTGAACCGGAACAGCAAGGCAACGGTGCCAAGCGCCAGCAGGATGGTCGGCACATCCACGATGGCGCGCCTGGCCAGCACGATCACCGCGCCCGTGATGGCACCGACCGCGGCCGCGGTGACGCCGTCGACAAAGGCCTGGATCGCGGGCAGCTTGCCGTACTTCTTGAAGTACGGAGCCGGCAGCACCGTGAACAGGTAGCACGGCAGGAAGGTTGCGGCGGCGGCCACGCATGCGCCGGGCAGGCCCGCGACCAGATAGCCGATGAAGCCCACCGTGATCACCACCGGCCCGGGCGTGATCATGGCGACGGCCACGGCATCGACAAACTGCTTGTCGTTCAGCCAGTGGTGCTCGGTGACCACGCCGCCATAGAGAAACGGCACGATGGCCAGGCCCGACCCGAACACGAAGGCACCGGCCTTGGCGAAGAACACGCCGACCTGCGCGAGCAGGGGCCAGTCGACCGCACCTGCCATGCCGCTGGCCGCCGGAAGCTGCGTGGCCGCCATCGCGCTGGCGCCGCCGTGGCGCAGCCATGCAGGCGGCGCGCGCCAGAACCAGACGACCACGCCGGCAGCCAGGAACAACCAGGCGATCTCCGATTCCGTGGCGACGGTCACGGCCGCAAGCACCAGGCAGATCGCCCACAGCAGCCTGTCCTTGCCTACGCTCTTGACGGTCAGCTTGTACGCGCTGATGGCAATGATGCCGATCACGGCGGCTCCGACCCCATAGAAGACCGACTGCATCCACGACAGTCCGCCGAACCGTACATAGGCCCAGCCGAGCGCCAGCACCATCAGGAAGGACGGCAGCACGAATGCAATGCCTGCCAGCGTGGCGCCGGCAATGCGGTGGTGCACGTAGCCAAGATAGATCGCCAGCTGTGCCGCCAGCGGTCCCGGCGCCAGCTGCGCGAGCGCCAGGCCTTCACGGTAGTCGGCATCGCTGATCCACTCGCGTTCGCCCACCAGGTCGCGGTGCATGTAGCCCGCCAGCGCCACCGGGCCGCCAAAGCCGAACGTGCCCAGGCGGAAGAAATAGCGCACGAGCTGCCAGAGCGTGCAAGGCGGTTGCGCGGCAGCCGTGGCATGCTGCATGGCGGAGGGCTGGGGCTTGTTCATGGTGGTCCGCTTGACAGGTATGGCGTCAGCGCCGGGCGCTGGCCGAGAAGTGGGCATAGAGCGAATCCAGCACGAGGCTGATTTCCGCCAGCAGGGTGTCGTCGCTGGTGTGCCGTTCGCGGGCGCCGGCCAAAACCGCCTCGAAGCCGCTGGCTTCCGGCACGGCGGGGCCGCCGATGTCCAGCGCGTGGATGACCGTGCCCAGTCGATGCAGGGCAGGGTCCCCGTCCAGCCCGAAGCTGGCCAGCAGCACTTCGAAGGAGACGAGGTCGCCGACATGTGTGAATGTCGCGCCGTCAAAGTCGAAACCAAGCGCATCGGCCGGACAGTCTGCCGGTGCGTCGATCCAGAGGAAGCTGGCATGCGGGTCGATGAAGCGCCGGATCAGCCAGGCGCAGGCGACACGGTCGACCCATAAACGGCGCCGGGTTGCCCAGAGCCGGCCCTGGTAGCCTGACCGGTCGCGCCGGGGCACGTTGCCGGCCGCGCCCCGCGGTTCGCCCGGCGAGCGCAGCGTCTCGATAGCGGCCGAAAAGTCCTTCCACTGGGCCTCGGCCTGCACGGATGCATCGTTGGGAAAGAAGTCGACCTTTCGGATGGCGTCGTAGGCACGCCCGTGCCGCCGCAACAGGCGGGCAAGTTCCGCACTGCCCAGCCCGGACAGCGTCTTGCGCGCGTCCGACAGCGTGGCTTGCCAGTCGGCATAGTCGGCGCTGCGGTCGAACAAGGCCAGGCAGGCCGCATGCTCGTCCGGATCCTGCGGGCGAACGTCGAGCAGCCAGGCCTGCCCGCCTTGCTGGCGGGTCTCGTCGGCAAGCTCTTGCAAAGTGACGCATTGCGCATGGCCGCCCGGCAGCAGGTAGGCGCCGTCGCGCAAGGCGGCGCAACCGAGCGCACGGACGGTGCGCCAGATTCGCATGCGGGCGGTGGCGCCGGAAGTGGGCAGGCTGACGATCAGCAGCGTCCACGAGTCTTCGCTGTTCATGGACCGATGATAGGACTGCCATCGCCTTGTCTTCAATGCTGTAGCGATCTCTACAAAACTCGAGCCTGAGATTCCGGCATGGTGTGATCGATGTACTGCCGCCGACACCCATGTCAGCAAATCGTCAAGAAACTGCCCTACGGTAAAGATTTGGCGCACCAGGCGCCGCCTCGCACCGCGAAGCAGCCTGGCATTACCTGCAGGAGGGACCATGTCGGTCAAACTCAGGTGCTGGTCGGAGGATGGCGAGGAAGTCATCGACGTTCCCGGGGCCACGCTGGCTGCACAGGTCGCGCAGGCCACCGCGCAACCTGCCCTCGACGCACCGAAGCTCCCGGCGGAGTTCACGAAGTGGACGATGCCCGATGATCCGGACCGCTACGCAGACTTCGCATAGCCCATGCGGCGCCCGGGGCATGCCTTCTGGCGCCGTCGCCCGCTCGCAAGCATGCATGCGAGGCGGGCACCTCCCTCCCTCAGGAAAGGCTGATATCTCGCTTTATGCATAGGACGCGGCAACGCGTTTTCATATGCTTCGGTCATCGCGCTGCACCCTTCCACTCGCGGCGAGAACGATGACTGGAGACATCAATGCCCCTGTTCCTTAACGAAGTCTGGCTTGGCGATATCAAGCCGGAACTGATCGAAGAGGCCGTGACCTTCTTCGGCAACCTGAGCGTCGGCACCAAGCCCGACAACCTTCCGCCCGACCTGCGCATGATCGCCGGCCCCTGGCTCTCGGCCGAGGAGGCGAAGGTGATGTTCATCTTCGAGATCGACGACCCGTCGACCATGTTCGATGCCTACGCCGAGCGCGTGGTCAGCGGCCTGTTCGCGCGGCGCAAGCTGACGCTGCTTTCGGGCTGGGACCAGATGAAGGCTTACACCGATCGCGTCGCCAACGCCTGACCTGCATCGAGACAAGGAGAACGAAGATGCCGAAGTTTTTCAATGAAGTCTGGCTGCGCGACATGTCGCCGAAGACCATGCAGGGGGTCGTGGATTTTCTGGGCAACCTGCGCAACGGCGTGCGCCCGCACAACCTGCCTGGCGACCTCAAGCTGCTCGCCGGCCCGTGGCTGTCCAACGAAGAAGCGAAGGTCTATTTCGTGTTCGAGATCGACGACCCGACCGAAACGTTCGAGGCCTTTGCCGAACGCGTGGCCGACGGGCTGTTCCTGAAGCGGCGGCTGACGCTGATCCAGGACTGGGACGGTGCGCGCAGCTTTTCGCGCTACCTCAGCGGACGTCCGGCCAAGGCGGCATAAAAACAGAAGGGCACCACATGTGCCACGGGCGGCCTCCCGGCGGCCGCCGCCGCATCGCGTGGGAATCGCGCGGAACGCCGGAAACACTACAAGATCAGACCGCAGGAGACAAACCATGAGCGGGTTCAACAACGGGCGCCGCCTGGCGCTCAAGCAGGGGATTGCGCTGGCGGCGGCTTCGGCCGCGTCCGGGCTGATGATCCACACACCGGCGCGTGCCGCGGGGCAAACGTACAACTACAAGCTCGGCATCGCGCTCGATGCGACTCACCCGACGACCGTCAACCTGACCGCTGCCGCGGCCGAGATTGCGCGTGCTTCGAACGGCCGCCTGAACATCCGGGTATTTCCGAACAGCCAGCTCGGCAGCGACACCGACATGGTGTCGCAGGTCCGCTCGGGCGCCATCGACCTCGTCAGCACGGCGGGCCTGATCTGGGGCACGCTGGTGCCCGCAGCTTCCATCAGCGGGATCGGGTTTGCATTCCCGAGCTATGACCACGTCTGGAAGGCCATGGATGGCGACCTCGGCGCGCATATCCGCGGCGCGTTCGCGAAGGTCAACCTGATGCCGCTGCCGAAGATCTGGGACCACGGCTTCCGCCAGGTCACCAGCAGCAACCGGCAGATCAACACGCCGCAGGACCTGAGCGGCTTCAAGATCCGCGTGCCGCTGAGTCCCGCACTCACGTCGATGTTCAAGGCCTTCGGTGCTGCGCCGGCAGGCATCAACATGGCGGAAACCTACACCGCGTTGCAGACGAAGATCGTCGACGGCCAGGAGAATCCGCTGACGATCCTGGGCACGCAGCGGCTTTACGAAGTCCAGAAGTACTGCTCGCTGACGTCGCATGTGTGGGACGGCTTCTGGCTGGTCGCGAACCTGCGCACGTGGAACGCGTTGCCCGAGGACCTGCGGCAGCTGGCAGCCACCACGTTCGATACGTATGCCGTCAAGCAGCGGCAGGCCGTCGATGCGCTCAACACCCGCCTGCGCGAAGAGCTGAAAGGCCGCGGCATGGTGTTCAACCAGCCTGATGTGAAGGCTTTCCGCGACTACCTGAGCAAGGCGGGCTTCTACCGCGACTGGCAGAAGAAATTCCCGGCTGAAACCTGGGCGCTGCTCGAACAGTATTCGGGCAAGCTGGCCTGACCACAACCCACGGCATTTCCAATCCGGCACCGCTGGCCGGTGGCTGCACGCCACCGCCGCGGCTGCGCTCACCCAGAATTCCAGGAGACATCATGACCTTCCTCGCGCGCATGGCATCGCTCGTCACGCTCGGCCTTACCCTTTCCTGCATGGGCACGCAAAGTGCCGCGGCGCAGGAGCTGAAGGGCAAGTACATGAAGACGCCGACGGGCTACCTGATGGTGCTGCGGCATGGCGACAACGTGCTCCAGAACCTCGAGCAACTCGCGCGGGACGAGCATATCCCGAGCGCCAGCTTTGTCGGCATCGGCTTCATGTCCGAAGCCACGTTCGGCTTCTACGACTTCGGCCGCAAGCAGTTCGATCCGAAGACGTACCGCAATGTCGAAATGGCCAACATGACCGGCTCCATCGCATGGAAAGAGGGCAAGCCCTCGATCCACGCGCATGGCACCGTCACGGACGGCACGTTCCAGGGCGCGGGGGGCCATCTTCTGGGGCTAACCGTCGGTACCGGCTCCTGCGAGATCACGGTCACGGTCTACCCGCAACGGCTGGATCGCTTCGTCGATCCGGAGATCCAGGCAAACGTACTTGGCTTGCCGCAGCAATGACGGAGGCGGGACATGTCCACGCATATGGTCGATATCAATCCCCCGGGCATGGAGTCCCATGCCGGGGCGCTTCCTGGCCACACACCGGCGCGCGTCCTGCAACTGGCTGACAAGGCGCTGGGCGTAATGTCCGAAGTGCCGGCGGCCCTGCTCGTGGTGGCCGAGATCGGCGTGCTGTTCAGCGGCGTGCTGAGCCGCTATGTCCTGCACACGCCGCTGGTGTGGGTCGACGAGCTGGCGTCGCTGCTGTTCATCTGGCTCATCATGCTCGGCGCCGCGGTGGCGTTCCGGCGCGGCAGCCATATGCGCATGACGGCGCTCGTCGATGCCGCGGCGCCGAAATGGCGCGGCGTGTTCGAACTCGTCGCCACGGTTGCCGCGCTCACGTGGCTCGCGCTGGTCGCGCATCCCGCCTTTGAATTCGCGAGCGAGGAGGCCGCGGTGACCATGCCGGCGCTGGACATTTCCAACGCCTGGCGTGCCGCCGCGCTGCCGCTCGGCATCGCGCTGATCCTGCTGATGAGCGTGGTGCGGCTGCTGTCCACGTCGAGCCTGCGCATGGTATTGGTGGCGCTCATTGCGTGCGGTGCGGTCGTGGGCGGACTGGTGCTGCTGCAGCCCGCCTTGCAAGGACTCGGCAATGCCAACCTGCTCGTGTTCTTTGTCGGCATCGTTGGCCTGCTGGTGTTCACGGGCGTGCCGATCGCGTTCTCGTTCGGTCTTGCCACGTTCGGCTACCTGTCGCTGACCACGTCCACGCCGACCATTGTCGTGATCGGCCGCATGGACGAAGGCATGTCGCACCTGATCCTGCTGGCGGTGCCGATGTTCGTGTTCCTCGGCGTGCTGATCGAGATGACGTCGATGGCGCGCGCCATGGTGCAGTTCCTCGCCAACCTGCTCGGCCATATTCGCGGCGGCCTGTCGTACGTGCTGATCGGAGCGATGTATCTCGTCTCCGGCATCTCGGGCTCCAAGGCGGCGGACATGGCGGCCGTGGCGCCGGCGCTGTTCCCGGAGATGAAGAAGCGCGGCGCCGATGATGGCGACATGGTCGCACTGCTCGCGGCAACCGGCGCGCAGACGGAAACGGTGCCGCCGAGCCTGGTGCTGATCACCATCGGCTCGGTGACGGGCATCTCCATTGCCGACCTGTTCACGGCCGGGCTGATGCCGGGCATCGTGCTGGCACTGGTGCTCGGCCTGGTTGTGTGGTGGCAGGCCCGCAAGAACGGCAGCGCCTGCAGCGCGCGTGCCACCCGGGCCATGATCGGCAAGAGCCTCGTCGTGGCATTGCCAGCGCTCGCCCTGCCGTTCGTCGTGCGCGCCGCGGTGGTGGAGGGCGTGGCGACGGCGACGGAAGTGTCCACGATCGGCATCGTCTACGCGCTCATCGTCGGCCTGCTTGTGTACCGCAAGCTCGACGTCAGGCAGCTCTGGCCGGCACTCGTCGATACGGCGGCCCTGTCTGGCGCGATCCTGCTGATCATCGGCACCGCTACCGGCATGGCGTGGTCGCTCACGCAGTCGGGCTTCTCGGGTGACCTGGCAGCGGCCATGGCGCAACTACCGGGCGGAGTGCCCGCCTTCATGGCGGTCTCGATTGTGGCCTTCGTCCTGCTCGGCAGCGTGCTGGAAGGCATTCCCGCAATCGTCCTGTTCGGGCCGCTGCTGTTCCCGATCGCGCGCCAGCTCGGCATTCACGATGTGCACTATTCGATGGTCGTCGTGCTTGCCATGGGCATCGGCCTGTTCGCGCCGCCGTTCGGCGTCGGCTACTACGCCGCCTGCGCTATCAGCCGCACCAAGCCGAGCGAAGGCGTGCGCCATATCTGGCGCTACATGACTTTCCTGTTCATCGGCACCGTCGTCGTGGCGGCAGTGCCGTGGATCTCCACCGGTTTCCTCCATCACTGAGCGTCCCATGAAATTCGCAGCCATCGTCGAGTACGCCAACGAGCCCGAGCGCCTTGCGCAGTTCCGGCCCGCCCATCGCGCCTATCTGCAGGACCTGTTGCAACACGGACGGCTGGTCATCGCCGGCCCGTTCGCCGACGGCAGCGGCGGCCTGTTCGTGTACGAAGTCGCCAATGAAAGCGAGGCATCGAAGCTCGCCGCCAACGATCCGTTCGCGAAGGCGTCGCTGTTCCGAAGCGTCGTCATGAAGCCCTGGAAGCTCGTGTTCGCGAGCCAGGACAACCTCAATCTTCCGCTGTAAGGCGCACATGAATATGGACACCACCATGCTGCAGACTCTGGCAGCATCGCTGCGCCGTGCCGCGCAGCAGAACCAGCCGATCCCGCCCGTGCGGGACGCACTGGCCGCCGTGGGCGTTGCAGGCGCGTACGCGGTACAAGACATCAATACCGCGTACTACCTCGACAGCGGTCGCCGGCTGACGGGCCGCAAGATCGGTCTGACGTCGAAATCCGTACAGCAGCAGCTTGGCGTCGATGCGCCTGATTTCGGCATGCTGTTCGCTGACATGGAGCTTGCTCCCGATGAGGAAGTCGCGCTCGACCGCGTGCTGCAACCGAAGGTCGAGGCGGAAGTGGCCGTCGTGCTGGAGCGCGATCTGAAGCACGAACAGGTCACGCTGTCGCAGCTGATCTCCGCGATCGCTTATGTGTTGCCGGCTGTCGAGATTGTCGGCAGCCGTATCGCAAACTGGGACATCCGCCTGCTGGACACCGTGGCGGACAACGCGTCGTCGGGCCTGTACGCGCTTGGGACGCAGCCGCGCAAGCTGTCGGAGGTGGATCTGCGCATGTGCGGCATGCTCATGGAGCGCAAGGGCGAGGTGGTATCGCTTGGCGTGGGCGCCGCGTGCCTTGGCCATCCGCTCAACGCTGCGCTGTGGCTCGCTCGCAAGATGGCGGAAGTGGGACGGCCGTTGCACGCGGGCGACGTCATCATGACCGGGGCGCTCGGGCCTATGGTCACTGTTGCGCCGGGGGATATTATCGACACTACCATCGCGGGGCTTGGTACTGTTCGCACTGTGTTTGCGGCTGACTGAATGGGACGATTTCAAGTCAGATCTTTTGCTGAATTGCGGGGTGTCGTGCTTGGCAGGCGCTGCTGTTTCGCCGGCGTAGCCGGCGAGTCACTTTTGTCCGAGCGACAAAAGTAACCAAAAACGCGTTTTGGTTGCCCCAAAGGGGCGAATTTTTATCGTAGTGTGCTGAGGGTGTTGTACGGGTATGGGCTTCAGAGTGAATTACGCTGCCTGCCGCGTGGGGCACCACCGTGAGTGGGAATACAGCGCTGATTGAACGAGCCCTGCAAGCGTTCGTGGCCCCTGCTGCGAGCGATATCGTGTGATCGCCTTCGGCTGCGCTGCGCGCAGAGCCCTAGTCTGAGCACGCAGGCCCAGGGCAAATCAGGCCCGGGTAAAGATGCCGCGCTTGCATGCGCGCAGAGATAGGAAATCTGGACTCGGGCGCCGGCGACGCTGATGAGCGTGCACCCAGACGACTACGTGCGCGCAGCGCAGCCGAAGGCGTCCCACCACTGATCTTATTGGAACGCTGTACCCGAGTCCGTCTTGGGGATCGTCCAAAAGCCGTGCCGCGCGAGGCACAGGTTCTGACTCACATGGCGTAGCAGGGTCGAACGGCTGACCACCATCGCAGGCGTCCAAAGCCGTTGGAACCACTGCCGCCGTGGAATTGATGGCCAGCGGCAACGACGCGCTTTTCTGCCTACTCTTTTGTCGCTCGGACAAAAGAGTAGGTCGCCGGCTACGCCGGCGAAACAGCGGCGCCAGCCAAGAGCGACACCCCCAATCCCAACCACAAAGCCCCCGCCGGCCACGCCGCCGAACCACCGGCGCCCGCCAAGAACGACACCTCAATCCCAACCACCCCTCACACCCGCGTCAACTTCCGAATCAACTCAATAACAGTCCGGCTCGCATACGTCAGCGGCCGCTGCGTACTGGTCGCCAGCACCAGCGTCCGCGTGAGCACCGGATCAACGATTCGACTCACCCCAATGCGACCGAGCTTCATGTCAACTTCCACCGCTTGCCGCGTCAGGATCGTGTAGGCCGCACCGTTGGCGACGATCTCGCGCATGGCGGTCAGCGAATCGACCTCGATCTGCGTGTTCAGCTGAACGCCCGCCTTCTTCGCCTCGTCCAGCAGCATCATATGGAAGCCATCCGGCGCGCCCGGCAGCACCAGCGGCAGCGCCGCGGCATCGGCGAACCTGCAACTGGGGCTGGCCACATTCGGATCGCCCGCCCGCGCGATCAGGTAGAGCTCGTCGGTGGCGAGCTTTTCGTCGGTCTTGTGGATGCGCTCGCCATAGCGCGAAAACACGCCCACGTCCGTGCGGCCGCTGGCCAGCGCTTCTTCGATATTGCCCGCGAACCCCTCCATCAGCCGCAATTCGATCTTCGGGAAATCCGCGCGCACGCGCTGAAACAGCGGGCCAACGATCTGCTGCGTGATCGACGCCTGCAGGGCCAGCTTGACCGGGCCGCTCGGCACTTCGGCACGGTCCCGGATATCGTTCCTGAGCAGTTCGAATTCGCCGAGCAGTGATTTCACGCGCGGCATGATGGACTGCCCGAATTCCGTCAGGACCACGCCGCGGCCCGTGCGGTAGAACAGCTTCGCGCCGAACTCGCTTTCCAGCGCGGCAATGTGCTTGCTGAGCGCGGACTGCGCGATGCCGCGTGACGCGCAAACCTTGCTGAGACTGCCGGCTTCGACGATGTCGGATAACAGTTGTAGGTGCTTGATGTCCATCGTCTGTCTGCGCCTGTGGAGTCGGGTCCCTTTGGGTCGCGACGATTGTAGCGAAAGGCTCGCGCAGCAGTGTCCTGAAAGCATGGTGCGAACGCGGGGAAGGGCACCAGCCTGTACCATCGCGTCTGGGCCGTGTGGCCCGCGCATCAGGCAGACGTGGCAATTCGCGAGGAAAGGAATGGCATTGCAATCGGGGACCGGGAAGATGTTCGTGGCGGGCGAAGCGGGCAGGATCGAACTGATCGTCGATATGCCTCGCACGGCGGCAAGTGGTATCGCAGTCGTTGCGCATCCGCATCCGCTGCAAGGCGGCACGGCCACGCACAAGGTCCCGCATGTGCTCGCGAAAGCCCTGGCCGCGCGCGGCTATGTGACGGTGCGCCCCAATTTCCGCGGCGTGGGCGAGACCGAGGGCGAACACGATGCTGGCGACGGCGAGACCACTGACACCGTGACGGTCGTGAACCATCTCCGCCAGGAATATCCGGACCTGCCGCTGGTCCTGGCGGGGTTCTCGTTCGGCGCCTATGTCATGGCGCGCACGGTGCAGGCACTCGGCAGCCAGGGGCTGCCATGTCCGCACGTGATCCTCACGGGCATGCCGTGGGGGACCATCCCGGGGCACCGCAGCTATGAGACGCCGGATGTCCCCTCGACGGCGCTGGTCGTGCACGGCGAGAAGGACGAGCGCGTGACGCTCGGCGCCGTGCTGGACTGGGCGCGTCCGCAGGAAATGCCCGTCGTGGTCGTGCCCGGCGCCAACCATTTCTTTACCGGCAAGCTCTCCGCGCTGGAGCGCGTGGTCGGTCGCTATCTTGACCATTTGCCGGAGCCGTCAGCGTCCGCCTGACCTGCCGCACTGGATTCACCCCGCCCCCACTGTCCGCAAACAATAAAGTCGTTACCGGTTTCGCCCGCTAAACCTTATGCTGCGGTCGACTGTCTCCGGGTCCGAATGAGTAAAGTCGTTACCGCCGAATAAAGCACTTGTGGTTCGTTTGCCATGGTGATTGATTTCAACTATCGGTGCGGCGGGCCACACGGCCCGAATCCATAGCAGCATCGCCTTTGACGCCGATTGTTGTGCCACTGCGAACATCTAGAGCGCGCCGACCACGAGCGTGAATCGAAGTCTGCCCTTATCAAGGGCGGTGGCACAGGTAGAAGAGGTAGCACGCGAAGCCGCATAGTCCTTGCCAACCGCGAAGTTAAATATGATTATTGCGACACATTTAACTTCGCGATGGGGTAGTCAGTGAATGTTTTCAAACTCCGGCCTGGTAATGGGGATTGGATTGAGCTTCGCTCGCCAGCCGTGTTCCACGCTGCAACAAGTAAGAAATATCCGTGGTTTCAAGAGCGAGACGGGAAGGTGCGGCACTATGCAACTTGTCCTGAATGCGATAACCCGGTTCAGGTCATCAATCTGGACGTCGATACGAGGGTTGATGGTGCGGGGCGGAGTCTACCGCTGTACGCCAAGCACACCGCATTCAATGTGCAAGGCATAGCCGACTATGATGAGGAGGCATACGACGAGTGTTCCCTCGCAAATCCACGGTCTTTCAACGGTAACGAGAGGCGGCCTTCCAGCAGTAGGTTTGCAAACGACGTATTGCAACTCCTTGTGAGGGAGCCAGATGCTCTACATATCATTGCTGAACGATTTCTGGACGCCTACATTCCTGATGAGCTGTTCGCAGCCATGCTGAAACAGTTCGCGGTTCAGCAAGGGCATTTATACCGCGCGGTGACGACGTCCAATTTGCCCTTCGCAGTGCTCTACATGAGCGGCAGCCAGGACCTGTTCACCTGCCGGCCGAAGTCAGGCACATCCCCGGTGGCCCTAGCTGTTAGCAAGAGCACGATTTTTGAAATGAAGAATGGCCGCATCGCCCGGCGCACAGGAACGAAGGGCTCACTGCGGTTCTTCGTAACAGACCACAAGCAGGCGAAGTCGCTGGAGGATACGCGACCGTCCTCCGAGGATACCGGTCAGTCCATGAAGCTCATCATCGAAGAGCACATAGGCGAGGAGAAGAAGGCCCTCTACAGCTCCCGGCATGAGCTGAGGGATATCACGTACTTCCGAAACCTCGTTGGGAAGCGGGAGCGCTTCCGGGAGATGGCGAGGGAGTCGTTTGGGGAGAGATGAGTTCCCAGTTGGCGCGGTGCTGCGTGCTATGTGTGGCCTCATTGCGGAGCGCCAAAAGTTGGCGCTCGCAATCCTCCTGAGTCATCGGCTACCGGGCAGCGGATGGACGGTTTCAGGCTTATCCGTAGAGCTCGTCTCCCGGAATTGAACCTCCACGCGACGGCATCTTGATTGTGCAAGCCCGTTGCGGCAGCTATCGTAACGGAGTATTACTGCGGAGAGATGATGCCACTCCCTATCGTTGCGTGGGAAGAATTAGCGCATAATTATCGAGGTACGATATTGCTCGGTAACGGGGCGAGCATTGCGGTGGACCGCCGCTTTCAGTATCGCTCGTTGCTGGAGCACGCGCGTGAAGAGAACCTTCTGCCGGAAGACGCGCAGCGCCTGTTCGACTTCTTCGACACGCAGGACTTTGAACTTATCCTCAGAATCGTATGGCAGGCGACGAACGTCAACCGGTCACTCCAGATTCCGGATGAGCAAACGCATGCTGCTTACCTTCGGGTTAGGGATTGCCTGATTGAGGCGGTTCGGGACGTCCATCCGGAGTACCAGGAGGTGCGTGAACATCTCCCTCATATTCATAGATTCCTTCGCGAATTCAATACGGTCGTGTCGCTCAACTACGACCTTATCGTCTACTGGGCCACGGCCTATGGTTTGGACATCGCTAACAGGCATTCTTTTAAGGACTGCTTTGTCGGCGGTGGTCTATTGCACGACGACTGGCGGAAGTTGAGGAGACCTATCCGCGGCGACTTGAGGACCACCTTGGTCTTCTATCCACATGGAAGCCTCATCTTGTGTCGCAATCGTGTGGAGCAGGAACAGAAGATTCACAACCTCGACAACGGCCTGCTCGATGCCATTCTCCAACGCTGGGAGAGCGAGGAGGTTGTGCCTCTATTTGTATGTGAGGGCACGGCACAGCAGAAGATTAACACCATTCAAGGGAGCTACTATCTGTCGACTGTCTACCGTGAGGTTCTTGCGTCTCGCCAGGACAACCTCACAGTCTACGGGTGGGGCTTCGGAGAGCAGGACCTTCATCTTTTGAAGCGCTTCGCAGCCGCAGGTATTCAACGTGTCGCAGTTTCGGTGTACAGGGGCGACCAGGCATATTGCCGTCGCGTCGATGAAATCCTGCACCAGGGACTCGGGCAGAACATTCTGGTCGAGTTTTTCGATAGCGAGAGTGCTGGTTGCTGGCGGTATCCGGCGGAGGACTAGGCGCGGTCTATCGTACCTCCGCGCAGCCGAGTAGAAATTCATTGTGCGGATACGTCAAGGCGCCGCTGGTAACTGCCGCCCTGACAGTCGCCTACCGCCGGGGGTGCTTGCGAAGGTAGTCTCTCTCCTGTGCGAGACAGACGTCCATGAGGGTGCCTTCCCGATACGCCTCATACTCGCCGTTCCAGCGGTTACTCGACAGAACGAGGTCGTCCGCGATATACCCTGCTTTGAAGTCGCCTTCGCAGACAACTGCGATTGCGCTGGTCGACTTCATGCGCCCCACTCGGGCCAATGCAGCCTTCACGGACATCTTGGTGCCATTGAATGACTTCAGGGGGTTCTTCTCTGACGTGTAGTCGTTGACCTCGACAAGTATCTTGACGACGCCTGTCGCTGCTGCCACTTGGCTCGACAAAATGAAGAGGCACGATAGCGGAATGGCAAAGTGCATCGCGACGGCGGTAACGGTCTTGGTGAACTGCATTTGGGCGAGTGAAAGGGAGGACGCTGAACTCTAACGAGAGGTATCTCGGTCACGAACCCCACCCTAGAGGGAGTTTGCCTGCACCTTCGGCAGCATTTCACTGACCGGGGGTTGCACTCTGCCCGGCGTTGACCGGGCGCAGCAGCCAGTCTGGTAGGTCGCCATTCCCGGGGCAGCGGATGGCGCTAACAGGTGGCGGTACTGCGACATCAATGTCGGTCTCATCTTCGACAGTGAGGAGGAGTATCCAGACCCGGTGGAGTTGAAAAAGGGTCCTTGAGGCTCTGAGTTCGAACGGGTGCGGTGGGCCCAATCTTGGGAATCTATCAAGATTGTGACGATGACTCCGTGAGTCGGTTCTGATACCTTCTCGTTACATTCGGAAGCGATTGATGGGAGTCTTATGGATTCGTCAGTACGGGTGATGTCGGGGCCGGAGTTTGCGTCCGTATTCGCGCTTCGCCCCCACTTGTTTGCCTGGTTTCTCGGTGCTGGCGCCTCAGCCGCCTCCGGCATCCCGACCGGCTATGCGATGATTCGAGATTTCAAAACGCGAATCTTCTGCAGAGAGGTGGGATACACCCTAAAGGAGATTGATGCTGCCGACCCGTTGTGGATTGCTCGGATAGACGATTTTTTCAAGACAAACTCCATCCTTCCGCCGGATGGCGACCCCACTGAGTATTCGGCCGCATTCGAAGCGGTGTATCCCAGCGAACGACACCGCCGTCAGTATATTGATGATGCCATTCGCCTAGGGACACCTTCATTTGCTCATCGCGTCTTGGCTGCCCTGATGTCGAGCGGGAAGCTGAACGTCGTGTTCACGACGAACTTCGACCCGCTGGTCGAGACCGCCGTCACGCTGACTGACCAACTGCTCCCGCCCGATAAGCGAGCGCTGCCAACTCTAGCTGCAATTGATTCCGCCGAGCGGGCGTCTCGCTGCGTTGCCGAGTCAGATTGGCCGTTGATTGCCAAGCTGCATGGTGACTACAAGTCCACCAATATCAAGAATACCAACAGTGAGCTCGAGCACCAGGATGAGAACATGCGGCAGGTTCTTGTCGATGCGTGTCTACGGTTTGCTCTTGTTGTAGTGGGTTACAGCGGACGCGACACCTCGGTGATGGAAGCGCTGGAGTCTGTGCTGATGCAACCGCATGCCTATCCAAGTGGCTTGTACTGGGTGTGTTCGTCGAGGTCCAAGCTGCTTCCTGCTGTGAACAAGCTTCTGGAGAACGCGGCGATAGCGGGAGTGGACGTCTATATCATCGAATCAAAGAACTTCGATGAGTTGGCGGGCGACCTGGTTGCACAGGTCGATTTGCCCGATGTGCTGATGGAACATGTGATGCAGCGTAAGGCGCCGCCGCGCCTGCAACTCGTCAAGCCTCAGACCGTTGATGCGCAAGCATTTCCGGTTCTCCGCTATTCCGCCTTGCTTGTGAAAAGCGTGCCAATCGTTGCAAGATGTATCCAGCTGTCCAAGGCAAGCACGACGGTAGAGATACGAGCGCTGCTTAAGGAGCAGGGGTGCCGCGCTGTGGTCGCTTGCCAAGGGCGACAGCTTGCGGTGTTCGGAAACGATGCCCAATTGATTGGGGCCCTGCAATCCATGGACCCCAAACTGGACGGCACGATTCAACTGGACCCTGAGAAGGATAGCTGGGCGCTCGGCCTCATTTACGACGCGCTGACAAGGGCGTTGTCACGCCGGCGCCCGCTCGCACCACGCTTCAAGCGCTCCGGCCACGGGCTTGTCGTGGTCCGGACGCGGCCGGACGAAGAACAAGGGCTGGTGCGCAAGCGAGAGACAGAACTCAGCCGGTTGAAGGCCGCCTACGACGGTCCGCTAACGGGGACGGTGCAGAATCTCTCGTTTCCATACCAGGAGGGAGTCAACCTCAAGCTGGAGCGCATTGAAGGCCGTTGGTGGTGTAACTACGAGCCCTTTACGTTTGTTGATGTTCCCCTCCGAAATGAGAACTCCTCGGGTGCGGCAGCTGGAGATGCGCTGGCCTTGCCGCAAAGAGGTGGCGGTGACCCCGCAGGAGATTGGCGGCGCGAGCGGTGGGCTCGAAGGTACAACCCTCAATGGTCGCGAATCGTTGACGCTTGGGCGGCCCTACTTACCACTGGGGATAACGGCCACGTTTCGGCCTTTGGTTTGGCCGCGAACGAAGGCATTGATGCATCCTTCAATCTGTCGCCGGTCACAGGCTGGAGTCGACCGTCGCACCACCACGCGTACTTCGAAAGGACAAAGTGATGTCCGTTGCTGCCCTCTCAAAGCTCCCGCCGTTCACGCTACTGGAGGAGCCACTGCTCGCTTTCTCCCCGGTGGATACGAATCAGGTAGATGTCCATCCATTGCGCGGGCTTGTCCGCTACGGCCCATTCTCTAAGGCGTCGTTTGGTCGCTTCGCCTCCTCATTGCGCATTGCCACAGTCGGGCCGGCGAACGCGTTCAAGAGGCGCGGCGAGTTGATGACTTCGCTCCGCCAAGCCTTTGAGCCGTCTGACCGCTCGGAATACGTACCTAGGTATCCGGGCTTTGAAGAGCTGTTCGGAATTCAGCTGGTATCTGCAGCACCTTCTGCGCACGTGAAATGGCCAGAGTCTCTTGGGCAGTTGCCCGGCGAAGGCACTCCGTCGGAGCGCCTCTATGAAGCAATGGAGAACGCGCTGCGCCGACTCGATACAGTCCGGAACGACTTCGACGTGGTGCTAGTTCACTTCCCCGACAACTGGGGACCGGCAACCAGGTCGAAGGATTTCGATGCACACGACATACTGAAGGCGCTTGGCGCCAAGTACAACATACCAACGCAGGTTCTGAACGACCGGGCATTCACCTTCAAGTACAAGGCGTCACTAGCTTGGCGCCTGTCTATCGCGCTTTACGTGAAGGCAGGTGGAATTCCTTGGAAGCTGGCCCGTATGACCAGTGTGCCGGATGAGACGGCATATATCGGCCTTGCGTATGCGCTGAGAGGCGACCAACGTGATGCACATTTTGTGACATGCTGCTCTCAAGTCTTTGACATGGACGGCGGGGGCATGCAGTTCGTCGCATTCGAGGCCCGCGACCCGGTGGCGGATGTGCTGGAGGCAAAACGGAACCCGTTCCTCAGTCGTGACGATATGCGTGCGGTTCTGGCCCGAACCCTGGGGCTTTACCAAGGGCGTAACGGTGGTGCGCTCCCCAAGCGCTTGGTCATACATAAGACCACTGCCTTCAAGCCGGAAGAAATTGAAGGCGCCTTCGACGCATTGGCAGGCGTACCGGAGGTCGATTGCATTGAGGTTGGCACGAACGCAAGCTGTAGAGGAGTCTGGTTGATTGAGTCCGGGAGGGACGGTCCCAAGAGCAAACCATCCGGCTATCCCGTACCACGAGGAGTCGTAGTCGTACGCTCAGGCAATTCGGCGCTGCTCTGGGCGGCCGGGAACGCGCCAGGCGTGTCGAACACTGGGGATTACTACCAAGGGAAGAAGAGCATCCCGCGGCCGCTCCAGTTGACGCGGCACGCCGGTCGAGGCCCACTGGAGACCGTCGCGCTCGAGGCTCTCGCCCTGACCAAGATGGATTGGAATAACGATGCGCTGTACGACCCTGTGCCGGTCAGTATCCGGTACTCGCAACGACTTGCGCGGACGATTGCCAACGTGCCAGATTTGCCCGGCAAGACGTATCCGTACCGCCTGTTCATGTAGTTCAGACGCTGGAATATAAATGCTGGACCTGTTCACGCCCATACTCCCGCAGTCGAAGCTCTGCGAGAGCTTCAAACGCATCTCTGCTAGCGCCACATCAGCGGACAGTTGTACCCGTTGGCCGCGCACGGCGTCCGAGACCGAGTAGGGCGTGTGGCCTAAAAATTCGACAACCCGTGCCCTCAGAAGGGCTTCCATGGCGCTGTTGGAAAGAATCAATCCTAGAAGGAGATTATGAATCCGGGTGACGAAGCAGATTCGATGCTTGACCAACTCGAGGCCGAGGTTGAGGCGTTTCAGGAGGAAGCTGTCCACGCAGTGATGTTGCATGAGAGTTGGAAGCCGACTGCGTACGACACCGCACTCCATGAACGAATGGGTAACTCCTATTCCACACACACGTTCCAAATAATCCGGATGGCGCTCCGCCGGGAACTCATCTTGACGCTGATGCGGATTTGGGATAGCAACAGGAGCGCCCTAGGCTTAACGGCTGTGCGTGAGAGCTTGCGTAACGAAGCTTATTTCGAAGCATTGGTACGACGGCGCGCAGCTCGCCTTAACATGCGCCGAGACCCTGTAGAGCGTGTAAGGGAGGCGCTTGCTGACAAACGCGATGAAGTGAAGGGCATTGTAGAGAAATACATGCAAGGTGGCGTAGGCGCTCCCGTAATGGAACACCTGAAGGCGCTGCGAAATGAGCGGCTAGCGCATAGGCAATTGAAAACGCCCACCGAACCGGGGGCCAGGGAAGCGTCGGAGGAGAAAATCGAGGAGCTCTACCAGGACACGCTCAAAGCGGTGACTGTCCTGCTTTCTTTGGTCTCGGCGCACTATTTCGACATCGCAACTGACGCGGCAAATGTCTACGGACACCACGCGCGTTTTTTTTGGGCCGCTGCCCGCGGTGAGCGTACAGAGGGACATCCCAATTTCAGGCCGGCCCAGGTCATGGATAGAGAAGGGGGAGGGGATGTCGCTTGACATATCAAACAAGAGGATGCCGGAGGATGGCGCCCGACTAATCCAGGATGCGCTGGCCGAGCTAGGCTGGGATGCAGATGCTGCCGCAGTGGCCGAGAGTGTTCGTCGGCTAGACATCGGCCTTCCTGCTGAGGCCGAATTTTCCGTTATCTGCGCTTGGCTTGGCAAATGCGAGTTGCTTCACAAACTTGACCAGCATCAGGTTCCCCCCCGTTCAGCAATGACCTATCAGGTACCGGATGTTTTGGCCAGATTTTCTACGCAGACGAATCGTTCGCCGGTCCTCGTTGAGGTGAAGTCCAAGCAGGCCAATACGCTTTCATTTCAACCGGCATACTTGAAGCGGCTAACCGCGTATGCTGACTTGGTTGGAATGCCTCTGTTGATTGCTTGGAAGTTCCATAGCGTGTGGATGCTGTTCGAGGCGAAGCACCTGACGAAGGCAAAGAAGAACTTCAACATCTCACTTCAGACTGCTATGCAGGAGAACCTGCTAGGCGTTCTTGCTGGCGATGTCGCGTACAAAGTTGGCGCTGGCGCAGGAGTTCACATCCGCTTGCGAAAGGAGGAGTTGGTGGACGTTACGAAGACAGAGGATGGACGAACAGAGAGCTGGAAGATGGTTGTCGACGATGTGGCATTGACCGATTACCACGGCAAGCGTATCGAGGACGTTGGTATAGACGTGCAGGCTCTCTTTACCTCCTGGGATTTGGAGGAGACAGAGGAGCATACAAACGCGCATATACACATACACTCGGTTGCCGGCGACGACGGACTACAGTTTGCGTACACTGCGATGCAACGACAGTTGGATTTTGAGTCGCACGGGGATGGTCGACCACATTGGCGTGGATTGCTTCGTAAAGAGCAGGTGACCGCAAGCATCTCGAATTTCTCGGCAGCGCTGCAAGTGGGGTTCGAGAAGGCGATTGTTTCGCACATTTTTCATGTGCGCCCGACAACAATTCCAGACTTCCTGTGACGAGGGATAACGTATCTGGCAGATAATCAACTAGGGTTCGCGGACCAGATATTGTATTGAGCTTATGGGTTGTAGCGCTCTCCTGGGGTGAAGGATGGTTTAATATAAGCGGAAAAATTTTTGTTGAGAAAAATCTAACGGGACAGAATGTGACCAAGGCAGTTGACTACGTCGGTATCATCTCCGCAAATCTTCGTATGGGAACAACAGATTGGCTTAAGCGCGATTTGTTGTTGTACGACAAAATCGGCCTCCTTTCATTGGGTGGCGCTAAGTTGATGCTGCGCTCACACAATGATAGAAGCGCTAGACGTGCAGATACCTATGAGTGGTTGGAGGAACAGGGCGTGCTCTTTGAGGCACCTTATGATTACGACATCGCTCATCCTGAGGTGCGGTCTCTCATCGAACTGGCCGATGACTCTAATAAGAAATTCGAGTACGAGCATCCAAGTGACCCAGTTGCGTGGCGCCAAAGGAATGAGTCCGAACGAAAGCCATCGGAGGATTCGTTCCATCATCATTGGAACACCCACATATACTTGGCTCGTGCAGTAGCAGCGCAGATGAGGCTAAACGGAAATCCGAGGACATTTGCGCTTGTAAATCCACGCAAGTTTGCGCAAGAGCCAGCGACGCGTGAGCTAAAGCAAGTCGAATTGCGTAGATTGGTTATCGATAGTTTTCCGGAGATTGATAAAGATATTTCATTCGAGGATTTGCTATTGCTGCGAAAGGAGGATGAGTTTAAGGAGCGTTCCACTGCACTGCGAATATGGGTAAATAAGATAGCAGGTGGAAATTCTCCGCTTCACGAGATAGAAGAGGAGTATGTGCATCTACGGAATCAATACGAGCGATACCTCCAGGTGATAAGGGTTAGATATAGCCTTACTGGTATCGGCGCACTTTTTTTGGCTGCCGGCGAGATTGCAGTGGAAGCTGCCAAATTTAACGTTGGAAATGTTATCGGTAAAACGTTTTCGTTGTTTTCGACGCGCTCGGCGCTTGCGGAAGCGGAACTGAAGGCCCCAGGCCGAGAAGTGTCATTTCTCAATTATTTAGAGAAAGAAGTGACCTCTTGATGGAGGCGGGGAGATTCGCCTGGAATCGGGTGGAGTTGCTTTACACGACGCGGAAGAGTCCAGTTGATTTCATCCGGTAAATTTGTGAACCTGAAGGAAATTGCATGGTAGGCGTCGCGGGAGTATTCCGAAGAACAGGTAGTGCCTAAGGCCCTGGGGCAGGCTTTTGCAGCCTGGTCGGTAAGCGCCGGAAGCTCATCCGCATGAGCTTCGATGATTGCCAGCCACTTTGGGTACCGTTCGGCTGTCCAGGATTCGAAGCTTGGATGCAGTCGGCCGTTATTCAGTAGCCAGTGCCCAGCAACTTGAAACCCGATTTCCAGAGACTATTCATCTTTGCAACTGCCGTAGGGCTCTGTGTATCCAGACTGCCACTTTCAATGAACTGTCCGGAGTATTATGCGGGTTGAACCAACCCACATGAGAAAGCATGGCAACTTACAAGCAACTGATGGCCCAGAAGGAAGCTCTCGAGGCGCAGCTCGCTGAAGTGCGCGCAACTGAGGTTGCCAGCGTTATCGAGAAAATCCGTTCCCTGATGGCGGAGTTCGGCCTGACCGCGGAAGACATTGCCGAGAAGCGCCGCCGTGGCCGTCCTGCGGGCGCGGGCGCTGCCAAAGCTGAAAAGGAACCGCTCCCACCGAAGTACCGTGACCCGAAGACTGGCAAAACTTGGTCAGGCCGCGGCCGCACACCAGCATGGCTCGGGAAGAACCCGAATCGGTTCCTCATCGGTGAAGAGTAAGCCTTCGATGCCTCAGACGCCATGCCGATAGCGACGACTTCATACGCGTTTGACGCGAGGTAGAGCTTCTATGGCCTCACCTAAACGAGTCGATGCGTGGAGTCGGATAGCAGAGACCGACTTCGAGAGCGTGTTTCATCTGTTGCTCGGTCGGCTCGTCCATGCCATTGCTAGGCTGGACTTCAATGTAGGCTTGCAGCTTAGCTATTGGGGACACGAGGAGGACCCGAGTACTCGGGTCCTCCTCGAAACGGTAACGACTCAGCGCTGGTGCTGCCCGTAATTCTTACCTCTCAGGATACTGCTCCGCGTTATCGTAACCGCCGACATGAGGAAGAGGGCCGTCCTTTACTTCACGGTACACACGCAGGTCTACCGTGGTCTATTGCGCCAAGCGATGTCAACGTTCTCCGCAGTGTTTGCCTCGTGCAGGATACGAAGCGCATTATCCGAGTACCTCGGGTGTCGCTGGCTTCCAAACTCGAATACCATCACGTTCGCGGGGTCCGCATCGACGTTAAGGTGGTCTCGAAGCGCCTTGCATTTCGGGGCCGTCAACTTAAGCCTTTCCGCAAGGCTTTGAGGGCTAAGGTAGTACTTTTTCTGAAGGTCAACTTCGCGAATAGCCGCCGCCGCAGCTGGGTCATCGCCTGAAACAAAGCGTACAGGCGCACCTTCCTTCTTGGTGAACCGTACCTTTACTGTTGGACCTTCACCGGCAACGTTACTTGCTAGTGTCATAAGCCGGGGGAAGACGTTCTCGACCGGCGTAGCATTTCGGATGGCGCGCTCAATGCGGTCGATGTCGCGTTCAGACACAGCGATTGTGTCTGTCACATGCCCTTCCATTGCGAGCAAAGCACGAATTCGACCTCTCGCTTCATCCCGTGCTCTCTTCTTTGGCGCGAGTAACTCCGCGATTTGCCGGTACTCGCGGTCTATAAGCAGGTCGAAATCTTGCAGAGGCTGAGTCGAAATTGGCAACACCCGTAGCGGGAGGTGGTCTGCCAGCGAGTCGTCGAAATGCTCCTGAAGCAACTCGTCGATGGTGGTTATCAGAGCGCGGGCGTTCAGATAAAGGACATCCTCCGTGAGCACGAGCATCCAGTGTTGAGCGGCATCCCGCATGGCGTCGAGCGCGCGAATCGTTCCCGCTTGGCCCGCAGTGATGTAGCCAGAGGATGTCGCGACATTGAGTGCTTTCTCCAAACCAATGGATATGCCTTTTTCCTTGTCGAAGACGGGCTGAGACCGCTGAACAAGCAGAGCTTTAATCAGCATTTCGCTGCAGTGTTGTAGGTGAAGCAGTACGCTTTCTGTTCGACCATTGTCATCGTAGGCGTTGAAAATCTCGAGCCCGCGACGCAGCGATGCGAGCCCGTTCTGCTTGAGTGTTCGTGCATCGCGTTTGAGCTTCATATTGCTTTTCGAAAAGGCCTAGGTGGCCGCTGGAGGCGGAGTGTCGGAACGCCGGCCACTAGACCGGTCGCCTACGATTGGCTATCCACATTCTGCATATAGTTTAGCTGCCATGGTCCGCTTTGAGTGCGAAGGTCTCCGGAGTATTATTTGTGATACCCGCCAAGTTCTTACGTATTGAGGCGAAGTACGGAGAGCATCTTTATCCGGGCCGACGACTGAACAGGGACTTAGGCAAAGCCGTTCGTCGAGCACCCTCCGGGTGACCATCCCTGCAAGCTCATTGACGATGCCCATAGTAAAGCGTTCAGCAGGTCTGGTTGTGATGCGTCGATTCGACGGTGATTGGCGCTGTCTAGTCCTACGCGCGTATCGGAACTGGGACTTCCCGAAAGGGCAACCAGAGCCTGGCGAAGAACTACTGCAGACGGCATTGCGCGAGACCTTGGAGGAGACTGGGCTGTCGGAGCTGGAGTTGCCTTGGGGAGAGGACTATCGCGAGACCGAACCGTACGCGAAAGCAAAGGTTGCGCGCTTCTATCTCGCGCTGTCTCGCCAGGGCGAAGTGAGTTTGCCGGTCAGTGCCGAGCTTGGCAGGCCGGAGCATCACGAGTTTCGGTGGGTGCCGCTCGACAAAGCTGAAGAGCTCCTGGCGCCGCGCATTTGGTCGATGCTGCGCTGGGCGCAGTCCGTCGTTGTGAAGGCTGGGTGAGCCAGCTCTGCCAAGGCGTCAGGACATACTGCAACTACAGGCAACAATTTGCCTGTAAAGCGGGATTTTGGTTGTAGCGGGCAGTATGTTGCCCGTAATAGCGGGGCCTCTTGGCGGCGCAGAGGTTTCATGCGGTCGCGCACAGTCACCAACGTACCTAGGCGTTCCGCAGACCTAGTTATGATGCGGCAGTCCGGCGGACAGCGGCGCTGTTTCACCCAGCGCGCGTATCGGAACTGGGACTTCCCCAAAGGCCAGTCGATTCATTGGGAGGGGGCTGTCCTTCAGGTGAGGTCCGGTGCAATGGCCAAAGCAGCCTCCTTAGTGGCGTCGGCAGTCATCGGCGCGTTTGGAAGGCTCTGTCGTGTTCGGGCTCCGTTGACCTCGTAGTCAACTCCGTAGTAATCGACGCCAAGGATACGGATGCCAGGTCGCGACACTTGCGACATCTCGCCGACCAGATTGAACTCCTCCAGTTCTTGGAGTAGGGGCGCCGCATCCCAGTCGGCTCGCTCCACCCAGCCCATTCGCCCTACCCCGGCGATGAACCTGACCTTCGTTGGCCTCAATCGGAAGAACGCGAAGTCCAGCGCTAGAAGTTGCTCAGTACCGGGCTCATACCTCAAATAGCGAGCGAGAAGCGCATGGCTCGGCTCGAACCGCTCTGCGTCTCCGACAATCGTGAGCCGGCGGGCTGCTTGAACGTCGGTGGACCCAGGCTGGAGCACAGACAAACTCGTCCGCGAATCTGCAAGCAAATTCTTGGTGTGCTCGGCCAGTGCACTGATGCAGATAACCGGGCAATGAGCGTGGTCGGGTACATAAGGCACCACAGTTGCGTACGGGTAGCCAGGTAGGAAAGCCGAGTTGGTGGCAAGGGTGCCGTAAGCTGCTTCGTGAATCAGGCAGATTGCGTCTTCGATGAGCATCCGGCCTCCTATGCGTACATCGCGTAACAGCACGGCCACTTTCCACACGAGCAATCAGACTATGCGGGCCTGTGTCTGCGCCGCCTACTGTGAAGACTGTCCAATGCTGATTTGGGCAGGCTTACTCCGCCCACACTTCATCCACATCCCGCATCAGGTGCCCCGCAAGAATGTAGTCGCCAAGGCTGCATGCCTTTGCTTCCAGCGCCGCCAGGTCGTTGGCAGTCAGCCTGTCTAAATTGAACTCGCAGTACAGGTTTCGTTGCCGGAAAGTCTCCTTGGGGCGCTTGAGGCCGGCAACCAGCGCTGCGCGCGATTTGACCGCTATGCTTTCGTGCCCCCGATACTCGACGCGAATGCCGAGCATTTCACCAAGACGGCCGAGCTCAATAGCGTCCTGCCATCCTGACTCGTAATCCAATTCGACCGTGGTTATGCCCTTGGTGTCCAGTAGGCGCTGCGCTTCAATTCTGCTCTTTGCGCATGCTGTCGTCATGATGCTCCTTCATCACTTCATGTCGCGTAACCGCTTTTGTTGCGGTGCGGTAATTCGCATACGCTAACCGCTGCAGCGAGTTTGCGCAATTGCGATTTCCTGCCGGGGCCAAGCGCGACAGTGAAAGGTCGCTAGGTGGGCCAGAGGGCCCACCTAGCAACGTGGAAAGGCTTACCGATGACAATGAAATATCAGCATGTCTGGGCTGAGCGTCAATCTGCTACAGGGATGCCGGGAAGGAACTCGACGCCGGTTCGCTTGACAAGCTCACGATATGTAATCGGCTGCCCGGCGCGCGCTGAATCTGAATTCTCAATCCAGTGAGCCCATGCGCGATGGGTTGTCGCGTCGTACACGAGCTTGAACAAGTATTGCGGCACCCAGACCTGGTCTTGGCCGATGGTGGTGGGTGCGGCGGACCCAAACACTGGCCCCGTGATGACGTACACGTCCCCTTTGGCACGCAGGACGTACTTGCGAGTTGCCTTCTCGATGCCGGCCCAGCTCTTTCGATTGTTCTGCGGCGCCTGGGGCACCATGTTGGCGAGCGAGAAACTCTGTGCCATTGCCGTGGCATTCGGCATATCCCCGGCTGGAGCCATGTGGCCTCGGTCATAGCCGGAGCTCTTGTAATCATCGAGTTCCGCGCGTTCGGCTCGAGGCAGTCGAGCATCAGCAAAGAAGCGGTTTGTCCGTTCTTCGTCCTGGGCGTCAGCGACTTGCTCGGAATTCAGTCGCTCAGCCACATAGACCGGCGTTCTCGTTGTGCCGGAGTGCAACACGGCGAAAGCATCAAAGCACAGGGCGCGCGGCTTAAGGCTTTGGGCGTTCCGAACCTGTGGAACGACGCCTTTCGCAAAGAACCGTGAGCAACTTTCAAAGCCCGTTGTTGCATGAACGGGCACTGTGACGCCCAGGCAAATGGCAGCGGCTGCAGCCAGCCGTAAAACAAATTTCATTGATTGCTTCCTTCGGTTATCTAACCCATCCTGACCTGCAAGGAAGGGGCCGGAAGGATAGCACTCACCCGAAGATACTTCAGCAGTTAAGGCTGCGGACGAAGCATGACCAGTCCCTGGTTGCTTACCGCTACGACAGTGCCGTTATCTGACACAGCAAGCGCTGCCGTAAGAACAAGGCCCGCTGGGGCATTTTGAAGCTTGGTATTGAGGTCGACCACCGCACCGGACGACCAAAGGACGGCTTTCCAGGCACCATTTGCGGCCTGAGCTGTCCCCACAACATCGCCATTGAGATTGATGGCGACTGGCGTGGCCGACTTTCCTCCAAGGGTGCCGAGGTCCGAAATCTGCCCCGCCTGAGTCCAGATGAATGCCCGGACTTGCCCCGCACCGTTGAGAGCGCTCCCTATTACCTTTCCATTCTTGATGGCGGTTGCGAATGAGTGCTTTCCGCCCAGCGTGCCAATATCCCTCATGACACCGGAACTCCACCAGAAGGCGTGTGTGTTGCCGGACGAGGTCAATGAATTGCCCACCGCCTCGGTTCCTGATTGATTCACATTCGTTGCTACAGCGGCGTCGCCTCCTAGCGTCCCCAGGTCGGTTATGCCTTCCGCCTGGCCCCACCGGACAGCTCTCTGCCGACCCGGGCGGTCCTGTGCCCAACCTACGATGGCTTCACCGCCTTGACTGATGGCGGCAGCGGAGGACTCCTTGCCATCAAGTGTGCCCAAATCTGTCATCCCACCAGACTGCCAGCGAAAGGCGTGCTGTTGGCCGTTGCGCGTCTCAGAGTTGCAAGCTACATCGCCGTTAGCGCTGATTGCAACCGCATCGGAGTTCTTCCCACCCAAGGTGCCAAGGTCGAGCATCCCTCCGCTGGCCGTCCACAAGAAGGCATGCAATGGCCCCGACTGGCATGAGACACTTTTACGACCTTCCCGGCAGCATTTATCGCTTGTGCCGCAGAGTTCGCGCCGCCAAGTGTGCCGAGGTCTTGAAGGGAGGAGTTGGCGTAGGTGAATGCGTGGACTGCCCCACGGGAGGTCGTTCCGAATCCGGCAACTTGGCCGCTGCCGTTGATGCCGTCGGGTAGGACAGCGGACACTGGTTTGCCTAAGTTCAACGGAATGACACTATAGGCTGTCGGTCCGGTTGACAGGCTGAAGTCGTCGACCATGAAGCTCGCGCCACCGTTGTGGATTTCGACGCGCGCGATAGCAGCATTCTTCGACGTGACAGAGAGCAATTGATTTGTGACGCTCTCGTGCAGAGTGTGTATCTTAGATGTGGTCAACGAAAAGGTGAGGCAAGTCAGTGAGCGAAATCTTAACTGGCCATCAATTTCCCAATCGGCGGCGACAGTCTCTTTGCCACCAAGAGGTAGGAAAGTCGATTTTTCCGTTGAGCGTCGTTCCGAACGGAAATGGCGACTCATGGTTGCTTCGACATCGATACGCACAGCAGCAGTTGGCAATGGTCGAGCAAGTTTCCTAGAATTCTCGAAGATTCAGGATGCTGCCTCGATTGATGTCATAAGCGCTAACTGTTGTGGACAAAAACGAAAATCGATGAAAAAAATTAGAATAATAGTTGCGTCGTTCGTATTTATTTCTTCAGCGACTATAGGTGCGCAACCGACTGACTTTAACTTGGCCGATTCCTCCGCAACATTTCATGTCGTTGTGTCTTGGGTTGACGAGAATGGAGCTCATTCGACAAGCGGAACGGGGATACGTGTAGCGCCGAAAGGAACAATACTTACAGCGGCGCATCTTTTCCCAGAGTCCTCTTCTATTTTGTCCGAGAATGGAAAAAAACGCATTGAAGTCGTAGTAAATATTTCTGGTCCTGGCGTGCCAATTGTCCAAAAGCATCTTCGATGTGAGGTGATTCGCGCAGCGCGCATAGCTTTTTGCGACAATCCAGACTTGCGGTCGAATAATGTTGTTTCTGTCGATTGGGGCTCAGCCCCATTCGAACAACAACAAGTTTGGATACGAGGCTACTCGAAAGGCGGGCCGCTGAAAGGTGCCCGGGGGTTCGTTACGTTACCAGGGAAGCCTATAACCGCAACGGACGCACTTCTTGCGATTGGTTACAGCGGTGGGCCCGTCTATTACAGCAAGAAGGTTATAGGTCTTGTTGAGGATGGCGAAAAGGTTGCGGAGATTAATGATGTGACGACAATGGGTTTGGGACGATTTGTCGTCTTGTCAGACGTCAAGAAATTCATTCCGGAGGCACGGATGAAGTCCATCACCAATCCATTCGCTGATGATGCTATTAAGGCATATGAAAAAGATATGGAGGGAAAGGCTCCATTTATGCCGATTGGCATCCCAAACCGTTACTTCGGAACGGATAAGGACGGGCGCCTTTTAGAGTATGAGTCAATTGGTGATGCGAACCCTCCCAATACTCTTTCTCTTTCGTATACCGTCAATGTTACGGCATCAGCGCATAATGGTTTTTCGAAAACCCGCACCCCTTATCGCATGACATTCAAGCCACAGCCTGGCTTCAAGATTGTAGGGTATCAGGTGGAAAAGCTGAGCGTTAATGGTCTGGTTAATGAAAAGGGTGTTATTCATGCCAATGGCTCTTCATTGGATTATTCGTTTGAATTAGAAAGCGGGCCTGTTTATGACCGCTTTCGGGGTTGGATGAAAGCAACCGTGTCGGTGCAACAAGAATTTGCTAAATAGGAGGGGGTATGAATCGCAGAGATTTTTTGGCCGGAGGTACATCTTTTTGTGTTTCTTTGAGTCTCACCGGAAATTCCTTCGCGCAAACTACACAAGGTGAGGATGTGGACTATGTCGATTACGTCGCTAGTCCGCCGCAGGCCTATCAACCCTATGGAACGTCGCCGCCCTTGGCCGCGCAAATAGAAAAATCCAAAAAGCTGATGGAGAAAGCCCCAGAAGCGACGACACCCAGTGATGTATTGAAATATTATGAGACTCTTCAGGATAGAAATGAACATGGTGAGTTATATAATGCTGCATGGGCAAATGAATGGAATCCGGTTATAGTGGAGTTCTATCACTCAACTAGTCTGCCAAAAGCGCAAATATATTCTCAAGGTGACACGATTGCTTGGTGTGCCGCTTGTTTGAACTACGTTTTAAACCGGCTCGGAAAGCAAAGTACGGGAAACGCAATGTCTGGAAGTTTTAGGCTCGGAAAGGGTTTGGGGAGTGAAACCGAAACGCCAAAAATTGGAGAAGACATTATTGTATTCAAGCGGTCCACTGGGGTTGATGTCGGTCACGGGCATGTGGGTATATACATGGGAGAAACTGATGCTCATTATCTTGTGCTAGGTGGAAATCAAAAAGCCGGCAAGAGATACTCCTCCATAAACACGACTCGCATCCCGAAAATCGGCGCAGGGCTTAAGCTTGCATCTTTCCGAAGCTTCGCCTCGATACCGAATAGGCGGTCGTAGCACTTCTTCCACGCGATAACTGACGCGGCGATGGCTACGAGAGCGCTTCCAGGTGGAGTGGAAATAGCCTAGGGGCGTACTTTGGCGCGGCCATTTACTAGTAGTAAGCAATGCCGGGTGGTAAGCGCCAATCGCAACCGAAAGATTCCGTCTCCTGCTAGCGTTATCGCCGTCTAGGCCTTTCTGCACGGGCAGAAGGCTTAGCCACGGTCGAAGTTGCACCATTGCCACGATGAGCTGTACGCCGTGTCAGCAGGCGCCTCATTAGGTGGGCACGGCTGGACCGCGGGCCAGAGTCGTGCGCGCGTGCCGGAATTGGGACTTCCCGTAAGGGCTGTCCGAACCTGGCGAATAGCTCCGGCAAACCGCGCTGCACGAGACCACCGAGGAGACGGGGTTGTCTGAGCTGGAATTGCCCTAGGACGAGGACTATCGCGAGACCGAGCCGTATTCGAAGGGTAAGGTTGCGCGCCTCTATCTAGCGCTTTCTCCCCAGGGAGAAGTGCACCTACCGGTCAGTCCTGAGCTAGGTCGGCCGGAGCATCACGAGTTTCGATGGATGCCCCTGCAGAGAGCTCAGGAACTGCTGTCGCTGCGGCTCTTGCCTATTCTGCTATGGGCACAGGACACTCTCGGGACGGGATACAACTATCATCGACACATGGCCGCTCGCACGATTGACCTTGTCTACGACAATCTCAACTATGCCCAGGTCACGGCGGAATCCGTGTTGGATGGGGATGAAGCCCACAAGCATCAGCTGCGGCTCGAGGACGAACTCGTAAGGCTCGAAGACGGGCACCGTCGCTATACCTGTCTCTATTGCTTGGAGCCGTTGAGCATCCGTGGCTCGACCGACCGCGTCTATCACTTCGCACATCCCAAGAACCCGGGCGCTGAGTGCCCATATCGCTCGGGCTTTTCGTTGTCGCAAGACGAGTGGGAGGCACTACGGTATAACGGCAGCAAGGAATCAGAGGCACACCGCCAGGTAAAGGCCTGGGTTGCAGAAAGCCTACGCGCTGACCGTGATGTGGAACTCGGGTCCGTAGTTGAAGACAGCCGGATGCAGAGTTGGCGTGACCGCTCGAAATGGCGGAAGCCGGATGTTCGTGGTACTTGGAAGGGCAAGACGCTCGTATTCGAGGCGCAGCTATCGACCACCTTTGTGGCGACCATTGCCGCCAGGCGACAGTTCTACTTGAGCGAGGGGGCGTTGCTCTTCTGGATTTTTCGTGATTTCGCCCTCTCGGAGAACGAGATGCGATTCAGCGAACGGGATGTGTTCTACAACAACAACTGGAACATCTTTTCTATTGACGCAGAAAGCGTTCAAGCGTCGCGTCAGAGTACTGAACTGAAGCTGTGGTGCCGCTGGCAGCAGCCGGTCGTAGATGGCATGGCCATCCGGTACCAGTGGCACAAGAAGTTGGTAGGCTTTTCCGAGCTCACCCTAGATTTCGAGCGCCAGCGCGCCTTCTATTTCGATTTCGAGACGGCGCTGAAGGAAGTGCAAACCACGTTGATGGGCGCAACGGCTGCAGCGTTTCATGAGGCAAGACGCGAGCGGCGCTTTGGTCTGCCGGAGCACGGCGTTTTACGGCAAGAGATTGCGGGCGATGCGGAGCTGGCCAAATGGCTCGGGCTTGAAGCTCGTTACGACACTATGCCTAGCGAAATTGAAAGGGCGTGGCTCGCCGCTGATACGTCCGACCGCTTCAGTATGCGCCGTGTTCAGGACTACGCTTACAGTGTCCTCGCGCCGTACCTCCGGGTGGCATGCCAAACGGCCCCAAAGACGTTGCAGGGCCGAGAGGACCTTCGGACCATCCTCAGTGCGCTCATCTCCCTTCGGTTGGGCCGCGTGGTTGGCAGCCGCTCAATCAACCTCAAGCATGTCGAAGATTCGGTGTTCCACTCGGCATTCGGCTACTACGGCGTGTTCCGCTACGCCGCGGGAGTCTACGGGCGTCAACGTGACATCGGCTACGACATTCCGAATTCCATCGCCACTGAGAATGCTCGCATACACGTGGCGCGCAAGGCAGAGAATCACGACGTCGTTACTCGAGATTTCGACAGAGCATTCATGATTCTTTTCCCGGAGCTAAAGCCGGCGCGGTAGTTCGTCGGGGGTGGCCGCCCGGCGGCTACCAAACGATTGTCCGCGCGTATTGCTCACAACACTTAGTAGCTGTGCCTGGTTGTCGCCATACTGAACCAGCCACTTTTCGTCGACACGCCTTTTCGCGCCGTTGGAATCCTGCTGTGGTTCCAATGGTTGGACGGTACGTCGTTGTCGTCGCTGCAGCAGCCAGCTTTCGACGGCAGCGGCTAGTTGGTCGTGTCCGAGTCTAGCGAGAATGAAGGCCAGGCGTTGCGCAGCGGAACATTGTCCAAGCGCTCGCAAAGCGTCTCGGATTCCCGCCGACGTCATTTCCCCTGCTAGGTCACACACGACGCGCGCCACTACCTGTAAGCCACCGTAGGCGGTTTGGTGGCGAATTAGGTCAAGAACCGTAGCTTCCCGCGTGCTCACCCGAAACGGAGCGACAGGACTCCGCTCAAGTACGACCGGGGTGTTGCCAATGGTCTTCTTTACGACGAATTCGATGTGATATTTGCCGACACTCAGTGTCCTGCGCGGTCTACTTACGATGACCTGCGTGCGGTGGCATGCGTGATGGTATGAGCCCCAGAAGCGAGCGGCTGAAAGTAGCGCTAAGTAGTAGCCAGGCTCTTGCTCCCACATCAGGTCGTTGAGCCACCAATCCAACGGTGGAGCACCATAGAGACCATGCTCCGGTGGAATGATTAGCCACGTCGAGGGCCGTCTTTGCGCCATCACGATTTCGCCGCTCCTGGCCAAGCGAAGCAGGGCCACTCGAGACGCAGCACTTCCTGGCTCGCGGCCAGTGCGTAAGGCGAACTCCCGCTCCTTGAACACATACCGCGAGCCAGCCGAGACTGAGCTGAGCATTTCTCTGGTTCGTTCTGCTACGGAAAGTGGGTGAGAGTTGGCGGCGCTACTCACGGGGCTGGGAGCCGTGTAAGTAATGGCCCATGTGTAGGTCCCTCGTTCAGTCTTGCAACTTACTCTGCACCGGCTAGACGTTCAAAGGCGCCCTGCCGCAATGGAGTCAGTCGGTCCGCGGAAAAAGATGCCCGCCAATAGGCGGGCATGTTTCAATTCAGAGAACCCTGATTGCAGGGCAGCGGACCGCCAGGAGGCGGTGCCGCTGTCCTAGCAACCAAGCTTATCGGCAAGCTCTTCAAGGCTGTTGGCACAGACGTCCCAATCGGCTTCAGGTTCCAGGTCAATCTTTTGCTCAGGGCCATGCTCAGTGGGCCGCGTGACGAACATGGTTCGCAGGCCGCACGCCCGTGCTGCAAGCAAGTCGTCGTTGTGGGCAGCGACGAGCGCGACTTCCTGCGGCGCCAGTCCGAGGACCTTAGCCGTCTCAATATAGGACGCAGGTTCCGGCTTGTAGGCGCCCGATACATCTGCGCCCAAAATCGCATCCCAAGGGAGCCCGCCCCACTTTGCGAGCCCGACCATCAGTGCGATGTTGCCGTTCGACAGAGTTCCAATAATGTACTTGGTCTTCAGCCGGTGCAGGCCCGACACTGAATCAGCCCAAGGTTGCAGGCGACGCCACGCGTGATTCAGGTGCTGCCGTTTTTCCTCGGATACGTTTTGAATGTCCCACGCCTTCAGCACCTTGTCGAGATTCTCGCGGTGGAGGTCGTCAAGTCGCGTGTACGGCCGCTCTCCGCTGCGGCAAGCCTGCATGGCCGGCTGATAGAGATTGCGCCAGTCGTCGGCGAACTTGTAGCCATCACCGGAAATGCCTTGCTGCCCCAAGAACGTTTCGGCCTCCTTCGCAATACTGGTTCTCCAATCTACTACCGTGCCGAAGACATCGAACACCAGGGCTTTGATTTCTTGCATCTCCTTACTCCGTTGGTTTGTTGCTTGTGGTCAGGTTCGCAGGAACCTTATAGATGAGAACAGCTGCGATAACCCATAGCGTCGAGAGGATATACAGCGCGGTATTCGGACTCTTTGTCAGGTCACGGAGGTATCCGACCATATACGGCGCAACGAAGCCGGCCGTCACTCCAAGCGAGTTGATGAGGGCGATACCAGCTGCGGCCGCCGCGCCCTTGAAGATGGCGGTCGGCAACGTCCAGAAGAGAGGAAGAATTGCCATGACTGCTGCCGTCGCGAGGGTGAGAGCGAAGAGCAGCTTAGCCGTATCGCTTTGCCAGGTTACGCAGAGCAGGAAGCCGGTCGCACCCATCATGCAAAGGCAAATCATATGCATCCGCCTTTCTCCATGCTTGTCCGAGTGTCGCCCCATCAGCATCATCGTCGGAATAGCGGCCGCGTAGGGAATTGCAGACAGCAGGCCCACGAGCAACGGACTCTTGATGCCCGATTCGTTCACCAGCGTCGGCATCCAGAAGAACACTCCGTACATTGCCATCACGATGAGGAAGAGAATCGAGCTCAGATGCCAGGTGCGCAGATTCTTGAACGCGCTTCCTGCAGATGTAGGCGCTGCGTGATACTGCTCCTTATCCAGCGCCTGGTGCAACGCCGCCTTTTCATCAGTGGTGAGCCATTTTGCGTTATCGATTCGGTCATCGAGGTAGATAAAAACGACCGCGCCGAGCAGCACCGCGGGTAAGCCCTCCAAGAGGAACATCCACTGCCATCCGGTAAAGGGTGCCGTGTTGGCCATTGCCGTCATGATGTAGCCAGATACCGGCCCACCGAAGACGCCCGACAGCGGCGCTGCAAGGTAGAAGATGGCCAGAATGGCACCACGCCGCGACGACGGATACCAGTGCATCAGGTAGTAAATGATGCCGGGGAAGAAGCCAGCTTCAGCGACTCCGAGCAAGAAGCGCAGAACATAGAATGAGGTCGGTGAGTTTACAAAGAGCATTGCTGCGGAGAGCAGGCCCCAAGTGACAAGGATTCGGGCAATCCACTTCCGCGCGCCGAGCCGATGAAGTATGAGATTGCTCGGTACTTCCGCGAGCACGTATCCGATGAAGAAAATCCCCGCCCCAAGGCCGTAGATGGTATCGCTGAACTTCAGGTCAGCGACCATTTGCAGCTTCGCGAAACCGACGTTTACTCGGTCCAAGTAGGCGAACGCGTAGCAAAGGACCAATAGGGGTAGGAGCCGCCACGTCACCTTCTTGTAGACGTTCGAAAGCTCTGTGTGTGATGCAAGGGCGCTATCGCGCCCCGCGGCGGGAACCGCCTGAACTGTCTGGGACATAGTCTCCATCCTTCGCCTCTGAGGGCAGGTTGGTGTAATGGTATAATCAGTACATCATCATGGAGGTTAACGCAAATCTGACCGTTAACCCTTTAGGGCATCCCCTAATTCAAACCAAGCCATGGGGAAACGAGTTAGGACGTCCCCCTAGGCAATAAGGGCGCCGGAAAATTAGGCTTGTCCCGCCCTGCGCGCTGCTGCGCGCGATAGGGCCGCCCAGTCCATGTCTCCTTCCCCGTGTGCGAGGCTATCGATATGTGCGTCGCGCAAGACGCTTGCCATAAGCAGGGGGACGTTGACCTCTTCGGCGGCGCTCATGGCGAGCTTCACATCCTTGAGGCCAAGCGCGAGTTTGAAGCCAGGCGGCTCAAAGCTTTCCCGTGCGATTGCATGACCATAGTTGCGATAGGCTGGCGCATCGAACACGGTGCTTGTCACAAGTTCCATGAAATCAATTTTCGAAACACCGTAGGCGGCCGCGAGCGTGACTGCCTCGCCCATCGTTGCGATGGCGCTTCCAATCATGAAATTGGCGGCCAGCTTTGCCACGTTTGCCTGTTCGGGCTTCTCGCCAAAATGCCAAATGCGCTGGCCCAGGACTTCGAACAGTGGCTTGATAGTCAGGAGCGCATCCGCAGCACCTGCGGCTAGGATGTTCAACTGGCCCACTTCGGCAGCATTGACCCGGCCGAGTACCGGAGCGGCAACGTAGTGTCCATAGTGCTGGCGATGCAACTGGGTCAACTCGCGCGAGAGTGCGACCGATACCGTACCCATGTTGATGTGTATCGCACCAAAAGCCAATTCCGCGATGACGCCCGATTCGACGATAGCCGCCCGAGTCGTTGCATCGTCCGGTAGCATCGAAATCACGACGTCAGCCTCGCTGGCTGCTGGAGAGGTACTGGTTGAGGTCAGGCCTCCTGCAGCAACAAGGCGCTTGGTTTGCTCGATGGATTTATCAAAACCTGTCACCTGGTGGCCAGCTTTGACCAAGTTGATTGCCATCGGAAGGCCCATCGTACCGAGGCCAAAAAAGGCTATTTTCATTTAGTGTCTCCGTTGCCCGGCGGCCGCGACGCTATTGACGCCGCGGCTAGGGCACTTTGGTCGAAAGTCAACGCTCTTCGCTCACGCTGTTTGCGTGTGGGCCAATTCAGCTACCCGCTAGGACGCTTCCAAAAAACTGCTCATTACCCATCTGGCCACCCTTCAGCACAATCTCGAGGCCATCACGCTGGGGTAATTCGGACCAGGCTTGGCATAACGGGGCGCCCGGTGTGAGCGGCGCTTTGACCGATAGCGCCGTGATGTCCAGGGCGCTGGCGACGTCGCCGGAGCTATCACCGCCGGCAACTGCGACGCGACGCAGCTTGGTGCGGTCGGTTGCGTCCAGAACACGACGCATGCTCTGAGCAAGCGCATTGCTGACCCTATTGGCAGCCTCAAGCCGAGAGAGGCCTGCTTGGTTTGCCATTTCGCTGAACTGGAGCACTGCGGGGTCGTCTGGACCCTTGGCGCTGTAGATGATAGGGCTGACATTGATGGACAAAGCCTGGACTGCGGCCGACGAGACACGCTCCACTTCTTGCCCTGCGGTGTCGTTGTCCAAGACCTTCTGCACGTCGAGCCTGATTGTGCCGAAGCCGTTCTTCTCTGCCCATTCGAGCTGCCTTGCAGTGACTGGCGAGCAGCTCCCGCTGACACCCGCAATAACAGGAACCGGTCGAGCCTTCTCCAACTCATACTCGCTCGGAATCCAGCCGCGACTACGCCAGTACGCAGTCAGGGCATATTGCAAACCGGATGACGACGCAGAGAAGATGCCATCGCCTCGACCTTCCCAGACTAGCTCACCAGCTGCCTGCGAGGTCGCCTCATCCACTACGTCGATGAATACGGCTGGAGCGGCCTGGGCACTTACTGGCGCAGGAGGCGTTGCGTTCCCAGAGGACAGTTGCACGAGGTCAACCAGTTCAATTGGGCGCTGCGTCTGCTGAGCGAGATGCTCCCTAAGGTCGGACTCCGACATCGGGGTGACGGGATGCCGCGACATGGTCGGATGTCTATCCAGTCGATAGCACTGCCCATCGACCGCAGCGAACAGATTCCCAAATGCCTGGTAACGCTTAAGTCGCGGAACTCCGACGACGATGGGCACCCATGCTCCACCTACGGCCGTAGCGCCCACGTCGATTGCCTTCCCTATTGAACCGACAGTGGGGGAGGAGTCGAACGTCGAGCAAACCTTGTATTGCAGAATGGGGGCGCCGAGCTTTCGCAAGCTTTCAAAGGCTCGAGGCAGCTCTGCCTCCATCCATGCGGGCCCTTTGCCACGAGAGGCACCAGCAAGCCCAACACATCTCACGCTGGGAAACCGCGCGAGCATCTCAGGCGTCGGACTTTGGAAAAACAGCATGGTCGGGATACCCGCAGCCGTCATCGCCTCCATGGCATCCGTCGAGCCTGTAAAGTCGTCGCCGTAGTAGGCGAGTAGCAGTCCAGGTGGAAGCTTGGAAGACACCGAGGATGTCATTTCCAAAACTCCAGTGCTTGGCCCAACGCGGCGGAACGCTCAGCTTGCTGTCCCAAAGGTGTGCCGCTCATGGCAGCGGCCCAAGCCTCTCGCAGAGCTTCTACGCCAGCTCCAACGCCGCCGGGGTGCCCGAAAATCCCGCCACCGACCGTATGAATCAGGTCTGCGCAGCCGAGTGCCGCAAAGGTGTCTGCCGCTTGCAAACCGGTCTGGCCAGAGCTGAAAACGGGCATAGCAGTCATCGGTGCTTCCGGCATGACTGGCGCCAACACCGACCTGGCAGCGGCGATAACGCTCTCGTCGGACTCGCTAAACTTGTTCCGCAGCCCGTTGACGTGCAGATGGTCAGCACCAGCCAGACGCCAGATTTTCTGCCACGGTGCGTATTCCCAGCCCAGAGCCGGACTGCGGGTCAGATAGCCCCAACCTGCGCGGTGAGCATGGATGGGCAACTGCGAATGCTTACGCAGTTCGTGCAGGCCAATGATGCCTACCGAGTTCAGACACACCATGACGCACGTTCCGCCCTCTGCGAGAACATGGTCGTGTCTGCGCTTCATTTGGTCGAGGTCACCGGTGAGGTTGAACGCGACCATGGCTTTGCGACCGGTTCGCTGGGCCGCTTCGTTGACAACCTGCATGACAACAGATACTCGGTCGTCGAACGGACAGTAGCCGCCATCGCCTTGCAACTCATCGTCCTTGATGAAGTCGATGCCGCCATCGACCAGCAACTTCACCTGTCGAGCAGTTTCCTCAATGGACAAGCCCACGCTGGGCTTGATGATGGTGCCGATGAGCGGCCCCTCGGAGATGCCGGCCAGCTTGCGCGTCCCTTCGATACCGAAGGCTGGGCCTGGATAGGCCTGAGCGAACTCATGCGGCAGCTGCAAGTCCAGAAGCCGGAGGCCGGAGACCTGCTTGAGTTCGAACAGGTTGCCAGCGATGGTCGACATGAGATTGGGCAAGGACGGGCCCAGGTTCTCAAGCGGCCAGGAAATGGTCAGGCGGCACCGATGGTACCGGTCGCCCTTCATGCCACCCGGCAGGCTGGGCGAAGACACGGTCTCCAGTACTTCGATGTTTTCGACGCGTGCGCCCGAGCGTTCTTTGAGTTCAGCAGTTTCCGTGGGCAATGCTACAAAGGTTCCACTGGACTGCTCGCCAGCAATGGCTTCGGCCGCCCGCTTGGGGTCGTCTCCGGTTTCCAGCCAATAGGTGGCGTAAATGCGATTACCCACGTTGACTCCTATACATTGGTAGGGCTGTCAGGGGTGCTGACAGCGCTTAGAAATTGCGAGTCTCAACTCAGGTAATGCGGCGGATGCTGTCAGCGATTTCGTGGCGGTCAAACACCTTCAGCCAGTCATCGCGCATCAAGCGGGGCTTTCCGAACTCAATGGCCTTGTTGCATGCATCTGAGAAGGCACCGGGGATTTCGTTAAAGATGACCGCGCCCAGAATGTTCATGTGTCCGAGCAGGAAATCCCGCGCGGCCTCCCGGGGTACGCCGCGACGAACGGTCTCGTCCATCGCGTCACGCATGACCTGGAGGAGCGTTGCGCAGATGGTCTCTGACAGGCCCGGCTCCAGAATTGCCATCTGCTCGACCGTCAGGCGGTAGGAACGCAGGATAGGCGCATAGATGACCTTCGCGACTGCCTCGCCAAGGTCGAATGCCTCTTCCGGACCTTGCATCAGTGCGCTCGTAATCGACTGCTTCGCGGCGCCACCACCAAAGTAATCCCGACGTGCTTCCGGCTCCGTCTCATCGTTGTAGATGGGCGGATGGCAGGGGTGAGCGACGAAGTAGGTGAGGTCTGGGCGGTCGGGCAGATGTCCAGCGAAGGGAGCTGCGGCATCCAACGTCATGACCATGGTGCCGGGCTTCAGCTGCGGAGCGATTTGAGCAGCGACCTTGCCGATGATGGTGTCGGGAATTGCCAGGATGACGACATCGACGCCGTCGAGTGCCTCGTCCGTGCTGACGCAGCTGACGCCCAATTCGTCGCGCAGGCGCTTCTGACCCACTTCGCTCGGCTCGACATGGCTGACGCGATAGTCGGATTTGAGCAGGTTCTTCGCCAGCCGCACGCCCATTTTTCCGCCGGCGCCAAACAACGCAATCTTCTCTGTCACAACAAGTCTCCAGTGGGTTCACTTTCTCAAGCGGCCTGCCGCCGTGGTTTGTGCGGGCCTGCTAAAGCGTCCATGCCCGTATTGGCATGATGGTGTAATGGTATGATGAGTATGCCAAGACGACAAGGGCCGTTTATGTGGCGTTAACCCTTATGAGTGATGGAGGGAGTACTTAGGAGGCGGATGCCCGCTCAGATATGAGCGGGGAGGCGTTAAGGCGCCTTAAGGGGAGAGGAATCTAGGCAGCAGACAGCGAGCGAGGCGAACCCTTCGGACTCAAGCCTAAGAGATGTCTACCGTGCCGGAAATCGCCTTGTAGAGGGCATTTGCTCTCGTGAGGTGGTCTTGCATTGCCTTGGCGGCAGCCTCGCCGTCATGCTTTGCAATAGCATCAACAACCCGCTGATGTTCCTCCAGGGTGAGGTTTTCAACGCCGGGCGCCCGAACAATCCCTCGATAGTATTCGCGGGCCCACTCAAAGAGCGCCTGCACGATGGCGGGAAAAATTGGATTCCCGCTTATCCGTGCCACTTCGCGGTGGAACGCCATGTCGCGCGTGAGGAACTCTTCCGGATTGCTCGTAGCCGCGCGTTGGTCTTCGATGCGAGTTTGGAGAATCTCGATGTCGCGCTCCGTCGCATTGGCGGCGGCAAGGCGAGCCAGTCCACATTCGAGGAAAAGGCGCGCGTCCTTGAGATGCGCGAGGGAATTTGGACTCGACCTAAGCAGGTGTTGGGCACCGGCTCCAATCTGCCGCATTAGATGCTCGGCGGTAGGAATCACGACGCGCGCGCGCTCGCCGTGCGCAATCTCAATAATGCCTGCTCGCTCGAGAGACTGAAGAGCCTCGCGAATTGCAGGCCGACCCACAGCGTAGTACTCCATGAGGTCGCGTTCAGCTGGCAGCTGCTCACCAGGGGGGATTTCCCCGCTTCGAATCCTCTCTGTCAGTCGCTCGAGTACATCCTCGAACAGCCGCCTACGTTGGATGGGCTCAGCAGCCATAGGGACTCACCTTTCATGTCATCATGCCAGAAGATGAGATGATATCAGTTAGATAACTGCCCCTTTCTGGGGCAGTTATCGCTACATTCCGTGGCCAGTGGTACGCACCTGGGCCGGCCCGGTTAGCGGCGGGCAGGCCGAATAGCCTGCCCGCCGGCACGTTACAGCACGTTGTAAAGAGCGCTTTTGCCGGGATAGCTTCCTACTTCGCCCAGGTCTTCCTCGATGCGCAGCAACTGGTTGTACTTTGCGATTCGGTCCGAACGCGACAGCGAGCCGGTCTTAATCTGGCCGGCATTGGTGCCCACCGCGATGTCAGCGATGGTGCTGTCCTCCGTCTCTCCCGAACGATGCGAAATCACGGCGGTGTAGCCGGCTCGCTTGGCCATCTCGATGGCGGCGAACGTCTCGGACAAGGTGCCAATCTGGTTAATCTTGATGAGGATTGAGTTGCCGATGCCTTTCTCAATGCCTTCCTTCAGGATTTTGGTGTTGGTCACGAAGAGGTCGTCGCCCACCAATTGCACGCGGTTACCAAGCTTCTCGGTCAGGACTTTCCAGCCATCCCAATCACCCTCGGCCATGCCGTCCTCGATTGACACGATGGGAAACTTATCGCAGAGCTTCGCGAGGTAGTCCGCGAACTGGGTCGACGACAGCTTCAGACCTTCTCCCTCCAGGACGTACACACCCTCTGCCTCGTGATAGAACTCGCTGGCGGCACAGTCCATTGCCAGTAATACGTCTTCACCCATGCGGTAGCCCGCTTTTTCGACCGCTTGGACGATGGTGTTCAGACACTCCTCGTTGGACGAGAAGTTGGGGGCAAAGCCACCCTCGTCGCCCACGGCGGTAGACATGCCGTGGTCGGCAAGAATCTTCTTCAGTGCGTGGAAGACTTCGGCGCCGCAACGTAGGGCTTCGCGGAAGCTCTTCGCAGACACCGGCATAATCATGAATTCTTGGACGTCCAAGCTGTTGTTGGCGTGCGCTCCCCCGTTAACGATGTTCATCATCGGCACCGGCAACTGCATGGGGCCCGAACCACCAAAGTAGCGGTACAACGGCAGGCCGGCGTCTTCTGCAGCGGCCTTGGCTACGGCCATCGACACGGCCAGCATGGCGTTTGCACCCAGGCGGCTCTTGTTCTCGGTGCCATCCAGTTCAATCAGCGTGCGGTCCAGGAATGCCTGTTCGGAGGCTTCCAAGCCCATGATGGCTTCGGCGATTTCTGTGTTGATGTGCTCGACGGCCTTAAGCACGCCCTTGCCCAGATAACGGCTTTTGTCGCCGTCGCGCAGTTCGATGGCTTCGCGCGAGCCTGTGGATGCGCCGGACGGCACGGCGGCACGGCCCATGACGCCAGATTCGAGTAGGACGTCGCACTCGACGGTGGGGTTGCCGCGCGAGTCGAGAACTTCCCGGCCGATGATGTCTACGATTGCACTCATTGTTTGACGAAAAAGAAGTTGGTGGGCGCCGCGTAGACAGTTGCTACGCGAGCGCTATGTCCATCATTTGCATCCAGCAGCGCTTGGGCGGTCCAAGACTGTATGAGCTATGGCCCGCCGCCAGCAGCTTTACTTCGGCTGGCTTTGCGTTGGGAGCACGAATCGCAAAAAGTTCGTGGAACCCGGCGTTCCAAACGGCATTCCGGCCACAATCGCGAATGGACGAGATTCCGGTTCGAATCCTTCCGCACGAACGACGTCGGTGGCATGCTGAACCATGTCCTCGACGCTCTTTGCGTCATCGCCATGGACAGCATGAACGCCCCACACGACCGCCAACCGGCGCGCGGTCTCGATTTTGGGAGTCATGCCGACGATGGGCACGTTGGGGCGTTCGTGGGCAACGCGCAGAGCGCTGGAGCCAGACAGCGTGTATGTCACGCAAGCCGACAGCGGCAGGATGTCTGCTGCTGTGCGAATGGCCGCGCCAATGGCATCCGGGGCATCAGCGCGCCGAGTTGCGGCAATGGCGCCCATGGTGTCTCGCTGCAGTCGGTCCCGTTCAGTATTTCGGATGATTCGAGACATCATCTGAACTGCTTCAACGGGATAGTCTCCGCTGGCCGACTCGGCCGACAGCATCACGGCATCGACACCATCGTACACAGCAGTCGCGACGTCTGATGCCTCGGCTCGGGTAGGCGCAGGCGAACTAACCATCGAATCGAGCATCTGCGTCGCTACCACGATGGGCTTGCCAGCTTCGCGACAGAGTCGGGTCAGACGCTTCTGAATTGCCGGTACTTCTTCCGGAGGCATTTCGACCCCCAAGTCGCCCCGTGCAACCATAATCGCGTCGGTCGCAGCGACAATCGCCTCGATGTCAGTAATGGCGGCAGGCTTTTCAATCTTCGCCATAATCCCGACGCCTGAGCCGACAATTTCCCGGAGTTCTTCGATGTCGCGAGCCGTCTGAACAAAGGACAATGCCACCCAGTCGACGCCGAGTTGGAGCCCGAACTTCAGGTCTCGATGGTCCTTCTCCGTCAACGCCGACAGTTGCAGAGCACAGTCAGGGACATTCACGCCCTTTCTATCGGAAACCTTGCCGCCCGTTTCAACTACCGTCTCGGCGAAATCCGGGCCGCAAGAAGTCACCCGAAGGCGGACGCGGCCGTCATCAATGAGCAGTGCGTTGCCTGGCGACAGTGCCTCAAAGATTTCGGGATGGGGTAGCTGTGCGACTTGCCAGTTGCCGACCACAGGGGCCAGTTGAAGGCGAAACTCTTGTCCGGCATTGAGCTTTACGGGGCCGTCGCCAAACGTGCCAAGCCGCAGCTTCGGACCCTGCAAATCCAACAGCACGCCGATAGGCCTGCCCACGACGGACTCCACCTCCCGAATCACGCGAAGGCGCGCCGCATGGTCTTCATGCGTGCCATGACTGAAGTTCAGGCGAAAGGTATCCGCGCCTGCTTGGACCAGTTGCAGAATCTTTTCTGCATCCGACGAAGCAGGACCCAAAGTTGCCACAATCTTTGTATGGCGCTCGCGGCGCAGGCTCATGAAAATCTCCGATGCTGATACTGCAACGCCCGGCGTTCAGGGCGAAAGCTCCGACTCACGTTGCCGGCCTCTGATGCGTCAATGTAGAGAGGCGGCGGAGTATGCGTCGACACGATAAGGACGGCGAAGAATTGGCAACGCACGTCCGACTAATAGAAAGGGGACGTGGCCGGATTTGGGCGCGCGTCCTAAACCACCGAGAAAAAGAAACCTGAAGAGAGGAGAACTCTTCCGCGGTGGGGAAATGGTTAAGTGCCTGGCATGATGGTCTAATGGTATGATGAGTAGACCTAGTCGGCAAGTGGTCCCTAGGGAGGGTTAACCCGAGACTGACTTCATGGGGAAGGCGCTGGCTCCTCGGGCCAGCGAGTTCACGCGTCCGCTTCGGAATTCGCCAACGGACGCGTGCTATAGGGGTCAGCCCACTTGATTGACGGGCTTGCCGGCGACGAACGACTCGATGTTGTCCACCAACTGGTCCGCCAGACCTTGAGTCGCTTCTTCGCTTGCCCAGGCCACGTGCGGGGTAAGGATGAAGTCCGGACGCTCCAGCAAGGCATTGAACGGATGATTTGGCGGGGGCGGTTCCACACTAACCACGTCGAACGCCGCCCCGGAGATGTGGCCCGCATCGAGCGCGGGTCCCACAGCCGACTCATCAACGAGACCGCCACGGGCCGTATTAATCAGAAGCGGCTTGCGCGACATCAGTGCAAACTCGTTGGCACCAATCAGGTTGCGAGTCGACGGCATCAGCGGACAGTGAAGCGTGACAATGTCCGACTTAGCGAGGACATCTTCGAACGGCGTGTACAGCGGGCCCATATCGTTCCGACCCTTGTACGTCGAGAAGAGGACATTCATGCCCAATGCCCGGCCCATTGTGGCGACCGACTGCCCAAGGACGCCATCGCCAATGATGCCGAGCGTCGAGCCGGCCAAGTCGCGGATGGGGTAGTCGAAGAAGCAGAACTGGCCGGATTCCTGCCACCGTCCCCTGCGGACGGCATCCTGGTAAGCCGTGATGCTGCGACGAAGGGCAAAAATCAATGCGAAAGTGTGCTCGGGAACGGTGTGAATCGCGTAGTTCCGAATGTTGCTGACAACGATGCCCCGCGCGGAACAGGCACGCACATCCACGTTGTCGTAGCCGGTTGCTGCCACGGCGACGAGTTTCAGTCGCGGCGCATCTGCGATGGCGCCCGCGGTCAGCTTCGACTTGTTCAGGACAACGATGCCGGCATCCGCGATGCGGGCCGGGACATCCTCTGGCGCCGTGTATTCGAACACCTGGAGGGTGTGCGGGAAGTTCGGCGTCCGTAGGATGGTTTTCGGGGGAAGAGTCGCGCTGTCGAGAAAAACGATTTTCATGATTACTTGGCTCCAGCAGTTTCAAGGAGACGCTGGGCTTCAAGAACCACTGCGTCAGGCGTGATGTTGAAAAGGCGATAGAGAGCGTCAGCTGGGCCAGGCGCTCCAAAGCCCTTCATCCCGACAAATCCACCATCAATTCCCAAATATTGGTCCCAGCCATACCTCAGCGCGGCTTCAATACCAATCCGCACTCCGTCCCTGCCAAGGACAGCAGCCTTGTACGCGGCGTCCTGAGCATCGAAGAGTTCCCAGCAAGGCAGCGAGACGACTGCCGTGGCGATGCCGAGCGCTTCCAGTCGCCTCTGCGCTTCGAGCGCAATCGCTACTTCGGAGCCAGTTGCCAAAAGCGTGACCTGGCGCTTGCTGCGCGATGCCTCGGAGAGTACGTAGCCGCCTTTCCGGCTGAGATTTTCTTCAGTGTGGGCTTGACGCACGCGGGGCAGCTTCTGGCGCGCAAACACCATGCTGACCGGGCCAGTACGATGCGCCATCGCGGTCTCCCAGCACTCTGCGGCTTCGGTCGCGTCCGCGGGACGCATGACAAGCATGTTTGGCATGGCGCGCAGCGAGGCCAGAATCTCAACCGGCTGGTGAGTGGGGCCGTTCTTGCCGATGCCAATGGAGTCGTGGCTGAAGACGAACTTCACCGGCAGACCCATGAGCGCGGCCATCCGCATTGCGGGGCGCTCATAATCAGAGAAAGCAAGGTACGTGACGCTGAGTGGCAAAATCCCGCCATGTGCGGCCATGCCGTTGGCCATGGCGCCCATCAGGTGCTCGCGGACGCCACAATGGACGTACGAGCCGCTCCGATTGGTTGCTGTGAACGCCTGCAGCGGTCCCTTATGGCCTGTCGGCGCTTCCAAGTCTGCACATCCAACCATGCGCTCGGGCATTATCTCGGCAAGCGCTTGGTTGATAGCTCCGGAAATCTGGATGCCGCCAGGGAACTCGTCGGAGTCAAAGCACTTTCGCTTGAAGTCGTGCAGGACTTGCTCCCAACCCGCAGGCAATTCGCCACGCATAATGCGTTCGAACTCGGCCCGCTTTTCCGCCGGAAGAGCCGCCACGCGGGCCTTCCAGTCCTCATAGGTGTTCTGGTTGCGTGCACCGAAGCCGCGCCAACCCGAGAGGATGTTTTCCGGGATTTCGAACTGGCCATGCGGCCAATTGAGCAGCTCGCGAGCGGCCTTGGCGTCCTCTTCGTACAGGCGGGCACTATGGCCGCCGCGTTGGCCCTGCACGCGCGGAATGCCTTTGCCAATGACTGTACGGCACGCAATCATCGAAGGGCGCGGGTCAGCTTTGGCCAACTCAAGCGCTTCGGAAACGTCAGCGATGTTATGTCCGTCGACTTCCACGACTTGCCAGCCGGCGACTCGGAACCGTTCCGCGACGTTCTCACTAATGGAGAGTTCGGTCTTGCCATCGTCCGTAATCTGGTTGTCGTCCCACAGCAGCGTGAGCTTCGACAACTTCAGGTGACCGGCCAGCGAAATCATCTCTTGGCCGATGCCCTCTTGCAGGCAACCGTCGCCGACGAAGGCGTAAGTGCGGTGGTTGACGAGGTCATCACCGAAGCGGGCATTAAGGAAGGCTTCAGCGACGGCCATACCAAATGCATTCGCGATGCCCTGGCCGAGAGGTCCAGTAGTGACCTCGATACCAAGCTTGGGGTCGTACTCGGGATGGCCGGCACAGTGGGAGCCTAGTTCGCGGAAGCTCTTCACCTGGTCAAGTGTAATGTGCTCGTAGCCGGTCAGACACAGCAGGGAGTACAGCAGCATCGAACCGTGACCGTTAGAGAGAACGACACGGTCGCGGTCCCACCAAGTGGGGTCTTGCGGGTTGAATTTGAGTTGTTTGGCGTAGAGAGCGGTGGCAATCTCGGCCATGCCTAGGGGCACGCCTTGGTGCCCCTCAGTTGCGCGGACAATCGCGTCGATGGACAGAAAGCGAATGGCGTGCGCCAGTGGCTGAAGTTCATGTGCGGTCATAGCTTTATGCACGCCGAGCGGACTTACTCGGCCGCTTTGTCTCCGTTGTAGTTTGTCGGAAGAGGACTTAATTCTTCGCGACAGTCTCTACGTGAGGCAAGCGATGAAAATTCAGGGATTATTGAATGCGTGTCATGTAAGGAGTTGGCGGCCGAGGAAAGTCATTCCGCGCCGGTGAGACGGCTTTCCTCACGCAACCATTCGAGGAAGCTAACCACCTCCGGGCGCGCTGCGTGCCGAGCAGGATAGACGACATGGTGCTGCACGATATCGAGGCCAAGCTCCTCATCAAACACGCGGCAAAGACGCCCGGCCTTAAGGTGCTCCGCTGCTAGCTTTGTGCTCTCAAGCGCAATCCCAAGGCCTTGGACTGCCGCATCAATACTCATCATGGAGCGGTCAAAGCGAAGCGGAATCCTCTCAGCATGCAAGTCCGGAGCGTAGTCCGCGAACCACTCCGGCCACTGTACGAGACTAATACGAGACTGAATAAGGGGAACTTGGACCAGGTCTTCAGGAGACTGAACCGGGTGTCGGCTAAGGAAATCCGGGCTGGCAAGAGGAACAACCCGCTCCGAGAAAACCGGCTCGACTTCCAAATCCGGCCAGTTGGGCAGACCGTAACGGATGTCGACATCGACCTGCCCAATTTCGAAGTCCGAGTGCTCAGGGGAAGCCGATAGTCCTAGCGAGATTTCTGGATGGCGACGCGCAAAGTTCGCGATTCTGGGCATCAGCCATAGGCTGGCAAAACTAGGACTGGAGTGAATGTAGAGCGAGTCCTGGACACCGTGTCGCAAGTCTTCGGTGGCGGAGTTGATGGCGCCAAGCGCACCGGCGACGCGTGAGAGATAGGTCTGCCCCGCGGGCGTCAGTTCCACGCCCCGCGTGGAGCGCTCGAAAAGCCTTAGCCCAATCAGCTTTTCCAATCGGGCCACCTGATGACTAACTGCCGACGGCGTCAGATGCAGTTCTGTCGCGGCAAGGGCAAAGCTCTTGCGGCGTGCAATGGCCTCAAAAGCGAGTAGAGACGTCAGGGGAGGAATCATGGCAGCCAGCTGGTAAAGGCGGTGTTGCGATGCAGCATGCAGGGGCGTAAAGAATGCGTGACATTTTATCGTTTGCCGGACGGATTGCTGTAACCCAGAATCACTGCGCTCGCAGCCAGATTCCCTTCACCCGGTATGTTGGCGTTGCCGCGCTTGGTGGTCCCAGTTCACCTGGTAGTGCCGCGTTTCTCACCTTCCGTGTTCCCCAATCTATGAACGACCCGCGAGATTTCCTTCAACGACTGTTCGACAGCGCGGTCCGCAGCGCCCAACCGGCAGCTGTACTCGCCGAGTATCTGCCAAAGCCGCCGCGTGGCCGCACCATTGTGGTGGGGGCTGGCAAGGCCAGCGGTGCGATGGCGCGGGTATTCGATTCCTTGTGGCCGGCCGGCGCGCCTCTCGAGGGCTTGGTGGTGACGCGCTATGGCCATACACCGCCGCGCGAGTCCGACGCGCCACAAAGAATCGAGATTGTCGAGGCAGCCCATCCGGTGCCAGATGAAGCAGGGCGAGTCGCCGCAGGGCGCATGCTGGAGATGGTGAAAGGGCTGACCGCAGACGACCTTGTCGTTTGTCTAATCTCCGGGGGCGGCTCGTCGCTGCTGACACTCCCAGCTGAAGGCCTGGATTTCGCCGACAAGCAGCGCATCAACCAACAGTTGTTGCTATCGGGCGCCAACATTTCGGAGATGAACTGCGTCCGGAAACATATGTCATCCATTAAAGGTGGCCGACTTGCTGCCGCCTGCAGTCCGGCAAAGGTTGTCACGTTGGCTATCAGCGATGTTCCCGGCGACGACGTTTCGACCATTGCCAGCGGTCCAACGGTGGCTGACGACAGTACGTGCGAGCAAGCCCTAGAAATCCTACGTCGCTACGGCATTGCAGTCCCCCTTGCGACCGAAGAGGCATTAAGGTCCGGCTCCTTGGAGACTCCGAAGCAGGGTGACCCCTGTTTTGATGGAAATGAGACCTATCTGATTGCGACGCCACAACGTTCGCTGGAGGCGGCCGCTGAGGCGGCGAACGCCGCCGGCGTCAATGCTTATATTCTCTCCGACGAGGTTGAGGGGGAGTCGCGCGATGTTGGGATGGTGCATGCGGCGCTAGCACGTTCCGTCGCCAAGCGAGGCGAGCCCTTCCCGCGCCCCTGCGTCATCCTGTCGGGAGGTGAGACCACAGTTACCGTGCGTCCTCGAGAGCCGGGACAGGTCAAGGGAAAAGGCGGGCGAGCCGGTGAATTCTGTATGGGTCTCGCGCAGGCACTGCAGGGATGTCCTGGAATCTGGGCACTGGCGGCAGACACCGATGGCATAGACGGCGTTGAGGACAATGCTGGTGCCTTCGTGACTCCTGACACCCTAATCCGAGGCTTGGTTGCCGGGCACAAACTTGCGGACCATCTGAACCGCAACGATTCTTATGGATACTTCAGTGCCATTGACGACTTGCTCATTACAGGGCCGACATACACAAACGTGAATGATTTCCGCGCCATCTTGATAGCCTAGTGAATGCACGGGTCGGCGTCTGACGGGATACAGCTTCCCTGACCTGAAGTAAATCGAGGGGTGGTGACTCGTCGAACGTCAGCCGCTATTCAGACTTGGACTTTCTGCCAGTGCTTGCATGAGCCACTCCCGGAATAGACGCATTTTCGGGAGGTGGCCCCGACTGGAGAGGTAGTTCAGGCTATGGCATTCGATGCGAGGGCCCTCTTTGCCGAAGGGAAGTACGAGACTGCCCGATGCAAGCTGCCGCTCCACCAGCAGCATACTTTCCAAGCACACGCCCAAACTATCGATTGCCGCAAAAATCGACATGAACGAACGGTCGAAGCGTGGCCCTCGCTCTAAGTTCAGTTGCACGCCCGGATGGTCGGCTTCCCAATTTCGCCACGTGTAGAGGTTCACCTCCGAATGGATAAGCATCTGTTGTGAAAGGTCAGTGGGGCTCCGAAGCCCCGGGTCCCCTTCGACTAGATTCGGTGAGCAAAGAGCCACGATAGGCTCGGGCGGAAACATCTCCGTCTCTATTCCTGCTCGTGCTAGTCCCGCCCCATAGCGAATATCAAAGTCCACCATGCCGTCCTCAAGGTCGACCTTTTCGCCCGAGGCGGTAATCCGCACGTCTACGTCTGGGTACATCGTCGTGAAGCGCGCGATTCTTGGCATCAACCACTGGGCGCCAAGGCTGGGCACAACGTGAACGTTAATAAGGTCACTCTTTCCGGCCCGGGAAATCTCTTGAACGCCTGATTCGATTTGACCAAAGGCATCTCCGACGTTCTTTGCAAACTTCCGTCCCGCGTCTGTGAGGATGACAGAGCGGTGAATGCGATGGAACAGTTGAATCCCGAGAAGCCGTTCCAGGTCCCGGATACGGTGACTCACGGCGGACGGCGTCAAATGAAGCTCTTCCGCCGCGCGGATGAACGAGCCCAAGCGGGACGCCGCTTCAAAGGCTTGGAGGGTTGCCAGGGGGGGAATTTTGCGCACAGCAAGAACGAACTCACATCACCGATAGAGCCTTTTAATTCTGTTCCGTGCATGCGTCAAGGCGAATTGCGAACCCATGTGCACCTACGGGTAAACAACTACTCTTCCAGAGGTGCGGTCTTGTTCGCACGCCTGCCTTGACGGATATCTCTGCCACTTCCCCTTCAGTTTGCACTTCTTTGCATATAAGTGCCTGCAGAACACCACGTTGTGCAGGGCGCAAGGGGCCAAAAGGCGAGGAAGCGTAGGAAGCACTACATCTGCGCTGGCTTGCCAACCAGCCCCCTCGTTGAGGATTGGAAAGGTGAACCCAGTTCACTCATACACGGTTTTTATTCGCTTGACCGCATCATTCCCGTGAACCAACATACCATCACCGGGCCACGCAAGGCCCTATAAATAGAAGCACGTCCACCGCCGTCGTGCTCTGGAGACAACATGAAAAAGTCGAAACGCTTTTCCAAATTTCTAGCGCGAAATTGAGCTTTATTTAAAGCGAGATATTCACGCGCGAAGTCTATTTCTCATTTTTTTGAGTCGTCGCGTGGTTCTGGAAGCGGCGCGCCGCGAGAACGTTGCGACGCGGTTTTCCAGGTTGCCTTTATGTCTTCCCTGCTGTCAGTGGCCAGGGCAAGGGGCGATGGGATGACTCTGCTGTTCTGTGCCACTTCGCGGCTGTGCCACACGCCAACGCCAGACCGCTGCCTTCTAAGGAAATGAAATGACCCAAGTTACAAGTCACTACGCCGACCTGGATGATGTCACCCTGCACTACCTCAAGGCAGGCGAGGGGTTTCCGGTTGTACTGCTGCACGGCATCCCGCAGACTTCGTATGAATGGCGTTTCATTATTCCGGAGCTCACCAAGAAGTACTCCGTGATTGCTCCGGACCTGCGCGGCCTCGGCGATTCCTCCAGGCCTGGCTCCGGCTACGACAAGAAGACGGTCTCCAACGACGTCTGGCAACTGCTGCAGAAGCTGAACATCAAGGAATTCTTCCTGGTTGGCCATGACTGGGGTGGTCCGACTGCATTCTCGCTGGCCGCTCAACATCGGGAGGCGGTGCGCAAGCTCGCAATTCTTGACGTAGCGATTCCGGGCGATGGGCACGATTTTTCCCAGAACGGCCGCCGTTGGCACCACGCGCTGTTCCGCACCCCCGACTTCCCAGAGGTGCTGTTCCAAGACCGTGAACACCTGATTCTCAACTGGCTGTTCGAAAACTACGGTCATCGTCCGACTTGCATTTCCGAGGAAGACAAGAAGGAGTATCTGCGCACCTACACCAAGCCCGGTGCCATGCGCGCGATGTACTCCTTCTACCGCGCATTGCCCCAGGATAACGAAGACAACAAGGCAATGCTGGAGGCCAACGGCAAGCTCAAGATGCCGGTCCTCGCGCTCGGGGGAAGCAAGAGCTTCGGTCGCGGCATGGACACGATTGAATCCGTGAAGCGCGTTGCAGAGGACGTCCGTGGCGGCTTGATTCCTGACTGCGGCCACTGGGTCACCGAGGAACAGCCGGAATTCATCTCGCAGGAACTGATGAAGTTCTTCGGCGAGTGAAGGTTACGGTTGTGTAAAGCGATATAGAACGAAGTAAGGAGACAACATGGTCAATTCCACCCGTCGCAGGCTCGTGCTCACTGGAGCAGCGGCCGCCGGTGCCTCAATGGCGTTCCCGGGCCTCGTCTTCGGCCAGGCAAAGTTCAAGCTGAAGTGCGCGAACATCATGCCGGTCGACCATCCTCTGAACGTTCGCCTGCGAGAGGCGAGCGCAAAAATCAAGGAGCAGACCAACGGTGCGGTAGACATCCAAGTCTTCCCGGCAAGCCAGTTGGGAACGGATGCTGACATGCTCGCGCAGTTGCGCGCGGGTGGCATTGACCTGTTCGTCCAGACTGGACTCGTCCTGGCGACGCTCGTTCCGGTTGCATCTATCAATGGCATCGGATTCGCCTTCTCTGATTACAGCAAGGTATGGGCTGCAATGGACGGTGCATTGGGCAAGCACGTTATCAATGCCTTCTCCAAGGCAAACCTTATCGCCTTCGACAAGATGTGGGATAACGGCTTCCGCCAGACCTTGTCCTCAAACAAAGCCATTCGCACGCCGGACGACATCAAAGCCTTCAAGATTCGCGTTCCCCCGAGCCCGCTGTGGACTTCCATGTTCAAGGCCATCGGCGCCTCGCCGGTTTCCATCCCTTGGGGCGAAACGTATTCCGCGCTTCAGACGAAAGTCGCTGACGGGTTGGAGAACCCCCTCGCTGGCATCTACTTCGCGAAGATGTATGAGGTGGGCAAGTACATCTCGAACACCAACCACATGTGGGATGGTTTCTGGATGGTCGCCAATCGACGCTCCTTCGAGTCTATGCCGGCCGCGACGCGAGACATCATTACGAAGGTGATGAATGACAGCGCATTGCAGCAACGCGCTGACGTGGAGACGCTGAATAAGGAACTCAAGGCGAATCTAACGGCAAAGGGAATCCAGTTCTCTGACGTCGACACCAATGCGTTCCGTGCCAAGTTGCAGCAATCCGGCTTTTACGCTGACTGGCGCAAGCGGATGGGCGACGAGGCCTGGGGGTTGCTCGAAGCAACAGCTGGCAAGCTGGCGTAATCCGCCAATAGTGAGGTTTGCGATGGAAACTCTATCATCGACTATTCCCATGGGGCGTCGAACTTTTGCCGATTCGTGTGAGCATGTCCTGCTTCGCTGCGTGGAAATCGTGGCATCGACTATTCTCGTTGCGGAAATCGGCATTCTTTTCACAGGCGTGATTGCGCGCTATGTTCTCAACACGCCGATTACTTGGTCCGACGAATTAGCCTCGATTCTCTTCATCTGGCTGTCGATGCTTGGTGCGTCCATCGCATTCCAGCGCGGACAGCACATGCGTATGACGGCGTTGGTCGGGCGTGCGAACTCGCGCAATCGACGAGTACTCGAAACCATTGCACTGGCGGTACCGTTGGCGTTCATGGTTGCGATTCTGCATCCGGCGATTGATTACGCAATGGAAGAGGCCATTGTGACGACGCCTGCGTTGGAGATTTCCAACCTGTGGCGTGCCGCGGCGCTGCCCACCGGCGTAGCTCTTATGATTGTCTTCGCTGCATTCCGGATTTTTAAGGAAGGGATGTTTCGCAGCATGCTCATCGCTGCGGTCGTCGCGATAGCGGTCTACGGGTTGCTGACGGTGGCCAAGCCAATCTTTACCGACTTCGGGAATTGGAATCTGCTGATTTTCTTCGTTGGGATGATTGGCCTCGGTGTGGCCCTCGGGGTACCAATCGCGTTTGTGTTCGCCCTGTCGGCGCTGGCGTATGTTTTCACATCAACGTCCACACCGACCATCGTTCTCGCGGGCCGACTGGACGAGGGGATGAGCCACCTTATCCTGCTGGCGGTGCCGCTCTTCGTGTTCCTGGGATTGCAGATTGAGTCGAACGGGATGGCGCGAGCTATGGTGGGCTTCCTGGCCACGCTGCTCGGACATGTTCGGGGAGGCTTGTCATACGTGCTGGTTGGGGCCATGTATCTGGTTTCCGGCATTTCGGGCTCGAAGACTGCGGATATGGCAGCGGTTGCGCCGGCACTCTTCCCGGAGATGCAGCAGCGCGGTGCCAAGCCCGGTGACCTTGTCGCGCTATTGGCCGCAACGGGCGCGCAGACTGAAACGATTCCTCCCAGCATCGTGCTGATTACGATTGGTTCTGTGACGGGGGTTTCAATTTCGGCCTTGTTCACCGGTGGGCTGCTACCAGGCGTTGTGCTCGGCATCACGCTGTGCACTGTGGTGTGGTGGCGCTACAAGAATGAAGACCTGTCCTCTGTCAAGAAGACGCCAAAGTCTGAGATTGCGAAGGCGTTCATCGTGGCACTGCCTGCTCTTGCACTCCCGTTCGTGATTCGGTCGGCCGTGGTAGAGGGGATGGCCACTGCAACCGAAGTCTCGACGATTGGCATCATCTATTCGCTGGTTGTTGGTGCGATTGTGTATCGCCATTTCGACATCAAGCGGTTGGGCCAGATGCTGGTAGAGACTGTCTCGCTGTCCGGGGCAATCCTTTTCATCATCGGCGCTGCTACTGCAGTTGCCTGGTCGCTAACGCAGTCAGGCTTCTCGCAGGACTTGGCGGCACTGATGAGTAGCCTTCCGGGTGGGCCGGCCATGTTCATCGCGGTCTCCATCGTCGCCTTTGTGATTCTTGGCAGCGTCCTGGAGGGCATTCCGGCGATTGTTCTCTTTGCACCGCTCGTTTTCCCAATTGCGAAAAGCCTCGGTGTGAATGAGGTGCACTATGCAATGATTGTCGTGCTGGCGATGGGCATGGGACTGTTCATGCCGCCGGTGGGCGTTGGCTACTATGCTGCCTGCGCGGTGGGACGAGTGGAGCCAAGTGAAGGACTTCGACCCATCTGGGGCTACATGATTGCCCTCTTCGTGGGGCTAGTGCTGGTCGCAACGATTCCTTGGTTGTCGATTGGCTTCCTCTAAATAGCGTTGTTGTCTCTTCGCAGCCTCTATCCGCGCGGTAGAGGCTTTTTTTTGTTGAAGGCCGGGTGCAGGCTGGGATGCCAGAGACATGGCATTGATTTGCTGAAGCTTCTCATCGGTGCGTCGACGTACAATAGGGATACGTTAATGTATGCATTGACATTAAGTGCCTTATGCGTATCTTTATGTCGGTGTTTTCCGTTCTGTCGGGTGGGAGGCAAGCATGGTTTCTTCGCGCAAAGAGCGCGCTCGCGTCGAGGAGGTTGAGTCGCTGACAATGCCGGAAGCTGCGTACCGGAAGGTCCGCGACAACATTCTCGAAAACCGCTGGCCGCCGGGCTTCCAAGCCACCGAGCAGGAGGTAGCGAGTCAACTCGAAATGAGTCGAACTCCTGTGCGCGAGGCGCTGCTGCGATTGCAGCAAGAAGGACTCGTGGAGGTCGTGCCACGCCACGGTGTGCGCGTTCTTCCAGTGTCGCCGGCCGACATGAAGGAAATCTACGAGGTACTGACCTCACTCGAGTCAACCGCTGCTGAACTTGCCGCCGCGAGGCGCTTGAGTTCGGAGGAGCTACGACCCTTGGAGGAGGCGTCAGATGCAATGGACTCCGCGCTGAAGCGCGACGACCTGGATGCGTGGGCGCAGGCGGACGAAGCTTTTCACGCGCAACTGCTCAGCCTCAGTGGCAATCGAATGCTTAAGCAAATGGTGCTCAATACGTGGGACAGAGCACACCGAGCACGGATGGTGACGCTTCGTCTAAGAGCCAAGCCAGTTCATTCGACGCGTGAGCATAGGGACCTTCTGAAGGCCATCCGAAAAGGAGACCCGGAGGCGGCACGCGAGGTGCAACGTGCGCACCGCGAGCGCGCGGGAAAGGAACTTCTCGACTTGCTGCAAAAACTCGGACTCCAGCATTTGTAGGGTATGGAGGGCGGCCTCCGGCTTTCGCACCGGTGTCGAGATTTAGACCAGCGTGATAGCACGCTGGTCCAAATTCTGCACCACAGCGAGTGTATGCCGGTCCGCACCTTGGTCCCTGCTCATGGAGTTCCGCCACGTATTCGAGAGCTAGTTTGCCCCGAACATGGTGGCGTTACGTCATAGTTCTCATTAGAGAGAAATTCTCCATCTCGAGAATCGTCTCCTAGTAAGCAGAGAAGCGATGAGCAAGGAAGTCACAGGTGCGATGTGGCAAGAAGTCTACTTCAGTCAACCATCTGTCCACGAAGTCCCCTCGGGGATTTTGAATGTCAATTGGGCAATTGTGTGGCAATAGGCGAAGGTAGCACCCGCACCAGCAAGATGCCCTGGTCCGTGTCCTACGCCTGGCTTGACATCCAAGTCTTCAAGAATCTGAACGGTAATAGCAAGGGTCTTTTGCTGCCACCAGTCGCCTGCAGGGCTGACATATAGCGTGTAGTAGCCACTGCATGCTTCGCGGTCAAATTCGCTTTGGCCAGCCGCATCGAGGGCACTGAACGATTCGATGTTGCAATAGGCGGGGTTAAAGAGTCCATCATCGTGTGGGCCCATGAAGTCTAGGATTCTGAAATTTCCTTTGTTCAAATGCCTAACGCCGTGCCCGTTCTCATCGGTCACACTAACCCTCAGAATGATGTTTGTGCTGCTGCCCGCTCGGACAATGCTGTTGTCGAAAACGGCCGAAACGTGATAAGCCATGATGTGCCTCCTTCTTCTTCTTGGGTCGCCGCACACAGGGCTACCCAGAACGAAGATAGGAGTCAGTAGCCCTTTCAGCAATACGCCGCTTCAACCGGCATTCCACGTTTCAGCTTCTGCGGGCGGGCGATGGCAGGTAGCCAACTGTTCTTCTTGGAACGTCCCTCGAAGTGACGTCGCCGACTCCCCTGACTGGCTCTTGTGCTACCCCAACGATTGAGCGCGAGGGTGGGAAGGCCGGGTTGCTGCTTTCTCCTCTTTTTGCGCAGCCGGTCCTGCAATCTCGTTGTAAGGCGCCGCAGAGGTGGCACTAGTCCGTCGCCCGACCTTCGTCCCCTGCGCCATCGCTGCGTCTGTCCAACCCCTCCGCTTCATGAAGCACTAACGAGTCATTGACAGTCCCGCGTTCCCTGCTATAACGTATTCATTAACGTATGCAATAACGCATCAGTTAGTGGAGACGAGGATGAGCAGAGGAACGACACAAACACTGGAAATTGCCGTGCTTCCGGGCGATGGAATTGGCAGGGAGGTCATGGGCGCCTGCCTGCAGGTGCTTCAAGCGGCGCAAGGTTTGTGCGGCGGGCCCGCGCTGCGCTGTACTACCTACAACGCAGGCGCTCAGTACTACGCCGAATCAGGGGTGGCATTGCCGGACGAGACGCTCAAGGCTTGCAAGGAGTCCAGCGCGATTCTGTTTGGCGCAATGGGGTGGCCGGATATTCGTCACGCTGACGGTACGGAAATCATCCCGCAGCTGGACCTGCGGATGGAACTGGGCCTCTATGCAGGCGTTCGGCCGATTCGATGGTTCCCCGGCCTTCCCAGAGTTCTCACCGACGAGCGCGCCAAGGAGATTGATTTCGTCCTTGTGCGAGAGCAAACCGAAGGCCTCTTCTATGCGCGCGGACGCGGACGTGTTGAGAACGACGAGGAGGCCTACGACACCATGCAGATTACTCGCACGGGTAGCACGCGGGTAACCGAGTTTGCATTCCGCCTTGCAGAGCAACGCAAGGCACGAGGGAAGTCCTCTCGCGTGACCTGCGTCGACAAGGCGAACGTGTTTGCTTCGATGGCTTTCTTCCGAAAGGTCTTCGATGAGGTTGCATCTCGGTACCCCGCCATCGAGAAGGACCATGCCTATGTTGACGCTATGGCCCTCACCATGGTCAAGAAGCCGTGGACTCTTGATGTGATGGTCACCGAGAACATGTTTGGGGACATCCTGTCGGACCTGGCCGCGGGCCTAATTGGCGGCATGGGTATGGCATCCTCCGCCGACATCGGCGACAACCACGGTCTGTTCCAGCCGGCACACGGCACCGCCCCGGACATCGCCGGTCAAGGAAAGGCAAATCCGTGTGCGATGTTGTTGTCGGCCGCGATGATGCTGGAGTGGCTCGCCTTCCGGCACGATGAGCCTCAACTGGCAACGTGTGGGACGCTCATCGAAAAGGCGGTTGAGCACGCGTTGGCAGCTGGCGGCGTCGTCCCCATGGAATATGGCGGCGCTGCCGGTACGGCGGATATGACCAAAGCTGTCATTGATGCGCTCCCCATCGCGCTCCGCGCGTTGCCGCAATGAGCACGGTGCGAACCTCACGAGCAACGGACGGTCATGTCGTGACTGTCTGCTTCAAAGTCCGGTCGGAGCATGTGGACGACTTTAGAAAGGCGATTCTGGAGAACGCTCACACTTCCCTTTGCTTGGAGTTTGGTTGTCTTTTGTTCGATGTCTGCGAGGACGTGACCAAACAAGAGTTCTTTCTTTATGAAGTCTACGCAAGCCCTGGCGCGTTCGATGAGCACCTTGCTAGTGCTCATTTCAAAGCATTCGATTCGGTTAGTGCGTCATGGATTACCGACAAGAAGGTCACGCAATACACGCGACTGACTTGTGGCATCGCGGAGACTAACCACCTCGAGGTATGACATGGTGATAAAAACCGAAACAGTAAAGGCGATAGTGTTCGATACCTTCGGAACCGTCGTCGACTGGCGTGGGAGCATTATCGCGGACCTCAGCCAGTGGGGCGAAGCCAGCGGCGTCCATGCCGACTGGTCGAGCCTGGTCGACGAATGGCGGGGGCGGTACGAGCCCCAAAAGGACCGAGTACGTCGTGGAGAAATAGGTTGGACGAATATTGACGACTTGCACTTCGAGGCGCTTTGCAGCTTGCTTCCGGAGTACGGCCTGTCGAATCTCAGCGACGCCCAACGCATGCATGTGAACCGTGTGTGGCATCGGCTCAACGCATGGCCAGATGCCGTGGCTGGCCTGAATCGCCTCAAAAAGCGATACGTGATTGGGCCGCTTTCGAACGGGAATATTGCACTCTTGGTCAACATGGCAAAGCATGCAGAGCTCCCGTGGGACTCCATCTTCTCGTGCGAGCATTTCCAGCGATACAAGCCTCATCCGGACACGTACCTAGGTGTCTGCAGGCAAATGTACCTGGAACCCAATGAGGTGATGATGTGCGCCGCGCACAACTATGACCTGGCTGCTGCAAGGTCGGTGGGCTTGCGCACAGCATTCGTTCCCAGACCGACTGAATACGGCCCTGGACAAACTACTGACCTCGAAGCCAAGGACGATTGGGATGTAGTGGCCAGTGACCTGCAGGATTTGGCAACCAAGATGGGCGCCTAAGTAGCGTACCGCAGAGGAGACAAAGGAAATGCAAAGCTTGCTAAAAAAAGGCGTAGTTGTCGGTGCAGTGGCTTTGGCCAATCTTGCCTACGGACAAGGCACATGGCCCACCAAACCAATCACTTTCGTGGTGCCGAGCGCGCCGGGTGGCTCAACCGATTTCATTGCGCGGCAGATTTCCGACCCGCTTTCGAAGGCGCTTGGACAGGCTGTCATCATCGAGAACCGGCCCGGCGGAGCCGGCAACATCGGTGCGGAAGTCGCCCTACGGAACGGAGGCGATGGATACACCTTTCTGGTCCAGTACTCTGGATACCATGTCGGGAATCCCTCCCTGTTCCCCGGCAAGATGCGATGGAACCCAGAACGGGACTATAAGGGCGTTGCGATGCTCATGCGTGCCCCGCATGTCATCGTCGTTGGCAAGGCCATACCCGTAAGCAACCTCAAGGAGTTGATTGCCTACGGTAAGAAGAAGCCGGATGGCCTCTCCTACGCATCGTCAGGGCCTGGTTCGATTCAGCACATTGCCGGTGAAATGTTCCGTGAAAAGACGAAGCTGCCGATGACACACGTTGCGTACAAGGGCTCCGCACCCGCAATGACGGACGTGATTAGCGGTCAAGTGGATGTTTTCATCACCACCCCGCCAACGGTGATGCCTCACGTCCAGTCGGGCAACGTTAAGGTGCTCGCCTATACCGCGCCCAAGCGGCACCCGTCGCTGCCCAACATCCCTACGTCCGCAGAAGCTGGGCTTCCGGGTTATGAGGTGGAGTCGTGGTTCGCGCTTTATGCACCTGCAGCGACTCCCAAGCCCATCATCGACAAGCTATCTGAGGAAGTCAGGAAGGTGCTCGAGAGTGAGCAGGTCCGCTCAACGGTGAATGCGCAAGGTGCATATGCAGCATACATGAACCCGGCGCAGCTGGACGCATTCACAAAGAAGGAATTGGCCGCTTGGGCTGAGGTCATTCAAACCGCAAAGATAAAGCCTGAGTAGCCCTACGCATTCGCGTTTTCTTCGGGCATTTCAAAGTGGGCCATGGCGCCAGCAACCGTGCAATGCATCGTTGCTGGACTTCCTGGCTCAGTCGTATCTTGCGACATACGGGCCGAAAGTCCTCTCTGTTCGACGGGTGCCTTTTGGCCGCGTCGTTTTGTTTTCCCACGACACCACGAACTAAGCGGTGCCCTCTGGCGTTTCTGCGGCAAGGGTTCCGTACGCACAAATGGAGCCGGAAAATTGAGCCCACACAGCAAAAAGCCACTACTAGGATGCATCGCCGACGATTTCACCGGCGCGACAGACCTCGCGAATAACTTGGTCCGCGCTGGTATGCGCGTGGTTCAAACAATCGGCGTCCCCACTCTGTCGGACAACGCCGGTGCTACTTCAACTGTCGTAGATGCGGACGCAATCGTCGTCGCACTGAAGTCGCGAACAGCCCCGGTTGCCGAAGCCGTCGAGCAGTCGCTTTACGCAGCAAAGTGGTTGCAACGCCAGGGCGTAGAGCAACTGTACTTCAAGGTTTGCTCGACCTTTGATTCCACGGACAGAGGAAACATTGGCCCTGTCGCCGAAGCATTGGCCGACGCTTTGCAAGTCGGAATTGTTCCGGTCTGTCCCGCCTTCCCAGAGACGAACCGCACTGTCTACAAGGGCCACCTGTACGTGGGTGACGTACTTCTTAGCGACAGTAGCATGCGTCATCATCCGCTCACGCCGATGACGGACTCCAACCTCACTCATATTCTTCGACGACAGAGCAAGGGCGAGGTAGGACTTGCGGACCATGGGTACGTACGGCAAGGCGCCAAAGCAATCCGCGACCAACTGGAGCGCCTCCAGTCTGTCGGGAAACGCTTCGCTGTTGTAGATGCCATCGATAACGAAGACCTCATGGAGATGGGCAAAGCATTCAAGGGGCTGCCGTTAGTCGTGGCAGGCTCTGGTGTCGCGATTGGCTTGCCGCAGAATTTTGGCATTACCCCCAGTGCGGGTGCAGCTAACCTTCCGCTAGTGCGTGGACCTCGCGCTATTGTGTCGGGGAGTTGCTCCGCCGCGTCAAATGCTCAAGTTGTCGACTTCATCAAGCGCGGCGGTGACGCATTTTCGGTTGACCCTCTACACATCGCGGCTGGAAGGGATATCGTTGCCGAAGCCCTGCAATGGGCAGCTTCCCGAATCTCCGAAGCCCCGGTTCTGTTCTATGCAACTGCGCAACCCGAGACAGTGAAGTCTGTGCAAGCTCAGATTGGTGTGGAGCAGGCCGGCTACCTCGTAGAGCGGGCGCTGTCACAAATTGCCTACGGGTTGGTCAAACGGGGTGTTCGCCAACTCATCGTGGCTGGTGGGGAAACTTCTGGCGCTTGCGTGCAAGCCCTACAGGTGCAGCAGATGCGCATCGGTCCGCAAATCGACCCAGGTGTGCCATGGTGCTATGCGCAATCCCCCGCTGCCGGAGACGACGGGCTGATGCTCGCGTTGAAGTCTGGTAATTTTGGCGCCGTGGACTTCTTCACTAGAGCTTTTGGGATGCTGGCATGACAGAGCAGGAGATTCGGATTGAGATTTGCCGTGTGGGCCGCAGCCTCTTTGAGCGCGGGTATGTGCATGCCAGTGCGGGCAACATCAGCGTTCGTCTTGAGGACGGATACCTCATCACGCCTACCGATGCCTGTTTGGGCTTTCTCGAGCCGGACCGATTAGCCAAGGTAGCATGCAATGGCGAGCAGGTTGGTGGCGACCGAGCGAGTAAGACGCTGGCACTGCACCGGCGAATCTACGAAGCCGACGCCGAGGCTCGATGTGTTATCCATACCCATTCCACCCATCTGGTAGCTTTGACGCTAGCAGGTGTTTGGTCCACCGAGGACATTCTGCCGCCCATCACCCCATACTTCGTGATGAAGGTGGGCCATGTTCCTCTGATTCCATATCACCGTCCCGGTGACCCGCGAGCCGCGGACCTAGTCGCTCGCGCCATTTTGGGTCATCAAGCCCAAGGTGGACGGCTCAGAGGTGTAATGATGGACCGCTTGGGGCCAAATGTCTGGGGCATGACGCCGGCTGAGGCAATGGCCACTCTGGAGGAGTTGGAGGAGACGGCACGCCTCTGGCTGATGTCTCATCTAAAGCCCAGTCCATTGGATGAAGAGGCGCTCGACGAACTTCGGCAGACCTTCGGCGCTACCTGGTGAGCGCAGGGCGCAAATGAGTGCGCGTGGCTAGGAAAAAAGGTTCCATGGCTGCTTGTACGTATCCCCACGCGCATCGCAAGCTGCGGCTTGGCTAGGGACTCGCACTCGGCAACGATGCGTCACCGAGCGGGTCCCTTTGTCTGGCGAAATTACCCTAAGCGCATGCCCAATAGCCGACCTATATCATCGGTTTGCATCCAGCGCTATCGGGCCCAAATCTCCAACCGCACGTCGCCGCTACGCTTTCCTGGATGCCTGTATTCCCCACCTATTCCTGGTGCCTGCGCACGTTCCTGTAGGGGCACGCCTTGCGTGGCATAGGAACCGGTGGAGGAATTTGATGGGCGTGGAAAGTGTCACTGATGGCCCGCTATCTCGTGCGGCACATATTCGACTTCGAGGTTACGCTTTTCCTCGTTCGAGAGCTCAATGGAAAGGGCACTGATAGAGTCAGTCAACTGTGATGCCTTTGAGACGCCGATGATGGGGGCGGAGACGCTACGTTTCGCTAGCACCCAAGCCAGTGCTACCTGCGCCATTGGGACTCCGCGCGCATCGGCTATCCGCTCTACAGCGTCGATGACCTTGCTGTCGGCTTCCTTGGTTCGGTCGTACAGTGCTGTGCCAACGCTGTCCTTCTCAATCCGACTTGTCTGAGCGCCAAATGGCCGGGTCAATCGGCCGCGAGCAAGAGGACTCCAAGGCATAAGCCCGACTCCCAAGTCTTGGCACAACGGAATCATCTCTCGTTCCTCCTCGCGATATAGGAGGTTCACGTGATTCTGCATGGAGACAAACTTCGTCCAGCCGTTCCGAGAGGCAATTTCTTGAGCCTTGGCGAACTGCCAGGCAAACATCGACGACGCGCCGATGTAGCGCGCCTTGCCGGCCTTGACGACGTCATGTAGCGCTTCCATCGTTTCGGCGATTGGGGTGTTGTAGTCCCACCGATGTATCTGGTAGAGGTCAACGTAGTCAGTGCCAAGACGCGAGAGGCTCGCGTCAATGGCGCTCATGATGGCCTTTCGCGACAGGCCGCGGTCGTTCGGCTTAGTCTCTCCAGAGGACGACCCGCCACCGCTGAGTGGAAAATATACCTTCGTCGCCAAGACGATTTCATCACGCTTGGCAAATTCGCGAATGAACTTTCCGACGATTACTTCTGACGTACCGGCCGAGTAGCTGTTGGCGGTGTCGATGAAGTTGATTCCTTGCTCAATTGCGCTGCGGAAGATGGGGCGAGAATCCGCTTCGCCGAGCGTCCAGGGATGCGCGCCGGCGTCTGGGTCACCGAAGGTCATGCAACCCAAACAGAGACGGGAGATGTCCAGGCCTGTTGAGCCGAGTTTTGTGTATTTCATATCGTAGTTATGGATAGCAGCGGGCCTCTGTATTTTTCCTCTTTGCTTGGAGGAAGCGCATATCGGGTGGGCGGCCAACAATACGGGCCAGTCTGCCGGCTGTCGTCATCCCGGGCGCCACTACCAGATGACATCATGTTGGTCTCAAGAGCGCCATGCAGTAAAGCGACAAATGTTGATGCACGGATGAGAGCATGTCATCTGACCTATGCTGGGCGGGGACACAAAAAAGGCGTGGCAGATGAAGCTTCTGCTGCCGCCGCATGCAAAATGGAAAAAAGCCCGCCGCGGATGACCGGGACGGGCCTTCCCAACTACAAAGACTTCAGCGCAAAGCAGGTTGTCGCGCTTCGTGCGAACTAGCCGCCATGCCTACAACAGCTGGTGCAGTCTCACGCATCGAGAGCGCACACAGTGTCGAGATGACACCTAACAGCGAGAACAGAATTGCCGGTCCAATCCAGCCCACCATGCCGTAGAGGCCCGTCGCAATGAAGGGGACTAGTCCTGCCACCAGAGACGCGCCGTTGTAGCCCAGCGAGATACCCGAGGAGCGCACGTTGGCTGGAAACTGTTCCGAGAACCACGAGGGCTCTACTGCAAAGATAGGGTCGTGGCTTAGCAGCAGCGACAACGAGATGGCGGTCACCACCATGACGCCGGCACCGGTGTTGATGAGCATGAACATTGGGATGCCGAACAAGATGGTAAAGACAGCACCGAGCATGTACACAGGGCGGCGGCCGACGCGGTCGCTCCAAGCACCGTAGATTAAATGGCTGACAAGGCCGATGGCCGAGCCAATCATGGTGCCCCAGAGCACATTTTCCTTGGTCGTGATGTTCGCCAGTACTACATACGACAGCATGAAGCTGGTTGTAACGTAGTAGCCGCCGGTCTCTGCCAAGCGCAGGCCGATGATACGCAGCACCTTGCGCCAGTCATTTCGCAGCACGTCCAAGGCGGGCTGCTTGACAATGGTGTTCTTCTCTTTCATCGCCTCGAAGTCAGGCGACTCCTTGACACTCAGTCGGATGAAGAGGCCGATGCCAACCATGACGATAGAGACAAGGAACGGCATACGCCAGACCCAGTCGCCTTCGAAGAGGACAGCCGACATGAGGAACGCACCGTTCGCCATTAGCAACCCTAGTGGGATACCAACTTGGGGCACGGCACCGAAGAAGCCGCGCCGATTTGGTGGCGAGTGCTCGCACGCCATGAGCACAGCACCGCCCCATTCTGCGCCGAAGCCCACGCCCTGAATCATACGAAGAAGAATCAGGAGAATTGGAGCGACCACGCCGGCCTGTTCATAGGTCGGTAGAGCGCCAATCAATACGGTGGCGCCGCCCATGGCAAGCAAGGACCAGAACAGCACTGCCTTGCGACCGAGTCGGTCACCGTAATGGCCTGCGAGATAGCCTCCCAGTGGGCGCATCAGGAAGCCGACCGCCAGGGTTGCGAAAGACGCGAGAATGCCAACGATAGGTTCGGTGGTGTGGAAGAAGATTTTCCCGAACCATCCAGCAGCAGCCGTACCGTAGATGAAGAAGTCGTAGCTCTCAACGGCCGAGCCAATCATGGACGCGATAGATACCTTGACCGCGCCGTCCTTTTCCGGCGCGTGAGTCGTGGCAGATGTCATATTGTCTTTGTCTCCAGACGTTTATCGTCGTGTCTATTGCTGGACGGGCGCTTGTGGCACCACGTCCAGCTTGAAGAGGCCTGCTTAGGGCCGTCCGTACCTACTACTTGACTACTTACTGCTGAAAGGTCTCGATGACTCGGCTATCGTCGCGCTGACCAAGACCGGCCTCGGCGGCCTGGCAGTACCGCGCATGCGAGATGTCGAGCAGTGGCACTTGAGCGCCGCAGCCTTGAGCGGCATCAACCACCAGACCGCTGTCCTTCACGAAGATGTTGATTGAGCTCGTCACCTCGACGTCCGTGCCCTTGAGCATGCGCGGACCGCGGTCCGACAGCATCCAAGAGCCGGCCGCGCCTTTCTCAATCAGGCCAAGGACCTGTGCGGGGTCCAAACCGAGCGAGCGGGCCAAATTCAGTGCCTCAGCGGCAGCGACGATATGGACCGAGCAGAGGTGCTGGTTGACGACCTTGATGGCCTGCCCATCGCCAAGCTTTTCGCCCGTGATGCGGACTTCGCCCATGGCCTGGAGTACCGACCGTACGGCCTCGATGTCGGCGGCATCGCCGGCAGCAAAGATGACCAGTTGACCAGTACGGGCACGAGCGACACCACCGGTGACCGGGGCGTCCACCACGCGCACGCCTGCAGCACGCAGGCGCTCGCCTTGTTCGCGCACGCTTGCGGGGCCGACGGTCGACATGATGACCCACGTACTGGCAATGGGCTTACCAATGGCGTCATCAACGAGCTTTGCTAGCTGGTCCGGCGTGGCGACCATCACGACGGCTACGTCCGCCGTCGGTAGGTCCGAAACGCGGTTGACGGCCGCAATGCCCTGAGCCTGTGCGTTGCCACAAGCAGCGGGTACTACATCGAAGCCGCCGACGATGTGACCCGCATTGCGAATCTGAAGAGCCATCGGCAGTCCGATGGCACCCAGGCCGATGAAATTGACGTTCATATTATCCTTCCCCTTACTTCAGCCATTCTTTGATGCGCTCGACGATGACTTCCGTCGAGATGCCGTAACGGTCATGCAGCGTCGGCAGCGCGCCGGCGTCAAGGAACTGGTCAGGCAGGGCCACCACTTCGAGCGCGGGGTAGACGCGTGCCTGCATCAGCGTCATGGCGACAGCTTCGCTGAGCCCGCCCACGGTGCTGTGGTTCTCGGCCACTACGACCAGCCGTCCGCTGCGGCGGCATTGCTCAACGATGGTGTCCACGTCCAGCGGCTTGATGGTTGGCACGTGCAGTACGCCCACGTCGGCCGCGCCGCCGGCCATGGCTTGCGCTACTTCCAGTGCGCGCATAGTCATCAGACCCGACGAGATAATCAAAACGTCACGGCCGTCGCGCAGCAGCTTGGCCTTGCCCAGCTCGAACTTGTAGTTGTACTCGTCCAGCACCAGCGGCACCTTGCCGCGCAGCAGACGCATGTAGACCGGACCCTTGTACTCAGCGATGGCGGCGACGGCTTGTTCGGTATCGAGGGCGTCGCAGGGGTCCACGACAGTCATGCCCGGGATGGCGCGCATCAGCGCCAGGTCCTCGGCGGCTTGGTGGCTCGGGCCGTACCCGGTGGTCAGCCCGGGCAGAGCGGCGCAAATCTTGACGTTGAGGTTTTCCTCGGCGATGACTTGGTGAATGAAGTCATATGCGCGGCGGGTGGCGAATACCGCGTAGGTGGTCGCGAACGGCGTGAAGCCCTCCTTCGCCATGCCGCCGGCGGCGGCCATCAGAAGCTGCTCGGCCATGCCCATCTGCAGGAAGCGCTCCGGGAACGCTTGGCCGAAGATGTGTAGGTCGGTGTACTTGGAGAGGTCGGCGGTCATGCCGACGATTTCCGGACGCTTCTCGGCCTCAGCGACAAGTGCATGGCCAAACGGGGCTGCGGTGGTGCGCTGGCCCTCGGCTGCGATGGAGGCAATCATCGCCGAGGTGGTCAGGCGAGGCTTGGCAGGCGCTTGGGACTGGGTCGGAGTCGTGTTTTCGACAGCGGTGCTCATTGCTCGGCTCCGTTGGATTGGGTGGCGGCGTAGTTGGCATCCAGGACCGAAATGGCGTGCTGCCATTCATCAGCCTCAACGCGGATGAAGTGGTTCTTTTCGCGGGTCTCGAGGAAGGGGACACCCTTGCCCATCAGCGTGTCGAACAGAATCACGCGGGGCACTGGCTCCTTCAGATTGCGGGCGCGGTCGAACGCCTCAATCACGGCGGGCAGGTCGTTGCCGTTCACGCGCTGCGTGTACCAGCCGAAGCTCTGCCACTTGTCCGGCAGCGGTTCGAAGCCCAGCACCTCGTGCGACACGCCATCCGCCTGCTGACGGTTGATGTCGACCAGGCAAATCAGGTTGCTGAGCTTGTGGTGCGAGGCCGACAGGGCGGCTTCCCAGGTGGAGCCTTCGTCCAGTTCGCCGTCAGACATCGAGTTGTAGACGAAGGCCGAGCTGCCCTTCATCTTGAGACCCAGCGCCATGCCCACACCAATGGGGAGACCTTGGCCCAGCGAGCCGCCCGAGATTTCCATGCCCGGGGTGTAAGTGGCCATACCCGACATCGGCAGGCGGCTATCATCCGAGCCGTAGGTCTCCAGCTCAGCTTCAGCGATGATGCCGGCCTCAATCAGAGCCGCATACAGCGCAATGGCGTAGTGGCCATGCGACAGCAGGAAGCGGTCGCGGCCTTCCCACTCCGGTTCGCCCGGACGGAGATTCATGGCATGGCAGTACGCCGTGGCCAGCACATCGGCATAGCCGAGCGCCTGGCCAATATAGCCTTGTCCCTGCACTTCGCCCATGCGAAGTGCGAACCGCCGGATGCGCCACGCGTGGTGGGCCACAGCGCCTTGCGGCGAAATCTTGCTCGCCTCTTGTGCCGGATTTGCAGTCATCGTCTCCATTCCTATCTGGCAGAACACGTTTGTTGCCCTTCCGCCGTAGGGGGGACGTGGATAGTTCTCACGTATGGCCGATACAGCAGGGGATGGAGGAAGGCTATCACCTGGTTTTCGAGACCACAAAAGAAACATTCGCGGTAATAGATGAGCTGTGTTCACCGATACGCCAGCGTGCGACGGTCGCCACCTGCGGGAGAAATCACGCCTGCTCGTTACGGCAACCCAGTGCTGGGTTCTGACCGCTGCGCGAGCCCAACGCCGATGCAAATCGGAGCGATGTAGAAGTACCCATGCGCGCAAAAGAAAGCACCCAACAAGAGGAGGTCGCCGCGATGCACAACTGGGTTGACTCAATATTCCCAGGGGCCATGCATGACGGCCCAACTCGCAACAGATAGCGCAAGGGACGATGTAGGAAGGACGAAGCTTTGATATTCAGACGGAAGCGCCACCTCACCGTCCTGGCTGCCCGACCGCTAGGCGGTCCTGTGCTCGCTCGATTATTGAACTGAGCTGCTCAATGGAGAGTATGCCGTGGCTATTCCAGAGCGAAATGAATGTCTGAGCTATGACAAGGAATAGCCTGTAAACCTATGCTCAGGAAGAAGCTCTTCGCTTTTAGTGAGCATATCCTTCCTTTGGAGTTGCTAGGGCCTGTTCACACTATCTGAGCCCGTCGACGATGAGCGCAAAATTGATGAAGGCGATGAACATCACGTCCAGCTTGTCGAACCGGGAGAAGATGCGACGAAAGCCT
>NZ_CAJPVI010000032.1 GCF_905397435.1 Cupriavidus numazuensis
GTACGAGTTCCCCGGCGACGACACCCCGATCATCAAGGGTTCGGCCAAGCTGGCGCTGGAAGGCGACAAGGGCGAGCTGGGCGAAGTGGCCATCATGAACCTGGCCGACGCACTGGACACCTACATCCCGACGCCGGAGCGTGCCGTTGACGGTACCTTCCTGATGCCGGTGGAAGACGTGTTCTCGATCTCGGGTCGCGGCACCGTGGTGACCGGCCGTATCGAGCGCGGCATCATCAAGGTCGGCGAAGAAATCGAAATCGTCGGTATCCGCCCGACCGTGAAGACCACCTGCACCGGCGTGGAAATGTTCCGCAAGCTGCTGGATCAAGGTCAAGCTGGCGACAACGTCGGCCTGCTGCTGCGCGGTACCAAGCGTGAAGACGTCGAGCGCGGCCAAGTGCTGTGCAAGCCGGGTTCGATCAAGCCGCACACCCACTTCACCGGTGAGGTGTACATCCTGTCGAAGGACGAAGGCGGCCGTCACACCCCGTTCTTCAATAACTACCGCCCGCAGTTCTACTTCCGTACCACCGACGTGACCGGCTCGATCGAGCTGCCGGCGGACAAGGAAATGGTGATGCCGGGTGACAACGTGTCGATCACCGTCAAGCTGATCGCCCCGATCGCCATGGAAGAAGGCCTGCGCTTCGCTATCCGTGAAGGCGGCCGTACCGTCGGCGCCGGCGTCGTGGCAAAGATCCTCGACTAAGTAGCTTCCTGGGACATGCCTGCAGGCATGTCCCCTTTAATCCGGGCACATTGCCCATCGCTCTTTTAAGGAAATATCATGCAGAACCAGAAGATCCGTATCCGCCTGAAGGCTTTCGACTACCGCCTGATCGACCAGTCGGCTGCCGAAATCGTGGATACCGCCAAGCGTACCGGCGCGATCGTCAAGGGCCCGGTGCCCCTGCCGACCCGCATCCAGCGCTTCGACATCCTGCGTTCGCCGCACGTCAACAAGACCAGCCGCGATCAGTTCGAGATCCGCACTCACCAGCGCCTGATGGACATCGTCGATCCGACCGACAAGACCGTCGACGCGCTGATGAAGCTCGACCTGCCGGCCGGCGTGGACGTCGAGATCAAGGTGTAATCATGCTTCGGGCCGCCTGAGCGGCCTGCTGCAGCAAAGAACGGCGAACTTCGGTTCGCCGTTTTTGTTTTGGGGCTAGTGAACGGACTTGTGCTGATCAGCCTTGCCGATGCCGACGCAAGCTCTGCGCCGGGCACACCCTGAATGCATGCCGATATTCCGCACTGAACAGCCCAGGTGCGTAAAGCCCCAGTGCAACGGCTTCCGTGACTGATGGCAGTGCCGCATCATTCAGCTTGCAGGCAAGGTGCGCAGAGGGGGGGGCTTGTTACATCGCCGTATTGGATTCGCCCCGGCCGTCAGCATGTCCCTTGATCGGGCAAGCAGTTTCCTGCACTAATTGGATAGCCGCTGCATCTGGCGGCTAGTTTGCCGCGGTGCGGGTCCCCCATCATGAAGGCAGGGGCGAAGGCGCGCGGTGGCCGACCCCACAGAACCTACAGGAGCAGAAGGCATGGGCCAGACCATACAGATCCAGACCCAGGACGGCAGTTTCAGCGGCTATCTCGCGACCCCGGCAGCAGGCAAAGGCCCCGGCATCGTGTTGTGCCAGGAGATTTTCGGCGTCAATGCCACGATGCGGCAGGTGGCGGACTACTACGCCGAGGAGGGCTATACGGTGCTGGTGCCGGACCTGTTCTGGCGCATTGCACCCGGGATCGAGCTGACCGACCGCGGCGAGGACTTCCATCGGGCGCTGGGGCTGTATCAGCAGTTCGACGAGGACAAGGGCGTCCAGGATGTCGGCGCGGCGCTTGATGCATTACGTGCGCGGCCCGAATGCGTCGGCCAGGCCGGTGTGCTCGGCTTTTGCCTCGGCGGCAAGCTGGCCTATCTGGCGGCATGCCGGTTGCCTGACGTGGCGTGTGCCGTCGGCTACTACGGCGTCGGCATCGAGCGCGCGCTGGGCGAGGCGGCCAATATCCGCGGCCGGCTCGTGCTGCATATCGCCGAACGAGATGGCTTTTGCCCGCCCCAAGCGCAGGCGCAGATCCGCGAAGCGCTGGGCGGCCGGCCCGGCATCGAACTATACGTCTATCCGGGTATGGACCACGCCTTCGCGCGCGTTGGCGGCGAGCACTTTGACAAGGCATCGGCGTTGATGGCGCACCAGCGCTCCATCGCGGCTTACCGCAGCGAGATGGGCCCGCACTACGATTTCTCCGCGCTGTGGGACAAGCACTGCGAGTACGAATTCGCCACGCGCGATGTCGATGCCACCATGGCCACGATGGTGCCCGAGCCCTACGTCAACCACATCCCGACGATGACTGGCGGTGTGGGCTATCGCCAGCTCAAGCGCTTCTATCAGCATCACTTTGTCCACAGCAATCCGCCCGACACGATGCTGATTCCGCTGTCGCGCACGATCGGCGCGAGCCAAGTGGTCGACGAGATGCTGTTCTGCTTCACCCACACCTGCGAAATCGACTGGATGCTGCCCGGCGTCGCGCCGACCGGCAAGCGCGTGGAGATCCCGCTGATCGCCATCGTGAAGTTCCGCGGTGACAAGCTCTACCACGAGCACATCTACTGGGATCAGGCCAGCGTGCTGGTGCAGATCGGCAAGCTGGATCCGAAGGGATTGCCGGTGGCGGGCGTCGAGACCGCGCGCAAGCTGCTGGACGAAACACAGCCATCGAACACGCTGATGGCGCGCTGGAGCGAGAGCGGGAGCAAGTGACCGGGTGCCAATCGCGTGGGCCGGAAGCCAGGGCGGCCCGCAGAGGCCGTCTGGCGCCACAAGAGAAGAGACGCCATCGTGAACCGCGTGCAGGACAAGGTTGCGATCATCACAGGGCCCCGCGCTGATTGACAGCGGCGTACGGCGAGGCAGCTACGCGTGAAAGCCGTGGCAGCCTCGGATGGCGAGCCGCTGTTGTTAGCGGGATTTCGTCCGCGTAGCCGCCTGAACTTGAACGCTTCGGCGGCCATCGCACCGCCGCAAGTCGGCTTCGCGCCGCAATTTCACCGAATCTGACGATCGTGGCAGGAAATCCCTGCGGAAATCGGCAATTGAGCTTGCCCTTCCAAAAGCACTGGGTTATAGTGTAAGGCTACCCGTGTATCCGGGTAGATGGGTTGGCCGTTTTGGCCGTGCGCAGTCCTCTTCAGCGCGCCCAATCGCGTGCAAACGCAAACCGCGCATCAGCGCAAACACAGTTTTCGTGTATCAATCAGCCCCGGCCAATCGCAGCTGGGAATGGAGCAAACCATGAGCCTTGGCCTTGTAGGTCGCAAGGTTGGCATGACCCGTATTTTCACGGACGACGGTGATTCGATTCCCGTTACCGTGGTCGAGGTCGGCGACAACCGCGTGACGCAAATCAAGACGGACGAGACCGACGGTTACACCGCCGTTCAAGTCACCTTCGGCGCACGACGCGCAAGCCGCGTTACCAAGCCGCTGGCGGGTCACCTCGCCAAAGCCGGCGTGGAAGCCGGCGAAATCATCCGCGAATTCCGTATCGATGCAGCCAAGGCTGCCGAACTGCAAACTGGCGGTTCGCTGTCGGTCGAACTGTTCGAAGTCGGTCAGAAGATCGACGTGCAGGGCGTGACCATCGGTAAGGGCTACGCCGGTACCATCAAGCGCTACCACTTCGCCTCCGGCCGTGCCACGCACGGTAACTCGCGCTCGCACAACGTGCCGGGTTCGATCGGTATGGCGCAGGATCCGGGCCGTGTGTTCCCGGGCAAGCGCATGACCGGTCACCTGGGCGATGTCACCCGCACCGTGCAGAACCTGGAAATCGCCAAGATCGACGCAGAGCGCAAGCTGCTGCTGGTCAAGGGCGCGATCCCGGGTTCGAAGAACGGCAAGGTCATCGTTACCCCGGCCGTCAAGGCCAAAGCCAAAGCTTAAGGAGCGCATGTAATGGAACTCAAGCTCCTCCAGGACAATGGCCAGATCGGCGCGGGCGTTGACGCTTCGCCCGAAGTGTTCGGCCGTGACTATAACGAAGCCCTCGTTCACCAGATCGTCGTCGCTTACCAGGCTAACGCTCGCAGCGGTAACCGTAAGCAGAAGGATCGTGAAGAGGTCAAGCACACGACCAAGAAGCCGTGGCGCCAGAAGGGTACGGGCCGTGCTCGTGCCGGTATGTCTTCCTCGCCGCTGTGGCGCGGGGGCGGCCGTATCTTCCCGAATTCGCCGGAAGAGAACTTCAGCCAGAAGGTCAACAAGAAGATGTTCCGTGCCGGCATGCGCTCGATTTACTCGCAGCTCGCACGTGAAGGCCGTATCAATGTGGTGGACGGATTCACCGTCGACGCGCCCAAGACCAAGCTCTTGGCCGACAAGTTCAAGGCCATGGGCCTGGACTCGGTGCTGATCATCACCGACAGCCTCGACGAAAACCTCTACCTGGCTTCGCGCAACCTGCCGCACGTGGCAGTTGTCGAGCCGCGCCAGGCTGACCCGCTGTCGCTCGTGCACTACAAGAAGGTGCTGGTGACCAAGGCAGCTGTCGCGCAGATCGAGGAGTTGCTGAAATGACGCAAGTAGCCAAGAACGATCATCGTTTGATGCAGGTGCTGCTCGCGCCGGTGGTTTCCGAAAAGGCAACCCTGGTCGCCGACAAGAATGAACAAGTCGTGTTCGAAGTGGCTCGCGATGCCAACAAGGCAGAAGTGAAGGCCGCCGTCGAACTGCTGTTCAAGGTCGAGGTGCAGTCCGTTCAGATCCTGAACCAGAAGGGCAAGCAAAAGCGCTTCGGTCGCTTCATGGGGCGTCGCAACCACGTGAAGAAGGCCTACGTTTCGCTGAAGCCGGGTCAGGAAATCAATTTTGAAGCGGAGGCCAAGTAATCATGGCACTCGTCAAGACCAAGCCGACGTCCCCGGGTCGTCGCTCGATGGTGAAGGTCGTCAACAAGGACCTTCACAAGGGCGCCCCGCACGCTCCGCTGCTGGAAAAGCAATTCCAGAAGTCGGGTCGTAACAACAACGGTCATATCACCACCCGCCATAAGGGCGGTGGTCATAAGCACCACTACCGCGTGGTCGACTTCAAGCGCAACGACAAGGACGGCATCGCCGCCAAGGTCGAGCGCCTGGAATACGATCCGAACCGCAGCGCCAATATCGCGCTGGTGCTGTTCGCCGACGGCGAGCGCCGCTACATCATCGCCACCAAGGGCATGGTTGCTGGCCAGGCACTGCTGAACGGCGCTGAAGCCCCGATCAAGGCTGGCAACAACCTGCCGATCCGCAACATTCCGGTTGGTACCACGATCAACAACGTGGAAATCCTGCCGGGCAAGGGTGCTCAGGTCGCTCGTGCTGCTGGCGGTTCCGCTGTGCTGCTGGCCCGTGAAGGCCTGTACGCTCAGGTTCGCCTGCGTTCCGGTGAAGTGCGCCGCGTGCACATCGAGTGCCGCGCCACCATCGGTGAAGTCGGCAACGAAGAGCACAGCCTGCGCGTCATCGGCAAGGCCGGTGCAACCCGTTGGCGCGGTATCCGCCCGACCGTCCGTGGTGTCGTGATGAACCCGGTCGACCACCCGCACGGTGGTGGTGAGGGCAAGACCGCTGCTGGTCGCGATCCGGTTTCGCCGTGGGGTACCCCGGCCAAGGGCTACCGCACCCGCAGCAACAAGCGCACGGACAGCATGATCGTCCAGAAGCGCCACAAGCGTTAATCGGTAGGTAGGAGCTAAAGATATGACTCGTTCCGCTAAAAAGGGTCCGTTCTGCGACGCCCACCTGCTGAAGAAGGTGGAAGCGGCCGTAGGCGGCAAGGACAAGAAGCCCATCAAGACGTGGTCGCGCCGCTCGACCATCATGCCGGAATTCATCGGTCTGACGATCGCCGTGCACAACGGCCGTCAACACGTGCCGGTGTATGTCACGGAAAACATGGTTGGCCACAAGCTCGGCGAATTTGCGCTCACCCGCACGTTCAAGGGCCACGCGGCTGACAAGAAAGCGAAGAGGTAAGGTGCCATCATGGAAGTGAAAGCGATTCATCGCGGTGCCCGCATCTCCGCCCAGAAGACGCGCCTGGTCGCTGACCAGATCCGTGGTCTGCCGATCGAGCGCGCGCTCAATGTCCTGACGTTCAGCCCGAAAAAGGCTGCCGGGATCGTGAAGAAGGTGGTCGAATCGGCCATCGCCAACGCCGAGCACAACGAAGGCGCCGATATCGACGAACTGAAGGTCAAATCGATCTTCGTCGACAAGGCAACCTCGCTCAAGCGCTTCACCGCACGGGCGAAGGGCCGCGGCAACCGCATCGAGAAACAAACCTGTCACATCACTGTGACGCTCGGCAACTAAGGAGTCACGATGGGACAGAAGATTCATCCGACTGGCTTCCGTCTGGCCGTCAGCCGTAACTGGGCTTCGCGTTGGTACGCCAACAACACGAAGTTCGCCGGCATGCTGAAGGAAGACATCGAAGTTCGCGACTTCCTGAAGAAGAAGCTGAAGAACGCATCGGTTGGCCGCGTGGTCATCGAGCGTCCGGCCCGTAACGCACGTATCACCATTTACAGCTCGCGTCCGGGCGTGGTGATCGGCAAGAAGGGTGAGGACATCGAACTGCTCAAGGCTGAACTGCAGCGTCGCATGGGCGTGCCCGTGCACGTGAACATCGAGGAAATCCGCAAGCCGGAAACCGATGCTCAGCTGATCGCCGATTCGATCACCCAGCAGCTCGAGCGCCGTATCATGTTCCGCCGCGCCATGAAGCGCGCGATGCAGAACGCGATGCGCCTGGGCGCCCAGGGTATCAAGATCATGAGCTCGGGCCGTCTGAACGGTATCGAAATCGCACGTACCGAGTGGTACCGCGAAGGCCGTGTGCCCCTGCACACCCTGCGCGCCGACATCGACTACGGCTTCTCCGAAGCAGAAACCACCTACGGCATCATCGGTGTCAAGGTGTGGGTCTACAAGGGTGATCACCTCGGCCGCAATGACGCGCCGGTGGTGGAAGAGCCGCAAGACGACCGTCGTCGTCGTCCGGGTCGTCCGGAAGGCCGCCGCCGTGAAGGCGAAGGCCGTCCGGGTGGCAACCGTCGCGGTGGCGCCGGTGCAGGTGCCGGTCGCCGCGGTGCGCCTGGCGATGCGAAGAGTGGAGAATAACGATGCTGCAACCTAAGCGCAGAAAATATCGCAAGGAGCAGAAGGGCCGCAACACGGGTAAGGCTACCCGTGGCAACGCCGTGTCTTTCGGCGAATTCGGCCTGAAGGCAATGGGTCGTGGCCGTCTGACAGCTCGTCAGATCGAGTCGGCACGTCGTGCGATGACCCGCCACATCAAGCGTGGCGGCCGCATCTGGATCCGGATCTTCCCGGACAAGCCGATCTCGAAGAAGCCCGCCGAAGTCCGTATGGGTAACGGTAAGGGCAATCCGGAGTACTACGTGGCTGAAATTCAGCCGGGCAAGATGCTCTATGAGATGGATGGCGTGAGTGAAGATCTGGCACGTGAGGCGTTCCGCCTCGCGGCTGCCAAGCTGCCGATCGCCACCAATTTCGTGGTGCGCCAGGTCGGGACGTAAGGAGAGCAGGGATGAAAGCATCCGAACTTCGCGGCAAGGACGCCGCAGGCCTGAACCAGGAGCTCTCCGAGCTGCTGAAGGCCCAATTTAGCCTGCGCATGCAAAAGGCGACTCAACAGCTGCAGAACACCAGCCAGCTGAAGAAGGTTCGCAAGGACATCGCGCGAGTGCAAACCGTGCTGAATGAGAAGGCGAACGCGAAATGACTGAAGCTGCAAAAACGGAAACGTCGCTTCGCCGCACCCTCGTCGGTCGTGTGGTAAGCGACAAGATGGACAAGACCGTTACGGTCTTGGTGGAAAACCGCGTCAAGCATCCCCTGTACGGCAAGTACGTGCTGCGTTCGAAGAAGTACCACGCACACGACGAAGCTAACCAGTACAAGGAAGGCGACAAGGTCGAGATCCAGGAAGGCCGTCCGCTGTCGCGGACCAAGTCCTGGGTGGTTTCCCGGCTGGTAGAGGCTGCACGCGTCATCTAAGAACAACACGTTCTTAGTCTGACTTGCAAGTCCAGGATTATGTAGCTATAATCCTGGACTTCCGCTTTGTTGCGTCCGCCAATGCAGTATCACCCGGGCGGCCTGGAGAGCGAGCCAGGGTCAAGTGGTCCCGAGATGTTGTCGAGATTGCCTGATTCCTACCGACTTCAAAGTTGATCAACCCATACGGGAATGGCGCAAAGCCGGAACCGACGGGACCAAGACTGACCGGCAGATGTTTCTGACACCTGGCGGATTAAGTTGGGAAGACAAACACCATGATTCAGACAGAAAGCCGGCTCGAAGTGGCCGATAACACTGGTGCGCGCGAAGTGCTGTGCATCAAGGTCCTGGGTGGGTCCAAGCGCCGCTACGCGAGCGTTGGCGACATCATCAAAGTGACCGTCAAGGACGCAGCTCCGCGCGGCCGTGTGAAGAAGGGCGATATCTACAACGCCGTCGTCGTGCGCACCGCCAAGGGCGTGCGTCGCGCGGATGGCTCGCTCGTCAAGTTCGACGGTAACGCCGCTGTCCTGCTGAACAACAAGCTCGAGCCGATCGGCACCCGTATCTTCGGGCCGGTGACTCGTGAACTCCGTACCGAGCGCTTCATGAAGATCGTGTCGCTCGCTCCGGAAGTGCTGTAAGGAGCCGCCATGAACAAGATTCGCAAAGGCGACGAAGTCATCGTCCTGACCGGCAAAGACAAGGGCAAGCGCGGTACCGTGCAAGCCATGCTCGGCGACAAGGTTGTAGTGGAAGGCGTGAACGTTGCCAAGAAGCATGCTCGCCCGAACCCGATGCTGGGCACCACTGGTGGTGTGGTCGACAAGGTCATGCCGCTGCATATTTCCAACGTTGCGCTCGTGGATGCCAATGGCAAGCCGTCGCGCGTCGGCATCAAGGTGGAAGACGGCAAGCGCGTGCGCGTGCTGAAGACCACCGGCGCCGTCGTGGCAGCTTGATTCTGGGCACGTATAGGAGTTGAGCATGGCAGCACGTCTGCAAGAGTTTTACAAAGAAAAGGTTGTGCCGAAGCTGATCGAGCAGTTCGGCTACAAGTCGGTCATGGAAGTGCCGCGCATCACCAAGATCACCCTGAACATGGGCCTTGGCGAAGCGATCAATGACAAGAAGATCATTGAAAACGCTGTCGGCGACCTGACCAAGATCGCTGGCCAGAAGCCGGTCGTGACGAAGGCCAAGAAGGCTATCGCTGGCTTCAAGATCCGTCAGGGCTACCCCATCGGTGCGATGGTGACCCTGCGCGGCGAGCGCATGTTCGAATTCCTCGATCGTTTCGTGACCGTGGCCCTGCCGCGCGTGCGTGACTTCCGTGGTGTGTCGGGCCGTTCGTTTGACGGTCGTGGCAACTACAACATCGGTGTGAAAGAGCAGATCATTTTCCCCGAAATCGAGTACGACAAGATCGACGCACTGCGTGGTCTGAACATCAGCATCACGACGACGGCAAAGAACGACGAGGAAGCCAAGGCACTCCTCGGTGCGTTCAAGTTCCCGTTCCGCAATTAAGGGGTAACCGTGGCTAAACTGGCTCTGATTGAACGTGAGAAGAAGCGCGCCAAGCTGGCGGCGAAGTTCGCCCCGAAGCGTGCTGCCCTCAAGGCCATTATTGACGACCAAGAAAAGTCGGAAGAAGAGCGTTATATGGCGCGTCTCGAGCTGCAACAGCTCCCGCGCAACGCGAACCCGACTCGCCAGCGTAACCGCTGCGCGATCACCGGTCGTCCCCGCGGTACCTTCCGCAAGTTTGGCCTGGCGCGTAACAAGATCCGCGAAATCGCCTTCAAGGGCGAAATCCCGGGTCTGACGAAAGCCAGCTGGTAATTACGCACAGGCTACAGGAGAAACAGTATGAGCATGAGCGATCCTATCGCCGATATGCTGACGCGCATCCGCAACGCCCAAGGCGTGCAGAAGGCGTCGGTTGTCATGCCGTCGTCGAAGCTGAAAGTGGCAATCGCCAAGGTCCTGAAGGACGAAGGCTACATCGACGACTACGCCGTCCAGGAAGATGGCGGCAAGGCACAACTGAGCATCGGCCTGAAGTACTACGCCGGCCGTCCGGTCATCGAGCGCATTGAGCGCGTCTCGAAGCCCGGCCTGCGCGTGTACAAGGGCCGCAGCGACATCCCCCAAGTGATGAACGGCCTCGGTGTCGCGATCATCTCGACCCCGCAGGGTCTGATGACCGACCGCAAGGCACGTGCCACGGGTGTGGGTGGCGAAGTTCTCTGCTACGTCGCTTAAGGAGAGAACCATGTCCCGTGTAGGTAAGGCTCCCATCGCGCTCCCCAAGGGCGCGGAAGTGAACGTGGCAGCTGGCGTGCTCTCCGTGAAGGGCCCGCTCGGTACGCTGTCGCAGCCGATTCACAGCCTGGTCAAGGTCAATGTCGAAAACGACACGCTGACTTTCGCCCCGGCTGACGAATCGCGTGAAGCAAACGCCCTGCAAGGCACCATGCGCGCCCTGGCGGCGAACATGGTCAAGGGCGTGACCACCGGTTTCGAGCGCAAGCTGAACCTCGTTGGCGTGGGCTACCGTGCCCAGCTGCAAGGTGCTGCGCTGAAGCTCCAGCTTGGTTTCTCGCACGACGTGATCCATGAGATGCCGGAAGGCGTGACGGCAGCAACGCCGACGCAGACCGAGATCATCATCAAGGGTGCGGACAAGCAGAAAGTCGGTCAGGTTGCCGCGGAAGTTCGCGCGTACCGTCCGCCTGAGCCCTACAAGGGCAAGGGTGTGCGTTACAGCGACGAGCGCGTTATCCTGAAGGAAACCAAGAAGAAGTAAGGGGTGCAATGATGAACAAGAAAGACGCTCGTTTGCGCCGTGCACGTCAGACCCGCGCCAAGATCGCGGAGATGAAAGTCAATCGTCTGACCGTGTTCCGTACGAATTCGCATATTTACGCCCAGGTCTTCTCCGAGTGCGGCACCAAGGTGCTGGCTTCGGCTTCGACCGCCGAGGTGGAAGTGCGCAAGGAACTGGATGGCAAGGGCGCTACCGCCGCTGCCGCTACTATCGTGGGCAAGCGCATCGCCGAGAAGGCGAAGGCTGCCGGCGTGGAAACCGTCGCGTTCGATCGCGCCGGCTTCCGTTTCCATGGCCGCGTGAAGGCCCTGGCAGACGCCGCCCGCGAAGCTGGCCTGAAGTTCTAAGCGCATAGAGAGAGATACGTCATGGCAAAGATGCAAGCAAAAGTCCAACAGGACGAACGCGACGACGGCCTCCGCGAGAAGATGATCTCGGTCAACCGTGTCACCAAGGTGGTGAAGGGTGGCCGGATTCTCGGTTTCGCAGCGCTGACCGTGGTTGGTGACGGCGATGGCCGCATCGGCATGGGCAAGGGCAAGGCCAAGGAAGTGCCGGTTGCAGTTCAGAAGGCAATGGACGAAGCCCGTCGCAAGATGGTCAAGGTCTCGCTGAAGAACGGCACGCTGCAACACGAAGTCGTTGGCAAGCACGGCGCCGCCAAGGTGCTGATGATGCCCGCCAAGGAAGGTACCGGCGTGATCGCCGGCGGCCCGATGCGCGCGATCTTCGAAGTGATGGGCGTCACCAACGTGGTGACCAAGTCGCACGGTTCCACCAACCCGTACAACATGGTTCGCGCCACGCTGGACGGCCTTCAGAAGATGAGCACGCCGGGCGAAATCGCTGCGAAGCGTGGCAAGTCGGTCGAAGACATCCTGGGTTAAGGTGAACGCAATGTCGCAGAAAACCGTAAAAGTGCAACTCGTGCGCAGCCTGATCGGCACGCGCGAGGATCATCGCGCCACCGTGCGTGGCCTGGGCCTGCGCCGCATCAACTCGGTGTCGGAGCTGCAGGACACGCCCGCCGTGCGCGGCATGATCAACAAGGTCTCGTACCTGGTCAAGGTTCTGGCCTGATCGGGACTTGGAGAGCAAGATGCAACTGAACAACCTGAAACCGGCTGCCGGTTCGAAGCACGCCAAGCGTCGCGTCGGCCGCGGTATCGGCTCCGGCCTGGGCAAGACCGCCGGTCGCGGTCACAAGGGTCAGAAGTCGCGTTCGGGCGGCTTCCACAAGGTGGGCTTCGAAGGCGGTCAAATGCCGCTGTATCGTCGTCTGCCGAAGCGCGGCTTCACGTCGCTGACCAAGGCGTTCAACGCCGAAGTCTCGCTGCGTGACATCGAGCGCCTGGAAGCGACCGAAGTCGATCTGCTGGTCCTGAAGCAAGCTGGCCTGGTGAGCGACCTGGTGAAGAGCGCCAAGGTCATCAAGGCTGGCGAGCTGACCCGCAAGGTGACGATCAAGGGTCTGGGCGCCACCGCTGGTGCCAAGGCCGCGATCGAAGCCGCTGGCGGCCAGATCGCAGAGTAAATCGGCAGCAATCATCGCAGCATAGGCAGTCATAGTCGGAGCATCGTTTGGCCACGGCGAAACCCAATGCAAGCGCGCAAGCCAGGAACACGGCGAAGTACGGCGACCTCAAGCGTCGGCTGATGTTCCTGGTGTTGGCCCTGATCGTTTACCGCATCGGCGCACATATTCCGGTGCCGGGAATCGATCCGGATCAGCTCGCGAAGCTTTTCCAGAGTCAGTCGGGTGGCATCCTCGGGATGTTCAACCTGTTCTCGGGCGGGGCGCTGTCGCGCTTTACCGTCTTCGCGCTCGGCATCATGCCGTACATCTCGGCGTCGATCATCATGCAGTTGCTGACGATCGTGCTGCCGCAGCTGGAGTCGCTGAAGAAGGAAGGGCAGGCAGGTCAGCGCAAGATCACGCAGTACACGCGTTATGGCACCGTGGTTCTGGCCACGTTCCAGGCGCTGTCGATCGCGGTCGCGCTGGAGTCGCAACCGGGGCTGGTGATCGATCCGGGCCTGATGTTCCGGGCTACGGCGGTGATCACGCTGGTGACCGGCACGATGTTCCTGATGTGGCTGGGTGAGCAGATCACCGAGCGTGGTCTGGGCAACGGCATCTCGATCATCATCTTCGGCGGTATCGCAGCGGGCTTGCCCAACGCGATCGGCGGACTGTTCGAACTGGTCCGCACGGGTTCCATGAGCATCATCGCAGCGATCCTGATCGTCGCGATCGTGGCTGGTGTGACCTTCGCCGTGGTGTTCGTCGAGCGTGGCCAGCGCAAGATCCTGGTGAACTATGCCAAGCGTCAGGTCGGCAACAAGGTGTACGGCGGTCAGTCGTCGCACCTGCCGCTGAAGCTGAACATGGCAGGGGTGATTCCGCCGATCTTCGCATCGTCGATCATCCTGTTCCCGGCGACGATTGCGGGCTGGTTCACGTCTCAGTCGACGGGTGCGGTCGGCCGGTTCATCAAGGACCTGGCTGCCACGCTGTCGCCGGGACAGCCGGTGTATATCCTGCTGTATGCGGCTGCGATTGTATTTTTCTGCTTCTTCTATACGGCTCTGGTTTACAACAGCCGGGAAGTGGCGGACAACCTGAAGAAAAGCGGTGCCTTCATTCCGGGCATTCGTCCGGGCGAGCAGACGACGCGCTACATCGACAAGATTCTGGTGCGCCTGACGCTGGCTGGTGCGATCTACATCACACTGGTCTGCCTGTTGCCGGAATTCCTGGTGCTGCGCTGGAACGTTCCGTTCTATTTTGGCGGGACTTCGCTGCTGATCATCGTGGTCGTCACGATGGACTTCATGGCCCAGGTTCAGTCCTACGTCATGTCGCAGCAGTATGAATCGTTGCTGAAGAAAGCGAACTTTAAGGGCAACCTGACCCTGCGCTGATTCAGATCGGTACAGACAAGGTATGGCGCGCACGGATCGTCTTCCGGACGAAGTGAGCGAACAGGAATAGAAGGAAGAGGAAAAATTATGAAAGTGCTGGCTTCTGTTAAGCGCATTTGCCGCAACTGCAAAATCATCAAGCGCAACGGTGTCGTGCGCGTGATCTGCTCGTCGGATCCCCGCCACAAGCAACGCCAAGGCTAATCGGAAAGAGGATTGACGAATGGCACGTATCGCAGGGGTTAACATCCCGAACCACAAGCACACCGAAATCGGCCTGACGGCTATTTATGGTGTCGGCCGCTCGCGCGCTCGCAAGATTTGCGAGGCCACCGGTGTACCGTTTGACAAGAAGGTCAAGGATCTGACCGACGCTGACCTGGAAAAGCTTCGTGACGAAGTGGGCAAGGTCACGGTCGAGGGTGACCTGCGTCGTGAAACCACGATGAACATCAAGCGTCTGATGGACCTTGGTTGCTATCGTGGCATGCGTCACCGCAAGGGCCTGCCGATGCGCGGCCAGCGTACGCGCACGAATGCCCGTACCCGCAAGGGTCCGCGCAAGGCCGGCGTGGCTCTGAAGAAGTAAAGCCGAAGGCAGAGGAAGAAACTAATGGCAAAAGGTCCGAATAACGCCGCTCGCGCGCGTAAAAAGGTCAAGAAGAACGTTGCCGACGGCATTGCGCACGTCCACGCTTCGTTCAACAACACCATCATCACGATCACCGACCGTCAGGGCAACGCCCTGTCGTGGGCGACCGCTGGTGGCCAGGGCTTCAAGGGTTCGCGCAAGTCGACCCCGTTCGCTGCTCAGGTCGCTGCCGAGAACGCCGGCCGCGTGGCGCAAGACCAGGGTATCAAGAACCTGGAAGTGCGCATCAAGGGCCCGGGCCCGGGTCGTGAGTCGGCTGTCCGCGCGCTGAACGCGCTGGGCATCAAGATCGCGATCATCGAAGACGTCACGCCGGTTCCGCACAACGGCTGCCGTCCGCCGAAGCGCCGCCGCATCTAAGCGTCGGCGTGTCCGGACCGGCGGGTTTACCTGCCGGCCTCGGATATGGTAGTATCGCGCGTTGACCTGCTGCATTTGATGCGGCAGGTTTTCGTTTTGTCCGACGGAAATGTCGCATAAAGCACATTTCGGTTGCGCTCTGTAACTGCTTTCAGCGTCGTACCCGTTAACGGGGCGCGCTTCATAAGCCCACCGTCCGTCACGGTCGCCGGCAATTCCCGGTGGACAGCGCTGGCGGACTCGCGGCGCGTCAACACAGGCGTCGCGATCGAACAAAGGAAGACAACGTGGCACGTTATACCGGCCCGAAGGCCAAACTCTCCCGCCGTGAAGGTACCGACCTGTTCCTGAAGAGCGCCCGTCGCTCGCTCGCCGACAAGTGCAAGCTGGACAGCAAGCCGGGCCAGCATGGCCGCACCTCGGGTGCCCGCACCTCCGACTACGGCAACCAACTGCGTGAAAAGCAGAAGGTCAAGCGCATCTACGGTGTGCTCGAGCGCCAGTTCCGCCGCTACTTCGCCGAAGCCGATCGCCGCAAGGGCAACACCGGTGAAAAGCTGCTGCAACTGCTGGAATCGCGCCTGGACAACGTGGTGTACCGCATGGGCTTTGGCTCGACCCGCGCTGAGGCACGCCAGCTGGTGTCGCACAAGGCGATTCTGGTGAATGGTCAGACTCTGAACGTGCCGTCGGCCCAGATCAAGTCGGGCGACGTCATCACCATTCGCGAGGCGTCGAAGAAGCAAGTTCGTATCGCTGAAGCGCTGTCGCTGGCCGAGCAGTCGGGTTTCCCGACCTGGGTTGCCGTGGATGCCAAGAAGTTCGAGGGCACCTTCAAGCAAGTTCCGGATCGCGCCGACATCTCGGGCGACATCAACGAAAGCCTGATCGTCGAACTGTACTCGCGTTAATCCGCGGGCAAGACGACTCAGCGCTTGCGTTCGCCGCAAAGCCTCTCCTTCTGCAGCCCGCCGCGCACTATGCGCGGTCGGGCTTGTTGCCCATCGTGCGATGGGATTTCAAGGTTCCAAACGTCAGCCTTATCGGTGTAACGAGCCGAGGGTATTGAAAAGGACAACCTAATGCAAACAGCACTCCTCAAGCCAAAAATCATTGCCGTCGAGCCTCTGGGCGACCATCACGCCAAAGTCGTGATGGAGCCGTTCGAGCGCGGCTACGGCCATACGCTCGGTAACGCCCTGCGTCGCGTGCTGCTGTCGTCGATGGTCGGTTATGCTCCGACCGAAGTGACGATCGCTGGGGTGGTCCATGAGTATTCCACCATCGACGGCGTGCAGGAAGACGTCGTCAACCTGCTGCTCAACCTGAAGGGCGTCGTGTTCAAGCTGCACAACCGCGACGAAGTCACGGTTTCGCTGCGCAAGGATGGTGAAGGCATCGTGACTGCAGCCGATATCGAGCTGCCGCACGACGTCGAGATCATCAACCCGAACCACGTCATCGCCCACCTGTCGGCCGGCGGCAAGCTGGACATGCAGATCAAGGTCGAGCAAGGCCGTGGCTACGTGCCTGGCAACGTGCGCAAGTTCGGCGACGAGTCGAGCAAGGTGATCGGCCGTATCGTGCTGGACGCTTCGTTCTCGCCGGTGCGCCGCGTGTCGTACGCCGTCGAGTCCGCCCGCGTCGAGCAGCGTACCGACCTGGACAAGCTGGTGATGAACATCGAAACCGACGGCGTGATCTCGCCGGAGGAAGCGATTCGCCAGTCTGCCCGTATCCTGGTTGACCAGCTGTCGGTGTTCGCAGCGCTGGAAGGCACCGAGTCCGCCGCCGAGGCCGCTTCGAGCCGTGCACCGCAGATCGACCCGATCCTGCTGCGCCCGGTCGACGACCTGGAGCTGACCGTGCGTTCGGCTAACTGCCTGAAGGCAGAGAACATCTACTACATCGGCGACCTGATCCAGCGTACCGAGAACGAGCTGCTCAAGACCCCGAACCTGGGTCGCAAGTCGCTCAACGAGATCAAGGAAGTCCTCGCCTCTCGTGGCCTGACGCTCGGCATGAAGCTCGAGAACTGGCCGCCCGCCGGTCTGGACAAGTAATTGTGGCGCGGGGCAATGGCCTCGTGCTGCGGTAACCGCCTCGGTTTCGGCCGAGGCATGTATGACTACCGGCCCGCGTCTCGGGAGCTTGCTCCAGGGGTGATAGAAGAGCTGGTCAAACACTCAATCTGAAAAGGAATCATCATGCGTCACCGTCATGGTCTGCGGAAACTGAACCGCACCTCGTCGCACCGTCTCGCGATGCTGCGCAACATGTCCAACTCGCTGTTCCAGCACGAGCTGATCAAGACCACCCTGCCCAAGGCCAAGGAACTGCGCAAGGTTGTCGAGCCGCTCATCACGCTGGCCAAGAAGGACACCGTTGCCAACCGCCGTCTGGCTTTCGCCCGTCTGCGCGACCGCGACATGGTCACCAAGCTGTTCACCGAACTGGGCCCGCGTTACAACGCTCGTCCGGGCGGCTACACGCGTATCCTGAAGTTCGGCTTCCGTCAGGGCGACAATGCGCCGATGGCGCTGGTCGAGCTGGTGGATCGTCCGGAAATCACCGAAGCTCCGGCTGAAGAAGCTGCTGAGTAAGGTTGGGTTCCCGCCCGTCTCCCGACGGGTTCGGACACACCGCTTACAATCGAGCCAGGCAATTTGCCTGGCTCTTTTGTTTTGTGCGCCAGGATTCGGAGGGGCCGGATGCAAGCCAGTAACAGTCCACAAAACGCCGGCGACGGCGACAACGAGGCGGTCATTGCTGTACTGACCAACCTGCCCGATGCAGACGCCGCGGCTCGGCTTTCGCGGGCTTTGCTCGAAGCGCGCGCATGCGCGTGCGTGAACCGTCTTGCGCCCGTGGAATCGGAGTACTGGTGGCAAGGCAAGCTGGAACAGGCCACGGAATGGCCCCTGCTGGCCAAGACCACGCGTGGACGGTATGCGGCGCTGGAGGCTGTGATCCGCGCCAATCATCCCTATGATGTGCCGGAAATCATCGCCTGGCCCGTGAGCCAGGGATTCGGACCCTATCTCGAATGGGTGCGGAGCGAGGTAACTCGCGCCGAGCAAGGCGAGGATTGAGGCGCCGGGCACACAGCATCGCAGAGTGACAGAAAGGATTCAGGAAGGTCTATGAGCATGGGTTTTGCGCTTTCGGCGCGGTCATACGGCGCGGGCTGGGCGCGGCATATTGCCGCAGTGCTGGCGGTGATGGTGGCCTGGTTGAGCCTGGTCGCGGGCGCCCATGCGGCCACGGAAGACGATTTCCTGCCCCCTGAGCAGGCGTTCCGCTTTGCCGCCCGGCAGATCGACCCACAGACCATCGAAGTGCGCTTTGATGTGGCTAGCGGTTACTACCTGTACCGCGAGCGCTTCGCCTTTGCTGCCCAGCCCGACACGGTGCGCCTCGGCCAACCCGAGTTTCCTCACGGCAAGGTGAAATTCGACGAGACCTTCGGCAAGGAGATGGAGACTTACCGTGATGCGGTGGTGATCCGCGTGCCGGTGCAGTCTGCGCCGGCTGATGGCAAATGGTCGCTCGTCGTCACGTCCCAGGGCTGTGCCGACAAGGGGCTGTGCTACCCGCCGATGGAGAGCGTCTACAAGGTCGGCGGCTCGACCTTGGGGAACCTGTTCGCCGACAGACCGCGCAGTGAGGCAACCGTGCCGCCGGCAGCGTCGACCAGACCCAGTACGGAAGCCGTTGCGCCGGCGGCGCGCCTCGACGAGAACGACCGCATCGCCGGCGTTCTGGCCAGCCGCAACCTTGGCGTCGTCCTCGCATTGTTCTTTGGCCTTGGCCTGCTGCTGACCTTCACGCCATGCGTGCTGCCGATGGTGCCTATCCTGTCGTCCATCGTCGTCGGCGAACACGCGACGCGCAGCCGTGCGCTGGTGGTGTCGCTGGCCTATGTGCTGGGCATGGCCGTCGTCTATACGGCGATCGGCGTGGCCGCGGGGCTGCTCGGCGAGAGCCTGGCCGCAGCCCTGCAGACGCCTGCCGTGCTGGCCGCGTTCGCGGCGCTGATGGTGGCGCTGTCGCTGTCGATGTTCGGGCTCTATGAGCTTCAGCTGCCGCAGCATTGGCAGACGCGGCTGACGGCGACGTCCAACCGCCGCCAGGGCGGCCAGGTGATCGGCGCTGCAGCCATGGGGGCGATCTCCGCGCTGATCGTCGGCCCGTGCGTGACGGCGCCGCTTGCCGGTGCGCTCGCGTATATCGCGCAGACGCGCGATGCGGTGACCGGTGGCACCGCGTTGCTGGCCATGGCGCTGGGCATGGGCGTTCCACTGGTGCTTGTGGGTGTTGGCGCAGGCAACCTGCTGCCGCGCGCCGGGCACTGGATGGAGGCCACCAAGCGTTTCTTCGGCTTCCTGCTGTTGGGCGTGGCCATCTGGATGGTGACGCCGGTGCTGCCGGCGTGGCTGACCATGGCATTGTGGGCGGCGTTGCTCCTGGTGGCCGCCGTGTTCCTGGGCGCCTTTGACGCACTTGGCGCCGAAGCCCGCGGTCTGGCGAGGCTCGGCAAGGGACTCGGTGTGCTGGCCGCGCTGGCAGGTGCCATCCTGCTTCTGGGGCTGGCCTCTGGTGGCCGGGATCCGCTGCAACCGTTGGCGCACCTGAACCTCGCGCGCGTCGCCGGCGGTGCAGCGGGAACGGGAGCGGGGGCGGGACCCCAGGCGGTGCGATTTGAGCGCATCCGCAGCGTGGCGGAACTGGATGCGCGCGTGGCCCAGGCCGCCGCCGCCGGCAAGCCCGTGCTACTCGACTTTTATGCCGACTGGTGCGTGAGTTGCAAGGAAATGGAGCACCTGACGTTCACGGACGCCAAGGTTCGGGCGCGCATGTCGGAAATCGTGCTGCTGCAGGCCGACGTCACCGCCAACAACGCCGATGACAAGGCGCTGCTCAAGCGCTTCGGCCTGTTCGGCCCGCCGGGGATCATCCTGTTCGGCGCCGATGGCCGCGAACGGCCCGTGCGCGTGATCGGCTACCAGTCCGCCGGCCGCTTCCTGGACAGTCTGGAGCGTGCATTCGGCACGCGTCCCAGCACCTGAGTCTTACCGCTCCAGTTGCCGCCCAAGCGCCCACACGGCGGCCAGGACCACCACTACGGCGCCCATCAGGCCGATCGACCACCAGAAGCCGTCGGGCTCACGCAGCCACGGCATGCGTTCGAAGTTCATGCCGAAGATGCCGGTGATCAGCGTCAGCGGCATGAACAGCGCCGTGATCAGCGTCAGCGTGCGCATGGTGCGGTTGGTCCGGTGGGCCACCGCTGAAAAATGGATCTGGACTGCGGACTCGATCGAATCTTCGAGCCGCCGCGCATGCGCAAGCACGCGCTGGATGTGCTCCATGAGGTCGTTGATCCGAACGAGCAGCACTTCGTCGCGGCCGGGTGCCTTGTCCGCTGGCTCGGTCGGATCGGCGCTGTAGCGGTTGTCCAGCACGCTGTCGCGGAATTCCTGCAGCGCATCGCGCTGTTCTTCGCTCAGGTGTTCGAGCCTGCGTAGCTGGATGCGTGCATCCAGCAGCCCTTCCCAGCTCGAGAAACTGCGCCGCGAATTGAGCAGCGCGCGTTGCCAGCGGTCGAGCTGCCGCGTGAGTGGCGCGCGCAGTTCGAGATAGCGGTCGACCATGGCGTTGAGCAGGCGCAGCATCAGGTCCTCGGGCCGGCTCGGCGGCCGTGTGCCATGCAGCAACGGGGCGTGGCCATTCGCTTTCGGTGCGATGGGGCGCGGCTCTTGGCAAGATTCCAGCAAGCGCTGGCGTACCTGGTCGATCGTGCGCGACGGGCCCGGCCGGACGGTGACAAGTACTGTGTCGAAGACGAAGAAGGTGACCGGCTGGGTGTCAATCCGGGCCAGTGCCGGCAGGAAGCCGGGAGGATGACGCCGCGCCTTCGGGGCGGCTTCGACCGCTGGCGCCGGCGAGCCGTCCGCCTCGGCGATCGCGCGGCTGGTCTCGAAGGTCAGCTTGCGGAAGATCACCATGTCGTACGCATGCGTCGTGTCGAAATACGACGGATGCGCCGTGTTGGTGGCATCGGTCAAATGCAGGTCGAGGATCGGCGCGCCGGCAAGCTGCCGCACGTTCTCGCGCCAGGCGTCCGGCGCAGCGGACACCTCTTCGATCGAGAAATCGGCCCAGACAAAGCGGGCCGTCGCGTTGCCGCCGAGGAACGCCGCCGCCTCGGCGAGCGAGGCGAGCGGGTGAACCTGGCTGGCCGAAAAGCCTAGCAGCTCCATGCGTGGGGCGTGGCCTCAGCCGGCGAGCAGGCGCGCGGCGTCGCGCGCGAAGTAGGTCAGGATGCCGTCGGCGCCGGCGCGGCGGAATGCCAGCAGCGATTCCATCATCACCTTGTCGTGGTCCAGCCAGCCGTTCTGCGCGGCGGCCTTGAGCATCGCGTACTCGCCGCTGACCTGGTAGACGTAGGTCGGGAAGCGGAACTCGTCCTTCACGCGGCGAACGATGTCCAGGTATGGCATGCCGGGCTTGACCATCACCATGTCGGCGCCTTCCATGATGTCCTGGGCGACTTCGCGCAGCGCCTCGTCGGTGTTGGCCGGATCCATCTGGTAGGTCATCTTGTTGCCCTTGCCCAGATTGGCGGCCGAGCCGACGGCGTCGCGGAACGGACCGTAGAACGCCGACGCGTACTTGGCCGAGTACGCCATGATGCGCGTGTGGATGTGGCCCGCGTCTTCCAGCGCCATGCGCACGGCACCGATGCGGCCATCCATCATGTCGGACGGGGCGACGATGTCGACGCCTGCCTCGGCCTGCACCAGCGCCTGCCTGACCAGGATCTCGACGGTCTGGTCGTTGATCACGTAGCCATTGTCATCGAGCACGCCGTCCTGGCCGTGGCTTGTGTACGGGTCGAGCGCCACGTCGGTCAGCACGCCGAGTTCGGGGAATCGGTCCTTCAGCGCGCGTACGGCGCGCGGCACCAGGCCGTCGACATTGGTCGCCTCGATGCCGTCGGGAGTCTTCAGTGACGGGTCGATGACCGGGAACAGTGCGATCACGGGGATGCCTAGCTTCACGCAGTCCTCGGCCACCGGGAGCAGCAGGTCGACCGACACACGCTCCACGCCCGGCATCGAGGCCACCGGCTGGCGCTGGTTCTGCCCGTCAAGGATGAACACGGGGTAGATCAGGTTGTCCGGGGACAACCGGTGCTCGCGCATCAGGCGCCGCGAGAAATCATCGCGACGCATGCGGCGGGGACGGTACTCGGGAAAGGCAGACATGGCAGCTTGAAGGGGGAAGTTCAGAGGAGGAAATGTGCGGAAAATGGTTCACCGCCGACCAGCGGTGGGCACGCCGTAGCGCATTCCGCAGAAAAACTAAACTTTTGTGCGTGCCCGCTATCATACTCGCGGACACCTTGCGTTGCGCCCCGCGTGGCGCGGTGTCCCCCGCTACTCCTCCCTGAGCGGGTACCCGCCTCAACCGGCGGGAAAGTTCGTCCCCGTTGCTTGCAACGGGGCTTTTTTTTGTCCGCGCGCTATGGTCGTGTCACTCGGACGCGCCCGGCGCAGCCGGTTGTTCTGCGGGCGCCGCTGCCTGTGCTTCGGGCAGTGACAACCAGCCCGCGATGACCCGCTGTGCTTCTTCGATGCCGCGGCGTTTGAGGCTGGAGAACAGTTGGGCGGTCAGGGGCACCGGCGTGGCGAGTTGCTCCGCATAGGCCTCCAGCATCTTCCGCGTTTCGCGCAGGGCCTTGGCGTTTTCGCTGTTGGTGAGCTTGTCGGCCTTGGTCAGCAGCACATGCACCGGCTTGCCGGTGGGCAAGAACCACTCGACCATCTGGCAATCGAGATCAGTGAAGGGGCGGCGAGCGTCCATCATCAGGATCAGTCCCGACAGCTGCGTCCGGGTCTGCACGTAATCGCTGAGCAGCCCTTGCCAGTGGTACTTGGCGGAGCCGGACACCTCGGCATAGCCATAGCCCGGCAAGTCGACCAGGAAAGCGATCGGATCCGGCGCTTTTACCGGGGCCACCGTGAAGTAGTTGATGTGCTGCGTGCGGCCCGGCGTGCGAGACGAAAAGGCCAGGCGCTTCTGGTTGCAGAGGATGTTGATGGCCGTCGACTTGCCGGCGTTGGAGCGTCCGGCGAACGCGACTTCGGGCACCGCCGTGGCAGGCAGGTCGCGCAGATGGTTGACGGTCGTGAAAAAGCGGGCCTGGTGTAGGAGGGACATGCGCTGAAGCGGGTGGGGCGGGCTGATTGCGGCGGGCGCGACATGCGCGAAACGCGGCAACCACGGTCACGCCGAGGTGGTAAGGCTGGCGGCACGGGATCGGCCAGGCCGCCGGAATTGATCCAGCACAGGCACAGGGGCCCCATGGCATCAATCCGGCACATTATTTATTGTACAATACGCCGGTTTACGGTCTCCTGACCGGGTGACGCAGGGCATCCATGGCCGCGTTGCCGGTGACCCGTTCCATCCGGACGGAAGGCCGTGTTTGCCGTTCCATCGTGAGCGGCGCCAGGAAGGCGGGGTCTGCTGCCTGGCGCACCGGCCTGACCGGTTTTTCGGTCGTTGCCACCACGATGCAGGGCCTTGCAAGGGCGCGTCCTCCGCCCGCAAAGTGCCGGCCGGCATGCACTACGGTATTCAATACAATTCAGACAAGGTGTGCGAATGAACCGCATTGCGAAGCTTCTGGGTGTCCTGGTGCTGGCCCTGCCTGCAACCGCCATGACCGGTCTGGCCTCTGCCTCCGAGCAGGCCGCCGCGAAGGCAGATCCGGCAAAGGGCGAAACGCTGTATACGCAGGGCGCGCCCGATCGCAATGTCCCCGCCTGCCTGAGCTGCCACGGTGCCAACGGCAACAGCGGCGCCGCCGCCAACCCGAAGCTGGCCGCGCAGCATCCCGAATACGTCCACAAGCAACTGGCCAACTTCAAGGACAAGTCGCGCAATAACGCGATCATGTCGCCGCTGGCTGGCGCGCTGAACGACCAGGAAATGAAGGACATCGGCGCCTATCTTGCCAAGCAGCCGATCAAGCCGGCCACCGCCAAGAACAAGGACACGATCGAAGCCGGCCAGAAGATCTACCGCGCGGGCATCGCCGCCAAGGGCGTGCCGGCTTGCGCCGCCTGCCATGGCCCGACCGGCGCCGGTATTCCGGCCCAGTATCCGCGCATTGGCGGCCAGTGGTCCGATTACACCGAAGCTCAGCTTGTGGCATTCCGCCAGGGCACCCGCAAGAACAATCCGGTGATGACGACCATCGCCGCCAAGATGTCGGACGCCGAGATCAAGGCCGTGGCGGATTACGTCGCCGGCGTTCGCTAAGTCGTTCCGCGCCGGCCGGACGGTTGGCCTGCGCCTCGCAGGAGCGGGGCACGAAGCAGGATGAAACCGTTGGCGTCGGCAACAATCGAAGAGGGTGGCCTGCTTGCCAAGCATGTCCACCCTTTTTTATTTCAAAGCTTACTGCTGCACTGCACATGTCGACCGCTTCCACTTCAGGCCTGCACCTGAAGACCCCCCACCGCGTGTTGCGCGACGCGGTCGAATTGTTGTCCTCGATGCGCTTTGCGATTTCCCTGCTGACGGTGATCGCCATTGCCAGCATCGTGGGTACCGTGCTCAAGCAGAACGAGCCGTACCCGAACTATGTGAACCAGTTCGGGCCGTTCTGGGCCGATGTCTTCCATGCGCTGTCGCTGCAGAAGGTCTACGGCTCGTGGTGGTTTCTGCTGATCCTGGCGTTCCTGGTGGTGTCGACATCGCTGTGCCTCGTGCGCAACGCGCCGAAGATGATCGTCGACATGCGTTCGTGGAAGGACCATGTGCGCGAACGCAGCCTGCGTGCGTTCCACCATCGCGGCGAATTCAATGCGGCGCGGCCGCGCGCCGACGCCACGGCTCGCGTCACGGCGTTGCTGCGCAATCGCGGCTACCGTACCCGGCAGGTCGAGCACGAAGGCGCGACGCTGCTTGCGGCGAAGGCGGGTGCGGCGAACAAGCTCGGCTATATCCTCGCGCATACCGCGATCGTGGTGATCTGCATCGGCGGTCTGCTCGATGGCGACATGCTGATCCGCGCGCAGATGTGGTTCGGTGGCAAGACGCCGATTCGCGGCAACGCGGTCATCAGCGATATCCCGCCGCAGCACCGGCTGTCGACCAGCAACCCGGGCTTCCGCGGCAATGCGTTCGTGCCTGAAGGCTCGACCGTCTCCACCGCGATCCTCAATATCGCGGATGGCGCACTGGTGCAGGACCTGCCGTTCAACCTCACGCTCAAGAAGTTCACGATCGATTTCTATCCGACCGGCATGCCCAAGCTGTTCGCGTCCGACGTGGTCGTGACCGACCGCGCCACCGGCAAGCAGACCCATGCGACGGTGAAGGTCAATGAGCCGCTGATCGTCGACGGCGTCGCGATCTACCAGTCGAGCTTCGAGGACGGAGGCTCGCAGCTGAAGTTCGTCGGCTATCCGATGCAGGGCACGGCCCACGGTACGTTCCCGTTTGCCGGCACCGTTGGCGGCAACGCTCCGCTGACCGGCACGGGCCTGGCCGCAGACACTGAAGGCCTGACCGTCGAGTTCAGCGACTTCCGCCTGATGAACATCGAGAACGTCACCGATGCCTCGGGCAAGCCCGACGTGCGTGGCGTGGCGCGCAAGTCGTTCAACGAGACCATCGAGTCGCACCTGGGCGCGGCCGCGAGCGCGCAGAAGGAAAAGACGCTACGCAATGTCGGGCCGTCGGTGCAGTACAAGCTGCGCGACCGCAACGGCCAGGCACGCGAGTACAACAACTACATGGTGCCGGTGCAGCTCGATGGCCAGTCGGTGTTCCTGGCTGGCATGCGCGAGTCGCCCAACGAGCCGTTCCGTTACCTGCGCATTCCCGCCGACGACCAGGGCAGCGTGGCCGACTGGATGCGCCTGCGCGCCGCGCTGCAGGACCGCGGCATGCGCAGCGAGGCGGCGCGTCGCTTTGCGCTCGCGTCGATGCCGGGCGCGGACAAGGCCGAACTGCGTGGCCAGCTTGCCGAAAGCGCACTGCGCGCGCTGGACCTTTTTGCCGGCGCGACCCGCCCGAATCCGGATTCCCCGCCGGGCGGCTTCACGGCGATCGCGTCATTCCTCGAAAAGTCGGTGCCGGCGGCGGAGCAGCAGAAGGCCGCCGATGTGTTGCTGAAGATCCTCAATGGCTCGATGTGGGAGCTGTGGCAGATCGCGCGCGCGCAGGACAAGCAGCCGGTGGTGCCCAACAGTGCGCAGAGCGGCGCATTCCTGCAGCAATCGATCAACGCGCTGTCGGACAGCTTCTTCTACGGCGCGCCGGTCTTCCTGCAGCTCGACGACTTCAAGGAGATCAAGGCCAGCGTGTTCCAGATGACCCGTGCGCCGGGCAAGAACATCGTGTATCTTGGCTGTCTGCTGCTGGTGCTGGGCGTGTTCTCGATGTTCTATATCCGCGAGCGCCGCGTCTGGGTCTGGATCAAGGATCCGGGACACCATGCGGACGCCACCGTGCCAACGGAAGCGGCAACGCCAGGCAGCCATGTGCTGATGGCCATGTCGACCCAGCGCCGCACGCTGGACTTCGAGAAGGAATTCGTCGCCTTGCGCGACGACATCGGCCGCGCGGCCGGGGCGGAAACAGACACCTCGGCGCAGGCGCAGCATTGAACCCGTCGGGCCGGACCGTGGCGATCGTCTCCGGTTGCCGCCCGGCTTTTGTGGCGCAGCCTCAGGTTGCGTGCAGATCGCAGGTAACGCTATGTCTTCTAACGTGAACCAGGCCGCCCGGCCGGCCATGCGCCCAGCAACTTCTGCCGATTCCGGCGTACTGGACGAGTCCTACCTCGAACCTTCCTTCCTGCGCCGGCTCACGTGGCTGGACTGGGCCTTCGCCGTGCTGCTGGCAGTCGGCGCCGGCGTGGCGCTGTCGCGCTACGGCCAGTGGATGAACGGCTACGACAAGGCCGTGCTGATTGCCGCGGTGCCGACTTTCGCGCTGCTCGGCTGGCACTGGAAGCCCGTGCGGCCGTTGATGGTCGGGCTCGCCGTGCTGTCGCTGTTCGCCGTGCAGCTCTACCAGGGCCAGCTCGCGCGCGCCGACCAGGCCTTCTTCCTGAAGTATTTCCTGTCCAGCCAGTCGGCCATCCTGTGGATGAGTGCACTGGTGTTCCTGTCCACGCTGTTCTACTGGGTGGGACTGGCCACGCGCTCGGCGACCGGCTACAGCATCGGCAGCAAGCTGTGCTGGGCGGCGGTGGTGCTCGGCTTCACGGGCATGCTGGTGCGCTGGTACGAGTCGTATCTGGTCGGCACGGATATCGGCCATATCCCGATCTCGAACCTCTATGAAGTGTTCGTGCTGTTCACGCTGATCACGTCGCTGTTCTATCTCTACTACGAAGGCCGCTACGCGACGCGCGCGCTCGGCCCGTTCGTGATGCTGGTGGTGTCGGCCGCGGTGGGTTTCCTGCTTTGGTACACGGTCAGCCGCAATGCGCAGGAGATCCAGCCGCTGGTGCCGGCACTGCAGAGCTGGTGGATGAAGATCCACGTGCCGGCCAACTTCATCGGCTACGGCACGTTCGCACTCGCGGCGATGGTTTCGGTGGCCTACCTGCTCAAGCAGCGCGGCATCCTGGCCGAGCGCCTGCCGTCGCTCGAAGTGCTCGACGATGTGATGTACAAGGCTATCGCGGTCGGTTTCGCGTTTTTCACCATCGCGACCATCCTCGGCGCGCTGTGGGCGGCGGAAGCGTGGGGCGGCTACTGGAGCTGGGATCCGAAGGAGACCTGGGCCCTGATCGTCTGGCTGAACTATGCGGCCTGGCTGCACATGCGGCTGATGAAGGGGCTGCGCGGCACGGTCGCAGCATGGTGGGCGCTGATGGGCCTGCTGGTGACGACATTTGCCTTCCTGGGCGTCAACATGTTCCTGTCCGGCCTTCACAGTTACGGCGAATTGTGATGATTGCGCCATGCGCATGATGAAGAAAACCTGCCCATCGGGCAGGTTTTTTTTCGTCCGCAGGGAATAAACGCATCACATCCGGTGTTTACTTGAGGAACGGTGCCGGCTGGCGGCACCGGCTTGCATGGAGAAGAACATCATGGCACGTCTGCGTCGTCCTACCGCTGCATCTCTCGTTCGTCCTGTCGCACTGGCCCTTGGCTGTACCTCTGTTGTCCTGCTGGCTGCCTGTTCCGGCATGAGCGGGATGGGGATGGGCGGCGCCGGCAGCATGCCGCCCACCGTCAAGGTGACCGACGGGGTGCTGACCGATCCGCAAGGCCTGACGCTGTACACGTTCGACCGCGACACCAAGGACAGCGGCAAGAGCGCCTGCAACGGGATGTGCGCGACCAACTGGCCGCCGCTGATGGCAGCGCCGAACACGAGCGCGTCGGGCAGCTACACCATCATCACGCGTGAAGACGGCGGCAAGCAGTGGGCCTACCGCGGCATGCCGCTGTACCGCTTCGCCAAGGATGCCAAGGCGGGCGACCGTATGGGCGACAACCTCAACAATGTCTGGCACGTCGCCAAGCCCTGAGTACCCCGCGACGGATTGAGTCCGGTAAGGCATGGACGGGTTTGAAGGCCAGCTGATCGCACTGGCGCCGCGCCTGCGGCGCCACGCGCGTGGCCTGACCAGCGACGCGGCGCAGGCCGACGACCTGGTCCAGGACACGCTGGAGCGCGCGCTGCGTTACCGCTGGCGCTTCCGCCTGCGCCCGGGGGCATGGTGGGGCGATGGCGCCGATGGCCTGCTGCCGTGGCTGCTCACGCTGATGCACCGCCTGCGCCTGAATGCCGTGCGCAGGAAGGACCTGGTCGTCGCGATGGAAACCTTGCCGGAGGTCAGCGCCCCGGCAACGGATCCGGGATTGCGGCGCGATCTGCTGCAAGCGTTGACGGCCTTGCCCGAAGCGCAGCGCGCGGTGCTGCTGCTGGTCAGCCTGGAGCAGTTCACGTATGCCGAGGCCGCACAGGTGCTCAACGTTCCGGTTGGCACCGTGATGTCCCGCCTGGCGCGAGCGCGCGAACACATGCGAATCCTGCTGGACGGCACAGGGCGGCCACAACCGGCCACACAGGCCACCGACCCGGCCACGACGCTGCAGCGAGTGAAATGATGTCCCCGATCCACGAAGCCGACCTGCATGCCTACGCCGACGGCCAGCTAAGCGGCCGCCGCCGCGCAGCCGTGGAGGCATACCTGGCCGAGCGGCCGGAAGTGGCGGCACGTGTGGCCGAATGGCGCAGGCAGGCGGACGCATTGCATGGCGCGCTCGATGGCGTGCTCAACGAACCGGTGCCGCTTGCCGCGCTGCCTGAGCCGCTGCGTGGCGGTTTGCCCCGGCATGACCGCATCGCGCGCGGCTGGCGCACCGGATGGATCGCGGCCTGTGCCTCTGTTGCCTCGCTGGTGGTGGGCGGCGCGATTGGCTGGGTCGCGCACGGACGCATGGCGGACGGCCCTGTCATTGCCATGGCGCCCGGCGAGCGCTTTGCGCGCGAAGCGCTGGTCTCCCATGCGGTTTATGCGCCCGAAGTGCGACATCCCGTGGAAGTGCCAGCGACCGACGAAGCCCATCTGATCGCGTGGCTGTCCAAGCGCCTCGGTGCGCCGTTGCAGGTACCCGACCTGCGTCCGCAGGGTTTTCACCTGATCGGCGGCCGCCTCGGCGTGGCGGAAGGCGGGCCATCCGCGATCCTCATGTACGAGGCTGACGACGGCACGCGCCTGTCGCTGCAATTGCGCCGCATGGCGCAGGGTACGCCCGACACGGGCTTCCGGCTCGAACAGATGCCTCGGGCCGCCCCCGGCCGGCCCGGCGCGGCGCCCATGGCGTTCTACTGGATCGACCGCAGTCTCGGGTTCGCGCTGGCCGGGCAGGTGGATCGAGCGCGGCTGCTGACACTGGCGCAGTCCGTGTACCAGCAATACCAGGGCCAGGGCGGCTAGGCGCATCAGCCGCCTCCTGCAAAAAAAGCTGTCAGGAATGGCCAGCACCAACCGACCAACGGGAAGTCCAACTCCCGGGCCGTTTGAAGTACCAAGGAACAACCATGCTGATTCCCTCCCCGAAGTGGCTGCGCGGTGACGATATCGCCGCCTCCGAGATCACGCCGCGCCATGTGTTCGCCACGCGCCGGCGCCTGCTGGCCCTCGCTGCGGCCGGCACCGCCGGTGCTGCGCTGAGTCCGTGGCTCGCGCGCGAGGCTCGCGCCCAACAGGGCCATCACGGAGCCAAGCTGGCGGCCACGCCGAACAGCGCCTTCGTGGTGACGGAAAAGCGCACGCCTTACGAGGACATCACCACCTACAACAACTTCTACGAATTCGGTACCGACAAGTCCGACCCGGCGCGCAATGCCGGTACGCTGCGGCCGCGTCCGTGGCAGGTGGCGGTGGAAGGCCTGGTGAAGAAACCCAAGGTCTATGACCTCGACGAGCTGCTGAAGCTCGCCCCGATGGAAGAGCGCGTGTACCGGCTGCGTTGCGTGGAAGGCTGGTCGATGGTGATCCCGTGGCTCGGCTATCCGCTGGCCGAGCTGATCCGCCGCGTGGAGCCGCAGCCGGGGGCGAAGTACGTGCAGTTCATCACGCTCGCCGACAAGAAGCAGATGCCCGGCATCAGCAGCTCGGTGCTGGACTGGCCCTACAGCGAAGGCCTGCGCATGGACGAGGCGATGCACCCGCTCGCGCTGCTGACCTTCGGGCTCTATGGCGAAGTGCTGCCGAACCAGAACGGGGCGCCCGTGCGCATGGTGCTGCCGTGGAAATACGGCTTCAAGAGCGCGAAGTCCATCGTGAAGATCCGCTTCGTCGACAAGCAGCCGCCGACGAGCTGGAATCTGGCCGCGCCGCAGGAATATGGCTTCTACTCGAACGTGAACCCCGATGTGGACCACCCGCGCTGGAGCCAGGCGACCGAGCGGCGCATTGGGGAGGATAGCGGCGGCGGCGGGTTTGCGGCGCTGTTCGCACCCAAGCGCAAGACGCTGCCGTTCAACGGCTACGGCCAGCAGGTCGCGTCGCTGTACCAGGGCATGGATCTGAGGAAGTTCTTCTGATGGGCAGGGCTGACATGACGGTTTCGCAACCGACTCCGACACGCGCGCAAGGCGCGGTCCCGGGCAGCAGGTCCGGCGGACTGGCGGCCCTGCCTGCGGCGCAGGTGCGCACGCTGAAGGTAGCCATCTGGCTGCTCGCGATGCTGCCGTTTGTGCGGCTGCTGTATCTGGGAGCAACCAGCCAGTTCGGCGCCAATCCGCTGGAGTTCGTGACGCGGTCCACGGGCACGTGGACGCTGGTGATGCTGTGCGTGACGCTGGCGATTACGCCGCTGCGTCGCCTGACTGGCTGGAACTGGCTCGTGCGCCTGCGCCGCATGCTGGGGCTGTTCGCGTTCTTCTACGGGCTGCAGCACTTCCTGCTGTGGATCGGCGTGGATCGTGGCTTCGATTTCGCCTACATGCTGAAGGACGTGGTCAAGCGGCCGTTCATCACGGTTGGCTTCGCGGCGTTTGTGCTGATGGTTCCGCTGGCGCTGACGTCGACCAACGGCATGGTGCGGCGCCTGGGTGGCAAGCGCTGGCAGGCGCTGCACAAGGCCGTGTATGCGATCGCAGTGCTGGCCATCCTGCACTACTGGTGGCACAAGGCTGGCAAGAACGACTTCAGCGAAGTGTCGATCTACGCCGCGGTAGTGTTCGTGCTGCTGGGGCTGCGCCTGTGGTGGCGCTGGCGTCCGGCCGCCCGCTGAGGCGGGCAGGCCGGGAGCCTGGCAGCTGGATCAGTCCTGCAACAGGCGTTCGTCGCGGAACAGGTCTTCGACCAGTTCACGCTCGCGCACGAGGTGGACCTTGCCTCCGTCGACCATGACTTCGGCGGCGCGCGGGCGCGTGTTGTAGTTGGAGCTCATCACGAAGCCGTAGGCGCCGGCCGACATCACCGCCAGCAGGTCGCCGGGCTGCACGGCCAGCGAACGGTCGCGGCCGAGCCAGTCGCCCGATTCGCACACCGGACCGACGATGTCGTAGGTGACCGGCGATCCGCCGTTCGCCTTGACCGGCTCGATGCGGTGGTAGGCCTCGTACATGGCCGGACGCGCCAGGTCGTTCATGGCGGCATCGACGATGCAGAAGTTCTTCGCAGCGCCGGGCTTGAGGAACTCCACCTGCGTCAGCAGCACGCCGGCATTGCCGACCAGCGAGCGGCCCGGTTCGAACAACACTTCGCGATGCGCGTGGCCGCGTGCCGCCACACGGTCGAGCAGCGTGGTGGCAAAGCCCGTGATATCCGGCGGCGTCTCGTCGGTGTAGGTGATGCCCAGGCCGCCACCGACATCGATGTGCTCGAGCACGATGCCTTCGCGTTCCAGCGCTTCCACCACGTCGAGGACCTTGTCGAGCGCTTCCAGGTACGGCGCCACTTCGGTGATCTGGGAACCGATGTGGCAGTCGATGCCGGTGACTTCGATATTCGGCAGTGCCGCTGCTGCGCGGTACGTGGGCAGCACGTCCTCGAACGCGATGCCGAACTTGTTGCCCTTCAGGCCCGTCGAGATGTACGGATGGGTCTTGGCATCGACGTCCGGGTTGATGCGCAGCGACACCCGTGCGCGCTTGCCGATCTGGCCGGCCACGGCATTGAGGCGGTCCAGCTCGGGAATCGATTCCACGTTGAAGCAGCGCACGTCATGCGCGAGCGCGAGTTCCATTTCCGCCGCGTTCTTGCCGACGCCGGAAAACACCACCTTGCGCGGATCGCCACCGGCGGCCAGCACGCGCTTGAGTTCGCCACCGGAGACGATGTCGAAGCCCGCGCCCAGTTTGGCGAAGACCTGCAGCACCGCCAGGTTCGAGTTGGCCTTCATGGCGTACTGCACCTGAGCCTTGCGGCCCTTGCAGGCGGCGGCGTAGCCCTGGTAGGCGGCGGTCAGCGCCGCGCGCGAGTACACGTAGGTCGGCGTGCCGAATTCGGCGGCGATCTGCGCCAGCGGCACCTGTTCGGCCATCAGGGCGCCGTCCTGGCGATGGAAAAATGCGGTCATGGTTATCGGGTGGTGGGGGCGTCGGAAGAGGCCGGCGGCGTGGTGGGCGCTGCCGACGCGGGCAGCGTGGCGTCAGGATGGCCAAGGCCCGGATCGGGCACGGACGGCGCGGTCGGCTCTGCCGGAACCCTGGGCATGGTCAGCGGTCCGCGAATGCCGCATCCGCCCAGCAGGGGCATCGCAAGGCCGGCGGCAAACGCCGATACAATCGCAACACGACGGAGCATCGGGTCGTCCTTGAATACGGTTGGGAAAGCTGTCGGACCGGCAGCCGGCGTGTCGTACGCGGCCGCCGCCAGAGTTCCAGGGCACGGCCGGAATCCGGGAATCCTCAACAATAAAAGCCGGCCGCTGCATGTGCTTCATGCGGTGCTCCACGCGGAGCAGCAAGGCGGACAAAGCACTGGCGCCGGCGGTCTTGGAGTTTAGCATGCCCCCCTTGAATGAAAGCGAGTTCCTGGCCCTGGCCGGCCAGGAGCTGGACCGCATCGAAGCGGCGGTGGAAGCCGCCGCCGACGCGGCCGACGCCGACATCGAAATCAGCCGCACCGGCAACGTGATGGAGCTGGAGTTCGAGAACGGCTCGAAGATCATCATCAACAGCCAGGCGCCGATGCAGGAGCTGTGGGTGGCGGCGCGCTCGGGTGGTTTCCACTTCCGCCACGACGGCGAGCGCTGGATCGATACGCGCAGCGGCGATGAGCTGTATGCCGCACTGTCGGCCTATGTGAGCCAGCAGGCGGAAGCGGCGCTCAAGCTGGGCTGATCAACGCCCATCTGGCGCTGACCAATGAAAAAGCCGGCCCAGGTGGCCGGCTTTTTCGCGCATGCGGTTCGTGACGTTCAGCCGCCGCCGAACATTTCCAGGATCTTCTTCTTCTCCGCTTCCACGTCGGCTGGCGGACGCGTGCTTTCCTCGGGCTTGCCCGGCCACGGGTCGCCCAGGCCGACCGACGCCACGCCGGCGCCGCTGGCATTCTCCTCGAAGGTCCAGTCGCCGCCGGCCATGACCACGCCTTCCGGTGCCGGCCGCTCAGGGCTTTCCGGCACGCCCTTGAGCATCTTGCCCATGTAGCCGACCCAGATCGGCAGCGCCAGGCCGCCGCCGGTCTCGCGCACGCCCAGGCTCTTGGGCTGGTCGTAGCCCATCCACGCAATCGCTACCAGGTTGGGCGTGTAACCGGCGAACCAGGCATCGACGGCGTCGTTCGTGGTACCGGTCTTGCCGGCCAGGTCGTTGCGGCCCAGGCGCTGCTTGGCGGGGTTGGCCGTACCCATGCGCACCACATCGCGCAGCATGGTGTCGGCGATGAAGGCCGTGCGTGCGTCGAGCACGCGCACGGCGTCGCTGCCGGCGCGCTGCGGCTGGGTTTCGGACAGCACCTTGCCGCGCGCATCGACGACCTTCTGGATCAGGTACGGGTTGATGCGGTAGCCGCCGTTGGCGAACACCGAGTAGGCGCCCGCCATCTGCAGCGGCGTGACGCTGCCCGCGCCCAGGGCCATCGGCAGGTAGGCCGGGTGCTTCTCGGCCTCGAAACCGAAGCGGGTGATGTAGTCCTGCGCGTACTGCGTGCCGATTGCCCGCAGGATGCGCACCGAGACCAGGTTCTTCGACTTGGCCAGCGCGCGGCGCATGGTCATCGGGCCTTCGAACTTGCCGTCGTAGTTCTTGGGCTCCCACACCTGGCCGCCGGTGTCCGGGCCGATCGTCAGCGGTGCGTCATTGATCACGGTTGCCGGCGAGAAGCCCTTTTCCAGCGCGGCCGAATAGATGAACGGCTTGAAGCTGGAACCGGGCTGGCGCCAGGCTTGTGTCACGTGGTTGAACTTGTTGCGGTTGAAGTCGAAGCCGCCGACCATCGAGCGGATCTCGCCGTCCTGCGGGTTGATCGAGACAAAGGCCGCCGATACTTCCGGAAGCTGCGTGACCAACCACTGGTCCTTTTCGTCCTGCGTCACGCGGATGATGGCACCGGGGCGGATCTTGGTCTTGGGCTGGGCGTTCGCCGACAGCGACGGCGCGATGAAACGCAGTGCCGGGCCTTCGATGGTGGCTACTTCGCCCGACAGCAGCGTGGCCTTCACCTGGCGCGGCGACACACTGGTCACCACGGCCGAGCGCAGATCGTCGCTGCCGGGGTGTTCGACGAGCGCGTCGTCGATGGCCTGCTCGCGTTCGGCCTGATCGGACGGCAGGTCGATGAACGCTTCCGGGCCGCGGTAGCCGTGCTTGCGCTCGTAATTCATGATGCCCGAGCGCACGGCCTCATAGGCGGCGTCCTGGTCGGGCTTGGTCAGCGTGGTGTAGACCGTCAGGCCACGCGTGTAGGTTTCCTCGCGGTACTGCGCGTACATCAACTGGCGCACGATTTCCGCGACGTACTCGGCATGCGTCGAAAATTCGTTGCCTTCGCTGCGCACCTTCGGGGCTTCGCGAATGGCGGCATCGTATTGTTCCGGCGTGATGTAGCGCAGGTCGCGCATGCGCTGCAGGATGTACTCCTGGCGGACCTTGGCACGGCGCGGGTTCACCACGGGGTTGTACGCCGACGGCGCCTTGGGCAGGCCGGCCAGCATGGCCGCTTCGGCCGGCGTCACGTCGCGCACGGACTTGCCGAAGTAGACGCGCGCGGCGCTGTCGAAGCCGTAGGCGCGCTGGCCCAGGTAGATCTGGTTCATGTACAGCTCGAGGATCTGATCCTTGCTCAGGTTCGCCTCGATCTTGTACGCGAGCATCATTTCGTAGATCTTGCGCGTGTAGGTCTTCTCGCTGGACAGGAAGAAGTTGCGCGCGACCTGCATGGTGATCGTGGACGCGCCCTGCGACAGCCCGCCGCGCAGGTTCGCCAGGCCCGCGCGCATCACGCCGACGAAGTCGACGCCGCCGTGCTCGTAAAAGCGGTCGTCTTCGATCGCCAGCACCGCCTTCTTCATGACGTCGGGAATCTCCGCGATCGGCACGAAGTTGCGGCGCTCCTCGCCGAATTCGCCGATCAGGACATTGTCCGCAGTGAAGATGCGCAGCGGGATCTTGGGACGATAGTCCGTGATGGTGTCCAGCGACGGCAGGTTCGGCGCGGCCACGAGCAGCGCGTAGCCGAGCAGCAGCGCGACCGCCACGATGCCGGCGACGATCAGCCCGACCACCCAGAACGTGATGCGCGCCCAGAGCGAGCGGCGGGCTGGGAGGGACGGCTTTGGTTGTGCTGTGGCCATAAGGGAAAACCTAGTCAGGAGTGCGGGGGATTATATCTTCCGGTATAGCGGCAACTCCCCGTGCAGTGGCGCCCCCGACGCTACCGCGCTGTTACAAGATGTAATGTCGGGGCCGCGGCGGCTTGGGCGGATGGGCTTGCAGAAAAAGGGCCCGGAAGGGAACCCGACGACCGTGGGGTTTTGGCAACGTCGCCGGAAAAATAAATGCGTGGTCAAACCGGCACATTGCCAGCACTGCCGGTTTTTGTGAGAATCGACCAACATAAAAGAGCAAAACGTTTCATCCAAGAAACAGGGCTCGCCCGATTAGAGCAGTCAAGCCAGGGGCGAGTTCAAATGTCAGGGGGTCACCTTGCGACGGGGCATTTTGTCGGGGCTTCTGCGCCGGACTACGGTCGGCGTAGATATCGGGTCGTCCAGTGTCAAGGTAGTCGAGCTGTCCGTGGGGGGCAGCAAACAGGACTACCGGCTGGAAAAATGTGCCAGCGAATTGCTGGACCGCAATGCCGTTGCCGATGGCAACGTCATCAATATCGAGGCTGTGGGCATCGCGCTCAAGCGCGCGCTCGGCAAGGCCGGCATCCGTTCGAAGGACGTGGTGCTGGGCGTGCCGTCGATGCTGACGGAGTCACAGACCGTCAGCTTGCCGGACAACCTGTCCGAAGACGAACTCTATTCTCAGGTCGAATCCGAAGCGCACCGGCTTTATCCGCCGTCGCAGACGGTCAATTTCGACTTCGCCGTGATCGGCCCGAGCGAAACCGAGGGCGGCATCGGCGTGCGCGTCACCGCGGCCAACAGCGATCGCGTGCAGGAACGCGTGACCGCTGCCGAGATGGCCGGCCTGCGCCCGCAGGTCATGGACGTCGAGGAATACGCGGTGCAGCGCACCATCGTGCAGATGCTCGGTGTGCCGCGCGAGATGTCGGAAGCCGACGCGCGCGCGCTGCCCGTAGTGGCGGTCGTGCACCTGGGCGGCAGCCGTTCCAAGGCCATCTTCTATCAGGGCTGGAAAGAGCTGTACGAGCAGCCGCTGAACAGCTATGGCGACCAGCTCACGCAGAGCGCGGCGCGCATGTTCACGCTCGACGCGCTCAAGGCCGAGATCAAGAAGCGCAAGAACACGCTGCCTGAAGCCTGGCGTACCCAGTTGCTCAAGCCGTCGCTCGAAGCGCTGGCCATGGAAGTGCAGGCCGCGGTCGGCAATTTCATTGCCAGTTCCAGCCTGGGTCGCGTCGACGAAATCCTGCTGTCGGGCGGGCATGCGTCGCTGCTCGGCGTGCAGGCGGCGATCCAGCAGCAGACCCAGATCACCACCACGCTGGCGAACCCGTTCGCCAATATGGTCACCAACGGCAAGGTCAACGAGCGGTATCTGCAGCGTGACCTGCCGGCGTATATCGTCAGCGCCGGACTGGCATTGCGCGGCCTGCAATAACGCACCCCGGGGGAATCCGAATGTCAACGAACACGCTCCCGTCGGTCAACCTCCTGCCCTACCACGAAGCCCGCAAGGCCGCCCGACGCAAGCGCGTCTACGCGATCCTTGGCGGCGCGGCGGCGGCTGGCGCGGTGGTGGTGCTGCTGGGCGGGCTTTATATCGATCACGAGATCGAATCCGTGGTGGGACTGAACCAGGTGCTGACTGCTGAAAACGCGCGCCTGGACGGCCAGATCCGTGAGGTCAACACACTCAAGAAGGACATCGAGGCCCTGCTGCAACGCCAGCAGGCCGTGGAAAGCCTGCAGACCGAACGCAACCGGCCGGTGCAGCTGCTCGATGAGCTGGTACGCCAGGTACCGGAGGGCGTCTATCTGACCAGCCTCAAGCAGACCGGCGAGTCCTTTACGATCGCCGGCGTGGCGCAGTCCAACGAGCGCATTTCCGAGCTGTTGCGCAATGTCGGCGCGGTGCCGTGGCTCGACAAGGCCGAACTGGTCGAGTCCAAGGCCGTGACGATGACCAACAACCTGCGTGAACAACGCCGTTTGTTCGATTTCTCGATGCGCTTCGCCTACCGCGCTCCCGAAACGCCTGCCGACAAGAAGAACGGTGCGGCAAGCGCGGCGCAGGCACCGGCCGCTAACGGAAAGGCCTGACCATGGCGCTCAATACCGAAATCAACCTGGCGGACCTGACAGGCCAGTTCCGCGGGCTCAATATGAACGAGCCCGAGACGTGGCCCACGGCGCCGCGCGTCGTGTTCGCCCTCATCGCGGCGGCTGTGGTGCTGCTGCTCGGCTGGCAGTTCTACTGGAGCGGCAAGACCGAGGAACTCGACCGCCAGCGCGCGGAGCAGGACACCCTCAAGCAGGCCTACCAGTCCAAGGTCGCCCAGGTGGCCAACCTGGAAGCGCTGCGCGAACAAAAGAAGCAGGTCGAGCTAAGGGTGGCCCAGCTCGAGCGCCAGCTCCCGAACAAGACCGAGATGGATGCGCTGCTCGCCGACGTCAACCACGCAGGCGTGGCGCGCGGCCTGCAGTTTGAACTGTTCAAGCCGCAGGCTGCAGTGCTAAAGCCTTACTTTGCCGAGATCCCGGTGAACCTGAAGGTGACCGGCCGCTACCACGACGTTGCGCAGTTCAACGCCGATGTCGCCGCGTTGTCCCGGATCGTGTCGATGCAGAACCTGCAGCTCGCCAATACCAAGGAAGGCGCGCTGACCATGGAAGCGGTGGCGATGGCCTACCGCACCCTGGACCCGGACGAGCAGGCCGCGCAACGCAAGGCTGCCGCCAACGCCGCCAAGCCCGCCGGAGGTGCCAAATGAGCCGCCCCGTGAGCCTTCCCATGCGTTGCCTGGGCCTGCTTGCCGCAGCGCTGTCCGCCGGACTGCTGGGCGCGTGCGGTTCCAGCGACGAACAGGCGCTGCGCCAGTGGATGGATGCCACGCGCAACGCCAAGGCCCAGCCGCCCGCGCCGTTGCCCGAACCCAAGCCCTATGTGCCGCGCGAATACGCGGGGCGCAGCGCGCCCGAGCCGTTCGCGCAGACCAAGATCGGCGAACTCAACAAGATGCTGGCGGAGTCGCCCGAAGCCGGGCGGCGCCGCGAGCCGCTGGAAGACTATCCGCTCGAAAACTTCAAGATGCTCGGCATGATGAAGAAGAACGGCGAGACCTTCGGCATCGTACGTGTTGATAACAAGATCCACCACGTCAAGGTGGGTCAGTATCTCGGCCAGAGTTACGGCCGGGTGGTCCGCATCACTGATCAGGAGATCGTGTTGCGCGAATTGGTCCGGGAAGGGGTATCCGAGTGGAAAGAGAAAATGACCAGCCTGAAGCTGGAGGTGTCGGCATGACCCTGGGTCGCTGGTACCGAACGCTTGCAGGCGCAATGACGATGGCACTTGTGCTGGCCGCTCCCGCGGCGCTGGCGCAGGGCAACCAGGTGAAGTCGGTCGACGCCAACGTGGTGGGCGAGCAGACCCTGTTCACCATCGACCTGCAGTCCCCGCCGGCGCAGAAACCGGCGGACTTCACCACGCAGAATCCGGCGCGCATCGCGATCGATTTCTTCGATACCGGGTTTGCCGCCGGCCGCGCGCAGTATGACTACGCCGGCAAGCTGCTGCGCGGCGCGAACGTCATGCAGATCGGTGACCGCACCCGCGTGGTGCTCGACCTGACGCGCACGGCGACTTACCGGACCGAGGTCCGCGGCAATCAGTTCGTGGTGCTGCTCGACAACGTCGCGCCTGCTGCCAAGACGGCCGCGCCGACCTTTGCTGCGCCTGCCGCACCGACCGCGGTCGCTGCGGCACGTGCGTCCGTGCGCAATATCGACTTCCGGCGCGGCACGGATGGCGCGGGACGCGTGGTGGTGGACCTGTCCTCGCGTGATTCGGGCATCAATATCGCGCAGCAAGGCCAGAACGTGGTGGTCGATTTCCTGGGCACCTCGCTGCCCGAGAACCTGCGCCGCCGCTTTGACGTGAGTGACTTCGGCACGCCGGTGCAGGGCATGCGCGCCACGGACGCCAGCGGCAATACCCGCCTGACCATCGAGCCGCGCGGCAACTGGGAGTACAGCTCCTACCAGACCGACACCCAGTTCGTGGTGGAAGTGCGGCCGATCAAGGAAGACCCGGCCAAGCTGATCAGCGGCCCCGGTTATCGTGGCGAGCGCCTGTCGCTCAACTTCCAGAACATCGACATCCGCTCGCTGCTGCAGGTGTTTGCCGATTTCACGAACCTGAACATCATCACGAGCGACACCGTGCAGGGCAATATCACGCTGCGTCTCAAGGACGTGCCGTGGGACCAGGCGCTGCAGATCGTGATGGATGCCAAGGGTCTCGCTTCGCGGCGCAACGGCAATGTGCTGTGGGTCGCGCCCAAGGCCGAGCTGGCCACCAAGGAGAAGCTCGAGCTGGAGGCGCAGCAGCAGATCAATGAACTCGAGCCGATCCGCAGCCAGGTGTTCCAGCTGAACTACCAGCGCGCCGAGGACGTGCGCAAGATGCTGCTGGGCGTCACCACGGGTGGTGCGGCAGGTGCGGCGGTCCCGGCCGTCGGCGTCGGCGGCGCAGCGGGCATGGCTTCGCGCATGCTGTCCAAGCGCGGTTCGCTGACGGCAGACGCTCGCACCAACCAGCTGTTCGTGTCGGACATCGCCAGCAAGCTGGAAGAGGTGCAGGGGTTCCTGAACAAGATCGACATCCCGGTGCGCCAGGTAATCATCGAGGCGCGCATCGTCGAGGCGACCGATACGTTCAGCCGTAACCTCGGCGTCAAGCTCGGCTTTGCGGGCCAGTACAACAACGCCAGAGTCGGCAACACCTACAGCAACGTGCTGCCCGGCGCGACGTCGGACAACGGCCCGTTCCTGAGCCTGCCCGCCGGTGCGATCAACGGCACCAACCCGGCGAACATCGCGGTCAGCATCTTCAACAGCGCGGCCACCCGGTTCCTGGCGCTCGAACTCTCGGCGCTGGAAGCGGACGGCAAGGGCAAGATCATCTCCAGCCCTCGCGTGGTCACCGCCAACAACATCAAGGCGCTGATCGAGCAGGGTACGGAACTGCCTTACCAGGCGGCCACGTCCAGCGGTGCGACCTCGGTGCAGTTCCGCAAGGCCAACCTGAAGCTCGAGGTGACGCCGCAGATCACGCCGGAAGGCAATGTGCTGCTCGACGTGGATGTGAACAAGGACAGCGTCGGCATCCAGACGACTTCGGGCTTCGCCATCGATACCAAGCACGTGCAGACCCAGGTGCTGGTGGACAACGGCGGCACGGTGGTGATCGGCGGCATCTACACGCAGACCGAAAGCACGGATGTGGACAAGGTGCCATTTCTGGGCGATATCCCGGTGCTTGGCTATCTGTTCAAGAACAACGCCAAGGTGCGCAACCGCACCGAATTGCTGGTGTTCCTGACACCGCGGGTCCTGAACGAGAGCGTTACGCTGAAATGACGCGCCCGGCGGCCCGGATGCGGCGCAATTGGCGCCCGGAGCCCCGGATGCAGTAGACTGCAAGGCCGCATCGACCGATGCGGCCTTTTTTTTGCCCGTGGCGGCCCGTCGGCGCGGTCATGCCGCATCCGCCACTTGCTGGTTGCGGCCCAACATAAGAAGATGATGCAGTTTCCAACGGGGGAGGGCGGACCGGAATCCGCGTTCCCGAGCGACTATCCAGTGACAGCCTTGCCGACGGCCATGGAGACCGGCCGTCCCAACCTCTTCTTCGTCGGCCTGATGGGCGCCGGCAAGACCACCGTGGGCCGGACGGTCGCGCGGCGCCTGCACTATCCGTTTTTCGATTCCGACCATGAGCTGGAAGCGCACTGCGGCGTGCGCATACCGGTGATCTTCGAGCACGAGGGCGAGGAAGGCTTTCGCGACCGCGAGGCTGCGATGATCAGCGAACTTACCGGCCGCAGCGGCATTGTGCTTGCCACTGGCGGCGGCGCGGTGCTGCGGCCCGAGAACCGCGAACTGCTCAAGTCGCGTGGCACCGTGGTCTACCTGCGTGCCAGCCCGCACGACCTGTGGCTGCGAACCCGCCACGACCGCAACCGTCCGCTGCTGCAGACCGAGGATCCGAAGGGCAAGCTGGAAGCGCTTTACGCCGCGCGCGACCCGCTCTACCGCGAGGTGGCCGATTTCATCATCGAGACCGGCAAGCCCTCGGTGGCACAGCTTGCTAATATGGTGCTGATGCAGCTGGAAATGGCCGGTTTCCGCATCGACACCGCCGCCGCCGCGTCGGACCAGCCGGCCAACGATACGCATTCATGATTACGCTACAAGTCGACCTGGGAGAGCGCAGCTATCCCATCCATATCGGTACCGGCCTGCTCGGCAACGCCGAACTGCTGCGCCCGCATGTGCGCGGCCAGCACGCCGTCATCGTCACCAATGAAACCGTCGGCCCGCTCTACGCGGCCCGCGTCGAAACGAGCCTGAAGGAACTGGGCAAGACCGTGCGCGTGGTCACGCTGCCGGACGGCGAAGCCTTCAAGCAGTGGGAAACGCTGAACCTGATCTTCGACGCGCTGCTGTCGGCTGGTGCTGACCGCAAGACCACGCTGGTCGCGCTGGGCGGCGGCGTGGTGGGTGACATGACGGGGTTTGCAGCCGCGTGCTACATGCGTGGCGTGCCGTTCGTGCAGGTGCCGACCACGCTGCTGTCGCAGGTCGATTCGTCGGTCGGCGGCAAGACCGGCATCAACCACCCGCTTGGCAAGAACATGATCGGCGCGTTCCACCAGCCCAACGCGGTGATCGCCGACATCGACACGCTGCGCACGCTGCCCGCGCGCGAGCTGGCCGCGGGCATGGCTGAGGTCATCAAGCACGGCGCGATCGCCGACGCCGAGTACTTCGCGTGGATCGAACGCAATATCGCCGCGCTGAATAATTGCGACCCGGACCTGATGGCGCTGGCCGTACAGCGCTCGTGCGAGATCAAGGCCGGTGTCGTGGCTCAGGACGAGCGCGAAGGCGGATTGCGTGCGATCCTGAACTTCGGCCATACCTTCGGTCATGCCATTGAAGCCGGCATGGGCTACGGAGAATGGCTGCATGGCGAAGCGGTGGGCTGCGGCATGGTGATGGCGGCGGATCTGTCGCACCGGCTCGGCTTCATCGACACCGAGACGCGTGCGCGCATCCGCCAACTGACGCAGGCGGCGATGTTGCCCATCGTCGCGCCGGAACTGGGCACCGACCGCTATATCGAACTGATGAAGGTGGACAAGAAGGCCGAAGCCGGCAGCGTCAAGTTCATCCTGCTGAAGAAGCTTGGCGAGGCGTTCATCACTACGGTTCCCGATGCCGATCTGCGCGCGACACTGGCGCAGGCAGTCCTTAAACCTCCCACCGAGGCCACGGTCGCGTAAACGATCGGTTATGCCTCGCAACCCTGACCCAGCCCACGGATTGCCGCATGACCGACCTTGAAAGCCATCTCGCTCCCTACGCCGCCCGCTCCGCGCAGACACGCGGGCGCGTCCACGCCGAGTCCGCGTCGTCGTCGCGCACGGAATTCCAGCGCGACCGCGACCGCGTCATCCACAGTACGGCCTTCCGGCGGCTGGAGTACAAGACCCAGGTCTTCGTCAACCATGAAGGCGACCTGTTCCGCACCCGCCTCACGCACAGCCTGGAAGTCGCGCAGATCGCCCGATCGATCGCGCGCAACCTGCGCCTGAACGAGGATCTCGTCGAGGCGATCTCGCTCGCGCACGACCTCGGCCACACCCCGTTCGGCCACGCCGGCCAGGATGCGCTCAATGCCTGCATGAAGAACCACGGCGGCTTCGAGCACAACCTGCAGAGCCTGCTGGTCGTCGACGAGCTCGAAGAGCGCTATGGCGGCTTCAATGGCCTGAACCTGACCTTCGAGACGCGGGAAGGGATCCTGAAGCACTGTTCGCGCGTCAATGCCGCCGCGCTCGGCGAACTCGGCCGGCGCTTCCTGGAAGGCACGCAGCCGTCGCTGGAAGCCCAGCTGGCCAACCTGGCCGACGAGATCGCCTACAACAACCACGATATCGACGATGGCCTGCGTTCGGGGCTGCTGACGCTCGAGCAGCTCGACGAGGTGCCCATGTGGGGCCGCCATCGTGCCGAGGTGGCAGACGCCTTCCCCGGCATCAATGGCCGGCGCGCGATCAATGAAACCGTCCGGCGCATGATCAATACGCTGATCGTCGACCTGATCGAGACTACCAGCCGCAATATCGCCGCGGCGAATCCGCGCTCGATCGATGCCGTGCGCGCGGCCGGGCCGCTGATCGGGTTCAGCCCGCAGATTCACGAAGAGGCGGCTGCGCTCAAGCGCTTCCTGTTCCGGCACCTGTACCGGCACTACCTGGTGATGCGCATGTCGTCCAAGGCCCAGCGCATCGTCTCGGACCTGTTCGGGGCGTTCATGTCGGATTCCCGTTTGCTGCCGCCGCAGTACCAGGCTGCGCATGGCGGAGACCAGTCGCGGCTGATTGCCAACTACATCGCCGGCATGACGGACCGGTACGCGATTCGCGAGCATCGGCGGATATTCGCGGTCAGCGAAGGCAACTGATCGGCGGCGTCCATCGGCGGGCACCGGAAGGTGTCCGCAAGAAATTGGGGACGGATCAGGCTATCATCTGGGGCAACCCCGGTCCTGATCCCTGCGGCGCTTCGATGGCACGACTTCCCCGTTTCTCCCCGGCCGGCCTGCCGGCCCTTGTGTTGCAACGCGGCAACAACCGGCAACCCGTTTTCCTGGGTCCAGACGACTACCTGCACTACCTCGACAGCCTGCGCATGGCCGCGCGCGAGCACGACCTCGCCATCCATGCCTATGGCTTGCGGCCCAACCATATCCATCTGGTCGCCACGCCGCGCGGGGCCGATTCGCTGAGCCTGACCATGCAGGCCGTCGGGCGCCGCTATGCGCGCTACTTCAACCGTACGGCAAACCGCACGGGCACGCTGTGGGAAGGGCGCTTCCGTTCCGCGGTGTTCGATCCGACCGAATGGATGCTGCCGGCCATGCTGTATGCCGAGGGCAACGCCATGCGCGCCGGCGAAGTCGCGACACCCGAGGCTGACCGGTGGAGCAGCTACCGACACCATGTCGGTATCGAGGCCAGCGCACTGGTAAGTGATCACTCTGCTTACTGGGAACTGGGCAATACACCATTCGAGCGTCAGTCCAACTATCGCACGCTAAGCAATGAAGGCCTGTCAGGCCGCACGATGGCGACCTTGCGCAAGCATGCCCACAGCGGATGGCCGCTTGGCGGCGATGGCTTTCTTTCGCAGCTCGAGCGGCAGGCGACCAGGCGTGTGCAGCCGCTGCCGAAGGGCCGCCCGAAGCGCGAAGCAGGCGCGGAGGCAACCGAACCCGACGAATCGGTGGCGTAGCCGTCCCATATGACATATGAGATGTGGAGGATGCACCAATACGCCGCAATTTAATGTGTCCCCATTTAAGTTCGTCTTCAAAACGGTGCGAATTTAAATGTGTTCTGACCCCATTTAAAAACTTTGCAGGCTTTGTGGGATTCTCATATAGTTGCTCCACCCACAGTCATTGTGCGGCGCGTCACGCTCGTGTACGCCGCTTCGGTCCCCCGTAGCTTCCCTGTCAGCAAATGATGAGCCGGTCCAAACCGGACCAGCCGGTGCGAATTTGTGCCCGGCGCGCGCAGGCAGCAGTACGGTCCCGTTCGGTTTACCCGGCATTCCGCGCAGCCTTCACCGGAATTCAGCCCGTGGACCAATCGCAAAACCATCCGGCCCAGGAACTGGCCCAGGCGCAGACCAGCGCAACTTCCACTGACATCGCCCTGCGCCCGCAAGCGCAAGGCCTGTATGACCCGACCAACGAGCACGATGCCTGCGGCGTCGGCATGGTCGCGCATATCAAGGGCAAGAAGACCCACGAGATCGTCAGCCAGGGCCTGAAAATCCTCGAAAACCTGGACCACCGGGGTGCGGTCGGCGCGGACGCGCTGATGGGCGATGGCGCCGGCATCCTGATCCAGATCCCGGATCAGTTCTACCGCGAAGAAATGGCCGCGCAGGGCGTGAGCCTGCCGCCCGCCGGCGAATACGGCGTAGGCATGATCTTCCTGCCGAAGGAACACGCCTCGCGCCTGGCTTGCGAGCAGGAGCTCGAGCGCACCGTTCGCCTGGAAGGCCAGGTCGTGCTGGGCTGGCGCGACGTGCCGGTGGACTGCAACATGCCGATGTCGCCGACGGTCCGCAAGACCGAGCCGGTGATCCGCCAGATCTTCATCGGTCGCGGCCGCGACATCATGACCACGGACGCGCTGGAACGTAAGCTCTACGTGATCCGCAAGACCGCCAGCCACGCCATCCAGGCGCTCAAGCTGAAGCACGGCAAGGAATACTTCGTGCCGTCGATGTCGGCCCGTACCGTGGTGTACAAGGGCCTGCTGCTGGCCAACCAGGTCGGCGAGTACTACCTGGACCTGCAGGACCAGCGCGCCGTGTCGGCCCTGGCCCTGGTGCACCAGCGCTTCTCGACCAACACCTTCCCGGCCTGGGAACTGGCCCACCCGTACCGCATGGTCGCCCACAACGGCGAAATCAACACGGTCAAGGGCAACGTCAACTGGATCAACGCGCGTACCGGCGCGATCTCGTCGCCGGTGCTCGGCGACGACCTGCCGAAGCTGTGGCCGCTGATCTACCCGGGCCAATCCGATACGGCATCGTTCGACAACTGCCTCGAACTGCTGACGATGGCCGGCTATCCGCTCGTCCACGCGATGATGATGATGATCCCGGAAGCCTGGGAACAGCACACGCTGATGGACGACAACCGTCGTGCCTTCTACGAGTACCACGCTGCCATGATGGAACCGTGGGACGGCCCGGCCGCGATCTGCTTCACCGACGGCCGCCAGATCGGCGCGACGCTGGACCGCAACGGCCTGCGTCCGGCCCGCTTCTACGTGACCGAGGACGACATCGTCGTGCTGGCCTCGGAAGCCGGCGTGCTGCCGTTCCCCGAGTCGCGCATCGTTGAAAAGTGGCGCCTGCAGCCGGGCAAGATGTTCCTGATCGACATGGAGCAGGGCCGCATCATCGACGACAAGGAACTCAAGGACAACCTGGCCAACGCCAAGCCGTACAAGAGCTGGATCGACGCCGTCCGCATCAAGCTGGACGAGATCGACGCCAAGCCGGAAGACGTCGCCGCCGAGAAGAAGCCCGTTGCCAAGCTGCTGGACCGCCAGCAATCGTTCGGCTACACGCAGGAAGACGTCAAGTTCCTGATGGCGCCGATGGCACTGTCGGGCGAGGAAGCCACCGGCTCGATGGGCAATGACTCGCCGCTGGCCGTGCTGTCGTCGAAGAACAAGACGCTGTACCACTACTTCCGCCAGCTGTTCGCCCAGGTCACCAACCCACCGATCGACCCGATCCGCGAGAACATGGTGATGTCGCTGGTGTCGTTCATCGGCCCGAAGCCGAACCTGCTCGAGCTGAACAACATCAACCCGCCGATGCGCCTCGAAGTGTCCCAGCCTGTGCTGGACTTCAAGGACATCGCCAAGATCCGCAACATCGAGCACTACACCGGCGGCAAGTTCCGTTCGTACGAACTGAACATCTGCTATCCGACCGCGTGGGGCAAGGAAGGCATCGAAGCACGCCTGGCCTCGCTGTGCGCCGAAGCCGTGGACGCGGTGCGCTCGGGCTACAACATCCTGATCGTGACCGACCGCCGCGTCGATGCCGACCAGGTCGCGATCCCGGCGCTGCTGGCCACGTCCGCGATTCACCACCACCTGGTGGAGAAGGGCCTGCGCACGTCGACCGGCCTGGTGGTCGAAACCGGCACCGCGCGTGAAGTGCACCACTTCGCGCTGCTGGCCGGCTACGGCGCGGAAGCCGTGCACCCGTACCTGGCGATGGAAACGCTGGCCGACATGGCCGCTGGCCTGTCGGGCGACCTGTCGCCCGAGAAGGCGGTCAAGAACTTCGTCAAGGCGATCGGCAAGGGCCTGTTCAAGGTGATGTCCAAGATGGGCATCTCCACGTACATGTCGTACACCGGCGCGCAGATCTTCGAAGCGATCGGCCTGTCGCGCGAACTGGTCCAGAAGTACTTCCACGGCACGCCGTCGAATGTCGAGGGCATCGGCATCTTCGAGGTGGCCGAGGAAGCGCTGCGCCTGCACACGGACGCGTTCGGCAACAGCCCGGTGCTGGACAACATGCTCGATACCGGCGGCGAATACGCGTACCGTATCCGCGGCGAAGAGCATATGTGGACCCCGGACTCGATCGCCAAGCTGCAGCATTCGGTGCGTGCCGAGGACGCCAAGGGTTCGTACCAGACGTACAAGGAATACGCGAACATCATCAACGACCAGAGCAAGCGCCACATGACGCTGCGCGGTCTGTTCGAGTTCAAGGTCGATCCGGCCAAGGCGATTCCGCTGGAAGAAGTCGAGTCCGCCAAGGAAATCGTGCGTCGCTTCGCGACGGGCGCGATGTCGCTCGGCTCGATCTCGACCGAAGCCCATGCCACGCTGGCTGTGGCGATGAACCGCATCGGCGGCAAGTCGAACACCGGCGAAGGCGGCGAGGACGAGAAGCGTTACCGCAACGAACTGCGCGGCATCCCCATCAAGCAGGGCGACAGCCTGAAGAGCCTGCTGGGCGATGTGATCGAGGCCGACCTGCCGCTCAAGGATGGCGACTCGCTGCGCTCGAAGATCAAGCAGGTGGCATCGGGCCGTTTCGGCGTGACCGCCGAGTACCTGGCGTCCGCCGACCAGATCCAGATCAAGATGGCGCAGGGCGCCAAGCCGGGTGAAGGCGGCCAGCTGCCGGGCCACAAGGTGTCGGACTACATCGGCAAGCTGCGTTACTCGGTGCCGGGCGTCGGCCTGATCTCGCCGCCCCCGCACCACGACATCTACTCGATCGAGGATCTGGCACAGCTCATCCACGACCTGAAGAACGTCAACCCGTCGTCGGATATCTCGGTCAAGCTGGTGTCCGAAGTGGGCGTCGGCACGGTGGCCGCCGGTGTGTCGAAGGCCAAGGCCGACCACGTCGTGATCGCTGGCCATGACGGCGGCACGGGCGCTTCGCCGTGGTCGTCGATCAAGCACGCCGGCTCGCCGTGGGAACTGGGCCTGGCCGAGACGCAGCAGACGCTGCTGCTCAACGGCCTGCGCAACCGCATCCGCGTGCAGGCTGACGGCCAGATGAAGACCGGCCGCGACGTCGTGATCGGCGCGCTGCTGGGCGCCGACGAGTTCGGCTTTGCCACGGCACCGCTGGTCGCCGAGGGCTGCATCATGATGCGCAAGTGCCACCTGAACACCTGCCCGGTGGGTGTGGCCACGCAGGATCCGCAGCTGCGCAAGAAGTTCCAGGGCAAGCCGGAACACGTGGTGAACTTCTTCTTCTTCGTCGCAGAAGAAGCCCGCGAGATCATGGCCCAGCTGGGCATCCGCACCTTCGACGAACTGATCGGCCGCGCCGACCTGCTCGACACGAAGGCTGGCATCGAGCACTGGAAGGCGCGTGGCCTGGATTTCAGCCGCATCTTCCACCAGGTGTCGCTACCGGCGGACACGCCGCTGTTCCACACCGACGTGCAGGACCACGGCCTGTCCGTCGAGGCCGGCAAGGCGCTGGACCATGTGCTGATCGCGAAGGCCCGTCCGGCGATCGAGAAGGGCGAACGCGTGTCGTTCATCCAGCCGGTCAAGAACGTGAACCGTACCGTGGGCGCGATGCTGTCGGGCGTGGTGGCCAAGCAGTACGGCCATGAAGGTCTGCCGGATGACACCATCCACATCCAGCTGCAAGGCACGGCCGGCCAGTCGTTCGGTGCGTTCCTGGCGCACGGCGTCACGCTGGACCTCGTCGGCGACGGCAACGACTACGTCGGCAAGGGCCTGTCGGGCGGCCGCGTGATCGTGCGTGCCCCGCACGAGTTCCGCGGCGATCCGACCCGCAACATCATCGTCGGCAACACCGTGCTGTACGGTGCCATTGCCGGTGAGGCGTTCTTCAACGGCGTGGCCGGCGAGCGCTTCGCGGTGCGTAACTCGGGCGCGGTGGCCGTGGTGGAAGGCACCGGCGACCACGGTTGCGAGTACATGACCGGCGGTACCGTGGTGGTGCTGGGCGGCACCGGCCGTAACTTCGCGGCCGGCATGTCGGGCGGCGTGGCCTACGTCTACGACGAGGATGGCCTGTTCGACAAGCGCTGCAACACCTCGATGGTCGCACTCGAAGCCGTGCTGGCCTCGGCCGACCAGGAGAAGGGCCAGAGCCCGGCTTCGTGGCACAAGGTCAACGGCAAGCGCCAGCTCGACGAAGTCGTGCTGCGCAACCTGATCGAGCAGCACTTCCGCTACACCGGCTCCGAGCGCGCCAAGGCGCTGCTGGCTGACTGGACCACGGCACGCCGCAAGTTCGTCAAGGTCTTCCCGACCGAGTACAAGCGCGCGCTGGGCGAAATGTACGCCAAGGAACAGGCTGCCCGCGACAGCGACCGCGAAGCCATCGCTGCCTGATCCGCGGCACCACGAGACAGGGAGCGCCGCCACGGCAACACCGGCGGCGATCCCGACAAGATACTGACCTCACAGCAAGGCCGGCCACGCCGGTCTTGCCCAGCAAGATCAAGGACGCAACATGGGTAAGGCGACTGGCTTTCTCGAATTTCCGCGCCAGAACGAAGGCTACGAAGCGGTAGTCAAGCGCGTGAAGCACTACAAGGAATTCGTGTTCGCGCTGTCCGACAGCGAGGCGAAGATCCAGGGTGCGCGCTGCATGGACTGCGGCATCCCGTTCTGCAACAACGGCTGCCCGGTCAACAACATCATCCCCGACTTCAACGACCTGGTGTACCGCCAGGACTGGAAGTCGGCGATCGAGGTGCTGCACCAGACCAACAACTTCCCCGAGTTCACGGGCCGCATCTGCCCGGCACCGTGCGAGGCTGCCTGCACGCTCGGCATCAACGAACTGCCGGTCGGCATCAAGTCGATCGAGCACGCGATCATCGACAAGGCCTGGGAAGAAGGTTGGGTCGCACCGCAGCCGCCGAAGCACAAGACCGGCAAGACCGTCGCCGTGGTCGGCTCGGGCCCCGCTGGCATGGCTGCTGCGCAGCAACTGGCACGCGCCGGCCATGACGTGACCGTGTTCGAAAAGAACGATCGCATCGGCGGCCTGCTGCGCTATGGCATCCCCGACTTCAAGATGGAGAAGACGCTGATCGACCGCCGCATCGAGCAGATGCAGGCCGAAGGCGTGACCTTCCGCGCGGGCGTGATGGTGACCGAAGGCGCGCTGCCGGCTGGCATCAAGAACTACGCACGTGAAACCATCTCCGCCAAGGACCTGATGGACCAGTTCGACGCGGTCGTGCTGGCCGGCGGTTCGGAAGTCCCGCGCGACCTGCCGGTGCCGGGCCGTGACCTGGACGGCATCCACTTCGCGCTGGAATTCCTGATTCCGCAGAACAAGGAAGTGGCCGGCGATGGCGAGAACGACATCCGTGCCGAAGGCAAGAACGTGATCGTGATCGGTGGTGGCGATACGGGTTCCGACTGCGTCGGCACCTCGAACCGCCATGGCGCGACCTCGGTGAACCAGTTTGAACTGCTGCCGCAGCCGCCGGAAGAAGAGGACAAGCCGCTGGTGTGGCCGTACTGGCCGATCAAGCTGCGCACCTCTTCGTCGCACGAAGAGGGTTGCGACCGCGACTGGTCCGTCGCCACCAAGGAATTCATCGGCGAAAACGGCAAGGTCACCGCGCTGAAGGCCTGCCGCGTCGAGTGGAAGGACGGCAAGATGCAGGAAGTGCCGGGCAGCGAGTTCATCCTGCCGGCCGACCTCGTGCTGCTGGCAATGGGCTTTACCAACCCGGTGGGTTCGATGCTGGACGCATTCGGTGTTGACACCGATGCGCGCAAGAACGCCAAGGCTGCCACGGAAGGCGAGCGTGCGTACCACACCAATGTGCCGAAGGTGTTCGCCGCTGGCGACGTGCGCCGTGGCCAGTCGCTGGTGGTGTGGGCGATTCGGGAAGGCCGCCAGGCTGCGCGTTCGGTTGACGCGTTCCTGATGGGACATACGGAACTGCCGCGCTGATCAGCTGGAAAGCTCGTTCAGGAAAGACGCCGGGTGAATCCCGGCGTTTTTTTGCCTCGATGACGCGCTCAGGCAACGAGCACACGCTCCATCATCATCGCACCCGGCCCATAATCGGCCAGCTTTTCCGCATATGCGGAGCCCGGGTGCGCAACCACTGGCACGTACCCAACCCTGCGCCACCACGGCGCCGCCGATTGCACGGCAATCAACCGGGAGTGCCGCAGACCGCCATCGAGCGCGGACTGCAGCGCAGCTTCGTAGAGCCGCATCGCCAGCCCGCCACCGCGTCCGGCTGGCGCCACAGCCATGTCATGGACAAACCAGGTGAGCGTCGCCGTATCGGTGCCATCGTGCGCGGATTGCGGCAGTAAGCCGTTGAGCGGCGGCAGGCTGCCTTGCGGCCAGGGATGCGTGAACAAGTACGCGGCCAGCGCCGCTCGATCATCCCAGGACGTGGCGACCCAGCACGTGGCCGGCGATAGCGCGAGCCGGCTGGCGAAGGCCTCCGTGCCTTCAAGAAGATCACTGCGATAGCACTCCGCTTGAACGCGGAGCACGCCGGGCAAGTCAGCGGCCGTCATGCGCCGCAGCAAAAATTCAGACATTCGACATTGTAGAAGACCTTGCAACTGGTTGCGCAACTGCCTCCCAGCGCCGGGATTCCCTTGGCACACAAGGGCTTCAGGGTTCTCCCGCGCTATGGTTTACGTGCCTGTGCCCCCCTTTGGGTTGTTCGTACAATTTTCAAAAAACAAAAACGGAAACTGCCTCGAATCCATTTTTCCGTCGACCTAGCTGCGGTCCTGCTAAGCGGGACACGCCGGAGAAAATTGATGTCCGAAGTGCGCACATTGTCGCGGCTTTGGCGAGGTAAAGCGAAGTTGACGCTTCCTGCTGCCATCCGGGATGCTGTAGTGATGTGGTTTGGGGTGTTGGCCGCGTTTATTGCGGCAGGGGCACCTTTTGCTGCGCAGGCGGTATCGCCAGCCGTTGCCTCGGCGCCGCTTGCCACGGCGCGGGCCATCTCGTTTCCGGCGCGTCCGATGCGCCTGATCGTTCCGTTTCCGGCAGGCGGCGTCGCCGACGCCGTTGCCCGCTTGCTGGCCGAACGGCTGTCCGCACGCCTCGGTGTGCCCGTCGACGTGGACAACCGACCCGGCGCGGCCGGTACCACGGCCGGCGATGTCGTGGCGAAGGCCAGCTCGGACGGCCACACGCTGCTGTTCCACCAGGCCAATATGCTGATCCAGCCGGGACTGGAGCCCGTGCCATACGATGTCGTGCGGGACTTCACGCCGGTGGCGCGCGTGGCCACGACGCCGTTGTTCCTCGTCATCGACGGCCGGCTCCCCATGCGTACGCCAGAACAATGGGCGGTCGCGGTCAAGTCGAACCCCGGTTCCTACAGCTACGGGTATGGCCAGCCGGGAAGCCCGTCACACCTCTATGCCGAGTTCGCCGTGCGCGGTGTCCGCAACGGGGTGCCGCTGGTCACGGCCAAAGGCGAGGGCGCCGTTGTGCAGGAAATGCTCGCCGGGCGTATCAGCGCGTGCTTCTGTTCCTATGCCGCTGTGCAAAGCCATGTGCGCAACGGCTCGCTGCGCATGATCGGCGTGACCGGCGTGTCGCGCTCGCCGCTGGCGCCGCTGGTGCCGACGCTGCAGGAATCTGGTCTGGAGGGCTACGCCGCCGCGGCGTGGTTTGGCGTGATGGCGCCGGCCAAGACGCCGCGCGCCATCGTTGCGCGGCTGGCGGGGGAGCTCGACGAGGTGATGGCCGAGCGCGAAGTCCGCGCACGCCTGATGGCAGCCGGCCTGACCCCGCTACGCGATTCTCCGGAGGCTTTTGCGACCGCAATCCGCTCGGAGTCGATCCAGTGGCAGGTGATCCTGCGTGATGCCGCGCAGGGCGAGCCATAGCCCCGACACAACCCTTCGCCGGCGGATGTGGCGGCGGCCACACGGGCCGCCTGCAGTCCTAGGTAGTAGCCCTTATAATGCGCGACTGCCCGGACTGCTGCCAACGTGACTGATCCTGCCCATAATCTCGTCGAACTCAACGCGGTAGATTTTGCCTACTCGCCAGATGCCAAGCCGATCCTGACCGGCCTGACCATGCAATTTCCGCGTGGCAAGGTGATCGCGGTGATGGGCGGCTCGGGCTGTGGCAAGACTACCGTGCTGCGCCTGATCGGCGGTCAGGTGCGGCCGCAAGCCGGTACGGTCACCTTCGGCGGTGCCGATATCCACACGCTCGATACGACGGGGCTGTACGCTGTGCGGCGCCAGATGGGCATGCTGTTCCAGTTCGGCGCGCTGTTCACGGACCTGTCGGTGTTCGATAACGTGGCCTTTCCGCTGCGCGAGCATACGGACCTGCCAGAGTCGATGATCCGCGATCTCGTGCTCATGAAGCTCAATGCGGTGGGGCTGCGCGGCGCGCGCGAGCTGATGCCGTCGCAGATCTCCGGCGGCATGGCGCGCCGGGTGGCGCTCGCACGCGCGATTGCGCTCGATCCGTCGCTGCTGATGTACGACGAGCCGTTTGCCGGACTCGACCCGATCTCGCTGGGGCTGACCGCGCGGCTGATCCGCAGCCTCAATGATGCGCTCGGCGCCACCACCATCATCGTCTCGCACGACGTGCACGAGACGTTCCAGATCGCGGACTACGTGTATTTCATTGCCAACGGCCGCATCGCCGCACAGGGCGAGCCCGAAGCGCTGCGCGCCTCGACCGATCCGTTCGTGCGTCAGTTCGTGCATGCCGAGGCCGATGGTCCCGTGCCTTTCCACTATCCGGGCCCGTCGCTGGTCGAGGACTTTGCCGGCGGGGGTGTGCAATGACAGGCTTCTTCGTCTCCATCGGCTCAGCGGTGCGGCAAGGTGTCATCGGCCTTGGCCAGGCTGCACGCATGTTCTTCACCGTGCTGGGTTTGTCCCCGGCGCTGCTGCGGCGCTTCCGCCTGGTGACCGACCAGATCTTCTTTGTCGGCAACCTGTCGCTCGTGATCATCGCCGTGTCCGGCCTGTTCGTCGGCTTTGTGCTCGGCCTGCAGGGCTACTACACGCTGAACCGCTACGGCTCGGAACAGGCGCTCGGCCTGCTGGTCGCGCTGTCGCTCGTGCGCGAACTCGGCCCGGTGGTGACGGCGCTGCTGTTCGCGGGACGCGCGGGCACGTCACTGACCGCGGAAATCGGCCTGATGAAGGCGGGCGAACAGTTGACCGCCATGGAAATGATGGCCGTCAACCCGCTGCAGCGCGTGATTGCGCCGCGCTTCTGGGCGGGCGTGGTGGCCATGCCGGTGCTGGCGGCGATCTTCAGTGCCGTCGGCATTCTCGGCGGCTATCTGGTCGGTGTGCAGTTGATCGGCGTGGATGCCGGGGCTTTCTGGTCGCAGATGCAGGGCGGCGTGGATGTGCGTGCAGACGTGCTCAACGGCGTCATCAAGAGCTTTATCTTCGGCATCGCCGTGACGTTCATCGCGCTGTATCAGGGCTTCGAGGCCAAGCCTACGCCGGAAGGCGTGTCGCGCGCCACGACGCGTACCGTGGTGATCGCGTCGCTGGCCGTGCTGGGGCTGGATTTCCTGCTGACCGCGCTGATGTTCAGCTGATTGGCGGCGTCACCGGGGCAACTGACAGGACAACGGGTAAAAAGAGATCCCAATGAAAAAAAGTGCACTCGATTTCTGGGTGGGGCTGTTCGTGGTGCTGGGCTTCGTTGCCCTGCTGTTCCTGGCCCTGAAGGCTGGCAACATGAGCGCGTTCACGTTCCAGGAAACCTACGCAGTCGAAGCCCGCTTCGACAATATCGGCGGCCTGAAGCCGCGCGCGCCGGTCAAGAGCGCCGGCGTGGTGGTAGGGCGTGTGGCCGCGATCCGGTTCGATGACAAGACCTACCAGGCCACCGTGGTCATGAACCTGGAAAAGCAGTACCAGTTTCCGAAGGACACCTCGGCCAAGATCCTGACCTCGGGCCTGCTGGGCGAGCAGTACATCGGCCTGGAGGCCGGTGGCGATACCGCCATGCTGGCGCAGGGCTCGCGCATCACCATGACGCAGTCGGCCGTGGTGCTGGAAAACCTGATCGGGCAGTTCCTGTACAACAAGGCAGCCGACGCCGGAGCCGGCGGGGGCAGCGGCGGTGGCGCGGCAAGCGCGCCGGCCCTGGGCGGAGCCGGCAAATGACCGTTCCTTCCTGCAAGCTGGCGGCCAGGCACGCTATCCTGGCGTTGGCAGCTGGTACCCTGATGGGGCTGGCGGGTTGCGCCACTGGCCCGACCGCGAACCCGAAGGATCCGCTCGAGCCGTTCAATCGCGAGGTCTCGCGCATCAATGAAGACTTCGACAAGGGCGTGCTGAGGCCTGTTGCCCAGCTTTATGCGGACTACATTCCGTCGCCTGTCCAGACCGCGGTGGACAACTTCTTCTCGAATGTCAGCGACGTCTATTCGGCGGTGAACAACCTGCTGCAGGGCAAGCCCAGCCGTGCCGCCGAGGACACCATGCGGGTGGCGATCAACACCGTGCTGGGTATTGGCGGCTTGATCGACATTGCCACGCCGGGCGGCCTGCCCAAGTACAAGGAAGATTTCGGCCAGACGCTTGGCGTCTGGGGCGTGCCGGCGGGACCATACCTCGTGTTGCCGCTGTTCGGGCCGAGCACAGTGCGTGACACCGCGGGCATGCTGGTGGACCGGCAGATCGATCCGTCAGCCTATTTTTATCCCGTTTCGCTGCGCAACTCGATGATCGGCGTGCGCATTGTGGCGGGCCGCGCGCAACTGCTTGGCGCGACCAACCTGCTCGAGCAGGCTGCGCTGGACAAGTATGCGTTCCTGCGCGACTCCTATCTGCAACGGCGCGAGTATCTGATCTACGACGGCAATCCTCCTGGTCAGGACAACGATGAATCGGAGAGCGATGGTGCGCCGGCGCAGCCTTCCTCGTCGCCTTCCCAGCCGTCGTCCGAGCAGCCGTCTCAGCCGGCTGCACCCGCCGAAGGTGCCACCCAGCCGGAGGGCCAGAACCTGCCGGTGCCGCCTGCGTCGCCGATGCAGCGCATCGTTCCGGGTGGCGGCCTGCGCATCCGCTGAAGTGGGCGGGTAAAGCTGTAAATGCGCTGTAAGACGGCTGTGAATGCGCTGTGAGCGCTGAAACAATTTGTTTTGAAGTGGCGGGCAATGCGCTGGGACCGGCAACTCGCCGCCACGGACTGTGTTCCAATGTGCGCAACGCTTGGGGATTGCAGGCTTCGCAAGCCGATCCTGCCCCGGGCGGCGAATGAATCTGACTGAGAAGGAAAATCCATGATCAAGCGACTGTTGCTCCCCCTCCTCGCTGTAGCTGCCTTTACCGGCGCCGCCCATGCGCAGGTCTCGGCGCAGGATGCCGCCAGCCCCGAAGCGCTGGTCAAGACCGTGGTCAACGATGTGATGGCCAGCGTCAAGAGCGACAAGGACATGCAGGCCGGGAATATCGCCAAGATCTCCGCCCTGGTCGAGCAGAAGATCCTGCCGAACGCGAACTTCCAGAAGACCACGCAGATCGCCATGGGGCGCAACTGGTCGAAGGCCACGCCCGAACAGCAGAAGGTCATCACCGACGAGTTCAAGACGCTGCTGATCCGTACCTACGCGGGTGCGATCGCGCAGATCCGCGACCAGACCGTGCAGTACAAGCCGTACCGTGGTTCGCCGGACGACACCGATGCGACCATCCGCACGCAGGTGATCAACAAGGGCGAGCCGATCCAGCTCGACTACCGTCTCGAGAAGACGGCGCAGGGCTGGAAGGTCTATGACATCAACGTGCTGGGCGCGTGGCTGACCGAGGCCTACAAGGGCAGCTTCAACACCATCGTCGGCCAGCAGGGCGTGGACGGCGTGATCAAGACGCTGCAGGACCGCAACCGCCAGCTGGCCAACGCCAAGAGCTGACGTCGCACTGCCTTTGCGGCGCTGCATTGCAGCACGCAGCGGCAATCTGCTCTACAATCGCTGTACGCATGCAAGCTCCCGCCTTTGTGCGGGAGCTTGTGTTTCCGGAACCCACTGGCTTCGCCGATCCGACTTTCCCGATGCTTTCACTTGGCACTTCGCTGACCAACCAGAACGCCGCCGCCGTGCTGCGTGACGGCCTGTCGCGCGTGACCCAGGGCGAAACGCAGATCGATTGCGCAGCGCTGGAACAGGTCGATTCGTCGGCCGTAGCCGTGCTGCTGGCCTGGCAGCGTGCCGCTGCCGCCCGCCAGGGCAAGCTGGCGCTGAGCGGCGTGCCACGGCAACTCGCCGAACTGGCCTCGCTGTACGGGGTCGACAGCCTGCTGGGCCTGGCCCCGCAGGCGGCTGCCCATCGACATTGAACCGGCATCCCTGACCGCGCGCCACACAGCGGTCATCCGGATGCCCCGGCCGCTGCCTGAGGCGGTGGCCGCGCCCCAAGCGGGACTGTCCCCGCATCCCCTATAATTCCGGGTTGTTCGCCCATTCCCCCGCGGCACTTCAGGCCGGGTCAGGGTAGCCCCGGGCACCAGTTGGTCCCCATTTCCAGACGGCCAGTCCCCAACCGGGACAGCCCCAGACATTTGGCCATGAAAGCCATCGAACTCACCGACGTTCGCAAGCGCTACGGCAACCTGCAGGCGCTCAAGGGCGTCAGCTTCACCGTCGAGCGCGGCGAATTCTTCGGTCTGCTCGGTCCCAACGGTGCCGGCAAGACCACGCTGATCTCCATCCTGGCGGGACTGAACCGTGCGGATTCCGGCCGTGTCAGTGTGCTCGGGCACGATGTCGTGTCCGATTACCGCATGGCGCGGCGTATGCTCGGTGTGGTGCCGCAGGAACTTGTGTTCGATCCCTTCTTCACCGTGCGCGAGACGCTGCGGCTGCAGTCCGGCTACTTCGGCCTGACGCGCAATGACGACTGGATCGACGAGATCATGGCCAACCTCGATCTCACCAACAAGGCCGACGCCAACATGCGCCAGCTCTCGGGCGGCATGAAGCGGCGCGTGCTGGTGGCGCAGGCGCTGGTGCACCGTCCGCCCGTGATCGTGCTGGATGAGCCCACCGCCGGCGTGGACGTGGAGTTGCGCCAGACGCTGTGGAAGTTCATTTCGCGGCTGAACCGGGAAGGGCACACCATCATCCTGACCACGCACTACCTCGAAGAGGCCGAAGCGCTGTGCGATCGCATCGCCATGCTGAAGTTTGGCGAGGTCGTGGCGCTGGACCGCACCAGCAACCTGCTGACGCAGTTCGCCGGCCTGCAGCTCGTGCTGACGTTCTCGCGCGGTGCGCTGCCGACGGCGCTCGAGCCGCTGCGCATGCCGGCCAACCCGGGCGAGCGCGCGGTGCGCCTGCGCTTGTCGGGCTACCCGGCGGTGGAACCTATCCTGGCCGCCTGCCGAGAGGCCGGCTGCGAAATCGAAGACATGGAAATCAACAAGGCCGATCTCGAGGACGTGTTCGTCCAGATCATGCGGCGCGAGGGGCACATGCCCGGCGCGCTGCCCGACCAGGCCATGGAGGCAGCGGCATGAAACAGCCCGGCGATATCGAAGTGCTCGACGGCACGCGGCTCGCGTCGATGGCCGTCGGCGGGCTGGTTGGCTTCCGCACGCTGCTTTACAAGGAAGTACTGCGCTTCTGGAAGGTCAGCTTCCAGACCGTGGCCGCACCGGTGCTGACCGCCGTGCTGTACCTGCTGATCTTCGGCCACGTGCTGGAAGACCGCGTCAAGGTCTACGACCAGATCAGCTACACCGCGTTCCTCGTGCCGGGCCTGGTGATGATGAGCGTGCTGCAGAATGCATTCGCCAACAGTTCATCGTCGCTGATCCAGTCCAAGATCACCGGCAACCTGGTGTTCGTGCTGCTGCCGCCGCTGTCGCACTGGGAGATGTTCGGCGCGTATGTGGTCGCGTCGGTGATCCGCGGGCTGACCGTCGGGCTCGGCGTGCTGATCGTGACCGCATGGTTCGCCAATCTGCATTTCGCCAACGTCGGCTGGATTCTTGTATTCGCGCTGCTTGGCGCCGGCATTCTCGGCACGCTTGGGCTCATCGCCGGCATCTGGGCCGAGAAGTTCGACCAGCTCGCCGCATTCCAGAATTTCCTGATCATGCCCGCGACCTTCCTGTCGGGCGTGTTCTATTCCATCCATTCGCTGCCGGCCTTCTGGCAGGCGGTGTCCCATGCCAACCCGTTCTTCTACATGATCGACGGCTTCCGCTATGGCTTCTTCGGCGTCTCGGACGTGTCGCCGTTGTTCAGCCTGACGGTGGTCGGCGCGGCCTTCGTGCTGCTCGCGGCGCTGGCGCTGCGCCTGTTGAAGTCGGGTTACAAGCTGCGCCACTGAAGCGCGGCCCTCCACACAGAAGAGAAGAAAACATGCTGCCTACTCCGGAACAAGTCAGGGATTACATTGCCCAAGGTTTGCCCTGCGAACACCTGGAAGTCGAAGGTGACGGCCAGCACTTCTTTGCCACCATCGTGAGCGCCGAATTCGACGGCAAGCGGTTGATCCAGCGCCACCAGCGTGTGTACGCCGCGCTTGGCGACCGCATGCGCGCCGAGATCCACGCGCTGTCGATGAAGACGCTGACGCCAGCCGAATGGCAGGCGGGTGCCGGCAAGTAAAGGGCTAAGGGGCGGCAGCTTCACCGAACCGAGCCGCGCGCCAGGTGCGCGTGGCTCCCGCGAAATCGATGCCGGACGTGATGACCCCGTCCGGCCGCAACTGACAGAACATGGACAAATTCCAGATCCAGGGCAATGGCCCGCTCAAAGGCGAGATCCGTGTTTCCGGCGCCAAGAACGCGGCGCTGCCGATCCTGTGCGCGGGCCTGCTGACGGCCGATACCGTCACCATCGACAACGTGCCGAATCTGCAGGACACGCGCACCATGCTCAAGCTGCTGCGGCAGATGGGCATGCATGCCGAGATGAATGGCAGCACCGCCACGCTCACAGGCACCGACATCAATTCGCCCGAGGCACCGTATGAACTGGTGAAGACCATGCGCGCGTCGATCCTGGTGCTCGGCCCGCTGGTCGCGCGCTTCGGCGAGGCGCGTGTGTCGTTGCCCGGCGGCTGCGGCATCGGCGCGCGTCCGGTGGATCAGCACATCAAGGGCCTGCAGGCCATGGGCGCGGAGATCAGTATCGAGCATGGTTTCATCCACGCTCGTGCGTCGCGCCTGAAGGGCGCACGCGTGGTGACGGACATGATTACCGTGACCGGCACCGAAAACCTGCTGATGGCCGCGACGCTCGCCGATGGCGAGACGGTGCTCGAAAACGCCGCGCGCGAACCCGAGGTGACGGACCTTGCCAACCTGCTCGTCAAGATGGGCGCGAAGATTGACGGCATCGGTACTGACCGCCTGATCGTGCAGGGCGTCGACAAGCTGCATGGCGCGACGCACTCGGTCGTCGCCGACCGCATCGAGGCCGGCACCTTCCTGTGCGCAGCTGCGGCCACGCTCGGGGACCTGGTCCTGCGCGACATTCCGCCGCTGATCCTCGACGCCGTGCTGATCAAGCTGCGCGAGGCCGGTGCCAACATCGAAACCGGCGAGGACTGGATCCGCCTGTCCATGCCGCAACGCGCGCAGGCCGTGAGCTTCCGCACCTCGGAATACCCGGCGTTCCCGACCGACATGCAGGCCCAGTTCATGGCGCTCAATGCCGTGGCCGAAGGCACCGCCCGCATTACCGAGACGATCTTCGAAAACCGCTTCATGCACGTGCAGGAGCTGAACCGCCTGGGCGCCAACATCACCGCCGAAGGCAACACGGCCGTGGTGACCGGCGTGCCGCGCCTGTCCGGCGCCAGCGTGATGGCGACCGACCTGCGCGCATCGGCGAGCCTGGTCATCGCTGGCCTGGTCGCAGATGGCGATACCGTGATCGATCGCATCTACCACCTGGACCGCGGTTACGACCGCATGGAAGACAAGCTGTCGGCAGTCGGCGCCAAGATCCGCCGCATCGCCTGAGGAACCCGATGAGCCCCGCATTCAACGCTTCGCCCAACCAGCTCACGCTGGCGCTTTCCAAGGGCCGCATCTTCAAGGAAACGCTGCCGCTGCTCGAAGCCGCCGGTATCCGTGTCATGGAAGATCCGGAGACTTCGCGCAAGCTGATCCTGCCCACGTCCGATCCGGCCGTGCGCGTGATCATCGTGCGCGCGTCGGACGTGCCGACCTACGTGCAATACGGCGCGGCTGATTTCGGCGTGGCTGGCAAGGACGTGCTGATGGAGCACGGCATGACCGGCCTGTACGCGCCGATCGACCTGAACATCGCCCGCTGCCGCATGTCGGTGGCGGTGCCGGCCGGGTTTGACTATGCCAACGCCGTGCGCCAGGGCGCGCGCCTGTCGGTGGCGACCAAGTATGTGCAGACCGCGCGCGAGCACTTCGCCAAGAAGGGCGTGCACGTCGACCTGATCAAGCTGTACGGCTCGATGGAACTCGGCCCGCTGGTGGGCCTGTCGGATGCCATCGTCGACCTGGTCAGCACGGGCGGCACGCTGCGCGCGAACAACCTGGTGGAAGTCGAAGAGATCGTGCAGATTTCGTCGCGGCTGGTGGTGAACCAGGCTGCGCTGAAGCTCAAGCGCGAACGGCTGACGCCGATTCTCGACGCGTTCGAGAAGGCATCGGCGGCGCTGGCCTGAGGCCTGCGTCCCAGATAGGAATGGAGTCATGAACGCAACCGAAATGGAAAACGTGTCGATCCGCCGGCTCGACTCCGCCGAGCCGGGCTTTGCCCAGGCGCTGCGCGAGGTGCTGGCCTTCGAGGCCGCCGAGGATGAGGCCATCGACCGCGCCGTGGCGCAGATCCTGGCCGACGTGAAGGATCGCGGCGACGCTGCGGTACTCGAATACACGCAGCGGTTTGACCGGGTCGAAGCGGCGTCGATGAGCGCGCTGGAAATCTCGCAAAGCGAACTCGAAGCTGCGCTCGAAGACCTGGAACCGAAGCGCCGCGCCGCGCTGGAAGCCGCCGCCGCGCGCGTGCGTGCCTATCACGAGAAGCAGAAGATCGAATGCGGCAGCCATAGCTGGGAATACACCGAGGCCGACGGCACCATGCTGGGCCAGAAGGTGACGCCGCTGGACCGCGTCGGCATCTACGTGCCGGGTGGCAAGGCTGCGTACCCGTCATCGGTGCTGATGAATGCGATCCCGGCGCGCGTGGCGGGCGTCAAGGAAATCATCATGGTCGTGCCCACGCCGGGCGGCGTGCGCAATGAACTGGTGCTGGCGGCCGCGCAGATCGCGGGTGTCGACCGCGTGTTCACGATCGGCGGCGCGCAAGCCGTTGGCGCGCTGGCCTACGGCACGGCGACGCTGCCGCAGGTCGACAAGATCGTCGGCCCCGGCAATGCCTACGTGGCTGCGGCCAAGCGTCGCGTGTTCGGCACGGTCGGCATCGACATGATCGCCGGCCCGTCGGAGATCCTGGTGATCTGCGACGGCACGACCGATCCGGACTGGGTGGCGATGGACCTGTTTTCGCAGGCCGAGCACGATGAGCTCGCGCAATCGATCCTGCTGTGCCCGGACGCCGATTACATCGCGCAGGTCGAGGCGAGCATCCAGCGCCAGCTCGACAGCATGCCGCGCCGCGAGGTGATCGCCGCATCGATCTCGGGCCGTGGGGCGCTGATCAAGGTGCGCGACATGGAAGAGGCGTGCGAAATCGCCAACGCGATCGCGCCCGAGCACCTGGAGATCTCCGCCGAAAATCCGCGCCAGTGGAGCGAGAAGATCCGCCACGCGGGCGCCATCTTCCTGGGCCGCTATACCAGCGAGTCGCTCGGCGACTACTGTGCCGGCCCGAACCACGTGCTGCCGACCTCGCGCACCGCGCGCTTCTCGTCGCCGCTGGGCGTCTATGACTTCCAGAAGCGTTCGAGCCTGATCGAGGTCAGCGAGGGCGGGGCGCAGATGCTGGGCCAGATCGCGGCCGAACTTGCATATGGCGAAGGTTTGCAGGCTCACGCACGCAGCGCCGAGTACCGTTTCAAGCGTAGTTGAACCCATTGCTGCCGCGGCGTTGCGGCAGCCCATACAGGAGCATCCATGTCAGTCGTAGACCCTTCCCTGATCGAGCGAATCATCCGTGACGACGTGCGCGCCATGGGCGCCTACCACGTGCCGGATTCGCATGGTCTGGTGAAGCTCGATGCCATGGAGAACCCGTACCGCCTGCCGCCCGCACTGCGCAGCGAGCTGGCGGCGCGGCTTGGCGAGGTCGCGCTGAACCGCTACCCGGTGCCCAGCAGCGAGGCCTTGCGCGCCAAGCTCAAGGAAGTCATGCAGGTGCCGGCCGGCATGGAAGTGCTGCTCGGCAACGGCTCGGACGAAATCATCAGCATGCTTGCGCTGGCCGCGGCGCGGCCGGGAGCGAAGGTGATGGCGCCCGTGCCCGGTTTCGTGATGTATGCGATGTCGGCGCAGTTCGCGGGCCTGGAGTTCGTGGGCGTGCCGCTGCGCGCGGACTTCACGCTGGACCGCGATGCGATGCTGGCCGCCATGGCCGAGCACCAGCCCGCCATCGTCTATCTCGCTTATCCGAACAATCCGACCGGCAACCTGTTCGATGCCTCCGACATGGAAGCCATCGTCCGCGCCGCGCAGGGTAGCGTCTGCCGCAGCCTGGTAGTCGTGGACGAGGCTTACCAGCCGTTTGCGCAGGAAAGCTGGATGCCGCGCCTGACGGATTTCGGCAACCTGCTGGTCATGCGCACGGTGTCCAAGCTGGGCCTGGCCGGTATCCGCCTTGGCTATGTGGCGGGCGACCCGAAGTGGCTCGAGCAGCTCGACAAGGTGCGTCCGCCGTACAACGTCAACGTGCTGACCGAGGCGACCGCGCTGTTCGCGCTCGAGCACGTCGCGGTGCTCGACGAGCAGGCGGCCGAGTTGCGCGCCGAACGTGCGCGCGTGGCGGAAGGCATGGCGGCCCATGGCGGCGTGACCGTGTTCCCGAGCGCGGCCAATTTCGTGCTCGCACGCGTGCCGGATGCGGCACAGACGTTCGATCGGCTCCTTGCGCGCAAGGTACTGATCAAGAACGTGAGTAAAATGCACCCATTGCTGGCCAACTGTCTGCGCGTGACGGTCAGCACTCCCGAAGAAAACGCGCAGTTCCTTGAGGCATTCGCAGCGTCGCTGCAGGATTAACACCATGCGTGTTGCAGAGGTCACCCGCAATACATCGGAAACGCAAATCCGCGTTTCCCTGAATCTCGACGGCACCGGCCGCCAGAAACTGGCGTCGGGCGTGCCGTTCCTCGACCACATGCTCGACCAGATCGCCCGGCATGGCATGTTCGACCTTGAAGTCGAAGCCACCGGTGACACGCATATCGACGACCACCATACGGTGGAAGACGTAGGCATCACCCTGGGCCAGGCCGTGGCGAAGGCCATCGGCGACAAGAAGGGCATCACCCGCTACGGCCACAGCTACGTGCCGCTCGACGAATGCCTGTCGCGCGTGGTGATCGACTTCTCGGGCCGTCCCGGCCTGGAATTCCACGTGCCGTTCACGCGGGCCCGCGTGGGCAGTTTCGACGTCGACCTGACCATCGAGTTCTTCCGTGGCTTTGTCAATCATGCCGGCGTCACGCTGCATATCGACAACCTGCGCGGCATCAATGCCCACCATCAGTGCGAAACCGTGTTCAAGGCCTTCGGCCGGGCACTGCGCATGGCGGTGGAGCTGGACCCGCGCGCGGCCAACACCATTCCATCGACCAAGGGCACGCTCTGACCGGCTGCTGAACCGAAGGCGTGCCGGCTGGTTGCGGCGCCCGCTGACCGAACTTCGCGAACCCGGGCCGGGACACCGGCCATCCGCAACCGATGGATACGCTCAAGTCGTTTATTTCGCTGCTGGCGCTGATCAATCCGATCGGCGCCATTCCGTTTTTCATCAGCCTGACCAGTCAGCAGTCGGAAGCGGAAAAGCTGCGTACCATCAAGACTGCATCGGTTTCGGTGGCGATCGTGGTGGCGGTGTCGGCGCTGCTGGGCCAGCAGATCATCGAGTTCTTCAATATCTCGGTGGCGTCGCTGCAGGTCGGCGGCGGGCTCATCATGATCATGATGGCCATGAACATGCTGAACGCCCAGACCAGCCGCACCAAGGCCACGCCCGAAGAAGAGGACGAGGCCGAGGCGCGGTCCAGCATTGCGGTGGTGCCGCTGGCGCTGCCGCTGCTGACCGGGCCGGGCTCGATCAGCACGGTGATCGTTTATGCGGGCAAGACGCAGCACTGGTACCAGTTGCTGATCCTGGTCGGAATCGGCGTGGTGCTTGGTGCGGTGGTGTATGGGGTGTTCCGTGCGGCCGATCCGATCGCCCGCGTGGTGGGGCGTACCGGCATCAATATCGGCACGCGCCTGATGGGGCTGATCCTGTCGGCGCTGGCCGTTGAATTCATTGTGGACGGGCTGAAGACATTATTGCCTGTTTTGAAATCATGACTACCATAGCAATTGTGGATTACGGCATGGGCAACCTGCGCTCGGTGGCGCAGGCCCTGCGGGCCGCGGCACCGGAGGCGGATGTGCGCGTGGTGGATGCCCCGGAAGGCATTCGGAGCGCGGATCGCGTGGTGCTGCCGGGGCAGGGCGCCATGCCTGACTGCATGTCGGCGCTAGGCGCTTCGGGGCTGCAGGAGGCGGTGATCGAGGCGGCAGCCAGCAAGCCGATGTTCGGTGTGTGCGTTGGCGAACAGATGCTGTTCGAGTCCAGCAGCGAAGCCAGGCCCGGCACCGACAAGACGCTCTGCCTGGGGCTGATGCCGGGTGAAGTCACCCGCTTCGAACTGGAAGGGATGACCCAGCCGGACGGCTCGCGCTACAAGGTGCCGCAGATGGGCTGGAACCGTGTCAAACAGTCCAGGCCCCATCCGCTGTGGGATGGCATCCCGGACGAAAGCTGGTTTTACTTCGTGCACAGCTACTTCGTGCGCGCGCAGGATCCGGCCCACATTGCCGGCGAAACGGAGTATGGGGTCGTGTTTACCAGTGCGGTAGCACGCGATAATATTTTTGCCACGCAGTTCCACCCCGAAAAAAGCGCAGCCATGGGGTTGCAGCTTTACCGGAACTTCGTGCACTGGAATCCCTGAAGATCCGATCCGATCCGAGCCAGCCAACGCCATTCTGGAATACTTGCCTATTGACCCGGACTGACCGGCCACTGGCCGGGCTGGCTCTATCTCTCTCACTCAACCACGCTCGTCACGATTATGTTGCTCATTCCGGCCATCGACCTGAAGGACGGTCAGTGTGTACGCCTCAAACAAGGCGACATGGACCAGGCCACCGTCTTTTCCGAAGATCCCGCCGCCATGGCACGCCATTGGGTCAATCAGGGGGCGCGCCGCCTGCACCTGGTCGACCTCAACGGTGCATTTGTCGGCAAGCCCCGCAATGAAGCTGCCATCAAGGCCATCATCGCCGAAGTCGGCGATGAGATCCCGGTGCAGCTCGGCGGTGGTATCCGCGACCTGAACACCATCGAGCGGTGGCTGGACGACGGCCTGTCGTACGTCATCATCGGCACCGCCGCGGTGAAGAACCCCGGTTTCCTGAAGGACGCCTGCTCGGCGTTCGGCGGCCACATCATCGTCGGACTCGATGCCAAGGATGGCAAGGTGGCGACCGACGGCTGGAGCAAGCTGACCGGCCACGAGGTGGCGGACCTGGCACGCAAGTACGAAGACTACGGCGTGGAGGCCATCATCTATACCGACATCGGGCGCGACGGCATGCTGCAAGGGATCAATATCGATGCCACCGTCAAGCTGGCGCAGTCGATGTCGATTCCGGTGATTGCCAGCGGCGGCCTGTCCAACCTGGCCGATATCGACAACCTTTGCGCCGTGGAGAACGAAGGCGTGGAGGGCGTCATCTGCGGCCGTGCCATCTACTCCGGCGACCTCAACTTCACCGACGCGCAGGCGCGCGCGGACAAGCTGAGCAACGGGGAATAAGCCAACGCGCCCCGCGGGGCGCTGCCGCCGCAAGGCTACTACCAGTCTCGCGGCGGACAAGGAATCTCATGCTAGCCAAACGTATCATCCCCTGCCTCGATGTGACGAACGGGCGGGTGGTCAAGGGCGTCAACTTCGTCGAGCTGCGCGATGCGGGCGATCCCGTGGAAATCGCACGCCGCTACGATGAGCAGGGCGCCGATGAAATCACTTTCCTCGATATCACCGCGACCAGCGACGGGCGCGACCTGATCCTGCACATCATCGAGGCGGTGGCTTCGCAGGTGTTCATTCCGCTGACCGTTGGCGGCGGCGTGCGCGCCGTGGAAGACGTGCGGCGCCTGCTCAACGCCGGTGCGGACAAGATCAGCGTCAATTCGTCGGCGATCGCTAATCCGCAGCTCGTGTCGGACGCCACCGGCAAGTACGGCTCGCAGTGCATCGTGGTCGCCATCGACGCCAAGCGCAGCTCGGCGCCGGGCGAGCCCGCGCGCTGGGAAGTCTTTACGCACGGCGGGCGCAAGGCAACGGGGCTCGATGCGGTGGAGTGGGCCAAGGAAATGGCGGCGCGCGGCGCGGGCGAGATCCTGCTGACCAGCATGGATCGTGACGGTACCAAGAGCGGTTTCGACCTGGAACTCACGCGCGCGGTCAGCGACTCGGTGCCGGTGCCGGTGATCGCGTCGGGCGGCGTCGGCGGGCTGCAGGATCTGGCTGATGGCATCCGGCTCGGCCACGCGGATGCGGTGCTGGCCGCCAGCATCTTCCACTACGGCCAGCATACGGTTGGCGAGGCAAAGGCATTCATGGCCCGCGAGGGCATTCCTGTGCGGATCTGATCATGGCAAAGAAGTGGCTCAACAAGGTCAAGTGGGACGATAACGGCCTGGTGCCGGTGATCGTGCAGGAAGTCGGCACCAATGACGTGCTGATGTTCGCGTTCATGAACCGCGATGCGCTGCAGAAGACCGCGGAACTCGGCGAGGCTGTGTTCTGGTCGCGCTCGCGCAAGCGCCTGTGGCACAAGGGCGAAGAGTCCGGCCACGTGCAGAAGGTGCACGAGATGCGCCTCGACTGTGACGAAGACGTGGTACTGCTTAAGGTCACGCAGGTCGACAACATCGCCTGCCACACCGGGCGGCATTCGTGCTTCTTCCAGAAGTTCGAAGGCGACGCCGAGAGCGGCGACTGGCAGACTGTCGAGCCCGTGCTCAAGGACCCTTCCCAAATCTACACGGCCAAACCATGACCGAGTCCCACTCCGCCGGTGCTGACGTGCTGGCGCGCCTGGCCGCAGTGCTGGAGTCGCGCAAGCCCGAAAACGGCGGCGATCCCGAGAAATCGTACGTCGCGCGCCTGTTCCGCAAAGGCGACGACGCCATCCTCAAGAAGATCGGCGAGGAAGCCACCGAGACCGTGATGGCGGCCAAGGATGCGCGCGCCGCCGGCAAGACCGGCGCGGACGCCGACAAGGTCGTCTACGAGGTGGCCGACCTGTGGTTCCATACCATGGTCCTGCTGGCCAACTTCGGCCTGACGCCGGCCGATGTCGTCAACGAACTGGCGCGCCGCGAAGGCCTGTCCGGCATCGAGGAAAAGGCGAGCCGCAAGGACCAGGGCTGATACTGCAGCCCATCACCGGCCCATCGACCAGGGCGCACTGAATCGGGAGGGCGAGCATGGCGAACGACTACACCGGACAGGTCACCATCAGCGACAGCGAACGGGAGGGCAGCCTTCGCAAGCTGATGCATATTCTCTATGCGCTGTACGCGATCTTCTGGCTGACCGGCGGCGTGACGGCGCTGATCGCCATCATCGTCGACTACGTCAAGCGCGACGATGCGCGCGGCACGCTGTATGCATCGCACTTCGCTTGGCAGATCCGCTCGTTCTGGTGGTCGGTGGCGTGGGGGATCCTCGGTGGCGTGTTTTTCGTCAGCGTAGTGCTGATTCCGCTGGCCTTCGCGGTGTGGGGCGTTCTGTCCCTGTGGATGCTGTATCGTATCGTCAAGGGTTGGCTTTACCTTAACGACAGCAAGCCGATGTATCCGGAGCAGTCCTTCTAGCCGGGATATGGCGGCGCGCTGGTGTGCGCCCGACATCGCAATGAAAACTTCATGAATTCCCAGGATAATTGCATCTTCTGCAAGATTGTGGCTGGCCAGATCCCGTCGCGGAAAGTCTATGAAGACGACGACATGGTGGCTTTCCACGATATCCACCCGAAGGCCCCCGTACACTTCCTGCTGATCCCCAAGTCACACGTCGACTCGCTGGCGGAGTGCGGTCCAGCCGAAGGGGAGGTGCTTGCTAGAATGATGTTGAAGGTGCCAGAACTGGCGCGCGCGGCAGGCTGTGGCAACGGCTTCCGGACGGTGATCAATACCGGCCCGGATGGCGGCCAGGAGGTCTACCACCTGCACGTGCATGTGCTCGGTGGGCCGCGCCATCAATGGAAGGTGGCGCTGCCCTGAACAGGCAGCTCTTGGCATGAGGAGCCGGACCGCGTGTGCGGGCCGGACGCTGCGCCGGCAACCGTCGCCCGGCGCGGCCAAATTCGGACGGAACAACGGGTCCGGGCGGCAACAGGTATCGCCCGCGGCTTCATCAGGAGCAAGAAATGGGTTCGTTTAGCATTTGGCATTGGCTGATCGTTCTGGTGATCGTCATGCTCGTTTTCGGCACCAAGAAGCTGCGCAATATCGGTCAGGACCTGGGCGGCGCGGTCAAGGGCTTCAAGGATGGCATGAAGGAAGGCGACGACAAGGCGGCACCGGCCAAGGAACTGCGCGATTCCACCACGATCGACGTGGACGCCAAGGAAAAGACCCGCCAGCAATAAGCCCGGCACTCCGGCTTTTCCCCGTTCTCGTCCAGTCTCTTTGCACCGAGTGGTTGCTCGCCCGATGAATCTCGCCCCGGCTGTTGTCCGCCTCACGCCCGCATGATTGACCTTGGCATTTCGAAGCTGGCGCTGATCGGCGCCGTGGCGCTGATCGTGATCGGCCCGGAGCGCCTGCCGCGCGTCGCGCGCACGGTGGGTGCGCTGGTCGGCCGCGCGCAGCGCTATATCAATGACGTCAAGGCTGAAGTGAGCCGCGAGGTGGAACTCGAAGAACTGCGCAAGATGCGCACGGAATTCGAAGACGCCGCGCGCGATGTCGAGCGCACCATCCACAAGGAAGTCAGCGAGCAGACGCAGGCGCTGAACGAAGCGCTGGGCGGTATCGACGACACCGCGAACCTGGGCGGAGGCGCCGCGGACATCGTGCCGAGCTGGCACTCGGCCCACAAGGCGCACAACGGCCGCAAGAGCTGGCGCGTCAAGCAGGGCGCGCGCCCGCTCTGGTTCAAGCGCCAGAACAACGTGCGCGTCTGGGTGCAGTCGGGGGCCGCGCGCGTCAAGCGCCACCGCCCGGCTGTCGGCCAAGCCCGTTCCTTCTTCGAATGAGCACGACCGGGCAGCAGCACGCTTGCTGCCCGAGCCGTCGCATGCCTGCCGCGCAAGCGGTGCCACCGAAATTCAAATGCCAGCCACCTCGGCTGAGCGGTCCACGCCATGAGCGACAACCCGTCCAACGATCCTCAAGACGAATCGCAGCAGGAAACCTTCATTTCCCACCTGATCGAGCTGCGCGAGCGGCTGGTCAAGGCGGTGGCCGGCATCATCCTGGTGTTCGTGGGGCTGGTGTACTGGGCCCCCGTTATCTTCAACCTGTTTGCGCGGCCACTGATGGAGTCGCTGCCCAAGGGCGGCAAGATGATCGTGACCGATGTGACCGGCTCTTTCTTTGTGCCGATGAAGGTCACGCTGCTGGTCGCGTTCCTGATTGCGCTGCCGTGGGTGCTGTATCAGGTCTGGCAGTTCGTCGCGCCAGGCCTGTACCAGCATGAGAAGCGGCTGATCGTGCCGCTCGTGAGCAGCAGCTACGTGCTGTTCCTGTGCGGCGTGGCATTTGCGTACTTTCTTGTCTTCCCGACCGTGTTCCACTTCATGGCGCACTACAACGCGCCGCTGGGTGCGGACATGTCGACGGACATCGACAAGTACCTGAGCTTTGCGATGACCACATTCCTCGCGTTCGGCATCACTTTCGAAGTGCCGGTGGTGGTGATCGTGCTGGTGCGCTTTGGCGTGGTCGAGCTGGAAAAGCTCAAGCAGATCCGCCCGTATGTGATTGTCGGAGCCTTCATCATTGCGGCCGTTGTCACGCCACCAGACGTGCTTTCCCAGCTCCTTCTCGCGGTGCCGCTGATTGCCCTGTACGAGCTCGGGTTGCTTATGGCGCGCTTCGTCGGCCGGCCGGTAGCGAGCCCGGATGCCGCAGGAGAAACCCAGGCGGATTGAGCGTCCCGAGCACCGGGAGCAGACGTTTTGCACCATTTTGGGGAATTACCCCTCCCCATTTCTGTTGTTCAGTCACAACAAAAAACGGCCGTATACCCGGTTTACGCCGAAAAAGCCTTCTGACGGCCGGGGACGCTGGCCCATAATACGCAGCAGACGTGAAGAAGATGCGTCGCCCAAGCACTTGGGCAACCAAGATTTCCCAATCAGTTGACAAGGAAAGTGTCGATATGAAGATGAAACTGTTTGCTGCTGCCGTTGCCGCTCTGGCCGCCGGTGGCGCGTATGCCCAGTCGAGCGTGACCCTGTACGGTGTGGTTGACGCTGGTATCGAATATCAAAACAACCAGCCGGCCAACGTGTCGCAGGGCGTCGGCTCTGGCCACAGCGTGACCCGCATGATCTCGGGCGGCCAGTCGGGCAGCCGTTGGGGCCTGCGTGGCGTGGAAGACCTGGGCGGTGGCCTGAAGGGTATTTTCGTCCTGGAAAGCGGCTTCACCGTTGACGATGGCAAGCTGGGCAATGACGGTCGTCTGTTCGGTCGCCAGGCTTTCGTTGGTGTGGGCAGCCAGTACGGTCAGCTGACCCTGGGTCGTCATCAGACCCCGTTCTATGACTTCGGTCTGCAGTTCGACCCGATGGCCATTGCTTCGAACTACTCGATCACCGCAATGGACGGCGCCTTCTCGAGCCGTGCTGACAACTCGATCAAGTACATCGGCACGTTCGGTGGCCTGACCGCCAACGCTCTGTACAGCTTCGGCTCGAACACTGGCGGCGCCGCTTCGGTGTTCCAAGGTAACGCCGGTGAAGTCCCGGGTACCTGGAAGATCGGCCGCGAGTACAGCCTGAGCCTGACCTACGCTGGCGGTCCGTTCGCCGTGGGTGCTGTGTATGACGAAACCAACCTGGGCTTCACCGCTCAGCCGGATTCGACGGTTCGCCGCGCTTCGCTGGCTGGTTCGTACGCCTTCGGCCCGGCCAAGGTGTTTGCCGGCTATCGTTGGGCCAAGGGCGTTGACCTGGGCGTGATTCCGTTCCTGGGCAACACCAGCCTGCAAGCCATCAGCGGCGCGAAGGCTTCGTCGAACCTGTACTGGCTGGGCGCTGGCTACCAGATCACCCCGGCATTCTCGCTGACCGGTTCGGCTTACTACCAAGACTTCCGCGGCGCCAAGGCTGATCCGTGGCTGTTCGTTGCTACGGCTGACTACGCACTGTCGAAGCGCACCGACGCTTACCTGAGCCTGGCCTACGCCTACAACCGCGACAACTCGAATCTGGGTGTTAGCGGCTTCGGCAAGACCAACGTCGACTCGACGGGCAAGGGCGACAGCCAGTTCGGCGCTACCGTTGGTATCCGCCACAAGTTCTAATCTGAAGCGGGCCTGAGCCCGCTGTAGATCGGCTTGAAGAAACGCCGGCATCCGAAAGGATGCCGGCGTTTTGTTTTGTCCTCATCCTCATGCGTCTGCATGGGTGTGCGAGTCCATAACGTGTGCGCATGTGCCGAGCACAGCTTCGCATCGTTCCTGTCCGCGATGGTCATCAAGGTTGTTCTGGTGCCGCAGTGATGACTCAGCGACCATCCGAGGGTTTACTGCCTTGCGTCGCTGGTGCCTGGACCGAATCGCCAGTTTGCGGCGTGTAGGGTGCAGGCCCAAAAGTATCTCCCTGGCTTGTCGGGATGCCTGCGCGAAGCGCTGTCGATCCCAACACTCCCCAGACTCAATTATGTTCTGGAGGAGGCGGCCCGAGCAGGACAACAAAAAACCCCGCCATGCTGAGCGGGGTTTTTCGGTTGTGCAACCAGCAACCAGCTGGACTACTGTTCCTCATCATCGAACGGCAGCGAACGCCGCGGAGGCGGAGGCCGTTTGCCAATCGTCACCGTCAGCTCGGCAGGCTTGCCGCGGCGAATCACCTTCATCTTGATATCCACGCCAGGCTTGAGCTGGGCAATGGCATTGAGCAGGGCGGTGGTATCGGTAATGGGCTGCCCATCGACCGAAGCCAGCACGTCACCTGGCTTCACGCCTGCCTTGTCGGCGGGGCCCCCCTGCACCACGGCCGCAATCAGCGCGCCTTCCTTGGCGTCGAGCCCGAACGATTCCGCGATCTCGGGTGTCATGTCCTGCGGCTCCACGCCAATCCAGCCGCGCGTCACGCTGCCAGTCGAGATGATCGATTCCATCACCTGCTTGGCCGTCGAGACCGGGATCGCGAAGCCGATGCCAAGCGACCCGCCCGACCGCGAATAGATCGCGGTGTTGATGCCCAACAAGTTGCCCTGTGCATCCACAAGCGCGCCGCCGGAGTTGCCGGGGTTGATGGCCGCATCCGTCTGGATGAAGTTCTCGAACGTGTTGATACCCAGGTGGCTGCGGCCCAGTGCGGAGACGATACCCATCGTTACGGTCTGGCCGACGCCGAACGGGTTGCCGATCGCCAGCACCACGTCGCCCACCTTGACGTTCTCGAGGCGGCCAAGTGTGATGGCGGGCAGATCCTTCAGCGAAACCTTCAACACCGCCAGGTCGGTCTCGGGGTCGGAGCCCACTACCTTGGCGTTGGCTTTGCGGCCATCGGTCAGCGCGACCTCGATTTCATCGGCGCCGTCCACCACATGGTGGTTGGTTAGAATGTAACCCTCGGCACTGACGATGACGCCCGAGCCCAGGCTGGATACCGGTTCCTGGCGCTCAGGCAGCCGGTCGCCGAAGAAGAAGCGGAACCACGGATCCTCAGCCTGCGGATGGGGCGAGCGCCGGGAGCCGTTCTTGCTGGTAAAGATATTCACCACGGCAGGCATGGCTTGCCGTGCAGCTTCGCTATAAGACCCTTCCGCGGCGGCGCCGGCCACGTTGGGCACGACTTCCTTCAGCGCCACGATAGGCGACCCCGACTGCACCGCGACGCGGCCCCTCTGCAGCCACTCTGGCTTGAGCGTGGCCACGACGAACCAGACTGCCAGCACGACGGTGACAGCCTGGGCAAAGAACAGCCAAAAGCGCCGCAACATATTGGAGTTTGAGCAAAAAATGAAGACGAAAGAGCTGGAATTGTACTTGAACGACCTGTTGCAGGTTTCCCGCTACAAGGACTATTGTCCCAATGGCCTCCAAGTGCAAGGCAACGCCGAGGTCACACACATCGTGACCGGGGTGACGGCCAGCCTGGCTTTGGTCGAGGCCGCCATCGAGGCCGGTGCGCAGGCCATCCTCGTGCATCACGGCTACTTCTGGAAGAGCGAGGACGCGCGCGTAGTCGGCCAGAAGCATGCGCGTCTCAAGCGGTTGCTGGGTGCCGATGTGAACCTGTTCGCCTATCACCTGCCGCTCGACAATCATCCCGAATTCGGCAACAACGCGCAGCTCGCGCTGCAGCTTGGCTTTGCGCCAACCGGGCGCTTCAGCGACGACCAGCTCGGCTGGACCGGCACGCTGCCTGCGCCGATGCCGCTGCAGGCGCTCGCCGCGCACGTTGGTGGTGTGCTCGGGCGCGAGCCGCTCGCTATCGGCGACCCCGGCCAGATGATCCGCACGGTCGGGTGGTGCACCGGTGGTGCGCAGGGATATTTCGATGCTGCCGTCTCAGCCGGCGTCGACGCCTATCTGAGTGGCGAGGTCTCCGAGCAGACCACGCACCTTGCGCGCGAAAGCGGCGTGGCTTATCTCGCGGCCGGGCATCATGCGACCGAGCGCTACGGCATTCGCTCGCTAGGCGAGCATGTGGCCCAGCGCTTCGGCCTGCAGCACACCTTCATCGATATTCCCAATCCTGTTTGATGCATGTCAAAAAAAACGGCCCCCATCGGGGCCGTTGTCTTGTCAGAATCCTGCTTCCGACTTTTTGCCGGTTCAGGCCTGGCGGGTTTTCAGGCTGTCGCGGATTTCACGCAGCAGGACGATATCTTCCGGCGTCGGCGGCGGTTCTGCCGGGGCGGCCGGCTCTTCCGCGCGCATCTTATTGAATGCCCGCACCATCAGGAAAATGATGAAGGCCAAAATTACGAAGTTGACAACGATAGTCAGAAAATTCCCGTAAGCAAACACGGGCACACCGGCTTTTTTCAACGCGTCAAGCGTCATGGGCGTACCCGGAGGCGGTTCGGCCAAGGTAACGAACATATTCGAGAAATCCAGCTTGCCGACGATACGCCCGATGACCGGCATGATCAGGTCATTGACCACCGAATCCACGATTTTTCCGAATGCCGCGCCAATGATCACGCCGACCGCAAGGTCGATCACGTTGCCGCGCATTGCGAAGGTCTTGAACTCCGACATCATGCTCATGGGGCATTCTCCTTCTTGTTGCAAGCAATGAACGTTTCAAGGTCAGAAGCCTGCCGCATCAATGCGCGGAAAGCAAGCTTGCATGCGGCTATCGGGCTTGTACGACCGATAATCGTACATTCCCATTGGGTTTTTCGCCTATCTCGTGCCGAGGTGCCTCATGTACAATTTATGGTTGACGCAAAATCTAAATTGACTTCCCCTGGGGTTTGGAATGAGTGACCAGCAAGACGTGAAGAGCGTGGATAAAGGTCGCCGCAATTGGTTGATCGCGACATCCGTCGCTGGCGGCGTCGGAGGCGTAGCAGTAGCGGTTCCTTTCGTCAGTACCTTTGCACCATCCGAGAAGGCCAAGGCGGCCGGCGCGCCAGTGGAAGCCGATATCGGCGCCCTCAAGCCCGGCGAGATGATGACAGTCGAATGGCGCGGCAAGCCGGTCTGGATCCTGCGCCGCACAGACGAGATGCTGGCCTCGCTCAAGAAGACCGACGGCGAAGTCGCCGATCCCAACTCCGACGTTCCGTTCACCATGCCGACGCCGGAGTACTGCAAGAACGAAACCCGCTCCCGCGCGGACCACAAGGATCTCCTGGTCGTCGTGGGCATCTGCTCCCACCTTGGCTGCTCGCCTTCGGGTCCTTTCGCCGCCGGCTCCAATCCTCAGCTGGGCACCGATCCCGGTTTCCTCTGCCCCTGCCACGGCTCCACCTTCGACCTGGCTGGCCGCGTGTTCAAGAACAAGCCGGCGCCGCAGAATCTCGATGTTCCCCCGTACCAGTTCCTTACCGACACCAAGATCGTGATCGGCAAGGACGAAAAAGGAGAAGCTTGATCATGGCGGCCGAAAAGCAAGTCAAGACAACCGGTCTGCTGGGCTGGATCGACGCCCGCTTCCCCGCCACACAGCTTTGGGAAGACCATCTCTCCAAGTACTACGCGCCGAAGAACTTCAACTTCTGGTACTTCTTCGGTTCGCTCGCGCTGCTGGTGCTCGTCATCCAGATCGTCACCGGCATCTTCCTGGTGATGAACTACAAGCCGGACGGCACGCTGAACGCCGCCGGCATTCCCGTGGCCTTCGCCAGCGTGGAATACATCATGCGCGAAGTCCCCTGGGGCTGGCTGGTGCGCTACATGCACTCGACCGGCGCCTCGGCGTTCTTCGTCGTGGTGTACCTGCACATGTTCCGCGGACTGCTGTACGGTTCGTACCGCAAGCCGCGTGAGCTGGTCTGGATCTTCGGCTGCCTGATCTTCCTGTGCCTGATGGCCGAAGCGTTCATGGGCTATCTGCTGCCATGGGGCCAGATGTCGTACTGGGGCGCGCAGGTGATCGTGAACCTGTTCTCGGCGATCCCCGTGATCGGCCAGGACCTGTCGCTGTTTATCCGCGGCGACTACGTCGTGAGCGATGCGACGCTGAACCGCTTCTTCTCGTTCCACGTCATCGCGGTGCCGCTGGTGCTGCTGGCACTGGTGGTCGCGCACATCATCGCGCTGCACGAAGTGGGCTCCAACAACCCGGACGGCGTCGAGATCAAGGCGAAGAAGGACGAGAATGGCATCCCGCTGGATGGCATTCCGTTCCACCCGTACTACTCGGTCCATGACACGCTCGGTGTGGCCGGCTTCCTGGTGATCTTCTCGGCCGTGATCTTCTTCTTCCCGGAAGTGGGCGGCTATTTCCTGGAAGCGAACAACTTCTTCCCGGCTGACCCGCTCAAGACTCCGCCGCACATCGCGCCGGTGTGGTATTTCACGCCGTTCTACTCGATGCTGCGTGCGACCACGTCGAACTTCCTGCCGATCCTGTGGGTGTTCTTCGCACTGGTGCTGGGCATGCTGTTCGTGCGCAGCAAGGACGCGCGCATCAAGGCTGCTTCGGTCGCCATCGCCGTGATCCTCGCGGTCGGTTTCTACTTCATCGACGCCAAGTTCTGGGGCGTGCTGGTGATGGGTGGCTCGGTGATCGTGCTGTTCTTCATGCCGTGGCTCGACTGCTCGCCGGTCAAGTCCATCCGCTATCGTCCCGCTTTCCACAAGACGATCCTGATCGTCTTCGTGGTGGTGTTCCTGGTCCTCGGCTACCTCGGCGTGCAACCGCCGTCGCCGGTGGGCGAGAAGGTGTCGCAGCTCGGTACGCTGCTGTACTTCGCCTTCTTCCTGACCATGCCGCTGTGGAGCCGCGCCGGCGAGTTCAAGCCGGTGCCGGAGCGCGTCACGTTCCATCCGCACTGAGCGAACGCGCGAACCCCGACAAGAGGACAAGGACACACGATGAAAAAGCTGCTTTCCATCATTGCGCTGGCAGGCGCCTGCTTTGCCGCCGCGCCCGTCATGGCCAGCGAAGGGGGCTATCCCCTGGAGCCCGCGCCGGTGAACACCGCCGACCTGTCGTCGCTGCAGCGAGGCGCCAAGCTGTTCGTCAACTACTGCCTGAACTGCCACAGCGCATCGATGATGCGCTACAACCGGCTCAAGGACATCGGCCTGACCGATGACCAGATCCGCGAGAACCTGCTGTTCTCGGCAGACAAGGTTGGCGAGACCATGACCATCGCCATGCAGCCGAAGGAAGCCAAGGCCTTCTTCGGTGCGCAGCCGCCCGACCTGTCCGTGATCGCGCGCGCGCGCGGCGACGACTGGCTCTACACCTACCTGCGTACCTTCTACCGCGACGATAGCCGCGCCACGGGCTGGAACAACCTGGTGTTCCCGAGCGTCGGCATGCCGCACGTGCTGTGGGAACTGCAGGGCCAGCGCGCCGCCAAGTTCGCCGAAGCGGAAGTGCACGGCGAGAAGGTCCACAAGTTTGCCGGCTTCGAGCAACTGAGCCCGGGCAAGATGAGCAAGGTCGAGTATGACCAGGCCACCGCCGACCTGGTCGGCTTCCTGGACTGGATGGCCGAGCCCGCGCAGAACCACCGCAAGCGCCTCGGCGTCTGGGTGCTGCTGTTCCTGGGCATGTTCACGGTCTTTGCATGGCGCCTGAACGCCGCCTTCTGGAAGGACGTGAAGTAACGCGTCAGGCCGGCCCGGCAGGAAAGAAGGGCCAAAGCGGAAGTTGCTGTTGCAGCACCGCTCTGGCCCTTTTTCTATGGGATCCGGCCAAATTGGCACTCAAAAAGTGGATCATATTTAACTTATTTGCTTTTCGATGCCCGTTTTTGGCAGAATGTCAGACCTTACCGTCCGACCCAGCATCGGCTAAGCCCAAGGAATCCAACCATGATGGTGTTGTATTCGGGTACGACTTGCCCGTTTTCCCAACGTTGCCGCCTCGTCCTGTTCGAAAAGGGCATGGACTTCGAGATCCGCGACGTCGACCTGTTCAACAAGCCCGAAGATATTTCGGTGATGAACCCCTACGGCCAGGTGCCTATCCTGGTCGAGCGCGACCTCATCCTGTATGAGTCGAACATCATCAACGAGTATATCGACGAGCGCTTCCCGCACCCGCAGCTGATGCCGGCTGACCCCGTGCAGCGCGCGCGCGCCCGCCTGTTCCTGTTCAACTTTGAAAAGGAACTGTTCACGCACGTGTACGTGCTCGAGAACGAAAAGGGCAAGGCCGCCGAGAAGAACCACGAGCGTGCCCGCGCCGCGATCCGCGACCGCCTGACCCAGCTCGCGCCGATCTTCGTCAAGAACAAGTACATGCTTGGCGAAGAGTTCTCGATGCTCGACGTAGCCATCGCCCCGCTGCTGTGGCGCCTGGACCATTACGGCATCGAACTGTCGAAGAACGCTGCGCCGCTGCTCAAGTACGCCGAGCGTATCTTCAGCCGTCCGGCCTACATCGAGGCGCTGACGCCGTCGGAAAAGGTAATGCGCCGTTAAGCATGGCGGGCCCGATGCTTGCATCGGGCCAACCACCGGCGCCATGAAGAAGCACCATGCCTGAAACCTCCACCAAGCCCTATCTGATCCGCGCCATCTACGAGTGGTGCACGGACAACGGCTTCACGCCTTACGTCGCCGTTTTCGTCGACGCCAACACCAACGTGCCGCGCGAGTTCGTCAAGAACAACGAGATCGTGCTCAACGTGAGCTTCGACGCCACCAGCGGCCTGGACATGGGCAACGAGTGGATCACGTTCAGCGCGCGCTTCGGCGGCATCTCGCGCAAGATCGACGTGCCCGTGGAAAACGTACTTGCGATCTACGCGCGCGAGAACGGCCAGGGCATGGCATTCCCGGTCGAGCGCAGCGTGCCGGAAACGCAGGCCGCAACCGAGCGCGAGAACAACCCGCCGCCCAAGTTGGCACCCGTGGAATCCGAAACGGCCGAGACTCCCGCACAGGGCGGACCGGACGATGACGATACGCCGCCGCCTGTGCCGCGCATCGGCGGCAAGAAGCCGTCGCTGAAGGTGGTGAAGTAAGTCACAGGTGACTTACCAAAGCGGACCGTGATGCAGTAGAATCGCGGTCTGCATCAGATATGCCGGCTTAGCTCATCAGGTAGAGCAGTTGATTTGTAATCATCAGGTGGCGGGTTCGAGTCCTGCAGCCGGCACCAGATCATCGAGGGGTTACACGCCATTGGCCTGTAACCCCTTGTCGTTTCTGCGGACGATTCGGCGCCGCAGAACAAAAAGGGCAGGAGGCCAACGCCCCCCGCCCTTTTTGCTTTGGCGGAACTTCCGCTACGCGAAGATCAGAACTGCACCGTCGCGTTAACCAGATACGTACGTCCCGCAGTCGGCAGCACAAAGCCATCAAACGTCGTGCTCCAGTAGCGCTTGTCAAACACGTTGTTGATCGCCGCGCGCACGGTCGTCTCCTTGCCGGCCACGCGGAAGCTATAGCGCGCGCCAAGGTCAGCCGTGGTGTACGACGGCACATACTGCGTGTTAGTCGAGTTCACGTACATCGATCCGGTCACCTTGGCGCCCGCGGTCAGCGTCAGCCCTTGCAGGAACGGCGTGTCGTATTCGACGTAGCCGCTCACGATATAGTCCGGCGCGGCATAAACGTGTTTGCCATCCACGGTCGGGTCTTGTACATCCACGGTCTTCGTGTGCAGCCATAGCACGCCGCCCCTCACGCGCAGGCCGCGTGCCACGCGCGCCCAGGCGCTGGTGTCGAGGCCGGTGAAGCGCTGGATGCCGTCCTGGCGGTAGTTGCCTTCCGCATCGGTGTACTGATAGCCCTTGTCGACACGGAACAGCGCCACGCTCGTGCCCCAGGCGTCGCGATCCGTCTTGAAGCCGATCTCGTACTGCTTGCTGCGCATCGGGCCAAAGGTGGTGCCCGCATTGGTGTACGGGGCCGTGACCGATGCGCCGGGTTCCAGGCCCTGCACGTAACTGGCGTACAGCGTCGAGAACGGGTCCGTCTTGTACATCAGCGCCACGGTCGGCGTGATCGGGTTCGCGCTGTAGCCGGGCTGCGACGAGCCGTCCGGATTCCAGTTTTCCTGGCGGAAGAAGTTGTAGCGCACACCGACCAGCGCGGAGAAGCGGTCGGTGAATTCCACCGTGTCGCTCAGGAAGATCGACTTCTGCGAGATCGTGTTCTGCTTGAACGGCTGGTATTGCGTGCCCACGCCGGGCTGCTCCGGCAACAGCACCGGGTTGTACAGGTTGTTCATGCCGAGGAAGATGCCCGACTGGCCGCCGATGCCGTTGTCGCTCTCGAACGTCTGCGCCTGCCAGCCGGCGCCGGCCACGATGTTGTGCTTGATGCCGCCGGTGTAGAACTTGCCCTGCACCATCGCGTCGACGGCCTGGTAGTAGAACGCGGTTTTCCAGCGGTAGTTCGTGTCGTAGAAGTTGCCGGCCTGGTCGGCGACGAACAGGAAGCTGTCGTAGTTCAGGCGGTCTTCGCGTGCGAAGCGGTATTTGACGCTGGCCTTCCAGTCGTCGTTGATGCGGTAGTCGAGGCCGGTGCCGAACGTTCGGGTGCTGGTCTCATGCGCGGAGTACGGCTGGGCGATCGTGCGCGAGACCGACTTGGCCGACGGCACCGTCAGCGACGAATCGAACGACAGGCCAAAGATCGTGCCGGTGGTCTTGCGGTCCCAGTACATCGCGTCGGCGGTCCAGGTCAGGTCCGAGGTCAGGCGCGCATCAAACGCGGCCGACAGCACGTGGCGCCGCAAGTGGACGTTGGGCTCGCTGGTGTTACCCGCCTCGTTGACGAAGTTGAAGCGATAGCCCAGCGGCGCGTCCGCACCGCCCGAGCCGCCGGCACGCCCGCCAATATCGATCTTCTCGCTCCACACGTTGTTGGCCAGCCAGCCCACCGTCACCGCGGCGAACGGCGTCGGCGTGCCGCGCTTGGTCACGTAGTTGATGATGCCGCCCGGCGTGCCGAAGCCGTACATGAAGCCTGAAACGCCCTTCAACAGTTCGACCTGGTCGAACGGTTCGAGCGGCAGATCGGTATCCCACGAGACGAAATTCTGGCCGTCGACCTTGATGCCGTCGCGCATGTCCACGCGGATGCCGCGCACGGCGAAATACGAGTTCTCGGTACGCGCGTTGTCGCCGAGAACGGAGACGGAAGGGTCGTACTTGAAGACGTCGTTGGCAGTCTGCGCCATGCGATCCTGGATTTCCTCGCTGCTGACCGCGACCATCGAGAACGGCGTGTCGACGATCTTGCGGTCGCCGAGCGCACCGCCGCTGGTGCGTTCCGGGGCGCTGTCACCACGAGCCACGACGGTGGCCGCCGGCAAGGTCGTTTCCGTAGCGGCCGATGCCCTCTTCGCATCCTGTGCCGTCTGCGCAGTTTGCGCGTAGGCGGGCAGGGCGACGGACAGCGTCAGGGCGGCGGCGAGCGCGATCGGTGAGCGGCGGGTGCGGGCCGCGCATGCGGCGGCGCGCCCGGTGTGGGTCGAGCGGGTGGAGGGCATCGGAGAAATGGGCGGAGGAAGGTGGCTGCTGTCGCAGCCTGCAAAGACGGCAGCGCGCCGAAATTAAATGGAGTTGCAAATACGAATGATTTGCATTTATATCAAAACGGAAACGTTCTCTCAACGTTCCGTTGTATTTGTGCCACGATGCGCCGATGCCCGTTCGAGCGCTCGTCCTGCGTGGACACCAGTTTTTTAACTGGTGTTTAGTCCTGCCAGTACGGCTTGCGCTTCTCCACGAATGCGGCAATGCCTTCCCTGGCATCGTCGGTGGCAAAGACATTGCCGAACGATTCCACTGCCGTGGCGATGCCGCGGCGGTAGTCGCCATCATTGGCGCGCAGGAATGCCGTGCGTCCCATCCGCATTACCACTGGTGACTTCTCGCAGAACGTCTGCGCAAGGGCACGCGCTTCGCGCATGACGTCGGCTTCCGGGACGACGCGATTGACCAGCCCGAGCGACATGGCTTCATCGGCGCCGAACGAGCGGCCCGTGAACAGCAGATCGAATGCGCGATGGCGGCCGATGATGCGCGGCAGGTGCGTGTAGTGGATTGCCGGCGTGACGCCGACGTCGATCTCCGGATAGCCAAAAGTTGCGGTATCGGCGGCCACGATCATGTCGCAGTGAATCGCCAGCGTCATGCCGCCGCCGCGCGCCGTGCCGCCTACCGCCGCAATCGACGGTTTGCCCAGCTGGAACTGCGCTTCGTTCAAGCCGCTGTAAAGCTTGTCGACCAGCTGGTATGCGCGCTGTGGCGATGCACCGTGCAGCGCGTCGAGCTGCAGGCCCGCACAAAAGCGCCGTGGCACGGCGCTGCCGAGGATGACCGCGCGTACGGCATCGTCCTTCGCCGCACGGTGCAAGGCGTCCAGCAGCGCATCGATCATGCCTTCGTTCAGGGCGTTGACGGGCGGGCTGTCCAGCAGGATTTCCGCGACGCGGTCGCGGACTTCGTAGGTAACGGTGCTCATGTTGTCTCGCATGGTCATGCCGCGGCGCGCTGTTGCAGCGACGGGGTGTTGGATTCCGTGTGGCCGGCGGTTGCCACCACGCCGCTCGCATGCAGCGCGGCGATGGCGTCGTCGTCATAGCCGGCCTGGCGCAGTACCTCCTCGGTATGCTCGCCCAGCAATGGCGGTGCCCGGTGCGCGGTCCGGTCTTCCCCCTGGAAGCGGATCGGCAGGCCCATGTTCCGCACCTTGCCGAGCACCGGGTGTTCGGACTCGACGATCAGCCCGCGTGCCGCCAGTTGCGGGTGCGCGAGCGCCTGGTCGAGCGTGTGGATCGGCGCGCAGGCGACACCGGCGTTGCGCAGCGCGTCCAGCCAGAACGTGACCGGTTGGGTGGCAATGCGTGCCTGGACCAGCGCGACGACCTCGTCGAAGTTTGCAACGCGGTCGGCATTGGTGGCGAAGCGCGGATCATCGACATAGGCCTGCAGGTCGGCGACAGGGCAAAAGCGTCGCCATTGCGCATCGTTGCCGATGCCGATCATGACGGGCCCATCCGCGGCCTCGAACACCTGGTAGGGCGCCATGGCGGGATGCGCAGTGCCCATGGGGCGCGGCACCTTGCCGCTGCACCAGTAGTTCTGCGCGAGGTAGCCCATGAATCCCATCGCGGTGTCGAGCAGCGAGACTTCGAGCTGCATGCCGCGGCCGGTCTTCTGGCGTTCGATCAACGCGGCCAGGATGCCGCTGAACGCGTGCATGCCGGTACCGAGATCGACGGGGGAAAAGCTAGCGCGAGCCAGTTTGCCGCCGGGTTCCCCCATGGTGCTGACCATGCCGCTGAACGCTTGCAGCATGACGTCGTAACCGGGTTCCTGTCCGAGCGGACCGGTACGGCCGTAGCCGGAGATCTCGCAGTAGATCAGCGCGTGGTTCAGGGCCGACAGGGTGTCGTAGTCGACGCCGAGCCGAGCGGCCGCCCCGCTGCCGAATCCTTGCAGGACGACATCGGACTTGGCCGCCAGCGCGTGGACGATCTTCCGGCCCTCCGCCGTCTTCAGGTCGACCGCGATGCTGCGCTTGTTGTGGTTGACGGCCAGGAAAGTTGCGGACTGGCCATGGTCCTGCGGCAGCCACGCGCGCGTGTCATCGCCACGGCCGACCGGTTCGACCTTGATGACTTCGGCGCCAAGCTCGCCCAGATACTGGCCACATAGCGGGCCCGCCAGCACCTTGCTCAGGTCAAGCACCCGAATTCCCTGCAATGCAATCATGTGTCTATCCGTTGAAAGTCCGTGGGCGGGTCAGACCCGCCTGCCTTATTCAGGCTTGATGTCGATCGACCGCGCCAGCGCGGTCCAGCGCGCCGCGTCGCGGTTGACGAAGTCCTGCACCTCGCCCGGCGCGAGATGGAACGGCTCCGCGCCGCGCGCGACCAGCGCGTTGCCGTATGCGGCATTGCGCGCGGATTCGGCCACGGCTTCGCGCAGCAATCCGACAATGGCCGGGGGCGTGCGCGCGGAGATTTGCAGCGAAAGCCAGAATTTGAGGGCGACCGCCGGGTATCCCGCTTCAGCCAGCGTCGGCACGTCGGGCAGCAGCGGCGAACGCGCCGCCGAGGTGATGGCCAGCGCCTTGAGCTTGCCGCCCTGGATCTGGCCAACGCACGTGGTCATGCTGTCGAACAGGAAGTCGACGTTGCCCGCCATCACATCGCTGCTGGCCGGCGCGCTGCCTTTGTAGGGAATGGTGACTGCCGAGAACTTCGCAGCCTTGAGCAGCAGCGCGCCATAGATATGCGGCGAGCTGCCCGCGCCGTAGGTGGCATAGCTGAGGTTATCGGGCTTCTGCCTGCCAAGCCGGACGAGATCCGCGACGGTGTTGACGCCAAGCTTGGTCGGATGGACCACCAGCACGTTCGGCACAGTCGCCACCACCCCCAGTGCCAGCAGGTCGCGCTGCGGCTGAAAGCGCAGGTCCGGGAACATCAGCGGATTGACCGCGTGCATGCCGACTGTGTTGAGCAGGATCGTGTAGCCATCGGGGCTGGCGTCGAGCACGCTCTGCGTGCCCAGATTGCCGCCGGCGCCGGGCTTGTTTTCCACGACGACCGGCTGGCCGAGTTTCTGCGATAACGGCATGGCGATCTGGCGCGCGACGAAGTCGCCGGGACCACCCGCGGCGAACGGCACGACGAGCCTGACCGGCCGTGTGGGCCATGAATTGGCGAGCAGGGGCCGCGCCAACAGCGCGGCGCCTGCGCCAGCAAGAAAGGTGCGGCGACCAATGCTCATGTTGTCTCCAAGGAAGGTGTCCGCCGGATTCCGCGTGCGTTGCGCGGGGCTGGGTGTCACTATCCGGCGGGCCAGGCTATATGTCCAAGATATATTTTGGATGCCGGGTATCATGGCTTCTTATAGCCAGCGACGGGCAGATACTCGGGGTAGGAGACCGCAATGGGAATACCGGTGGACGTGCGCGGATTGCGCAGCTTTCTGGCTGTGGCGGCAGCCGGGTCGATTTCGCGCGCGGCGGAGACGCTGCACATCGCCCAGCCGGCGCTGAGCCTGCAGATCCGCCAGCTCGAAGACACGCTCGGCGTGGCTTTGTTCACGCGCAGCCATCGGGGCGTGTCGGTGACGGCCGCCGGCCAGCGCTTCGAGCAGCATGCGCGCGATATCCTGAAGCGGGTCGACCTGGCGTGCGAAGACGTGCGGGACCTCGTTACCGACCCGGAAGGCCGCGTCGCCATCGGGCTGCCGCAGTCCATGGCGAAGATCCTGACGGTGCCGCTGGTGCGGGAGACCATCCGGCGCTGGCCCAAGGTGCGCCTGCAGGTGATCGAGCTGAGCACGGGCTACATCCCCAACCATCTGCTGACCGGCCATATCGATATCGGCCTGACCTTCCAGGCGAATGCCGACCCCGGCCTCCAGTTCGATCACCTGGTCGATGAAGACCTGGTGCTCGTGGCGGAGCCCGGCAGGTTTGGCGCGGCGAGGCGGCGAGACGTCTTGCCGGCCAAGGCGATCCGCCTGCGCGACCTGAGCCGTTATCCGATCATCTTGCCCGCCGGCGAGCACGGCCTGCGCGCGCTGATCGACAGCCACCTGCGCGCGAACGAGATCGACCTCCACGTACTCGCGGAAGTGAATGCCATCCCGGAGCTGATCGCGCTGGCCGCTGCCGGCGTCGGCTGCACGGTGCTGTCCTACGCTTCAGTCTGCGCGGAGCTGCGCAAGGGTTTGTTGTCCGCCTCGCGCGTTGCGGAGCCCGCCATGTCACGGCCAGTCTTCCTGTGTCGTTCGGCCACCATGCCGCTGTCCGTGGCGGCCTCGGCGGTGCATGAACTGCTGACGGAAATCGTCAGCGAGCAGATCGCCGACGGCAGCTGGCCGGCGCGTGTCGCTATGCCGACAGGGCCCGCTCGATCCGCTCGATCTCGCTCTCCATCCAGCGCCGCAGCGTCCGGTCGGACATGACCCGCAACGTGCTGCGACCCAGGATGCGATAGACCGCTTTGCGATCGATCTTCGAGACCTGTGCGGGGTCAAGCCACGCATCGTTCTGCACGAGCAGCCACAAGGTTTCGAGGCCGATCAGGATCGGCCACAGGCAGGCCAGCCGCAACCGCACCGCGGTACGCGGGATTGCGAGCGTGTAGGCCATGGCTTCGCGGAAGTGGTCGAGCGCGAGACGCAAGAGTTCGAACAGCACCGGCCGCATGCGCTGCGAGTTCGCGGGCAGTAGCAGGTCGCGCGGCTGGGCACCGTGGCGGCCGAGCACATCCGTCGGCAGGTAACAGCGTCCGATGCGCAAATCATTGGCGCAGTCGCGCAGCACGTTGACCATCTGCAAGGCCTTGCCGAAGCGGATGCCCCGGCGCTGCATGATGGCCGCATCCTCCCTGAGCACACCTGGCTGGTGCCTGTAGGTCATTGCCGTCCAGAACTCGCCCACGCAGCCAGCGACGAGGTAGGTGTAGCGGTCCAGGTCGGACAGGTCCGGCAATGCGCCAAGCTCTCCCGAGCGCTCATCCGGAAAGGTGCGCAGGTCGAATTCCATGCCCTCGGTCAGCGTGGCGACGATGCCGCGCACGGCGTCACGGTCGGCGCCGTCGAGCTGGGCCAGCACGTCGAACGCGGGGCGGATCGACTCCAGCAGCGCTCTTTCCTTCGCTTGCGTCTGGTGTCCCGCGACTTCCTGTGCCAGTCGATCCGCAAGCCGAGCCGGATCGTCGCTGCCATTGACGCACCGCCGCAGCGACAGCAGCAGATCGAGGCGTTCGGTAGGGGAAATCAGCGTGGTATCCGCAATGGTGTCCGCCGCACGCGCGAGCAGGTAGGCGAGACCGACAGGATCGCGCATGCCCGCCGGCAGGATGCGCAGCGTCAGGTAGAACGAACGGGAAACTCCCTTCAGCAGCGGGCCGAGCAGGTAGGCCCGGTTCGGGTTTGGCATGGGTGCGGTCGTGGCGCGAGGGTAGGGCGCATTGTAGCCGTCATTGCGCGCACCTCCGCCGCCTGAAGCCATGACCTCAGGCGAGCCGCGCGATGGCTTCTCTGAGCTTTCCGGCAAACCTCGAGCTTTCTCCGCAGGTCATCACCAGTTGCCGAGTAGCCCGCGTCATCGCGACATAGAGCAGGCGCGCCTCATCCTCGAGCGATTCTTCGTACCTGTGCGGCATGCCCGTCGCCGGAATGCAGACGAGAGGAAACTCCAGACCCTTGCTGCTGTGCATCGTGACGACCTTGACGGTATCGGCACCGGGCATGAACCGCTTGCTCTTCTGCGGCATTTCAAACGGAATGCCTTTGCGTTCCAGGATGCCGACGAGCGGCTCCACCATATCGAGATGCCGGTACACGACTGCCATATCTTTCCAGGGCGTGCCTGTCCGGTTCTCATCGAGAAGAATCGTCGCGATCCGGTTTGCCTCGTCCTGCAGCGTCGGCAGTTCGAGCAATAGCGGCTTCGGACCCTGGCGCCCGGCGGCGACTGGCTGCACGGTGGGTGCTTCGTCTTCCGGGGCTTCCTTTGGCGCCAGCAGTTCATCGGCAAACTTGCGAGCAACCCGCAGGATTTCGCGCGTATTGCGGTAGTTGAGTTTGAGGATGGTCGTGCGGCCGCTTGCTTTGATGCCAACGCTCGCAAACGTGAATTTGCGCTTGCTGGTGCCTCCGTAGATCGATTGGGCGTCGTCATACAGGACCAGCAGCGAGTTGGTCTCGGGGTTCACCATCTGGACGATGAGCTTGAACCACTCTGGGCGGAAGTCGTGGCCTTCATCGATCAGTACGGCATCGTATTGCCCTGCAGGAATCGCCCGGGTGTCGACACCGCGGATGACGCGGTCAACCATGGCGTCGTAGAACGCCGCGTTTCTCGGACCTTTCGGCTCGTCGACATGGAAAGCCTTGAGCTGCCGCGAACACCAGGAATGGAAATTGTGGACGTGGACCTTGTTCCCGATGCCCTTGTCCTGCATGGTTCCGGCCAGTCGGGCTGCCAGTGTCCGGTTGAAGCAGAGTACGAGGATCGGACGATGGACGACCTTGGCGAGGTGTTCCGCCCGGTAGCCAAGGATGATCGTCTTGCCCGATCCCGCCACGCCGTGGATGATGCGGTGGCCCTCTCCGAGACTTCTGGCCAGTTGTTCCTGCTGCAGATCCATGACGCGCAGGATGTCAGGCATTTCCTGGGCGTCCGTCGCATCTTCGGGAAAAAGACTGCGCTGCTCGGGCATGCGGATCTGCGGAAAGAGATGCCAGCGAATCCGGTCGATCTGCGGCAGCGACAGCTTGAACGTGAACTTGACGGGGAACATCTCCCACATCCGTTTCTGGAAGGCCTCCGCATCAACGCTCTCGTACATCTCGTCCTGGCAGATCACCAGGTGAGGGGGCAGGACTTCGCCAAGATTGGTCTTGTCGAACTGGGCCCGCGTGATATTGGCGAGCACGACGCCGTGCCCGTACGGGAAGAATGGCTTGCCCTTCAGCGATCCCGTTGGCCAGACCAATTGCTCGTCGCGTTGCAGCAATTCGGTGACGAAGTACATGAACTGCCGCGCCTGCTCGAGCGGGTTCAGCTCATGCACGAGCCCGCGCTGGGTCAGCAGCGTGACGTTGCGCTGGTCGATCTCCCGGATCGTATCCAGGCGCCAGTCCTTGACTTCCAGGATCAGCAGGCCGCGGCTGGGGTGAAAGACGATGAAATCCGGATGCCGGGTCTTCTCGCCGATGGCGACGTCGTACCAGCACAGGTAGTCGTCCTCCAGCTTGGCCTCGAGCCGTTCGGCGAAGCGTCTTTCACCACCGGTCATGCGCGACGTGACCGAACCCAGCGCAGGAATTAGTGTGGCCATACCCTGTTGCTCTCGGCTTATCGATGCTGTGCCAGCGGTGGAGAAGCTGTCGCGGACCCGGTGCGACGACCGTCTGGCAGTGGGTTGCCTCAGGCAATTGTAAGCAGGATGCCTTAATTGTGGCTATTTCGTTTCTTCTTGTCGGCCCGCGGGCCGTCTCTTCGTTCGCCCATCCGTTTCCCCGATAACCCTTACCGAAATAACGCGTTATACGCGGCCCCCTCCTGCTGGGGAAAATCCGTCACCCGTCCTGAGAGCCCATTTCACATAAAGAGTAGGTCGACCCTTCCCCTTTATGAAACGGGTTCTAAAGTGGACTGCAGATTCAGAACAACAGGAGCAGACAATGAACTCGCCCCACATGCCTGGCAGCGGTCGCGCTTCGGGCCGCCGTAAGTTCCTGCAAGGCGCCGGCGCCCTGATGGCCCAGGCCACGCTCGGCGCCACCGCGTTCGACGCGTTCGCCGCCACGCCGGCCAAGGTCACCATGCCGTTTGCCAACGGCGAGCGTGAACTGGTCGCCTTCCCGCAGAAGCGCCCGCTGATCCTGCTGACGAACCGTCCGCCGCAGCTCGAAACGCCGTTCAGCGTGTTCAACGAGGGGGTTCTTACGCCGAATGACGCGTTCTTCGTGCGCTACCACTGGAGCGGGATTCCAACGTCGATCGATCCGCAGACCTATCGCCTGCGCGTCGGCGGCCATGTGAAGGCGCCGCTGGAACTGTCGCTGGCGGATTTGAAGACGCTCGCGGATCCGGTCGAGATCGTGGCCGTGAACCAGTGCTCGGGCAACAGCCGCGGCTTCTTTGACCCGCGCGTCAACGGCGGCCAGCTTGGCAATGGTGCGATGGGCAATGCGCGCTGGACCGGCGTGCCGCTCAGGAAGGTGCTGGAAAAGGCCGGGGTGCAGCCGGGTGCGGTACAGGTGACCTTCAACGGCATGGACAAGCCGCCGCTCGAAGGCGGCCCGGACTTCGTCAAGGCGCTGAACATCGACCACGCGCTCGACGGCGAGGTGATGCTGGCCTGGGCGATGAACGGCGCGGACCTGCCGATGCTCAACGGCTATCCGCTGCGGCTCGTGGTGCCCGGGCACTACGGCACGTACTGGGTGAAGCACCTGTCGGACATCCAGGTGGTGGACAAGGTCTTCGATGGCTTCTGGATGGCCTCTGCCTACCGCATCCCGGCGAACCCGTGTGCCTGCGTGGCGCCCGGCACGGCGCCTTCGGCCACCACGCCGATCGGGCGCTTCACCGTGCGTTCGTTCATCACCAGCCTGGCGGACGGCGCCAAGGTGCCGACGGGCCGCGAGACGGTGGTACGTGGCATTGCCTTCGACGGCGGCTACGGTATTAGCGAAGTCGGTTTCTCGGCGGATGGCGGCCGTTCCTGGCAATCGGCAAAGCTCGGACAGGACCTGGGCCGCTACTCGTTCCGCGAATGGACGGCCGTGCTGCGGCCGCCGCGTCGCGGCAATCTTGACTTGCGCGTGCGCGCCGTGAACCGCGCCGGCCAGAGCCAGCCGATGGAGGCGCTGTGGAATCCGCCCGGCTATATGCGCAACGTGGTCGAGACCACGCGCGTCACTGCGGTCTGAGGGAGGGCGACATGATGAATATGAAGCCTCTGATCGCCGCTGTGTTCGCGGCCTGTGCCGTCCCGGCCATGGCGCTGGAAGTCACCCTGCCGGCCGAGACCGCGGCCTATCGCCCCAGCGACCTGCCAGGCTACCGGCTGGTGCAGCAGAATTGCATGACCTGCCATTCGGCCCAGTACGCCGAGACCCAGCCGCTGACATCGTCACGCGCCTACTGGGACGCGACCGTCAAGAAGATGAAGAAGCCGTTCGGCGCGCCGCTGCGCGACGAAGACATCCCGCCGATCGTCGACTACCTGGTCAAGACCTACGGCGCCGAGCGCGGCAGTGCCACGCCGGTCGCGGCGGCAGCGCCCGCTGCACCTGCCGCGGCGGCGGCCGGCGGCGCGCCGCGTTCGGTGGACACGCTGCTCGGTGCCAACCAGTGCAGCGCGTGCCATGCGGTCGACAAGAAGGTGGTGGGCCCGGCGTTCCATGAGGTGGCAGCCAAATACGCAGGCAACGCCGACGCCACCGGCAAGCTGATGCAGAGCATCCGCAGCGGCGGCAGCGGCAAGTGGGGACAGGTGCCGATGCCGGCGTTCCCGCAACTCGACGATGCCGACCTGAAGACGCTGGCAACGTGGGTGTTGTCGCGATAGCCTTGCGCGCTCGCTGCGTGGCAGGTCGACCGACCGCGCAGCGAGCGTTTCCCACTCAGTCCAACAGCGCTGCCAGCGCGCGCTGAGCATCCTCGCGCAGTCTGCCGAGGTCTAGCCCGACAACCTCGCCATCGCGCACAACCTGCCTGCCGCGTACGAAGACATGCCGCACAGGCGTAGGTTCGCCGGCCGCCACCGGTGCGGTGGCGATGTCGTGGAAGCCGTGGAAGCGCAGGCCGCTCACATCGTAGATCGCAAGATCCGCTGACTGTCCCGGCGCAAGCGTGCCAATGCCGGGCAACCCCAATACGCGCGCGCCACCCGCCGTGCCCCAGTGGACGACTTCCTCCACGCGCGTTTGCGCGGCGCCGCCCGCCGCACGGTGCACCAGCCACGCGAAATTCGCTTCATGCACCATGCTGCCGGACTCGTTGGACGCCACGCCATCGACGCCCAGCGATATCGGCACGCCCGCATCGGCCATCTTGCGAACGGGCGCGATGCCGCTGCCCAGCCGCGCATTGCTCACGGGGCAATGCGCCATGCCGGTGTTGGTCACCGCGAGCATGCGGATCTCCTCGGGGGTGACCGTGACCAGATGCGCGAACCACACATCGGGCCCGAGCCAGTCGTGGTCGGCCACGAACTGCACCGGCGTGCACTGGTATTTCTCGCGGCAGAAGCGCACATAGTTATCGGTCTCGGACAGGTGCGAGTGCAGGCGCAGGTCCATGCCGCGGCCGAAGGCCGATAGTTCGCGCAGCAGCACCGGCGGCAGCGAGAACGTCGGCGTGGTTGGCGCGACCACCACGCGGCGCAGGCCGTCGGCGGAGGCATCGTGGTAGCGCGCCTTCAGGCGCTCGATGTCGGCCAGCATCTCGTCAAGCGTCTCGGGCACCAGCGCGGTCGCGGCCATGCCCGGATGGTCGGCGGCGGACTGGATGGCTCCGCCGCGGCATAGCACGAGGCGCATGCCGAGTTCTTCGGCGACCTGGAACAGCACATCGCCGGTTTCCGCGCCATGGCCGTGGTGGTACAGGTAGTGATGATCCGCGCAGGTTGTCGTGCCCGACAGCAGCAGTTCGGCCATGCCGAGGCGCACCGCCGTGCGGAAGATATCCGGCGTGAAGCGCGCGAGTCGCGGATAGGGCACAGCGGCAAGCCATTGCTGCAGGTCGGCGTTCATGCCGCCCGGCACGGCCTTCAGCAGGTTCTGGAATAGGTGGTGGTGCGTGTTGACCCACCCCGGGTAGATCACGCAGCCGGTGGCATCGAGCACATCTTCGCCTTCGTGACGGGGCAGGGCAGGACCGATTTCCGCGATGCGGCCCGCTTGCACGCGAATATCGGCAGCCCCTGCGCGCGCGGCGTCGCCAGCGCGCCCGGTCATCACGGCCGCGGCGTTGCGGATCAGCAGATTGCCCGTCGGGGCGGCAGCGGTGGACACCATGTTCAGACCTCCTGGATGTTATCGGTATGGATCGGGTGCTCGCTTTCGTCGCGCGCGGGCACGCCATTGAGCAGCAGGTTCAGCAGCACGGAGACCACGCACGCGATGATCACGCTGCTGTGCACGAACGGCTGCAGGAAGCCGGGTAGCTTCTCGAGCATCGACGGCAGCATCACGGGCATCATGGCGCAGGCCAGCGTGATGGAGACCACCGACAGGTTGGCCGGGTTGCGGTCGTATTCGACGCGGCCCAGGGTCTTGATGCCCGCTGCCACGACCACGCCGAACATCACCATGGCCGCACCGCCGAGCGCCGCGGGCGGGATCGACGCGAACAGCGAGCCGATCTTCGGCACCAGCGCCACCGCGCATAGCATCACGCCGCAAGTCGCAACCACCCAGCGGCTGCGCACGCCGGTGACGATGACCAGCCCCACGTTCTCCATGAATGCAATATAGGGAAACGCCGCGAACATGCCGCCGATGGCGCTCGCCAGCCCGTTGGCGCGCAGGCCGCGCGTGGCATCCTGTTCGGTGATGGGGCGCTTCACGATCTCGCTGACGGCCACGAACAGGCCCATCGATTCCACCATCTGGACGACCATCACGATCACCATCGTTGTGATGGCGCCGATGTCGAAGACCGGCATGCCGAACGCGAATGGCGTCACCATTGTGAACCACGGCGCGCGCGACACTTCATCGAAGTTGCCCATGCCGAGCATCCACGCCACGGCACCTCCGACGAGCAGGCCGATCATCACCGCAAGGTTGCGCACCAGTTCGCTGCGGTGCCGGTTGATGAGCAGGATCAGCGCCACCACACCGAAGCCGACCGCGAAAAAGACGGGGCTGCCAAAATCCGGCGCACCCCTCCCACCGCCAAACCAGTGAAACGACACCGGGAACAGCGACAGCCCCACCGCGGTGATGGTGCAGCCGCTGACCACCGGCGGAAAGAAGCGCTTGAGCCGCCCGATCACCGGTGCCAGCAGCATCGTGATCACGCCTGCGCCGATGATGGCGCCGCACACGCCGTTGAAGCCCAGCGACGGGTCGCTGCCAATCGCAATCACCGGCGCGACGGAGCTGAATGCCACGCCTTGCATCAGCGGCAGCCGCACGCCGAACTTCCAGAAGCCTACGGTCTGGAGCAATGTGGCGATGCCCGAAGTGAACAGCGCCGTGCTGATCAGCATGGTCGTCTGCGCAGTGGTCATCTTCAGCGCGCTTGCGACGATCATCGGTACGGCGATTGCGCCGAGGTAGCTCACCAGCATGTGCTGGAAGCCCAGCGACGCCATGGCGCGCGCGGGCAATATCTGATCGACGGGGTGCACGGCAGTTGTCATGGTGGTGTCTCCTGCCGCTGTCGTTGGGGGGGCTCGCACCGTGCCGGCTGCGGCTGGCCGCCGGTGCATGCATGGACGATAGCGGCGTGCGCCGCGCGCTTATAGCGCAATTGCGAAGGCGATGGCATCCGTCCGCAATCGCACGTGAAAGCGGCATCAGGGGTTTCCCTTGGCTTGCGGTGATCGGGCACGGACCCTAGGATGGACACGATGCTTCCACGCGGCATTTCTTGCCTGCCCCCGCTCCCCGCATGCCAGCCATTCCAGCCCTTCCTGCTGCATCGAACAGCACCGGCCGCGCCAGTGATGCGCAACGCATCCAGTCCCTGTCCGGCCGTGTATTCGGGCCCACGCGGCTGCGCGCGGCCGAGGATGACGCTGCGCTCGACGCGTGCATCGATACGTGTGCGATTGGCCGCTTGACGCTGGTGACCATCGGCTACAACCAGGCCGTGGATATCGAGCCGCAGCAGGGCAAGGACGAGTTCGTGATCCAGACGTTGCTTGCGGGGCGCTGCCGCGTGCATACGCCGCACGGCATGGTTGAAATGCCGCCGGGCGCGACGTTCGTGTTCTCGCCCACGGTGCCGGCGAGCCTGTCGCTCGATCGCGGCTGCGAGCGCTTCAGCGTGGTGATTCGCCGACAGTTGATCGAGGAAGCGTTCCGCCAGCAGTTCGGCTTCGATCCGCCAACGCCGATCGAATTCGACATGCAGCCGGTCGCAGATGATGGCCGCGCCGAGCGCTGGCAGGCACTGGTGGCTTATCTGCGCGCAGAGACGCGCGTGCGGCGCGAAGGCACCGGCGCGCCTGCGATGGATGCAAGCATCGAACGCATCGTGCTGTCCACGCTGCTGCTGGATCGCTTTGCCGCGGACGGTGGCATGTTGCCGCGTCGTTTTGCGCCGACGTTGCCGGGCTATGTCCGCGGCGCGATCGCGTATCTCCGAACGCATCTGGATCAGCCGCTCACGCTGGAGCAGGTCGCGGTGCATTGCGGCGTGTCGGCGCGCACGCTGCAGCTCGGGTTCCGCAAGAGCAAGAACACGACGCCGATGGAATATCTGCGGCTGCTGCGCCTGCAGGCTGCCCGTGTGGACTTGCAGCACGCACCGCAGGCGAAGGGGATGGTCAGCGCCATCGCGTTGCGCCATGGCTTCACGCACCTGAGCCTGTTCTCGCGCGAGTACCGCAAGGCGTTCGGCGAACTGCCTTCGGATACCTTGCAGGTGCCGCGGGGCTGAAGCGGTCTCCACGACGGAGACGCGCTTCAGCCAGTTATCCCGCCAAGGACATCAAGCCGCTTCCGCTACGCGCACCGGCATGCAAACGTTCAGCAGTGTCTGCAGCCGCTGCTTGTCCAGGTTGCGGCCGATGAACACGAACTTGCTCTGCGGCACGTCGGTGCCCCATGGCGCATCCGCGTGGAAGTCCATCAGCCGGTGCACGGCTTGCAGCACATGGCGCTGCGTATCGCCGGCCACGGCGACGATGCCCTTCATGCGGAACACGTCGTCGCCCTGCGCGGCGAGCAGCGCCCGCAATCCGTGTTCCAGCCGCTGGCGATCGAATGGCTGGTCGAACACCAGCGAGACCGATGTCACCGATGGATCATGACGATGACCATGCTCGGCCTCATCATGCGCATGGTCGCAATGCTCGTCGCAGACATGGCCCGCATGATCGTGCTCGTGATGCGCATGTCCGTGATCCTCCATCTGCACCATGCCCGGCGTGAACCCGCCGATGCCGAGGATCTTGCCGAGATCGACCTGTGCATAGTTCGACCGCAGGATCTGCGCACCTTCGTTGAGCTTGTGGATGCGCGCTTCGAGCGCATCGAGCCGCGCGGCACTGACGAGATCGGTCTTGTTCAGGATGACGCGATCCGCCGCGACGATCTGGTCCACGGCCTGGTTGTCGAACCCCGTCAGTTGCGGATCATCGAGGTGATCTTCGATGTGCACCGCATCCACGAGCGTCAGGATGCCGTCGAGTCTTACCTGCTGCGCAACTTCATGGTCCATGAAAAAGGTCGCGGCCACCGGCGTCGGGTCGGCCAGTCCGCTGGTCTCCACGAGGATGTGGTCGAAGCGCTCGGGCCGCTCGAGCAGCTTCTGCAGGATGCGCACGAGGTCCGTGCGCACATCGACCACGCAGCAGATGCAGCCGTTGGTCATCTGGTAGATCTCCTCATCGGAGGTCATCACCAGATCGGAGTCGACATCGACCTCGCCGAACTCGTTCTCGATCACCGCGATGCGGTGCCCGTGCTTCTGCGTCAGGATATGGTTCAGCAGCGTGGTCTTGCCCGAGCCCAGGAAGCCGGTGAGGATGGTGACCGGTACGGGCGGCAGCTGGGTGGCGTGGTGCGTCATGTTGTCTCCTGATTCGGACTGCGTTCCCCGGTTGCCGGGGCGATAAGTGAAGCGTGATGCGGTGGCTATACGGCGCCGATGGCAGGGCGCAGGCCTTCCCAGCGCTGCACCAGCCCATCGTGCGGGACGTCGAACAGATCGAGCACGCGGCCCACGGTGTGGTTGACGATATCGTCGACGGTCTGCGGATGCGTGTAGAAGGCAGGTAGCGGCGGCAGCACGATGGCGCCCATCTCGGTGACCGTGGTCATGTTGCGCAGGTGCACGAGATGCAGCGGGGTTTCGCGCGCGAGCAGCACCAGCCGGCGCCGCTCCTTGAGCATCACGTCGGCGGCGCGCGTGACGAGGTTGTCGGCCATGCCCGTCGCGATCGCGGCCAGCGTGCGCATGGAGCAGGGCGCCACCACCATGCCGTCGCAGCGGAACGAGCCACTCGCGATCGCTGCGCCGATATCGCGCACGTTGTGCACGACATCGGCCATCGCCTCGATCTGCGGGCGCTGCAGGCCGAGTTCATGGTGTGCGGTCAGCAGGCCGGAGGGCGAGCACACCAGATGCGTCTCCCAGTCGGCCAGCGACGACAGCGCCTGGAGGACGCGCACCCCATAGACTGCGCCACTGGCTCCGGTGATGGCGACGACAAGGCGCTTCGTCATGCCACCGCCTTCCGGGCCAGCGCCTGCAGCACCTGTTCGGGCCGGATCGGGTAATGCCGGAAGCGCACGCCGATCGCATCGAACACGGCGTTGGAAATGGCCGGTCCGATCGCAACGATCGGGTCTTCGCCCACCCCCTTGGCACCGAACGGTCCACCGGGATCTGGCGCCGCCTCAAGGATGATGGTGTGGATCTCCGGCATGTCCATCGCGAGCGGCATCTTGTAGTCGACGAAGTTGGCATTGAGCGAGCGGCCCGTGCGCATGTCGATCTGGTAGTCCTCGTACAGCGTATGGCCGATGCCTTGCTGGATGCCGCCCTCGATCTGGCCGGCTGCCGCCACGGGGTGGATCACCTTGCCGACGTCATGCACGGGCACTACCTGCTTCACGGTGATGAAGCCCGTTTCCGTGTCGACTTCGACTTGCACGAAATGCGCGGCGAACGAGTACGACTTGGTCGGATGATACGTGGCGGTGCCTACGAGTTGCGCGGCCGGAATGCCCTTGCGCGGCATCACGGCCTCGCGCACCGTCAGCGTCGGGCCGTCGCGGTCGCGCACGGCGATCACGCCGGCGGTAAGCGTCAGTGCATCGGGCTCGCATTCGAGCAGCTTCGCCGTGCGGTCGAACAGTTGCCGCTTGATCTCGCCCGCCGCCATCTGCGCGGCCTTGCCGACCATGTAGGTCGTATGGCTCGCAAACGCGCCGATGTCCCAAGGCACCACATCGGTATCGCCATGGACGACAGACACCGACTCGAACGGCAGCGTGAGTTCCTCGGCCACGATTTGCGCGAGTGCCGTGTGCGCGCCGGTGCCCAGGCCCGCAGCGCCGGTCAGCAACACCACGGTGCCATCCTCGTTCATCTTGATGATCGCGTTGCCCTGTTCCTTGATGCCCGGATAGGCGCTGCTGCCGTGCATCTCGCAGCCGATGCCCCAGCCGGTGCGGATCGGGCCTTCGGTTTCGCGTGTGCGCTGCCGCAGTTCGGTCCAGCCGGTGGCTTCCATGCCCTTGCGGATGCATGCTTCCAGCCCGTGGCCGATCAGCGGGTGATTGGACGGTGCGATATCGCCTTCGCGCACGGCGTTCTTCAGTTTCAGCTCGGCGGGGTCCATACCGAGGTGTTCGGCTGCCTCGTCCATCTGCACGTCGAGCGCATAGTACGTCTGCACCACGCCATAGCCGCGAAACGCGCCAGCGATGGGACTGTTGGTGTAGACGCAGCGGCCTTCGAGCAGCACGTTGTCGCAGCGGTACAGCGAGACCATGGCTGCGGTGCCGACGTTGGTCACGCCGGGGCCATGTGAGCCATACGCGCCGGAGTTGAACACCACCTTTGCCTGGCGCGCGGTGATGGTGCCGTCGTTGCGGAAGCCCTGCCTGAGCCAGATCTTTGCCGGATGGCGTGTGCGTCCGCCGAGGAAGGTTTCCTCTCGCGTGTATTCCATGCGCACCGGCCGACGCGTCTCGCGCGCCATCAAGGCGCAAAGAAACTCATGCTGAAACAGATCCTGCTTCGCGCCGAAGCCGCCGCCCATATGGTCGACCAGTACGCGCACCTTGTGCAGCGGCAGGCCCAGCACCTCGGCCATGATGCCGCGCACCATGAATGCGGTCTGCGTGGAAATCCACACGGTCAGATTGCCGTTGCCGTCCCAGTTGCAGGTGCAGACGTTCGGCTCCATGTAGGCCGGGGTAGGGCGGCCGCCTTCATAGATGCCTTCGAGGATGAAATCCGCTTCGGCAAAGCCGGCTTCGACATCGCCGCGCTTGACGATCACAGGCGGCAGCACCAGGTTGCCGCCGGGTTCGCGGTCGTGGATGCGTGGCGCGTCGGAGCGCTCGGCATCTTCGGTGGTGAACACGGCGGGCAGCGTGTCGTATTCGACTTCGATCAGTTCGATCGCGCGCGCCGCGATGTTTTCGCTCGTCGCGGCCACGGCGGCCACGCCTTCTCCCCAGTAGCGCACCTTGTCGTCGAGGATGTACTGGTCACACGTCACCGACGCCGAGCGCGGATGCGGCGATCCCGCATGCAGCACGCGCGGCACGTTATCGTGCGTGAGCACCGCCTTGACGCCGGGCAGCGCGAGCGCGCGCGACGTGTCGATGCGACGGATCTTCGCGTGCGCAACTTCGCAGCGCTTGATCTTGCCGAACAGCAGTCCGGCGAATGGCATGTCGGCAACGTACTTCGCATTGCCGGTGACCTTGTCGAGCAGGTCGGTGCGCTTGACGCTGTGTCCGATCACGGCGTGGGTCATCATGCCTCCTCGTTCGCCATCGTGGCGGCGGTCCTTTCGATCGCCTCGATGATCTTGGTGTAGCCCGTGCAGCGGCAGATGTTGCCGGCAATCGCAAAGCGGATCTCGTCGCGCGTCGGGTGCGGGTTCGCTTCGAGTAGCGCCCTGGCCATCATCACGAAGCCTGGCGTGCAGAAGCCGCACTGCGCGGCGCCGCATTGCATGAACTGCTCCTGGATCGGATGCACCGTGTCGGGCGACGGCTGCACGCCTTCGATCGTGGTGAGCTGGCAGCCATGTGCCTCGGGGGCAAGCATCAGGCACGCATTCATCGGCCTGCCGTCGACGATGACGGTGCACGAGCCGCATTCGCCAACGTCACATCCTTTCTTGGTGCCGGTGAGGCCGGCGTCGTTGCGCAGCGCATCCAGCAGCGTCGCGTGCGGCTCGACCGCGAGTTCGCGCGGTTCGCTGTTGATGACGAGTTCGATCACTTTTCGCATGGCGTGGCCTCCAGGGCGCGTTTGTGGGCTTCCTCGAGCGCGCGGCGCGTGAGCACGCTGACCATCTGCCGGCGGTACGCTTCGCTCGCGCGCACGTCGCTGATCGGGCGCGCGTCGCGTGTGGCGGCGTGCGCGGCCTGCAGGATCAGTGCATCGGTGAGGTGGTGGTCGCGCAGCAGCGCCTCGGCGTGTTCGGCGCGCACCGGCGTGGGCCCCACCGCGGCGAGCACGATGCTGGCGTCTGTACAGCGGCCTTCCTCGATGGTCAGCGATACCGCCACGCCCACCGTTGCCAGTTCCATCTGCACGCGCCGGCCATGCTTGAGATAGACCTTGCCGGTATGCGCGCGCGGCGCGGGCACGGTGATGCGCGTCACGATCTCGTCCGGTGCGATCGCGGTCTTGCCGACGCCGGTGATGAAGTCCTCCACGCGCATTTCGCGTGAGCCGGACAGTCCGTAGAGATGCACCGATGCACGATCGGCAACCAGCGGCGCGATGGAGTCGGCCGACGGCGACGCGCGGCACACATTGCCGATCACGGTGGCGCGATGCCGCACCTGGATCGACGCGAAGTCCGTCACCGCCTTGGCGAGGCCAGCGTAGTGCCGCTGCACGAAGCCGCAGGTTTCCAGTTGCCGTGTCGTCACCAGCGCCCCGATGCGCAGCCCGTTCACCGGGTCGAACGTGAGCACGTCCATGCCGGGGATCTTCTTGATGTTGATGACCTGCTCGGGCTTGCGCACCGACTCCTTGATCTGCACGAGCAGGTCGGTGCCGCCAGCCAGCACGGTGGCCTTGCCGCCGGCGCGGTGCAGCATTGCCGAAGCATCGGCAAGCGTGGACGGCTCGAAGTATTCAAACGCTCTCATCGCTTCTCCTGAGGGGGCTTCGGCGGCCTGCAGCGCCATCCGTTGCAACCATCATGGTGCGAGGGCCATCATCGGTAAAGACCTCGAAACCTATTAATTGATCGTGTTACCCTCTGAATCAGATGCGCCGCGCGGACCTCCGCAGCAGGCGCGCACCTGACCACAGGAGGAAGACAAGTGGCCAACATCGGCAACATGAACGTGTCGCTGCGGCAACTGCGCGCCTTTATCGCGGTTGCGCAGGAGCGGCACTTCACGCGCGCGGCGGAGAAGCTGGACCTGTCGCAGTCTTCTGTCAGCGCGCTGATCCACGAGCTGGAAGACAATCTCGGCCTGAAGCTGTTCGATCGCCATACGCGCCAGCTCCACATCACGCAGGCGGGCGAGGAGTTGCTGCCGCTGGTGAAGAAGGCAGTGGCTGATATCGACAGCGCAATCGAGACATCGAGCGAGCTGCGTACGCTGGGCCGCGGGCGCGTATCGATTGCGGCCTCGTCGATCCAGGCGGCACTGATGCTGCCGCGCTTCATTCGCGAGTTCAGCCTTGGACATCCGGGCGTGAAGGTTGATATCCACGATGTGTCAGAGCACGAGGTGCCGAAGATGGTCAGCTCGGGCGAGGTCGACTTCGGCATCGGCACGATTCCGGAAGGGCAGCCCGACCTGACCGCGCACCGGCTATCGACGGATCCGTTCGTGATCGTGATGCCGCCGGACCATCCGCTGCTGCGGCGCAAAACTCTGCGCTGGGAGGATGTGGCACCCATTCCGTTGATCGGTCCGCACAAGGGCAATCCGATCCGCGACTGCCTCGATACCGCGCTTGCTGCGCGCGGCATCACGCTGTCGCGGCTGCATGAGGTGCTGCTGCCGCTGACGATGGTCGGCATGGTCGAGGCCGGCCTCGGCATCGCCGTGATGAGCGCCGCAGTGACCCGGCTGACCGAGGCGCTGGGACTGGCCACGGTCATGCCGACCGATCCGGTGATCCATCGCGAGATCTCGCTGCTGGTGCACGCGGACCGGTCGCTGTCGCCGCCGGCCCAGCGCTTCCGCGACCTGCTGATGCGCAATCGCGGCAATCTCGGCAATCTCGGCAATCTCGGCTAGTCAGGCGGGCTCTTTCGCAAGGCCGTGGGCCTGCGGCTGCGGCGAGCGCGCATTGAACAGCACGTTCAGCAGCACCGCGGACAGCGTGCCGAGCAGGATGCCGTTCTGGCAGAACTTGGCCAGCAGCTCGGGCAGTTGTGCGAAGAAGCGCTCCGACACCAGCGGGATCATGCCGAGCGCAATGCTGACCGCGACGATGTAGGCGTTCTTCTTGTTCTCGACGAAATCCACATGGCCCAGGATGCGTACGCCTGTGGCCGCCACCATGCCGAACATCACGAGCGCGGCGCCGCCCAGCACGTACTGTGGGATCGATGCTGCGAAGAATGCGAGCTTGGGCAGGCAGCCAAGTACGATCAGGATGGCGCCGGCCGTCGCGCAGACCCAGCGGCTGCGCACGCCGGTGACCTGCACCAGGCCGACGTTCTGCGCATACGACGTGTAGGTGAACGTGTTGAACACCGCACCGACGAGCGCGCCAACGCCGTCGGCACGCAGGCCGCGCGTCAGGTCGTCGCAGGTCACCGGCCGGCCGACGATTTCGCCAAGCGCCAGGAACTGCCCAACGCCTTCGATCATGATCACCACCATCACCACGCACAGCGTGACGGTTGTCATCGCATCGAAGGTGGGCCAGCCGAAGTGGAATGGCGTGATCAGTTCCACCCAGTGCGCGGCCGCAAGGCCGTCGAAACTGACCTTGCCGAGCGACAGTGCAATCGCGAAGCCGGTCAGGATGCCGATCAGCACGGCGACATTGCACAGGAAGCCTTTGGCGAACGCCACCAGCGCCAGCACAGTCAGCAGTACGACCGTCGCAATGGCGATGTTGACCGGCACGCCGAAGTTCGGATTCGGCATGGGGCCGTTGGGCGTGGAGATCATCGGGTTGCCGCCAGCGGCCCAGTTGATGCCCACACGCATCAGCGAGATGCCGATCACGAGCACCACGGTGCCCGTCACTACTGGCGGGAACCAGCGCACCATCTTGCCGACGTACGGCGCCACGATGAAGGTGAAAATGCCGGCGAGCATCACCGCGCCAAACACGGCGGGCAGGCCAAGCGCGGGATTGGAACCGGTCGCGATGATCGGCGCGATGGCCGTGAAGGTCACGCCCATCATGACGGGCAGGCGGATGCCGACTTTCCAGATGCCGATGCTCTGGATTATCGTCACCAGCCCGCAGCAGAACAGGTCGGCGGCGATCAGGAACGCGATCTGGTCCTTGGGCAGCTTGAGCGCGCCGCCAACGATCAGCGGCACGGCAATGGCGCCGGCGTACATCACCAGCACATGCTGCAGGCCCAGTGCGAGCAACCGCGGGGCGGGCAGGATTTCATCGACGGGATGCACGGGGACTGCCCCATGCGATTGCAGGTTGGGGGTCATGCTGTCTCCATTGGTCGGTACCACGCCGGTCGCGCTCGGTTGCGTCGGTGTCGCCCGAAGGTCGCCGGCGATCGTGTGCGGATGGTCAGTGCCATCCCTTGCATGCCCGCGCCTGTCCTGTTCTATCAATCCAGCATGCCAGCGGGGGCGGTCAGGAACAATGCTCGTGGCGGATTTATCGATCGGGTTGGACGATGAATCCGCCGGTTTCAGGGGTTATCCCTTACTGTCTACTGCCAATACATGAACTGTTTTCTCCCCTCTCCCGCGCGCGGGAGAGGGGCGGGGGAGAGGGCAGGAGCGTCCACGAAGCGAGGCGCATTGGTGATGCCTGCGCCTACCCTCTCCCCAACCCCTCTCCCGCAGGCGGGAGAGGGGAGCAACGTCACGGCTCCGGCGCTCCAAGGCGTTCAATACGCGCGAGTAGCGCTAGTGCCCGCTCCATCGCCGCTGCATCGATGCGCGCGCGCACCCCGTCGAAGTTAGGCCCGCGCGTGGCATCGAGTCCCATGCGCGATGTCGTACCGACGCCGGAGGCCGAAGGGTCCAGCGCGCTGCCGGGCAAGCCATCGACCACCACCACATCGAGATGCGGCTGCAGATGCGTGGCCATGGCCCACAGCACTTCCTCGTCGCGCGTGATGTCGACGTCTTCATCGACAGCTACCACCGTCTTGAGATACGGGTCCCAGCCGAGCAGCCCCAGCATCACCTGGCGCGCTTCGCCGGGGCGGCTCTGGCGCAGTGCGACGTAGGCATGGAAGTGCGTGCCAGAACTCGGATAGTGCACGGCGGTCACGCTCGGGAAGCGCTCCCTGAGCTTTTCCACCATCTCCGATTCGCGCGCGATTCGCCCGAGGTTCAGGTGCTCGGCCGAGTTGCCGCCGACCACATCGACGAGCCACGCGTCGGTGCGCCGCATCACGCTTTCCACGCGCAGCAGGTTGTTGGTCGAGCGGTCCGACGAATAGCCGGTGAACTCGCCGAACGGACCTTCCTCGACACGCGCCTCGGGATCGATCACGCCTTCGAGCACGATCTCGGCATGTGCGGGTACAAGAATGCCGTAGCGCGGCGTGCGTACCGCCTCCATCGGTGCGCCGAACAGGCCGCCGGCGACATAGCGCTCGTCGACGCCAAACGGCAGCCGCGCGGCGCCCGCAAGCATGAACAGCGGATGCGCGCCGATCACCATCGCCACCGGCAAGGGCTTGCCCAGTTCGGCTGCGCGCTGCTGCATGCGCCACAAGTGCCCGCGCGAATGCAGGCTCGTCGCGATGTCGGTCGGCGAATGCAGCATCGAGCGGTGGAAGCTTGCGTTGCCGATGCCGGTCTCCGGGTCTTCCGCGATCAGGATTGCATTGGTGATGTACGGGCCGCGGTCGCTCGCGAAGTGGCGGATGGCCGGGATGGTGCGCAAGTCGATGTTTCGCGTCTCGACATGGCCGGTGACTGCGCCGCTCTCCAGCACGCGCGGCGCGACCATGCGGCGGCTGCGCGCCTGATACTCGGCATGGATGGCTGCTGGAGCCACGCCGCCGAGCATGCGGCCCACACGCTCGCGCGAAGCGAACAGATTAGTGACCAGTGGCGTGCCGAGTCCTTCGACCTGCTCGAATACGAGCGCCGGATGGCGGCCCTGCGCGGCCAGTGCCCAGACCAGCGCGGTCGGGTCCTGATCGGTGCTGACCGGTTCGCGGATCTGCAGTACATCATTGGGAAACGCCTCGCGGTACGCGGCCAGGAACTGGTGGAAATCCTGCGAGGTGTCGTGGAAAGTCTTGTGCGCCGATGCGGAAGCGAAGGGCGCGGAAGGCGAGTTCATGAATGCCTCCTGTCGTCAGGGTTGGCACGGCGAAGGCTGCCCCGGCGGCCGCGCGTCGCGGCCGCCGTGCCATGCCCGCGGAACTTCAACGTGGTGGCTTAGCGCGTGCTGGCGTAGGTGTCCTTGAGCCGCGCCTGTGCCTCTTGCTGCGTCTTCGGCGGCGCAGTGGGTTCGATGCCGACCAGCCGGGCGATGTTGTTGCCCATGTAGTCCTCGAGCCCGTCCTCATCGAGATCCATGCCCTGCGGCGCAGGGCCGCACAGCATTTCCAGCTCGCGCAGCCACATGCCGGGCTCATTCGGCGGCGTGTCGGTGCCGAACACGATCTTGTTGCGCGGCAGCTCGCGCGCGAACTCGACGATGCGCGACTGGAAGCACCAGCCTGACTCGCAATACACGTTGGGCGTGTCCATCGCCATCCAGAACGCCTCGAACGAGTAGTTGCCGCCAGTCTGGATGCCGAAGTGCCCGATGATGAAATTGACCATCGGGAACTCGCGGATCACCGGGTAGAACATGGTCGGGATCGTGTACGGTCCGTCGCCGGTGTGGATCAGCACCACGGTGTTGTACTTGGCGCAGACCTTCATCGCGGGGCGCAGCCAGTCCAGGCAGCGGTCGGGCCGGTAGCCGTGCATGTTGGCGTGCAGCTTGACCATCTTGAAGCCGTATTCCTTGATATGGAATTCCAGCTCCTGCGCGCCTTCTTCCGGGCCCCAGCGCGGGTTGAACGTGAAGTTGCCGATAAAGCGGTCAGGGTACTTCTGGCACAGGCTCGCCACATAGGCCATATAGTCGCGGATGCCTTCGCGGCCGCGGCGGTTGCCATCGCGGTAGCCGGTATTGCCCGGCGGCGGCTGGATAAAGCCCATGTCGATGCGGCGCGGCTTGCCGTTGATCATGTAGGGGCCGTCCATCATCTTGAGCATGCGCTCGCCGTTGAAGGGCTCGCCCGTGTGGCGCCAGGCTTCGTCGACGAGGTTGGTCGGGTGCAGGTGGGTGTCGATGATCATGGTGTGTGCTCCGGAGTCCGTTGACAGTGCGTAGCGCTCATGCGGCCAGGCGCGCCCTGGCTTCCTCGAGGGTGCGCGGCACCGGTGTCGGCTCCAGGCCGATCATGCGGGCGACGTTGTTGCCGAGGTAGTCCTCGAGCGTGTCTTCGTCGAGGTTCAGGCCTTGCGGCGGCTCGAAGCACAGCACTTCCAGCAGGCGCAGCCACATGCCGGGCTCGTTGGGCGGGGTATCGGAGCCGAACAGGATCTTGTGTTTCGGCAGCACCTTGGCGAACTCGACGATGCGCGACTGCAGGCACCAGCCTGATTCGCAGTACACGTTGGGCATGTCCATGGCCATCTGGAACGGCTCGAAGCAATACACGCCGCCGGTCTGCACGCCGAAGTGGGCCATGATGAAGTTGACGGTCGGGAACTCCTTCATCATCGGCACCCATTCGGTCGGGATGCTGTACGGGCCGTCGCCGGTATGCAGCTTGACCAGCACGCCGAGTTCCGCGCATTTCTGCAGCGCGGGGCGCAGCCAGTCGAGCGCGCGGTCGGGCCGGTACGCGTGCATATTGGCCTGGAACTGGACCATCTTGAAGCCGAGCGTCTTCACGTAGTGCTCGATCGCGTTGACGCCGTTCTGCACGCCGCAGCGCGGGTTGTAGACGAAGCAGCCGATAAAGCGGTCCGGGTACTTCTTCACCATCTCGACCGTGTAGGCCATGTACGCGTCGATGGATTCGCTGCCCGACTTCTCGCCGTCGGTCCACGTGTAGATGGTGTTGCCTTGCGGCGGCTGGATAAAGGCCTTGTCGATGCGGCGCGGTTTACCGTTGATAGTGAACGGGCCGTCCATCATCTGGATCAGGCGCTCGCCCGAGAACGGCTCGCCATCGTGGCGCCAGGCCAGGTCCACCAGGTTCGTCGGATAACAGCTGGTGTCGATGATCATGGGAGATCCCCTAACAATGACTAGGTTGGACACGCATGCGGCGAACGCGCGCGTACAAACAGCGCCGCGGAGCGCCTTGCATGCTGTTTTCAGGAGTCTTTGTCAGGGGAACGTTGGACAACTGCGCCACCGACGAAACACTCCGTCAGTGAGCAATCTCCAGTTGGACCTCACGGCATTGCGCCGCTGCTGTCCAATCGACCGCTTCTACCCACGCGCTCGTTATACATAGCGGCGCGCGGGAGCGTCAAGCAGCTTGTGTGCTGCGGTGCACGAAGCAGGCGCGGCCGAGGTTGCCGCAACAACCTGCCTTTATGCCTTCGCTGCGCGGTCCAGTTCGCGCCATGCGAGCCACAGCCGCGTATCGAATTCGAGTTGGTGGTAGCGCGGCTCCATGTGTTCGCAGAGCCGGTAGAACGCCTTGTTGTGGTCGCTCTCCTTCAGGTGCGAGAGCTCGTGCACGACGATCATGCGCAGGAATTCCGGCGGCGCGTCCTTGAACAGCGACGCCACCCGGATTTCCTTCTTTGCCTTGAGCTTGCCGCCTTGCACGCGCGAGATCGCGGTATGCAGGCCCAGCGCCTTGTGCGCCGAGTCCAGCGTCGCATCGAAGCCGACCTTGTGCAGCGGCGGCGCACTGCGCAGGTATTCCTGCTTCAGTTCCGTGGCGTAGTCGTACAGCGCGCGGTCGGTCTGCACCGCGTGGCGCTGCGGGTAGCGCCGCGCCAAATGGTCGCCGAGTCGTCCGGCCGATGCGAGTTCGCGCACCTGGTCGAGCACTTCCGGTGGATAACCGCCGAGGAAGCGCATCGGGTCCTTGGCGCCGGGCTGCCAGGTGTTGCCGTTCACTGCGTGCGGATCAGTGGTGGTGGTGATGGTGGTGCATCCAGCTGTTGTCGAGCGAGTTCACGAACGACTCGACCGCGTCCTTATCGCCGGTAGCGTGGCGCATCATCTCGCCGCACTTGCAGAAGCCCTGGTACGGGGTGATGTGCGAGCAGGCCGACGTCTTCTGCAGGTACAGCGTGACGGGCTTCGTGCACTTCTTGCACTTGAACTTCAGGGTCAGGGCAGGTTTGCTCATGGTCGAATGAAATCAACGGGTTAGCGCGAAAGCGAACCCTTGATTGTACCGGCCGCGCCAGCATTGCGCAGACCGCGGGGCACGTGCTTTGTTAAACTCCGCCCATTCCCAAATTCCCTGAACACACGGACACCGCACTCCATGGCTCAGTACGTTTTCACCATGAACCGCGTGGGCAAGATCGTTCCGCCCAAGCGTCACATCCTGAAGGACATCTCGCTGTCCTTCTTCCCCGGCGCCAAGATCGGCGTGCTGGGCCTGAACGGCTCGGGCAAGTCCACGCTGCTGAAGATCATGGCCGGCCTCGACAAGGAGATCGAAGGCGAAGCCACGCCGATGCCGAACCTGAACATCGGCTACCTGCCGCAGGAACCGCAGCTCGATCCCGAGCAGACCGTGCGTGAATCGGTCGAAGAAGCGCTGGGCGGCGTATTCGAGGCGCGCAAGAAGCTCGACGAGATCTACGCGGCCTATGCCGAGCCGGATGCGGACTTCGACGCACTCGCCGCCGACCAGGCCAAGTACGAAGCCATCCTGGCCGCCAGCGACGGCAACAATGCCGAGCTGCAGCTTGAAATCGCCGCGGACGCTTTGCGCCTGCCACCGTGGGACGCGACGATCGGCAACCTGTCGGGTGGCGAGAAGCGCCGCGTGGCGCTGTGCCGTCTGCTGCTGTCGCGCCCCGACATGCTGCTGCTCGACGAACCGACCAACCACCTGGACGCCGAATCGGTGGACTGGCTCGAGCAGTTCCTGACGCGCTTCCCGGGCACCGTGGTGGCCGTGACCCACGACCGCTACTTCCTCGACAATGCCGCCGAGTGGATCCTGGAACTGGACCGTGGCCATGGCATTCCCTGGAAGGGCAACTACAGCTCGTGGCTCGACCAGAAGGAAGCGCGCCTCAAGCAGGAAGAAGCCAGCGAATCCGCACGCCAGAAGGCGCTGCACAAGGAACTCGAATGGGTGCGCCAGAACCCGAAGGGCCGCCAGGCCAAGTCCAAGGCGCGTCTGGCGCGCTTTGACGAGCTGAACAGCCAGGAGTACCAGAAGCGCAACGAAACCCAGGAAATCTTCATTCCCGTGGGTGAGCGCCTGGGCAACGAAGTCATCGAATTCGACAACGTCAGCAAGGGTTTTGGTGACCGCATGCTGATCGAAAACCTGAGCTTCAAGGTGCCGCCGGGCGCCATCGTCGGCATCATCGGCCCGAACGGCGCCGGTAAATCGACGTTCTTCAAGATGCTCACGGGCAAGGAGCAGCCGGACAGCGGCGAGATCAAGATCGGGCCGACCGTAAAGATGGCCTTCGTGGACCAGAGCCGCGATGCGCTCGACGGCACCAAGACCGTGTTCGAGGAAATCTCGGGCGGCGCCGATGTCCTGACCGTCGGCCGCTACGAAACGCCGTCGCGTGCCTATATCGGCCGCTTCAACTTCAAGGGTGGCGACCAGCAGAAGCAGGTCGGCACGCTGTCGGGTGGTGAACGTGGCCGCCTGCATATGGCCAAGACGCTGATCGCCGGCGGCAACGTGCTGCTGCTTGACGAACCGTCGAACGATCTGGACGTGGAAACGCTGCGCGCGCTCGAAGACGCGCTGCTGGAATTCGCGGGCTGCGTGATGGTGATCTCGCACGATCGCTGGTTCCTGGACCGTATCGCTACGCACATCCTGGCGTTTGAAGGCGACTCGCATGTGGAGTTCTTCCCGGGGAACTACCAGGAGTACGAGGCGGATAAGAAGCGTCGGCTTGGGGAGGAAGCGGCTAAGCCGAAGCGGATTCGGTATAAGCCGATTTCGCGGTGATGGGGGTGGCTGTTGGGGAAAGGGTCCTCGCCGGATTTTGGGGGGCTTGGTTCTTGGCAGGCGCCGCTGTTTCGCCGGCGTAGCCGGCGAGTCACTTTTTGTCCGAGCGACAAAAAGATGGAATGAACGCGCCCCGGCCCACTAAGCAGAAGGCACCGGCAATTCAGTTGTAGATC
>NZ_CAJPVI010000033.1 GCF_905397435.1 Cupriavidus numazuensis
CCCTGCTCGGCATCGCTGGTGACGTCACCGCGCCGACCTATGCCGAGCTCTACGCCAAAAAATCGCTACCCACTACATCTAGTAGGTCTGGGAGCTAACCGGATAAGCACGGTCCCAACATGAAATTAAATTCGCGCTAATGGCATGCAACGGTACGCCGATCGCGCCCACTCTATCGAGCGCTTACTAACACAATCTGAATTGACGTTGATATGGACAGATGTGGCACGGCTCGCCCCCCTATCAAACACGTTCTCACTCATTCTGACTCTACAACCCCGAGATTTTCTTCCACACCAGATTGACTTATACGTACGAATATTCTTTACTTATTTGAACATTTGTTTATCAAAAACTTTTCTGTCAACGTGACGGTACAAAACTGAGTGGGAAATCTATATAAGAACTAAAAAACAACCCCCTTTCATCCAGGTCGGGGGCTAAAATTCCTGATGGCAGCCGACGCCACCATCAGGGTGGAGACAATGAGCAATTAGAACTTGTGGCGAATACCCACAGCCGCGCCGAACTGATTACTACTGCCCTGCGAGAGGAAATAGCCGTTGGCGAAACCATTGGCCGAAGTGTCAAAGTTCAGGCCGGCATTCTTTGCATAGGCCGTGGTCAGATACACATCAGTGCGCTTGGACAGGGTGTAATCTGCAATAAAGCCGACTTGCCACGGATTCGCGGGGTTAGCCGCCGGCGCTGTGGAACTCAGCCGCAACGTCTTCAGATCGTCATAGTAGTACCCCAGGCTCAAGGAGAGGGCTGCAGTTGCCTGGTAATTTGCACCAATCCAATAGTAGTCATCCCGAACCAGCGAATTTCCAGTGGCGTCCTTGTTATCACCCCAGCGATAGCCAACATAAAATTTGGCTGGACCCACGCTGTAGCTCGCAGCGACGCTCGCCTTTTTTACAGTCCCCGGGTTTCCTACCGTCACCGCGGGATTCCACTGGTCGTAACCGACCGCTACGCCAAATGGGCCTCCGGCATACGTCAAGGCAGCCCCGTATGCTGAATTGTCGCGGAAATGACCTGCAGTTTCCCCAGCACCTCCGCCGGCCAGCGGCTGTACCGCTAGAGCCCCCACACCCGCACCAAAGCTCCAGTGAGCAACGGCTGTGACACCCCCGAATACCCCCGTGTATTTCATCATATTATCTTCCCGGAAGGTCGAGCCTAGCTGTACGACAATGGGGTCATATAGTGGCGCCCAGCTCAGCGGCCCGAAATTCGTGAAAGCATCGAACATCGAGGTGTACTGACGCCCAAAAGTCAGCGTTCCGTACTGTCCGTGTCGCAGACCGACAAAAGCCTGCCGTCCAAAAAGGCGGCCACCTTGCTGTGATTTGCCATCATCAACGCCGAATCCACTTTCAAGCACGTACAGTGCTTGCATACCGCTACCAAGATCTTCGACCCCGCGCAGCCCCCAGCGGGGTCCCGACAACCCACCAGTAGTCTGTAGTGCAAAGCGGTTCCCGCCGGGCTGCTGAGTGACAGTGCCCGTCGCCGCATTGACGGTAGGGGCAGCGCTGGCCATGTGATTGACGTATTCGATCGGTAAGTCGAGCACTCCATACAGGGTGACGCCAGACTGCGCATGCGCCGTTCCCGTAAAGGCACCCAGCATCCCAATCACCATAGCCATCTTCTTCATGTTCACTTGTCTCCTCTCTATGTTATTTCTGGCATCTGGGCCGGCCGCCGTCAGTGCACGATCGCGTGGCTTTGAACATTGCTGCGGTGACGGCAACACGCCACTTCACGCGCTTGCCTAGCGTCCCGTCACGATTCACCACCCCGTGTAGCCCAAATCGCAGAACGCATTCACCCCATCGCCATGCAGCAAGGCAAGGGCTACGAAACGTCAAACAGAGTTGCCGCCGTGCCGTTACATTCCTCTTCAGTAAAACTGCTCTAACGCTGAATCTTTGGCTCATCCCTGGTCACGGACGTGGCGGCGCTTCCAAGCCGCTCAAGGCTAACTGCTGCAGAGAACAAATCATGCTCTCTTTGCACATACATGTAATGATGAATCGTGATTCATCATATTGCCGTGTATCTACGCTGTCAACGACGGAAGCGCTCAGGGGAAACCACTACTTTGAAGGAGCTTGCGGGGATCCAAGTCGACGGCTACGTCCGGCCACTTCGGCTCTTCCGGGCTGTAACGATTCCCATCGTTCGGCATGTCAAGTACGTGGCATGGCAAACGCCTTCGACCCTCAATGGTCGTCGTACTTCGCGCGCCGTCGCGCCGTGGACGCATCTGATTGATTGACCGGTTCCCGATACAGCGGGCTTCTCACGAAGCTCGTCGTGCAGCCCGACTTTACATTTCCCGATAGCTAGCTCGAGCGAGACCGCCAGTATGACTTCGTCGGTATGGGCGACCGATGGCTGATTTGCGCACATCCGGTGGCCCAACCACAAGCCCGGACCCGCCTACAGGCGCTGCTGGATCTGATCGAGAAACAAAAAGAGAAATGGTCACTGCCAGCCGACGTTCGTGTTGTTGTCAGCTACGAAGCCGGCCAGGACGGCTTCCGGATCTATCACGCACTGCGTGCTCGCGGCGTTGAGTGTTATGTGATCGACGCGGCGAGCATTCCGATCCGACGTTCAAGCGACGCGCGAAGACTGATCGGCTCGATGTGGTCAGTCTGGTCATCAACCTGCGCGCCTGGCGATCGCATGCACGTGGTTCGTGTACCGTGCCCACAGGACGAGGCCTCGCGGCATCTAATGGCGTGATCGAGGTCAGCCGCAAAAGGAAGTACTGCCCGCATGAGAGAACTACTCATGACCGTTGGCTGCTGGGACGAAGTTGACCATAAGGCGTTCGCTGACCGGCTCGAAAGCGGCAAGGTCGCCTGTCACGACGGCGCGGCCCTGCCAGCGGAATTGCGCGAGCAGTTGCTACGCGAGACAGAACGGCTCGCGCTGGCCGAGAAATCGTGTCCTGATGGGCAGGCCCTTTCGATGGCGGGCGCCGAAGTTGACCAACGTAGGTGTTGCAGGAAGCTCGATATTCGCGCGGCCATACATTTGGCGCTTGAGGAGCTTGTACCGCCAGGCACGCCCTTACTCTGCAATGGCGATGATCTGGTTCAGTTGCTCACAAGCAGCGGCAAAGACGTCCAAGGGAGCCTGCTTCCAAGGGTGGGCCTTGGCATTGCGGGCTCGCCAGTCGAACGACTTCGGTTGGTGAGCCAACACGTAGCTGTTCTTTCCCTTCGGCCCCTGAAACTTGATGGCAAATGGATTGGTCTCGTTATAGGCTGCCGTTGTCATCGGCATGCCAATGACGATACTGGTCCGCTCATTAAACGGCCGCGGTGAGAGCACCAGCATCGGATGCATGTCCTTCATCTCCCGGCCAGCTTGCGGATTGCAGTCGATCCAAATAATGTCACGTCGTTCCGGCACCCACAGCTTACCCGCCATTACATGGCCTCCGCGCCGACACGCTGCGTGACCATGGCTTCCCCACCGTGCTGATTCGGGTCGAATAGCGCCAGCTTCTCCGCGAGCGTGAGGGCACGGCGGCCGACAGGCCTGACCGTGACACCGATCTCGTCGACCGACACCTCGACTTGCTGCCCTTCAGCAAAGTGCGCGGAACGAGCCACCGCCGTGGGGATGCGGACGGCCAGGCTGTTGCCCCACTTTTGAATCGTCAGGGTTGCACTTTTGCGCATGATGGATACTCCTCGCTATGTTGATACAAGTTTAAACGTCTCCATCATTTGTTTCAACAAGTAGATACATTGCCTCCTTATGCCTTGTCGGCGCCGCCCAATTTGATGTGGCTCCTGCGTCGCCTCGTAACGCGCATCCTCCTCGCTGTGCAGGTAGGCGCTCGTGGTTGCCATCGAGCATGGCCAAAGTTGTCGGGCACTGTTGAGGATCAGGGATCGCGCGCAGTGGTCGCGCCATCCCGATCCTCAACAACGGTAGTCCGATCGCCATCCCATGCGGGTAAGCTCACGCGGCCGGCATCCACTGACTGCCCGCCCATCTGGCTGAAGACGCAGGGCAATTCAGTGGCGATCCCATCGTCAAAGTCATCGTCAATGCGGCGCAACAGCGAAACCAAGGCAGGCAGGGCTTCGGTCATTTTGAGTGCCCCGAGAATTTTCCAGGCATGCACGGGGGCGAATGGCACAGGCACGGATCCCGTGTGTAGCGCTTCTTCAGCGACGACAGCCATCAACCCAGGGAGGTGGCGTTGTCAACGCCGAGTTTTGCCTACCTCTTCCACGCTTCGAGTCTCCGGTCTACCGCCTCGAAGGATTGGCCCAGGGCAAGAAGCTGGCTGACAGGGTATGAATATGAGGGGTTCATTGGCGTAGGATCAGTAGGTGGGGCGGGTTCGATTACCCAGTCACGCAGCGGTGGCGCCCCGCGCCCACGCAGGGCAGCAACGTCGACACCGCTCCGGCTGATAGCGAAATGGCCCGGCGCCGAAGGGCCTTGAAGACGGGGGGCGTCGTTCCTGCCGTTTGCTGGTTCGATCATTGCCGCGACGGTACCTGCCCCTCCGTTCCGCTGTCCAGAATTCTGAGGAACTCGGGATAAGCGAACACCCGCCCGCGTTGCTTCCCCGAGGCTGAAGACGGTGAGCAAGGCCGGTCGATAGGGTCGCAAGCCCGTCTTGGGCCGACGCGTCGTCGTAGGACGGGAGGCTTCGCCTAAGTGAGGGCTGCTTAACGACCGTCACACGCTAATAAAATATTAGCCGCAAATTTTACCTAGCTTAGATTAGTGCGACCCGGCTTCCGCACCGGGTGGCAGCACGTGCGCGGCTAGCCTCCTCTGCTCGAGCGCTTCAATGGTTCTTTTTTGCCGTTGGGTACAGCTCACCCCCTCGGTTGCTTACCTGCCTGGCCCGAAGCCGCAACGGCTTCCGCAATGCCGCGCACCCCAAGCGACTGCAGGAAGTGGATGTCGTGCGCAGGCATGGCTGCCCTTACTTCGGCACGGCGCGCACAAGACTCTGGCCGTGGATGGTGGCCTCGGGTGGCACGACAAAGAAGTGATAGTCCAGCGGGTTGAGTGCCAGGATCGGACATTCGAGCCGCGTGGCCACGCCTGCCTCTGGCGACCAGTTGCCATAGATCACCTTGGTAGTCAGATCCACCGAATCCACGCGCGCGTAGAGCGCGGTGGCAGGATAAAGGGTGGCAGTATCCGGCGGTGACTGCACCTCTTTTCTGTGAGTGGTCATCATGGACCTCCGCTGTCTCCTGTGCTGCCTGACAGCATAGGCACTGGGCGGCTGCCCCTAAAGTGAAAATTTTGGAGGGTGCATGCCAGCGCAGGTCTTCCAGTTGCAGAGTTGCAGGATGTCGATTTCCGGCAGATTCAGGACACCATGCTGATGCCGCCCGCCAGCCGAGCAGGAGGTAGACCCCGATGCTCGTCTCGAGTGAAACCGTAAAACGGCCTGGGAAGCCAACGCGCACGAGATATCGTCTCCGTAACTACGAGACGCCTGGATAACGATTGAGCTCAGGGGCACGGCACCAGCGAAACGCCCTTCCCCGCGCAGCATCCTGGCCAACCTCGCAACCGGACATTTCACCCCCGCGACATCCGAGATTTACGCTTTTTGGCGCCACGCCACGCCTGCGCCTACGCATGCGGTTCCCACGCAGCCCCCTCGCCGATCCTGGCCGCATGGGCCGCGGCCTGTTCGAGCCAAGGCGCATGCGCCTTGGGCACGGCCAGCATCGTCAAACCCAGTCCGTCCATCACACGCAGGGCGTGCTCGAGATTGACGCCCTTGCCGTTTTCCAGCTTGGACAACATGCCGACGGAGACCCCGCAATGACTCGCTGCCTGGTCAATGGGCATGCCTTCTGCAGCCCGGGTGGCTCGGATGCGGTCGCCCAGCTGCTGGATGGTGCGAATCGTTGCACGCGAAGGCGGGGTTGGGTCAGGGAGTGGTCGTGGCATGGTGGGTCGGTCCGTGGAGAAGGAGGCGCGGAGGCTGTTGTTTCATTAACATGAAATTATACGCTGCGTGGGACTGACCCCCTTTGTTGCTGGCTCCACAGTTGTGTGGATTGCGAGCAGTAGGCGATTAATTGCGTTTTTAAATTTTCGCGATCAAAGCTTCCGTCTGTTGTTGTTGAAGATCGCGGTTCATGAGACTCACGCTCAACGATCATGAGATTATTGGTTTTTTTGCTCAGAATTCATGCGACAGTATCTTTTCCATGCGAACAAGGTCCCGGTGGGGCGTTGCGTAGGCTCTTCGCAGCAGTTGATGGAAATTGCCAACGTCATGGAGATTCCAGTACCAAGTCGTTTCGAGCTTGCCAGGATGGCGTACGCACATTGAAAAGGCTGGATCCAGCCACTCGCGTTTCCAGAATGGCGAACAGACATCGGCGCGATCCAAGGTCAAGCAGGGATAGCAATACCGTAAGCGACGTCTTTCGTAGATCCAACTAATTGGAGTCTGCATCGTTCTCAGGCGATCCACGCTCACGTGGGTAAGCTGTGAGAGACGTTCCAAGGTCTCGATCGGCACTGGCGGAAACAGTAGCCATTTCCTTTGCGTCAGGGTTGGCATCGGGCCGAGATTGGCCTGGGTCCAAAGCTGTTCGACCGTCAAGTAGTACTTGGCAGCGAGTCGTCCAAGCCAGCCTCCAAATGCCTCTCCCTCAAAGGGACGCGGCGCAACTGGCCACGGCCTCGGCCGGTTAGAACACGCTGCTTCGAGCTTGTTCAATGTGGGAGACATCAATCATTTCCCTGCCATCGCGGATCGCAAGCTCGGTGGCTGCATTCAAGAGCCGCGAGACCTCACCGGTCAAACCTCCGCTCGCCGCCAGAACGGCCGAGACAACTTCTCGCTTCGCCAGATTTGATGGCCGTCGCAAAGGAAGAATGCGCTCGAATGCCGCCAGTAGACCCCGGAAGGCTTCCGACTCCTGCCATCGAGGCATCACGAAGCGTGCAAAGCGACTGCTCATTTGCGAATCAGTTTGCAGTGCAAACTCGGCATCTTGCGTTCCCACAAGGACAATCGTCATCTGGAGGTCGTTGGCCAGAAATTTGAGCAGGTTTAGTGAGGCGCGCTGCTCGCGATAACTTCCCGCCAAGAGGTGATGAACTTCATCGACAACCAGCATGCGCGGTGAAATTTCCCGTAGTACCTCGCGAGTCAGCTTCTCGAGTACGCTGAGCTTCGCTGCGGCGTTGAACGGCGCTCCCAGCTCGAACAGGAGCGATGTGTAGAAGCGGCTCTGGTCGGGCGTCGGTGGCATTTGCATAGACACAATCTTCCGGTGCTCCACGCCCTTTTCTTCGTCATATTCCGGAGGATGGCGTCGCTCAAATTTCGCGATGACCTGGGTCTTCCCGATGTTCGAGTCGCCATACAACAGCACGCACGGCATACGCTGCCGTGGCGGAATCTTCACCATCCAGTCCAACAGCTTGAACGCCTGTGTTGCGCGGGGATAGTCAATCCATCGATCGCGAGCCAAAGCGAGAATGCGAACATTGTCGTCGCTCTTTGCTAAAGAACGGACTTCCGGCAGAAGGTGTGTCAAGGAAGCACCCATTGCCTGATCACAGTTGCTCGACGTGATAAGTTGGAGCCGGCTTGCTGTAGTCGACATCCGGCGTTGGCGATGACGTATCGGGGGATTTCGCCTGCCGACTGGACGGCCCGCTCGCCGGGAAAGGTGACGTCTGCCCTGCTCTGCCGCGTCTGTCTGCCGATCGCCGCCTCGCTGTTGCCCCCTCTACGATGCTGCGTTGTGCGGCGATCGCGTTGAAGATCGCAGACTCCGTGACGTGGGATTTTCCCTGCGACCGGAGATGCTTCAGTACCGCCTGTTGCTCCCACAGGGAGATTCGGCCACGCCGCAAGTCGGCAAAGCTTGCCTCAACGTATTCCTTGCCATCGGCACTGACGAAGATTCTCGATAGGTCCTCTGGATGGTAGCGCACCACGACGCGACGGTTAGCTGCCCGCCAGGCGGTGAAGATCGGATGCCAATAGTGCAGATAGAACAGGGTCAAGCCGTCAGCCTGGATGGTGCGTCGGTTCATCGGCAGGAACTGAATGAGGAAGCGAAGTTCTTCAGCAACTGAGTCGGGAAGAAGCCGCGGCTTCGATGCTTCAGACAACGTCGACCACGCGGAGTATGGCGTCGCGCCGCTTAAGCCTCGATGGGCACTGTGATGGTAGGTCTGTCCGATTTCATACATCAGCCACTGCTCGAACTCCGGGAGGGTTAATGCGGCCTCCGCTTCTGGCTTGCGAGCCTTTCGTCCTTTCGTCGACGATCCGGTCGAGCCTGGCAGACTGTGCACCTTCTCCATCATGGTACGGTTCAGTCTTTCTATATGGCCCCCGAAGTAGGGTCGGCCAGGCGGGCGATACATCAGTTCGATGCCGTACTGATTGCAACCCGCTTGCAGTGCTTTACTTTTGAACTCAGCAGCATTGTCCAGATGCAGTACCTTCGGCACGCCATGCATCGGCCAGTCTACGGCGACCTCCCGGCTCGCCAACCAGGGCGCCTTGGGCAGGACCATCCGCGTGAGGAGTAAAGCGACAGTCGCCGCGTTAGGGCGGTCGAAACCGACATACATTGCCACGACCGATCGTGTCGCAATGTCGATTGCCAAAGTCAGCCACGGTCTGCCAATCGTGTGGCGAAACACCTCATCGACCAGCATGATGTCGGCAAGTGTGTGATCGATCTGCACAATATCCAAAGGGTGCTTTGCCACAAGGTGGCCCGGCGCGGCGCCCGAAAGCTTCATGCATTCTTTGTCACGGTGTTCCGCCCACCGGCGGGAAATCGTTGCGCGCGATGGTGCTGTGGCGCCTGCAGCGGCGCACCGCATGCCGACCTCTCGACAAATGGCATAGAGGGGATGCGCTGGATGCTTTTGCCGCGGAAGCCAATCGGATAGGACCTCCTGGACGATGGCCTCTACTTGGTCCGATAACAAATGTCGGCCGCGCGGCGGTCCTGGTCGACACCGCACCAATGACGCTGTCACCGGATCTGCCAGATAGCGTCGGCGCAACCGGTAAACTGAAGAACGGTGTAAGCCTAATAACTTCCCTGCAAGCAATGCCTGCTTGTGCGTGAGCGGTGCCTCGCCAAGGGGTTGGAAGATTTGCGCCGCGGCTAGTTCACGCTTGTCGGGCTCCTCTGTCATCGAAGGTCCCTGAGAATTTTTCTTCGTCTTACATTAGGCGATTTTGACCGCTTCGACGTAGTCTCACTGGACTTTAGACATTCAGCGCCCCGAATCGGGGGGCGAGAAAGTAGTTGGAAATCGGAAAAACGCTTGACATGGATAGGCAATCGTGAGGCCGCTGCGCTGCTTGCGCGGGTTTTTAGCGCAAGCAGCGCAGCGGCCAATGAGGATCGTTTTCGATCCTTATTGGCCCATCGATGTCCCTGTCTGAACGTACACGGTTTTACCTGTCCGAATGGATCAACATTCTCCTCATCGCCGTCCCGCTTCGCTCGCAGGCCAGCTTCGTGGAACTGCTGTGCGGCTGCATGGTTTCGCCGGAGGGTTGGGTGACGCGAGCGATCTCGGCGATCGACAGCAAGAAGCACTGGACGACGTACTACAAGTTGCTGGAACGCGGCAGCCTGCGCACGGTACGGCTCGCACGGGCACTGCTGCGGTTGGTGATTGCGGTATTGCCCTGCGATATGCTCACGTTGGTCCTCGACGACACGCTGGTGATGCGCTGCTCGGAGAAGGCCCCGGGTGTTGCCTGGCGGCGCGAGCACAGCGGCAAGACCAATCGCCCCCGAAATGTCTGGGCACAATGCATCGTGACCTTGGCGGTGAGCGTGTTGGGCAGCAGCGGCATCGGTATGGCGCTGCCGATCGTCTCGCGTCTGGTTCCCCAGCGGGGCAACACCAACAAGCTCAAGATCGCGCTGGCACTCGTGCGAGCGATCTCCGGCGTGACCGACAAGCCCATCCGCGTGCTGTTCGACTCGTGGTTCATGCGCGCACGCCTGGTCTTGCCACTGTTGCGCCGGAACATGCATGTCATTGGCCAGGCTCGTATCGATACCGCCTTGTTCCAGTTGCCCGTGATGCCCAAGAGGCTCCGGCGTGGCCGACCGCGTACCTATGGCGAACGACTGAGCAAGGAAGCTATCGAAGCGCTGCCGGCGACCGAATTGAGCCTGCCGGTCTACGGCCAGGAGCAACGCGTTCGCTTGCGCTCGATGATTGCCGTGGTCCGCTTCCTCAAGGGCAAGCCAATGCGTGCCGTCTGGTGTCAGTTCTACGACGAAAAGCGACAGTGCTGGACGAGGGCACGATTGATGCTGGCCTCCGAAACGGAACTGGACGCTCAAACGGTCGTGCTGCTGTACGCGCGACGCTGGGCGATAGAACCGCTGTTCCACAACCTCAAACGCTGGTTTGGCTTCAACAATCTCTGGCAGCAGACGCGTACCGTGCTGGAGTTGTGGATGCAGATCCGATCGTGCGCGTGGACGCTCACGCAATTGCTCAGCCTGGCGATCGCCGACGCGTTCCCGATGGACACGATCGCACCGTGGCGTGTCGGCCAGCCCGTCACTGCCGGGCTGGTGGCCCAGTGGCTGCGCCGCGAATTTACCGGACTTGCACTGGGGTTGGCCGAATTGGCCAAGTGCTGGAAATTCCGCCGGCCAGAACCGAGGCATGCTCCCGCAGCAACCGGGTAACGCCGCTTCCGCGGCCTTGCTCGTACGTTTCATCGCAATCACCATCTCGTTTGTCACTCCACGATCGCTCTGCTACGCGCGGTCGCGGAGGGCATTCGAGTGTCTAAAGTTGAGGTAGTCTCAATAACGCTGAGAATCGAGGGCCTGGACGTTGCTTTTCAGCAACTGCCGAAAAACGTACTTGCGGGCGGATTTCCCATAAGAATCACGGCTGAACGCCCGCGTGATCTGTCGCGCATACGCGCGCAGTAGTCGCGCTATCCCCGATCCTCAACAGCGGTTTCACTTCCACTTCACGCCGTTGCACGCGAGTTGGGTCAATCAGATCGAGCTCTGGTTTGCCTGCTACACGCGCCGAGTGCTGCGCCATGCGAGCCACACCAGCATCGCGCACCTGCGCGAACGCACCGAGCAGTTTGTCGGCGCGCACAATCAGGTGGCCCGCCCGTTCAAATGGAGCTTCCGGGGCTATCCACTGCAAACCGGCGCATCGTAATCGAGAATCGACATGCCAGCCTTACCCGCCAAACACTACGCTGCCGAATTGCAGCGGCAACTGCGCAGCCTGCTCGGCCACGAGCAGATCATCACGCAAGCCTACGGACGTCACCTGCTGATCAAACGTCTGGACGACGAGGAGCCGACGGTGGTGGCCCGGCTGACCGAGCTCGGCCGCCAACGCTATGGAGCCGCCTTTCGTACCCACAGTGGGCGTTGGGAGCCACTGCCTGGCACCGGCACACTCGACGAGATGGCCCAGTTGATCGTCACGCTCCTGGAGCCCTATTTACAGCCCGATAATTATTAAAGGTATTTGCGGGATGTTGTACTAGGGCTCGCGCCCGGCTTGGAAAAGGGGATCATGCCGACACCGGCAACCAGTACTTTCTCACTCATGATGACTCCAGGGTCTGGGGGGTGCGTGGTTCAGAGCTTGCGCGCAATCAGGTCGCGCAGGACTTCGCTGGTACCGCCGAAGATGCGCGTCACTCGCATGTCGGCGAACGAGCGGGCGATGGGATACTCCAGCATGTAGCCGTAACCGCCGTGCAGTTGCACCATTTCGTCCACGCACTTCCACATGGTTTCGGTGGCGAACAGCTTGGCAATGGCCGCTTCCTGCAGTGTGAGCTTGCGCGCCATGTGCTGGGCGATGTAGTAGTCGATCATCGTGCGTACGGCGATGGCCTGCGCCTTGATGTCTGCCAGCTTGAACTTGGTGTTCTGGAAGTCCCAAACGGTCTGGCCGAACGCCCTGCGATCCTTGACGTACTGGAGCGTCAGTTCGAGTTGGCGCTCCAGGCGTGCGGCGCTGTAGACGCCGATGATCAGGCGCTCCTGGGGCAGTTCCTCCATCAGGTGGATGAAGCCACCGTTTTCCACGCCAATGAGGTTGTCCGCCGGCACGCGCACGTTGTCGAAGAACAGCTCGGCCGTGTCCGCCGCGTGCTGGCCGACCTTCTCGAGCTTGCGGCCCCGCCGGAAGCCTTCGCGGTTGGCCTCGACCATGACCAGGCTCACGCCCTTGGCGCCGGCAGTGGGATTGGTCTTGCAAACCACCACGATCAGGTCGGCATTCAGCCCGTTGGAAATGAAGGTCTTGCTGCCATTGATGACCCACTCGTCGCCATCGCGCACGGCGGTCGTGCGGATCGATTTCAGGTCGGAGCCGGTGCCGGGCTCGGTCATGGCGATCGCGAGGATCTTCTCGCCGCGGCAGATTTCCGGCAACCAGCGGCGCTTCTGCTCCTCGGTGCCGAGGCGGACGATGTACGGCGCGGTGATGTCGGAGTGGACCGAGAAGCTCGGGCCGGACACGCCGGAGCGGTGGTACTCCTCGGCCAGCACGGCGGCATGGCCGAAGTCTCCACCGCCACCGCCGTAAGCCTCGGGCACAGTGACGCACAACAGGCCCTCGCGGCCGGCCTTCAGCCAGATATCGCGCTCGACCTGGCCGGCCTTGTCCCACCCGGCCTGGCGCGGCGCGCACTCGGTCTCGAAAAAGCGGCGCGCGGTGGCGCGGAACATCTCATGGTCTTCGCGATAGACAGTGCGCTGGATCTCCACTGCTGATTCTCCCCATCCGTTGGCGGCACCGGATCGGTCCCGCAATGGAGTGAGTGTGGGTGCGGCGGCGAACGAAATCCCTACACCGGTGGTGTAGGTGGGCGGGGATCCGGATATCCTTAGCCCAGACGTGGCGCCTGCGTCTCCCGCAGGCGGGCGACAGCTTCGTCGCGATTGCCGACGCCGAGCTTGGCGTAAACGTTGCGCAGGTGGTATTTCACAGTGTCGAGCGACACGTTGAGCACGCGGGCGATCTTCTTGTTCGGCATGGCTTGCGTCAGCAGCATCAGCACCTCGTTTTCGCGGTCGCTGAGTGCCTCGAGCGCCGCGTGCTGCGACAGTGAGGGGTTCGGAGCCGGCGTTGCGTCAAGCGCGGCTTCGTTCGCCAACCGCTGGGCATAGAAGCCCAGCACGGGATCAAGAGACGGGTCGCCAGCGACGTCGGCCATCATGGCTTGCGCATGTGGCGAGACGTCGAGCAGGCTGCGAACAAGGCCGAGGCGATGACCGAGCCGGAGCGCCTCCACCAGATGGGCGCGGGTCCTGTCAGAATTGCGCCGGCCCGATTCCGCGATGGCCATCTGCAGGTGCAGCGCAGCCACGCGGCACCAGCGGCCGCCGGCGCTGGACAACTCCTGCAACGGCGCCAGACGGGCTAGCGCGGCATCGAAGTCGTTGTGGTGCAGATGCATGGCGGTGGCAGCCAGGTCGGCGCAAACGCGTACTTCCCATGCTGTGCTGCGCGTGGCGCCGCGGTACTGATCGGCGAGCCCTTCCAGTTCGCGCAGGACCGACGCGGCGGCGTCGACTTCGCCGACCTCCAGATAACAGCGTACGCGCAGCCACTGTGCAGTCGCCAGCAGGCGGTTGGTCCGGCGCCGCCGCGCGTAGCGTTCGAGCCGGTCGAGGCAGGCGAACGCTTCGGTCCGGCGCCCGGCCAGCCACTCGGCACACGACAAGGTCTGCAGCGCGCGCAGCACCGTGTCGGGGATCGAGATACGCTCGAGCACGTCGATGCGCGCGGCGAGCATACGCGCGGCGGCGTCGACGTCATTGAGTTCGTACTGCGCTTCGCCAAGCAACGCGGCGGCCATGGAGGCGACGCCGACGTAGGTGCGGCCCTGCTGCTCGGACTCTGCCAGCACGTCGCGGAAGATGCGTTCAGCGAGCAGTACGTCGCCCTGCGCAGCATGCGTCATGCCGCCCATGCAGCGGCCGAGCAAGATGCCGCGCGGCGCGCCGTCGCATGGCGCTCCGTCCTCGATCACCTGGCGCGCCTCACCGTACTCCCCCCGATAAATGTGCATCCACGACAGGATGTTGGCGCGCGCCGTGAGCGCAAAGTCGTCGGCCCCTTGCGACACATCGGCCGTGCCAGGCGATTCGGGCCAGGCATCCAGGCGGCGCAGGCTCGCTTCGAGCGCGTCGCCGTCGCCAGCATACATATGGAGGTAGGCCATCGCCAGTTCCAGGCGAAAGCGGGCCGCAATGGCGGCAGCCGGCAGCCGGCGCAGCAGCGCGGCAAGCTGGCCCAGGTCGCCGCGCTTGAGACGGTTGATCGCGGCTTGCTCCACCATGTCGGCAGCGGCTTCCGTGTCGCCTGCGCGCACCGCATGCCCGACGGCTTCTTCGACCAGTCCGTGCGACGCGAACCAGTGCCAGGCGGCCATGTGGTGCGCGTTGCGCGCGTCGTCGGGCAGTGCGGCGGCGCGCGTCTGGAGGACTTGCCGCAGCAAGGGATGGAGCCGGTACCAGGTGCGCTCGCCAGCGGCGTCGCCAAGTCGGACAAGGAACAGCCCGTCGAGCGCCAGGGCGGCAAGACGTCGTGCGATCTCCGGGCCAGTGTCGGATGCACCGGGTAGGGTCGCACCGAGCGCGCCGCAGAAGCGGTCGCAGGCGGACAGGCTGGTGAGCAGGTGCAGGTCGGCAGGTGCGAGCCGCACCAGCACTTCGCGCTCGAAATAGCTGGCGAAGGTCTCGGCATCGCGCACATGGACCGGCACATAGCTGCCACCCTGCTTGGCCCGGAGGTCAACGGTGAACAATTGCAGCCCCGCGGGCCAGCCGTCGGTCAGTTCGTGCAGCCGTCTGGCGTCGTGCGTCGCAATGGCACCGAGCTGGTCGTACAGGAATCGCGCGGATTCTTCGGCTGAGAATCGCAGGTCCTGCAGATCGAAGTGGGCAGCCATGCCGCGTGCCGCCAGCCGTGCGAGCGATAGCGACACGGGCTCCGGCAGCGGCCGCCGCGAAGCCAGCGCGATGTGCAATTGCGATGGCGCGTAGTCGAGCAGCCAGCGCAAGGTGGACAGAACGCGCGGATCGCGCAGCACGTGAACGTCGTCAAGCATCAGCACCAGGTCGCGCCGGTATGCGGCGATGGCGCGCACCAGCGTGATCACGCAATGCTCTGCGGCACCCGGCGTACGGTCGCGTCCGGCCAGAAGTTGTGCGTTGGCGGCGAGGGCCGGATCGACGGCCGACAAGCTGGCGAGCAGGGCTTCGAGGAAGGTTGCGGGATCGTCATCCTCGGCTGCCAGCGACAGCCACGCCACATCGTAATCGAGCGCCAGCAGCGATTGGCGCCATGCCACAAGACTGCTCGTCTTGGCACTGCCGGCCGGTCCATGGATCGTCACGCAGCGCAGGCTGCGCGCTTCGGTCAGGCGGGCCGTGAGGCAGTCGCGCCTCATCAGCGGACGGGCGCTGCGCGGTGGCGTGAGCTTGCTCGGCGAGACGGGGGGCGTGTGCGGCAGCGTGTCCGGCACGCCTGCGGCTGGCGGCATGGCGGGAACTCCTGAAAAGCCGGACGGCGGGCGTTCGCGAATTGTAGGATCGGGCAGTCGCGTCGGGTGGCTGCGGCAAGACCGGCAACCCGATATGGGTGGGGCTGCACGTGAGCGCGTCGTGCCTTACTCTGTGCATTCTTTGCGGTCTGGAAACGTGGCGAAGAATGCTACCCGACATGCCTCGGCGGACTCGTCCTTACTATCCTGGCTGGGATAGGAACGTCCGTGCGCGGGCCGAAACCGGCCATGGGCTTGGTTTGCCGGAACTTCCCAAAGGTAACCGCAATGGTCGCTCGCCGCGGTTCTTCCAAATGGCCGAGATGGGTCGTACTGAGACTGCGCTAAGCTCTTCCGATCCGGCCAATGCCGGCATTCTCGAAACAGGAGTCTCCATGGCAGGGCAGGAGCTGCGAACGGCCCGATGGGAAAAAGCCGGAGAGCGGAAGTCCCAGACTATGCGTTAGGTCGTTGAAACTCGTTGAAACACCCATGTCTTCGCGGAATCGGTTGGCAATTCGCGGTTTAGCTTCGCTTGGGCTACCGCAAAATGTTGACTCTAAGGCCCGTAGCGCCTCAGTTCTTCGCCGATCAATTCACCTAACCGGCTCGCGTGCTCAGGTGCAGGTCGACCCGAACGACTGATGCAGTAGTAGTGGAGGTAATCCTTCGCCTGCACCATGCGTTCCAGGCAAACGTTGTATCGCGAGGCAACGCCCGCACAGATCGAAGGCAGGACCGCTACCCCGAGCTGGCTGGCAACCATCGCAATAACGGTTTCGATGTGCGTCACCTCCATGCGGCGGTCTACAACTGCACCGGCCCGCGACAAGTGATCGTCGACTAGGATCTGAATAGGATTTTCCTTCGGCAGGCATATCAGGGGGGCGCCATCCAACTGGCGCCACGGAATGTCGCCCCGTCCTTTGGTGCGCGCGGTTGGCGAGACCCTTACGAGATCGTTGCTGAACAGCGAACGTCGCGTCAGACCGGATGCCGCCTTGAAGAACAGACCGTAGCCGGCATCGACCATGCCTACGTCGACCAGCATCTGAATGCGCTCAGGATCGACATCCCAGACTTCTACCTGAAGCTCGGGCACCTCACGCTTTAACCGCACAAGAGCCCCCGGCAAGAGGCTATTCGCGACAAGTGGTGTCACCGCAATTCGCAGCGGGCGACGCGCCCCGTCGACCCGCTGTACCGCTTCAAGGGCAGCATCAATGGCCGCAACGGCGGCTTCTGCCGATGGCAGAAATGCCTGGCCCTCCGGCGTCAGATCGACCAGACGGGTGGTCCGGTACAGCAAGCGACATCCCACCTGCGCTTCCAACTCCTTGACCATCGCGCTCAGCCCCGCCTGGGTGATGTGCATCTGCTGCGATGCCTTGGTGAAGTTCCTGAAGCGCGCCGCAGCCAGGAAAGCTTTGAGTTGGCGGTACGAGGGATTCATAACGTTTATTTGTTAATTCATAGAATACTATAGCTTCTCTTGTTGCCGTTCCTGAGCTTCAATTGACACGTCGGTACGCCGACTACTCGAAAAAGACCCCCGGAGACGAACAACATGTGCCCCCAACTCAGCGTGCTTGGCGCTTGCCTCGCCGTCGCCCTGGCTTTGCCCTTCGCGTGCAAAGCCGACACATTTCCCGCCAAGCCCATCACGATCGTCGTGCCCTTTCCGCCAGGCGGTCCGACTGACAGTAGCGCCAGGCTGCTGGCCAAAGCCATGGGTGACTCGCTTCACCAGCCGGTCATCATCGACAATCGCGCAGGCGCCGGTGGCACGATCGGATCCGCCTACGTCGCTCGCGCTCAGCCTGACGGCTATACCTTGCTCTGGGGCGGCACCAGTAGTCTCGCGGTAGCGCCGGCACTGTATGCTTCGCTGCCCTACCAGCCACTGAAGTCCTTTGTCCCCATCGGCCAAGCGGTGAGGAGCCCGATGATGGTGGTGGGAAAATCCAGCCTCGCCGCTACCGACATGACTCAACTCATTCAGGCGGCGAAGTCCTCCTCCCTGACCTTCGGTTCAGCCGGCAACGGATCGATTGGCCATCTCACCGGGGAACAACTGAATACCACCCTCGGCATTAAGCTTCTTCACGTCCCCTACAAAGGCGGCGCCCCGGCACTGACCGACGTCCTTGGCGGGCAAATCGATCTCATGATCGACACCGCGCAGTTCCTGTCGCCTCACGTCCAGTCCGGAAAGGTCCGCGCGTTCGCAGTGGCTGGCGACAAACGTTTTCCTTTGCTGCCCAATGTGCCCACCGTCCGGGAAGCCACGGGAAAGCCGTTCGAGGCCTATTCATGGTTTGGCCTGGTAGCGCCGGCCGGCACGCCGGCGTCGATCGTCAATCGCTTGGAAACGGCGCTGAACGCTGCCATGCGCGACCCTGCCACGCTCAAGCAACTCACCAGCAGTGGACTAGAGCCTGTAAATAGCTCGCCCAGTGCCTTCGCAGCAACCATTTCAACCGACCTGAAGAGGTGGACCGAGGCAGTCCGCATTTCTGGCGTCAAGCCTGACTAACTTTCATCATGACCAATTCATCTCGACATATCATCATTTGCGGCGCAGGACTCGGCGGTCTGACCGCTGCGTTAGCCCTCCTGCGACGCGGTTTCCGGGTGACAGTACTAGAGCAGGCATCCGCGCTTGGGGAAGTTGGTGCGGGCATCCAACTGAGCGCGAACGCAACAGGCGTGCTCTACCGTCTGGGTTTAGGCGATGCATTGCAAGCCGTTGCGTCGATTCCGACGGGAAAACAAATCCGCCTGTGGAACACAGGGGAAGCGTGGAAACTCTTCGACCTGGGTGCAGAGTCGCAGGAGCGATATGGATACCCCTACTTCACCATTTACCGCGCAGATCTGCACCGTGTGTTGGCCGACGCTGTGATGGCCGCCTCGCCCGATGCAATACGCCTGAATGCGCGCTGCGTCGCCGTCGAACAGACAGACCATGGCGTCAAAGTCAGCCTGGCCGATGGCGGTTGGGTCAGCGGCGACGTCGTAATCGGGGCGGACGGCGTCCATTCGCGAATCCGCGCTGCGCTGTTCAACGACGACAAACCGCGCTTTTCCGGGTGCCTGGCTTGGCGCGGCGTCATTCCTGCCAAAGACTTGCCCGAGCACCTGCGCGAGCCCGTGGGCAACAACTGGATTGGACCAGGGGCGCACGTCATCCACTATCCGTTGCGGCGGGGCGAACTCGTCAATTTCGTCGGCATCGTCGAGCGCGACGATTGGCAAGTGGAATCGTGGAATGAAGCGGGCAATACCGATGAATGTCTCCGCGACTTTGAGGGCTGGCACGAAGATGTACAAACCATGATCAAGTCGATTGTGACGCCGTTCAAGTGGGCCCTGATGGTGCGCGAGCCTATGGATTCTTGGACGGTCGGCAACATTACCCTGCTCGGCGACGCGTGTCATCCGACCTTGCCATTCCTGGCGCAAGGCGCTGCCATGGCGATTGAGGACGGCTACTTGGTAGCACGAGCCTTGGACACCCACGACAACTCAGCTGTCGCGCTGCAGCGCTATGAAGCCGCACGCAAAGAACGTACATCGCGCATTGTTCGCGGATCCGCGGAGAACGCGAGGCGTTTCCATAACCCAGCGCTCGCTACCCGCGAAGGTGCGACGGCCTACATCGACGAGCAATTCAGCGAGCCACTGGTACGCTCGCGCTATGAGTGGCTGTTTGAATACAACGTTGAGGCCGTGCCGCTCTGAGGCGACTTGGCACAATTCGCACCTCATCGTGCCGGGTTCAACGGACCGCTTTTGTCGGGGCTATGGACGGATCAAGCGGCTCCTTGAATGTCGGAGATGGGTCGAGGCTGTGTGAAAACGGTTCGATCACCTAGACTGGATCAACGCATTCAGATTGGGGGACCGGATGAAGCGATTCATAGAGGGAGAAGACCGCAAGCAAGCTACGCTGCTTCCAGAATGCCTCGATGATTTCATCGCCGAGGATAACCCCGCCAGGATCATCGACGCGTTCGTTGAAGAGTTGGATCTCGAGTCGCTCGGGTTCGAAGGTGCCAATCCTTCGACTACAGGTCGCCCCTCATATCATCCTGCCGTCCTGTTGAAGATTTACATCTATGGCTACCTCAACCGAGTCCAGTCCAGCCGCCGTCTGGAGCGCGAGTGCCAACGCAATATAGAACTGATGTGGCTTACCGGCCGACTGGCGCCGGACTTCAAGACGATTGCAGACTTCCGCAGGGATAACAGCACGGGCATTCGCAATGTCTGCCGTCGTTTCATAGTTCTGTGCCGCGATTTAAAGTTGTTCTCGCAGGCCCTGGTCGCCATCGACGGCAGCAAGTTCAAGGCAGTCAATACTCGGGACCGCAATTTCACGGCTGGCAAAGTCGACAAACGCCAGCAGCAAATCGAGGAAAGCATCCAGCGGTATCTGAGCGCGCTGGAGACTGCCGATCGCACGCAGCCGGCGGAGATGGAACTCAAGACAACTCGACTGCGCGAGAAGATTGCGCAACTGCGTCAGCAGATGCATAGCCTTGGCCAGATAAAGGAAGAGCTCAAGACACTTCCAGATGGTCAGATCTCGATGACCGATCCTGATGCGCGTTCGATGGCGACAAGTGGCAAGGGCTCCGGAATGGTCGGCTACAACGTACAGATGGCCGTAGATGCCAAGCACCATCTGATCGTCGCTCATGAAGTCACCAATATTGGCAATGATCGGGCGCAACTGAGTTCGATGGCTCGAGCCGCTCGCGATGCGATGGGTAAGACCAGGCTTAAAGCCATAGCTGATCGTGGCTACTTCAGCGCGCAGGAGATCAAGGCATGCGCGGATACGGGAGTTGCTGCCATCTTGCCCAAGCCAACGACGTCCAGCGCGAAGGCGGGAGGTCGATTTGATCGGGCGGACTTCATCTACATTGCCCGGGACGATGAATATCAATGTCCCGCCGGTGAACGTGCGATATACCGCTTCACCAGAGAAGAACATGGACTGCAGCTACGCCGCTATTGGAGTAGTGCCTGTCCTCAGTGCACCATGCGATCTCACTGCACGCCGAGTCCGTACCGGCGCATCTCCAGATGGGAGCATGAGGAAGTGCTGGAGGCCGTCCAGCGCCGGCTCGACAAGACGCCGGATGCAATGACGGTTCGTAGGCGAACCGTCGAGCATGTCTTCGGAACCTTCAAACATTGGATGGGCTACACGCACTTCCTGACGCGCACGCTACCGAATGTAGGTACTGAAATGAGCCTGCATGTTCTGGCGTACAACCTGAAGCGCGTCCTTCGAATTCTCGGGTTCTCGAAAACAATGAAGGCAATGCGCCTGGTGGGTGCGTAAGCACCCATTTGCGCCCAAAAAATGGGCTGAAGATCGCCCTCAGGAGCTCACTAGCGCTGTTCGCACCCGTTACGGCGTCGTCCCATGACCAGATTGGCCGAAAATTCGATAAGACAGGCTACGCCCCGGAGGAGACGCGCATTAGTCCGATTCGAGAGACGTTTCCACACGGCCTCGGTCGGACACCGTCAATCACCACCGTTGGAGAGCCCCGGCAAATGCCCCTTCAAAAAAAGTCCCGGACCCACATAATCTGGTTCGGGCCGGACGCCACCCGCCCTCACCGGCCACGTAGGCGGCGTCGAGCACGCTGCCGGTTCCTTGTCGCCGCCGGCACCACCCCGTTCTGGTGCATCTGCCGCCCCGAGCGCCTTGGCACCGAAAAGCTGACGGTCTAGTGGCCGAGCCGCCGCCCTTCGAGCCAGAGAACCCATGGTGCGGGCGTGTGGGCTTGTCACGTCACGATGTCGCCGTAATAATGAAGGCCGTTTTCCAACGGCGCCTTACATCACAATATGACGAAAGCCAGACGTCTCAGGCTCACGGCAGCGGCCATGGGACCTGAGTTGTCCGAAGCCGAGTATGTCAACCAGGCGTTGGAGCAATTCAAGGCCTTCAGCCTGATCCCGGGGATCGTCGGGCCCTACATTGCTGAGTCATTGGTCTGGCAGGACGTCAGGTACTACTACGTTCATGCCCGGGACTACATCGGCCAACGCCGTCTCATTGAGGTATTCGTCGTAACCGACCAGCGAAAACTCGAACCGGTGCTGGCATTTCAATACCCTCCGCCCTTTCGCGGACTGTTCCCCGCCGATTTTGCGCTGCTTTACAGCGACGACCCATGGGCGGAGGCAACTGAAGTCCAAGAACGCGCTTAACGCAGCGACTTGCTCGCTCCCGAGCACTTACAGGTCTCCACCATGCCGCTAGCCACCTTCGAGAACAGCCCGCTGGAGCTCACTACCATCCTGCTTCGGCACCACGGCATCCACCGCGGGCTGTGGAGCTTGACTGTGAACTTTCACGTTCAAGGCACAAATATTCGCCAGGACGACCTTAACGGTGCTGCGTTCCCTGGCGCGCTACTGGCTGTCCGAAGTATCGGGATCAGGCAGGTTGATGTTCCGGATGCTCTCACAGTCGACGCTGCGGCGGTCAATCCGGCGCCCTGATTCTCGAACCGTGCTCAGAATTTTTCACATAATCGGTCAGGAAGGGTCAGACGTCACAGCTCGCAATTGGATTTTGACCGACCGCTTGGCCCTAGGCAACGGACCTTCGCGATAAAGCATCGACAGTCATTGGTTATCTGATGCTCATGCTCTCGGCACACATTGGAGGAAGTCAAAGCTACCCCTCGAAGGTGGCTTCGGGACTGTTACCCGCTGGTGCCGACGAGGCGTCGGATTGTTGAATCACCTGCACGATGACCTTCAGCGTCTCGTCCAGATGATGGACTGTCTGGCGCTTCGCTGCTTCCACATCGCGTTGCCTGTACTGAGCCAGCATCTCGGCATGCTCTGCATTACTGAGCGCGAGGTGTTCCGGGCACATGTAGAGCGACAGCGAGATATACGGCGCGGATGAATCGCGCAACGTCTTGACCAGATGGGCGAGCCGGCTGTGCTCCTGCGAGGCCCATAGCGCCGCGTGGAACGCCAGGTTCAGCTCGGTCCATCGCGTGACCTCCATGGTGTTGAGCATTTCCGCATGGAGCGCCTCGGCCCTCGCTATCTCTTCAGGCGTGATTGCCGTGATAGCGGCTTCGACCATCATGGGTTCAAGCACCTTGCGCAGGCGGTAGATTTCCTGCACATCGTCAAGCGTCAGACCACGCACCACTGCGCCGCGATGCGCATCAAAAAAAACCAGTCCTTCCGAGATTAGTGTGCGCAGCGCTTCGCGCACCGGCGTCGTGCTCATTTCCAGCCGCCTGGCCAGGTCGTCCTGGCGAAGGCGATCCCCTGCCTTCATACGGCCCTGGAGGATGTCGGCGCGCAAAGTCTGCAGTGCAAACTGATAAGCAGTAAGCCGACGCGGTGGCGAGGCTTGCACGCCGGGCGTGGGAATAGGCAAAGTCTTCAAGGGACTGGCTGCAGGTTGGTTGGTGAATGGCGTGGCAGTTTACCCCACTTCGCCATCATCTCTGGAATGCATGCCTGCTCGGTCTCGGCCGCCAGTAATGCAGCCAGCAGCAGGCGAGCCTTGTAAGGGTGGAGCCATTTTGCGAGCATGGCGCCGCGCCGCGCCAGATCCACCTCGGAACCTGAGAAACCATAGGTGTGCAATGCGGTCGGTCCGGCCCCGGTGCGACTGGCGATCACGACGGGAACCCGCTCCGCCAGGCGCTCGACATGCTCGGCAAAGGCCGAAGAGACATGCCCCGCACCGAAGCCGGCGACCACGATCCCTTCATAGCCGAAGTCCGGTGCCGCCGCGGCCAGATCGCCATCGTCGCCCAGGAGCGCGGTAAAAACCGCCACTTTCGGGAAAGGCCGTGTGGGCCGGCTTACCAGTGTCCGCTGGACCGGCGCATGGAAATACTCCGCCTGCCGCTCCACCACACGCCCAGCCGGCCCACCGCCAGGCGATACAAAGGTATGCAAGGACAGGGTATCCGATTTGGTTACCCATCGCGCCCGGTGCAACGTGTCGTTCATGACGACAAGCACGCCACGTTCCCGGCTCTGCGCATCGACTGCCACCTGTACGGCCGCCAGAAGGTTCGCGGGACCATCCGCCCCCGCTGCCTGCGGAGTACGCATGGCGCCGGTAATGACCAGCGGCTCGGGATGGCGCCAATACATGTCGAGGAAGAAGGCAGTCTCCTCGATCGTATCGGTACCCTGGGTCAGCACCACACCACATGCGCCGGCGGCGATCCTGCCTTCGGCCCATGCCAGACATGCCAGCAACTGCTCGGGGCCGAGCGACGCACTCGGCAACTGAAACAGGGACTCCGCAGAGATATCGGCCACAGCGTCAAGCTCCGGCACGGCTGCAACCAGTTGGGCGGCGTCCAGGCGGGGAATGACACCGCCGGCCGTGGCCGACGGCGTCATGCTGATGGTGCCTCCAAGGGAAGCAATTGCAACGATGGGTTTCGACATATGGTTTTCCCTTAGCTTGTGCGTTATGCATTGTGCATTATATATAATCTACACCTCGCAGCACAACGCATCCACAACGCTAGGGAGACCATCAATGCAACAACATCCGCCGCCAAGCCAGTATCGGTACACCATCTTTCTGCTCATCGTCGTCATCGCTCTGGTGAACTACATCGACCGAGGCGCCATTGCTTATGCGGCCGGGCAAATCACTGCCGAATATGGCTTCGATCGCGCTGGATGGGGCTCCGTGCTTGGCTACTTTGGCTATGGCTATATGTTCGGTGCGCTGATCGGCGGCGCGCTCGCCGACCGCCTCGGCGCCAAACGGGTATGGGTTATCGCGGGGATCGCCTGGTCACTGTTCGCGATCGGCATGATCTGGGCCGGCGATCTCGGCATTGCCCTCTTCGGCGGCTCGGCGTTGAGTGGCTTTGCCATGGTCCGCATCCTGTTCGGTTTTTCGGAGGGCCCGGCGTACTCGATCATCAACAAGACCATGTCGGCATGGTCGCCGCCCACTGAGCGTGGCTTTGCCGTATCGATAGGCCTGTTGAGCACGCCGCTGGGTGCGCTGCTCACCGCGCCGGTCGCGGTCGGCCTGCTGCTGCTAACTGACAGCTGGCGATCCATGTATGTGGTTCTGGGCGCGCTGGGACTGGTTCTGATCACCCTCTTCGCTCGCCTCTATACCAACCGGCCCGAGGATCACCCGAAGGTAAATGCCGGCGAACTGGCCTCGATTCGCGGGGGGCGTGCCGAAGCGGCAACGGCGATGAGCCAGGCCCAACCCGCCTTGCCATGGTGGGCCTTCTTCCGAAGCCGGACGCTGGTGTTCAACTCCATCGGCTACTTCTCCTTCATCTACGTCAACTTCATGCTGCTGACGTGGACACCGAAGTACCTCCATGACCAGTTTAATTTCACCCTGTCGTCGCTCTGGTATATCGGGATGATCCCGTGGGTCGGAGCATGCTTTACGGTCCTGCTTGGGGGGCGAATCTCGGACTGGCTGCACAAGCGCACCGGCAAGTTGGTGATCGCGCGGAGTTGGTTTGCGGCGGGCTCGCTGCTCCTGACCACGCTGTGCTTCCTTTTGGTGTCGCAAGCACAGAGCGTTTGGGCCGTGATTGCGCTGATGACATTGGGAAACGCCCTTAACGCCTTGCCAAACTCGGTGTACTGGGCGGTGGTAATTGATACCGCGCCATCGCGTGTGGGGACGTTTAGCGGCATCATGCACTTCATCGCCAACATCGCTGCGGTGCTCGCGCCCACGCTGGCCGGCATCCTGTCAGCACGCTATGGCTACTCCTCGATGTTTATCGCAACCGCCGTCGCGACGGCGCTGGGCGTATTCGCCATGCTGCAGGTTCGCCCAGGCGTGGGCCCCCGGGTGGAAGCCGAACCGAGCGTTGTCGTTGCAGCCGAATGACCAAAAGCGCTGGCTTCGCTGGCGCTTTGGCGCGCACACCAGCGTGCCCTGCAATGCTGGCGCAGCCCTCAGGGGCATTAGTGAGCAAGAGACCCTTCGGAACCACATCGCAGACTCTGGCCCGCCTGTGATTGACAGGCAAGCCGCGAGTTCTACAGTCGGGCTTCGGCATCCCCTTCGCGGAAGAGACAGGCGACTACCTCCGTACGGAGAGTCTGAAGGGCGCAAACACTTTCGCTAGTGGGCACCATCCCAGGCCGCAAAGCGAGTGCTTGGATTGCGCAGATGGAGCCCATCCGATTGCTGCGCAATACCTCCATGTAAAAGACACTACTTCGTCGAATGCAAGCCATGTCGCACCACCACATGCAGTTGTGGTCGCTGGCTAAAACGGCTGGTTCACCGTTCGACGCCGAAGCGAGCATGCCCTGCCATCGTCGATTTCTCTTGTTCCGAAAGCCATGTGATTCCGGACAGCCTTGCGACGCGTGGGCAAAGTCCGGCGTCATTTCTTAGCAAAGCGGTACACCAATCCCCTTGGCTGGCCATCCCGGATGGTGGCTTTCTTCACTTGGCGCTGCCCTTCGAATTCGGCCGTGATGCGATAGGCGCCAGGGGGCAACTTGGCGAATAACAAAGGGCCACGGGACGTGGTCTCCAGGACCTTCGCATTATCGGCGTTCTCGATGATCACCTTGACATCAGCCAAATACTCCCCACTTCCCGGCCGCGCGAAGGTAAGCCGGAGGTTGTAATCCTTGCGCATGACCTTCATCGCGTCTTGCTGTCCATCGCCGATACCGCCGCTCACATATTCAATGCCGGAAGGCGTCGTTTGTGGCTTCATGACCGTCGTTTCCTGCGCTATCGCTAGGGCGGAAGTTGCAGATATCGCCAACGCGAGAACCGCTTTGAGAGAGATCAATTTGCTGTTCATGGCACAACCTCCTTCAATGAATTCGGCTTCCTGCTCGTTTGAGGTCGCATCATCCGTGCCAATTGCCAGACGGCAGTTGCTTGCCGGGTAACGGACTGTCTACCACTCGTACAGCGCCTTGTGCGCTTCGGGGGCAGCAATTGAAATCCCGCATCGGGACATGTCCAGCGAAGGGTCTCTTTTTGCTGCACACGTCCGCAGATCCGATCGCTTTTCCACTACCGGCAACCTGGCGGATTTACCCTCGCACAGCGCGGCCCATGCTCCGGAAGCATGTCGATCGGGAGGCTTTTTGTCCGACGGGCGCCATCATGTCGCGCACGGTGAGCCGCGAGCTAGGGGCTTATGCACGACTGCTGGTAAGCAATATCGAGCAGGGCAGCCGGCTCTCCGTGTACTGCCGCCTTGGCATGGGGTGCTGTCAGAGTGCGGAGCGTCAGCAAGCATGCCGCACCCCAAAGCTGTCGAACTAATCCCGACCTTCGGAGCCAACCAGGAGATCTCATCCTGAGGCTCAACGACGTGCCGGTGCAAGGCGTATCGCAACTGGAATCGCTGTTGAAAAGTCATCAGGGAAAATCGGTTGCCCTGCTAGTCAGACGGGGGCCAGATACGTTGTTCTTGGCTCTGCAGGTGCCATCGGCGGAATGACATGGCGCATGACCACATCGCCAACTGAGCGGAACCCCGGCGCGTGACGGCGGATCTGCAGGAACCTGCGCGGCCATCGCATTGCGCTCCAGCACTTCCGGTACTAACCGAAGTGCGTGCCGAGATCCATGCCGGTGTCCAAGCGGGGGGCAAGCCATTGAAGCTGGGCTGCAATGAAGGAGGCGGATACAACGAGGGGCCATAGCAAGGTCAGACGCAAATGGCAAGGTGTGTGAAGCCGTGTCACGGATCTGCGCCGGTCTACGGCTACGCAGCCGCGGCAGATTGCTCAGAAACGCTGATGTCCGTAGGAGGACTGACTTTTTCAGATGGCGGACTCGAAGAATCCAGATTGGTGGAACTCGTGCTGCGGGAGATCACCATGTTGACTGGTATCGACGGGAATATAGGTCCGCACATCTCCCCGGAGCACCAGCAGCGCAGCTTTCGTATCCGTGGCAGCCATGGCGGAATGCAGCTGGGCCGCGGTAGTGACCGCGATGCCGTTGACGGCGAGAATCACATCGCCCGGTAGAATGCCCGCTCGACGCGCTGCGCCCCTGGCTTGCTCAACCAGCACCCCCCCGTTTATTCCGCTTGCATAAGCCTCCGATGCAGCAAGACGACGTACCTGGAGTTCCGGGCCAATTCCACCGACGGCATCCGACTGGACGCGGCTCGCCGGGACAGCGAGCGATGGAGGCGCGCCGATGACGACAGCGACGGCTTGTAGCACCCCGTTTCGCACCAGCTGCAGCCGGCTGTTGCTTCCCGGTCGCAGGTCGCTGACCGCCATTGCCAGCGCCATCGCGTCGGCGACCCGGGCATCGCCGATCTGTACAATCACATCGCCAGCCTTCACACCCGCTTGCGCGGCGGGGCTGCCAGGTTCCACCTGGTCGATCAACGCCCCCGCGACAGCCGGTAAGCCGAAGGCCTCGGCCAGGTCCTGGTCGACATCCTGCACGCCGACGCCAAGGTGGCCGCGCTTGACATGGCTGGAGGTGACGAGCTGTTGCGCGATGTGCATGGCCGGGTTGATCGGAATCGCGAAGGACAGGCCCTGGAATCCACCGGTCAACGTGAAGATATGGGTACTGACGCCAATGACTTCGCCGTTAGCGTTGAGCAGCGGCCCGCCGGAGCTTCCCGGATTCACCGCCACATCGCTCTGGATCAGCGGTATCGGCGCGGAGCCGGCCGTGATCGTTCGTCTGACGGCGCTGACGATGCCGAATGAGGCACTGTTCTGAAAGCCGTATGGTGCGCCGATTGCCACGACCCAGTTGCCGGCGCGGACCCGTGACGAATCGCCTATCGTCGCGACGGGAAGGTCATCGCCATGAATGCGCAAGACCGCAATGTCGCTGCGCAGGTCGCTTCCCACCACTGTGGCCTCGAACTCACGACGGTCGGGCAGCTTCACGCGCACGAACCTGGCGCTCTCGATCACGTGCGCGCAGGTTAAGATCAACCCTGCCGGACTGAAGATGAATCCGGAGCCGTTGCCGCCCACAACCTTGTGACTGCTTTCCGATGGCGAGTATGCACCCAAGTATGCATATTGAGACCACCGAATATGGATGTCACCTGCGGCCGGAGCGGGGGGCGCTTCCCCCAGATAAGAACGCCCGTCCGCGGTTGCGCTGATACTCACGACAGCGCTACCGGATGTCCCGATCACGCGGGCAAGGTCCGGAGGGGGGACCATGCTTTGCCGGTCAAGTCCCTGGGCACAAGCCGCGACCATGACGGGTAACGCACACGCCAGAAGAGAACGCAGCATCTTCGTTCGATTTCGCGTAACGGCTACATAGCATCAAGGAAGGCGTGGGACTCGTACCCTTCACCCAGCGCGCTACAAGTTTGACGACGCTCGATCACGCCAGTTCCATGGGACGCCGTCCATCGCGCGGGCCGCGGCCACCCGGACTATGCGTGCTGGTCTTGATAGAGGTGCCAGGCCACCAGCAGCACGGGCACGGGTGCCGTCGACAGAACACGCGCCGCAACTGAACCCATGATCGCCGCGAGGAATGCCCCGCGTCCGTGCGTGCCCATTACGATCAGATCGGCGTTGCAGGCGCGGACAACCTCGAGAATCTGGGGGGCTGCTTCGCCGACGCGGCAGTGTTCGGTGACTGTGCATTGCGCCGCCCTGAGGATGGGCCGCATGGGGATGAATGCTTCCTCTGCCGCCTCGCGCGCCCATTGGTCCATCTGCGCCCTGGAAAAGTACGCTTGTGGCCTACCGGTAAGTTCTGGGAAGGCGTGGATCAGATGGACTTGCAAAGGCCTTTCGAACAGGCCAGGAGTCACTAGCCTTCGCGCCGCCGCGAGGCTGTGCGGGGAGCCATCACTCGGAAGGGCCACGATTGTCATGATGGGGGCACAGCAGGCCGCTGTGGCCGTGAGTAAGGCGCCAATATCGGTTGGACGCGGGATATGGGGAGCAGTTCGCTACCCCTGCCACGACACAGCTATCTACAAGCCCTTATCGCGGTCTCGAGCCTCTCCTCATACCGAATCCGCTGCTCGAGTTCTGCCAGTGCAGCCTTTCCTTTGGCGTAAATGTCGGCCTCGGGATCTATCGAGTCCAGCGCCCATGCCGGACGATCGATCTGCGGCACCTGACATCGGGCCTGCGGCGTGCGGACCGCCGTCTCGGGCTCTGCTGCACATCCGGCGAGAAGAATTGTAAGGCACTGCGCACAACAGGTTGCGTGTATCCAGAGCATCCGGGAGCCAGTCTGCCTTGGGAGTCTCATTGTTCTCTCCGACGCTTGATCGTGTCGGTTAGCAAATCGTCAAGCTTGTCGCATGCGCTGGCGGAATCCGCCACCAACGGCCGACGCGTCTGATCGTGCGCCCATTTTTGCGCTAACTCGGCTTGCTTCCTGGCAAGGGACAGATCGTCTTGCGCCGTGGCGAGCGCCGCCTCCGCCTGGTTTAGCCGTTCGGTCAGGGTTGCCGTCAAGTCCTGGCCCGCCTTCTTTTCGAGCGAGAGGCTCTCCTGGCACGACCCGAATCGCGCCTCGTTGACATCCAGCTTCTGGCCATACGCTTTGAGCGTAGCCGTCGTATCGGTGAGTACGGGGCCATACCACGCATGGGTCCCCCATATCCCCAAGGCTAGTCCGAAAACGCCTGCTCCGATGCAACGCCATCGATTTGCGGTGCGCGGATCCATGATGTGCTTGGTCCCATAACATAAGGTTTCGACGTGTCCTGCAGTGTTCGCCAGCCAGTTCTGCTCGATTCGCACCCGTTGAAAGCGCAGGCGTTCACCTCGTCAATCTGGCATGCTGATCCAAGAGCAAGGCCGTGTTGACCAGCGCGATATGGGACAGCGCCTGCGGGAAGTTTCCGGCCATGCGACACATGAGCGGATCATATTCTTCGGCGAGCAGACCGACATCATTGCGCAGCAAGAGGAGGCGCTCGAACAAGGTTCTGGCGTCGTTCCAGCGGCCTGCCAGCGCATAGGCGTCGGCTAGCCAGAAGCGCTGCAGGCCAGAAAGGTTGCTTCCTGGCCCACGCGGATGTGATGGCCAATGGCTTCAACCCGGCTCGCCACAGCCTTCGTCCAGCGGTACCGGGGCAATACCTGCGACGCCGGCCTGTTGTTGTTGCCCATGGTCGGTTTCATCGATGGCAAGGACCCGCGCATGTGTTGTGTCCGAGCCAGGTTGCCCACGCGAACGGGCCGTGCGCCGCGATAACCCCGCAGCCAGTCGAGTTCCCACTCCCACAGATGGCGCTCGCCACCAACACCGTACATGATCTGCGCCTGCTCGGGACTGCCCGCCACCGCGCGTACCTGCCGGCCGCGCCAAGCCTGCGCCTCGGCACAATACCCGGCCGCCATCAGGGCCCGCAGCGTGCGCGTGGCCTGCCCTGCCTCAACGGTGAACTCGGCCACGGTGGACAGGTCCTTGCCTTGCAAAGGAACGGGCGTGCGCAAGACCGCCATGGCGGGTCCTGCCACCGCGCGTATGCCGTGCTCACCCGCCAGCCGTGTCACCCAGGGCACCGTTGCCCCGTAGTCAAATCGCAAAGTCAGGTCCATTCTCATTCGTACCCTGCCGCGCCGACCGAATACGATCCGAATGAGATTCGCCCGGGCGCTTGAATCGGACGTGCCTTGGCGCACCGGCATGTAGTCGACGATCGCCACCACACCTTCAGGATGGTCAAATATAGTTTCAGCACCATGGTGCCGGGGTGGTAAGAACGTTTGCTTTTGCCCTCGCTTGCTGCCGGCGCCAGCCGCCAACGCCCATGCCTCCGCGGTGCCGAGCAGCGCGGCCAGGCAGGCGGGCGAATCAAAGCGCGGCGGGCATAGCCAGTCGATGCTACCTGCCGCGCAGACCAGTGCGACCGTTTCACAATCGCCGATCAGTGCGTAGTCTTCGATGGAAGCAGGCATGGCATATCCAGATCAGAAGTACGAACGAGCCATTGTGTCGAAAGGAGCCAAGGGACCGGCATGAGGGCTTTGCTTCCCCCGGGGATGCGTAACGCCTCAAAAAGTTCGACGCGAGGTAGCCGCAAAGGTGCCAGTCGTGGTTCATGGTATGCAGCGAGAAGGTTCTAACGCGTTGTCACCTCCTGGGCTTTCGCAGCACATTTTCCTAGACTGAAGAGGCGGACGCCGCACGGCAAAGCCTGGTAGACCGGGTCACGTCGGAAATTGCCAGTATGGTGCAGCGATGGAGGATGCATCAACCTCGTGCTTTGTATCGTTGGAAGCGTCAGTCAGCGGAGCGCAAACATGGAATTCGTCGTCAGCGCCACCAGCATCGCCGTCATGGGAGCCCTGCTTGTCATCTCTTCTTTCCGTGTACTGCGAGAGTACGAACGGGGGGTGGTCTTCATGCTCGGGCGCTTCTGGAAGGTCAAAGGCCCCGGGTTGATACTGGTCCTGCCGTTGGTCCAGCAGATGGTAAGAGTTGACTTGCGCACCGTGGTCCTAGAGGTACCGCCGCAGGACGTCATTTCGCGCGACAACGTTTCAGTGAAAGTCAGTGCGGTCTTGTACTTCCGTGTGGTTGATGCCCAGTTCGCCATCATCCAGGTCGCCAACTTCCTCAATGCCACGAGTCAGCTATCACAGACCACACTGCGCTCCGCCCTGGGCAAGCACGAACTGGACGAGATCCTGGCCGAGCGCGAACGGCTCAATGCCGAGATCCAGCAAGTGCTCGATAGCCAAACCGAAGGCTGGGGGATCAAGGTGTCGAACGTTGAGATCAAGCATGTCGATCTCAACGAGAACATGATTCGGGCCATCGCCCGCCAGGCCGAGGCTGAACGCGAACGCCGCGCCAAGGTGATCCACGCCGAAGGCGAAATGCAGGCTTCGACGAAGTTGCTCGAGGCAGCGCAGATGCTTGCCAAAGCCCCTGAGGCGATGCAGCTGCGCTATCTGCAGACGCTCACGCAGATCACTGGGGAGAAAAGCTCGACCATCGTCTTTCCGCTGCCGGTCGATATGCGATGACCTTCAGTTGCGATATGGCGCATGGACAAAGCACCTGAGTGGAGCGGCTTTGCTGAACTGAGCCCAAAATATGAATCAACATGATTTGACACGCCTAGGGGCAACGGCCCTCGCGCTAATGCTGGCGGGTTGTCCGACCAAACGCGAGGAGAATGCTTGCGTCGCAAAGGGGGCAAGTCTGCTGTGTGGTGGATACCGGTCCCGCTCAAGACATCCAAATGTGTGTACTAGATGGCAATGCTTGCTTGGCGAAGCGGCCCGCCGGCACGACCACACCTTATCCGCGGCCGCATACCGAAACCGATTTCGATCTGTGCACCGGCGGCTAAATCAGCCTACGCCGGTGGACCGGTGGACCGTGAAATCGTATCGACTCCAGCTGGCTGGACTGTACTGGCCAGTACGCGACAACGTTCGCGGATTATCGCGAGACCGGTCTGTTTTCCGTGTAAAATCGGCACAGGGTGTCAGCACTGCGCATTGCAGTGAGACAGGTTGACGCGTTGGTCGGGCCGCCAACGCGAATCCTCTATGACCGTGGACCGCCCCCCATCCCAACAGGAGTTGCCGCGCGCGCAGGCCTTTGCTGAAAAGGCCTTCTCGGCGCTTGAGCACTTCATTCATATCGAAGCCGTAAGCGGCATTGTGTTGCTGGCCGCCGCCGGGATCGCGCTGCTCTGGGCGAATTCGCCAGCAGCCGACAGTTACCACGCGCTTTGGCATGCCCCGCTGTCGGTGGGGATTGGCCCTTATTTGCTCTCGCAGTCGCTGCATTTCTGGGTTAACGACGCCCTCATGACCATCTTCTTTCTTGTGGTGGGGATGGAAATCCGGCGCGAGATCCATGAAGGCGCGCTGGCGAACTTGCGACTGGCGGCGCTACCTATGGCGGCGGCGCTCGGCGGCGTGATCGCCCCGGCATTGCTGTATCTTGCGATGAACGCAGAGATGCCCGAGCGCCGGGGTTGGGCGATACCGACCGCGACCGACATTGCATTTGCCGTCGGCGTGCTGGCACTGCTTGGCAAAGCGATACCGGGCAATGTTCGTGTGTTCCTGCTTGCGTTAGCGATCATCGACGATATCGTTGCCGTGATGATCATAGCGGTGGCCTTTTCCGCCGGGCTGGACTATTCGGGGTTACTGGTTGCCGGTGCAGGTATTTTGATGGTTCTGGGGCTGCAATGGATCGGTGTGGGGAGCGCCTACGCTTACGTCATCCCCGGAGCCATTCTGTGGTGGGGCATGTTGAAAACTGGTGCGCACCCCACCCTCGCTGGGGTTGTGCTCGGTATGATGACCCCGGTGCTTCGTACGCGGGAGAGGCCCATGGACGCCCTCACCCAAGCGCTAAATGATCTTCGTGCACGCGCGCGCGGTCCGGCGCCGCAGGCCGAGCATCTTGCAGCACCACTCAGACAACTTCGCCAAGCGCAGCGCGAGGTGCTGCCGCCTGTGACGCGCGTGCAAATGGCGCTCCACCCTTGGGTTGCGTATCTCATCATGCCGCTCTTTGCGTTGGCAAACGCAGGAGTCAGCCTCGATGGCGTTGATCTCGGGATGGGAAGCGCGCAAGGTGTGCTGCTCGGTGTGGCGGTTGCACTGATTGTCGGCAAGCCTCTGGGCATTGTGTCGGTCAGCTGGTGTGCAGTGCGCCTGGGCTGGTGCAAGCTGCCGCCGGGCGTGACATGGGGCGGCGTCTGCTTGATTGGCCTGTTGGCGGGGATCGGCTTCACGATGTCCATCTTCATTGCCACGCTTGGCTTTTCGGATGCCAATCTGCTCGGCGCTGCCAAGCTTGGTGTGCTGTTGGCATCCGCTGTGGCCGCTGTCAGCGGACTTACCTGGGGCTTCATCTATGCGAGGCGCCCGGGGTCGGAGACAGAAAAACGTGCAGGCGAAACTCGTGCCACGATTGCAGACTGACGCTCGTGCAACGCTGGCTGGCCGCAGTAGGTGCGCGAAGCAACCCTGAGTGCAGTATTGCATGCCGCGATTGAGATCGCTCAGTCGATTGCGGATCCGAGTTCAGCGGAATGGAGGAGACGTTATGGATGGCGGCTTGAAGATAGGCTTGACGGCTTTGGCACTGCTCGCCGCTGCCATATACACGGCAGCGCAAACGTTGACTATGGATATGGGAGTCGCGGATGTGGTGGCGGTGCTGGTGCGGGATGGCACCGACTTTCTGCATCGTCTTTTCAATCCGTAAAATTTTCCTAACGATAAGTTAGGCCGTCCGGCATCCAGTCATGGCGTTCCACCTTGGCACCGGCCCCGTCACGTGGCAGCGCCCTACGCCATCCCCCGCAGATAGATTCTGAAGTCTCAAGTGAATGGCTCAGCGTTTCGCATTGGTTGCTCTCTCTGCTCGGAGGAATATGGAGCCTGCAGCCGTCGCGCTGATGTTTAGCGATTCTCGTTTGTAGATCTGAAGTGCAGTCACCAAATGCGAAGAGGTGAATCAAATGAATCAGGTCTCAGCGGCCCTATCCGACGCCGAGCAACTTCTCCAGCAAGCGAACAAGAGTTCCGGCCAAAAGGCAGCCGCGCTTCGTGAGCATGGCATGGATCTGTTAAAGCAGGCTAGAGAGGATGTCCGCACCTTGCAAGCGGGCGGCGGCACCGGCCAGCTTAGCGTGGAAATCAATGCGATCATACGCAAGCGCCCTTGGTGCGCGTTGGCGTCGGCCATTGCCATGGGTATCTTATTAGGCCTGCTGTTGACGAAGCCGAAGTAAGGAGCCCCTGTTCATCGCATCTGCGGCGCATCTCATTGATTCACGGCAAAGTTCTAGTCGGTAGGGGGCGCCTTGCCCAGCGAACGCCCCGCGGCGACCGTGATGGTGTTTCGCCCTCTCAACTTTGGCGCTTCTGTGCGGATGCTTTTTTGATATCACTCAACGTAGGATTCTTTCTGTGATAGGTAAGTGCCTTATTCACTTCATGGTGTGTACCGGGATTCCCTATTCATGAAATGAGGCCTACGCTTGAGGTGATCAGACAGATCGTTGCTCTACCGGGATGGGAGCCGACGCTTTCTCGCATGAGGAGATAAGCCATGGCCAAGACAGCGCATCCAGGTGGGCCCGACACGGTAGTCGCCGCCAGCAGCAAGACAAAGACCAACTCCGGCAGGCGCAGGTTTATCCGTGCCACCGGCGCCGCGGGGCTTGCCGCCGGCCTTGGGCCTTTCGTGATCACGCGCCACGCCCGCGCGGCGAAGCGCACGCTGAAGGTCCTGCAGTGGAACCACTTCGTGCCCGGCTACGACAAGTGGTTCGACGACACCTATGTGAAAGAGTGGGGCCAGAAGAACGATACCGAGGTGGTGGTCGACCACGTCGGCATTCCCGCGCTGGCCACGCGGGCGGCGGCGGAAGTGTCGGCGCAGAAGGGGCATGACCTGTTCATGTTCCTGTCGCCGCCGCCGGTGTACGAGGAACAGGTCATCGATCATGGCGAGATCTACGAGGAGTGCCAGCGCAAGCATGGCAAGCCGGTGGAGCTGGCGATCAAGAGCACCTACAACCCCAAGACGAAAAAGTACTTCGCCTTCTCCGACAGCTTCGTGCCGGACCCGATCAATTTCCGCAAGGACCTGTGGGACGAGGCCGGCATGAAGCCGCCTGACACCTGGATGGATCTCCTGGCCGCCGGGCGCAAGATAAAAAGCAGCCGCGGCATCCCGATCGGCGTCGGGCTGTCGGCGGAGCTCGACACCGCGATGGCGATGCGCACTATCCTGTATGCCTTCGGCGGCTCGGTCCAGGATGAACGGCACGCCGTGGTACTGAACTCAAAGAACACCCTGGAAGCGGTCAAGTTCGTCAAGGCGCTGTACCAGGAGACGATGACCCCCGAAGTGATGGCGTGGGACCCGTCATCCAACAACCGCGCCATGCTGGCCGGCAAGATCTCGCTGTGCCTGAATGCGATTTCCATCACCCGCGAGGCGGAGAACAAGAACCTGGCGATCGGGCGCGACATCTGGCTGACGCAGGCGCTGCAGGGGCCGGCGCGGCGCATCGCGTTGGAGCACGTGATGGACTGCTATGTGATCTGGAAGTTCGCAGAGAACATTGCCGGCGCGAAGAAGTTCCTGGTCGACTATATCGACAATTTCAGGCAGGGCTTCCTGGGCAGCGAGTTCTACAACTTTCCGTGCTTCCTCAGTACCGTGCCCGACCTGCAGAAGCTGATCGCGAACGATCAGAAGGCCGCACCGCACGACAAATACAAGGTCCTCGGCGCGCTGATGAACCAGGCGACCAATGTCGGCTATCCCGGCTATGCGAACGCGGCCATCGATGAGATCTTCAATACCTGGGTACTCAACACCATGTTTGCCAAGGCAGCCACGGGCGACGAGACGCCGGAGAACGCCGTCCGCATTGCCGACGCCACCTGCAAGCGCATTTTCGCCAAGTGGCGCGAGAAGGGCATGGTGTAGCGCGATCTTGACTGTCTATGGCTTCCGTGGAAGTTCGCTCGCTCACCAAGCATTTCGATGGCGCCAACGCGGTCGACAACGTCGACCTTGGCGCCCGCGATGCCGAGTTCCTGGTCCTGCTGGGGCCTTCCGGCTCCGGCAAGACCACGCTGTTGCGCCTGATTGCGGGGCTGGAGGCGCCGAGCGGCGGCGATATCCTGGTCGACGGGCGCGTCGTCACGGCATTGCCGCCCCGCTTGCGCAACATGGCCATGGTGTTCCAGAGCTACGCCCTGTACCCGCACCTCAATGTGTCGGAAAACATCGCCTTTCCGCTGCGGGCCCGGCATGTATCGCGCGAGGAGGCTGAGCGCAAGGTGGGCTGGGCCGCACAGCTGTTCGGCATCGACCATCTGCTGCAGCGCAAACCGCGCCAGCTCTCCGGCGGGGAACGCCAGCGGGTCGCGCTGGCGCGCGCAGTGGTGCGCGAACCGGTGGCGTTCCTGCTCGACGAACCCTTGTCCAACCTCGACGCCAAGCTACGCACTTCGGCACGCGACGAACTGCAGCGCTTCCAGCGGCGGCTGGCCATCACCACCGTCTACGTTACGCACGACCAGATCGAGGCGCTGGGGTTGGGCGACCGCATCGCCATTCTCGACCATGGCAGAGTCCACCAGATCGGTACGCCGCAGGAGGTCTACGAGCATCCCGCCGATCTTTTCGTCGCCACCTTCATCGGCTCGCCGCCGATGAACCTGATGGAAGCCGACGGTGTCGTGACCGGCTTCCGGCCCGAGCATTTCCTGCCGCGCGAAGCCTATCCTGCGGAGGGGGCGCTGCGACCTTTCATGGTGGACGTGACTCGCATCGAGAACCTGGGATCGGACCGCCTGATCTACGGCAGGCTGGAGCCGCCGCTACCGCAGGCCAGCGTGGTTTCGCGCATTCCCTGTACGGTGACCGTGCCGATCGCGACCGGCGGCGGACACCGCTTTGTGGTGCCCGAGCACAAGCTGCGCCGCTTCGATGCCAAATCCGGCGCCAGCCTGGGAGGCTCGCCGTGAAGCTGCTGCACGTCGCGACCAGGCAGCCTGCGCAGGAACGGGCGCGGCACCCCGTGCCACGCCTGGCCGACGACGACGGCTGGCTCGGCCGCGTCATGCTCGCGCCGGCGGTGATCTACATCGCTCTGCTGGTCGGCTTTCCGTTCCTGCTGTCGCTCTACTACAGCCTGACGGATGTCACGGTGGGCAGTCACGCGCTGCACTTCGTCGGCCTGCGGAACTTCCGCCGCGTGCTGGAGAGCGACACGTTCTGGCGCTCGCTGGGCAACGCGCTCGTATTCACGCTGGTGTCGCAGGTACTGGTAGTGGTGCTGGGCAAGATGCTCGCTATGGCCCTGTACAGCGACTTCCGCGGCAAATGGCTGGTGCGCCTGCTGATCCTGTTGCCATGGGTGGCGCCGATCTCGCTCGGCACCATCGGCTGGCTGTGGATCTTCGATCCGGTCTACAGCATCATCAACTGGATTTTGCGCGCGGTCGGGGCGCTGGGGCCGCATGGCGGGCCGGTGTGGCTCGGCCAGCCGGATCTGGCGATGGCATCCGTCATCGTGGTTGACGTCTGGCGCTTGCTGCCGCTGGCGACGGTGATCATCCTTGCCGGCCTGAGCGGCATCCCGCAGGACATCCACGACGCCGCCGAGATGGACGGCGCGGGCTTCTGGCGCCACCTGTTCCTCATCAATATTCCGCTGGTGATGCCCATCATGCTGGTGGCGCTGCTGTTCGGCATCGTGTTCACCTTCACCGACATGATCATCATTTACGTGCTGACCCGCGGCGGGCCCTACGACACCACGCAGGTGCTGGCCAGCCTGGCCTTCTTCACCGGCATACAGGGCGGTGACCTGGCGGAAGGCGCGGCGATCTCGCTGTTCCTGTTCCCCGTACTGGCGGCTGTCGTGATCGTGCTGCTGACCGTAGCGCGCCGCACGGAGGTGACCTGACATGCGCCCTGCTGGCATCACTTACCGTCGCTGGGCCGCTCGCGGCGCGCATTTTGGCATCATCGCCGCCTTCGTGGCGTTCTGCGCGTTCCCGTTCTACTGGATGCTGATCACCACCTTCAAGGACGTGCATGACCTGATCAACACCGCCAACAACCCCTTCCTGTTCAACCTGCCGCCTACGCTGGACAACCTGCGGGTGCTGTTCGGCGAGACCCGCTATGTGCGCTGGGTGCTCAACACGCTCGTGGTGGCCGTTGGCGTGGTGGGAATTACGCTGCTGCTGTCCGTGCCCGCTGGCTACAGCCTGGCATGCCTGTCGGGACGCTGGGGCAGGCAGTGGGCCATCGGCATCTTCCTGACCTACCTGATCCCGCCAACCATCCTGTTCATCCCGTTCTCGCGCATCATCGGCGCGCTGGGCCTGCAAGATTCGCTGTGGTCGCTGGTGCTGGTGTACCCCAGCTTCACGGTGCCGTTCTGCAGCTGGCTGATGATGGGATTCTTCAAGGCGGTGCCGCGCGACATCGAGGAAGCCGCGATGATGGACGGGCTAAGCCGCTTCGCCGCCTTCCTGAAAGTAGTGGTGCCGTTGTCGTCGAGCGGGATCCTGACCGTGGTCATCTTCAGCGCCACCTTGGCAATGCAGGAGTTCGTCTACGCACTGACCTTTATCACAAGTTCGTCGCAGTACACAGTGGGCGTGGGCGTGCCGACCTTCCTGGTGCGGGGCGATGTGTACTTCTGGGGGTCGCTGATGGGCGCGTGCCTGATCGTCAGCGTACCGGTGGCGGTGCTTTACAACAGCTTCCTTGACCGCTTCGTGGCCGGGTTTACCGTCGGCGCGATCAAATAAGCCTCAATCACACTGTGGGTGATCTGCTGCATCGTTCGCTGCCAAAGACCGATCGACCTTCACCACGCCGGCATCGCCGCCGATGGGGGAGCTTGCGGCAACCGGATCCCCGGCGGCCAGTCACTGCAGCGCAGCAGCGGCTGGCTGCTGCCGGGCACGGCCATTGCCGCCACCTGTGGCGCCATATAGCGCAGCAGATGCACGGCCAGCGCGCTTGTAAAGCTGTAGTGCACTGCGTAGGGCGCCATGGCGCTAATGGTCACGGTCCCAAAGAAGCGCTCGCCCAAAATGAACACAAAGGTCGCCGAGCGGCTCACCGAGCGCGATGCGATTCGCCGCCCGCCCGTCGCGTACACTTGGAAGCGCTGGTCTCCTGTGCCAGTCTTGCCCGCCACCGGCAAAGGTATCCCGCCCTTGCCGGGCACGACAAAGGCGCCATTGATCGACTTGGCCGTGCCACGCTCCACCACATCCAGCATTGAACGCCGCACCACCGCTGTCAGCTCGGCAGGCAGTAACCGCTTCCCCGGCAGGGGCTGGAGGACAAAGCGCGTCGCATAAGGTGTATTGGCCGCAAACTCCAGGCTATGGACCGTGGTGTTTTGCGTGACAACGCCGTCATTGAGGATGATGCCGGCCAACTCTGCCAGCGCGGCGGGCCGGTCGCCCGAGGCGCCAATGGCAGTTGCATAAGACGGCGTCAACGAATCAAAGGGATAGCCCAAGCGCTGCCAGCGCTTCGCGATGCGCTGGAATGCCTCCCGCTCCAGCACGGTGCGGATGCGATTGTCTTGAGCAGACTTGCTGTGGGAGCGAAACAGCCAGCGGTACACCGTCTGGCGTTCAGCCGTGCTGTCGCGCAGGATCTGCGACAGCGTGGCGTCAGGATGCTTACCTAGGTATTCCACCATCCAAAGTTCCAGCGGGTGGATGCGCGACAGATAGCCGCGGTCATTGAGGTTGAACTTGTCGTGCCCATACTTGCGGTACAAGGCCGGCAGGTCCTCGCCGGCCAACTGCTTGGCGGACCTCCGTGAGCGCATGATGCGGACAAAGCTGTCCTCGTCCAAGTCCGGCCGGGCGCTCAGCAGCGTGACCGACAGGCGCACCGCGGTGTAGTGCGGCGTGCTCAGTTGCACGCGCCCCAGCAGCGTCGCCAGGCGCTGGTCTGAATCCTTGCCACGGTAGTGCTGGTAGAAGCCGGTCATGTAGGCCGCGCCCTCCTGGTCGGCAAAGCGTTCCAGGTAGGCACGGCGCTCAGGCGAATGGCGGTCTTCGAAGAGGTTGCTCCTGTCGGGCCGGGCGTGGAACATGTCATGGCGCACGATATCGCGCATGATGCGGATGAAGACCAGGTTGACCGAATGCTGGAAACCTTCTCGCACAGTCATGATGCGCTCGCCCTCCCAGCGCTCGAAGTTACTGAAGCTCTGCAGGCCGCCTCCGGTAAAGAAGGCTTCGCCCGGGTTGCCAGAATACTTGCGTTCCATGGCGGCTTCCAGCATCGGGGTCAGTTCGCGGTCTGCCGGCGAACGCGCCTGGGTCAGGTAATCGACTGCCCAGCGGCTGAGCGCATCCTGCTTCGCCAGCTTCACGCCGGCCAGCTCCACGCGGCTCATGCCGGCATAGCGGGCATGCAGCTCGGTGACGATCTCCAGGTAGGTGACCAGCGTGCGCAGCTTGGCGGTGGAGCCCAGGTTGAGGCGGGCGCCGCTGTTGATGTCGAACGGCTGGTCCACGTTGTCTGCCTGCACCCGCACCACGCTGGCATTGCCCACGCGCTCGAACAGTGTGAAACTGGCCATTAGCTTCGACGGGTCATCCTGGTCGCGCAGCATGTTGTGCCCATATAGGCCCATCTTACGGGCATCATCCTTGTTCTTCAGGCGTAGTAGCGTTTGGGTCGCCATTCGCTGGGCTTCGCGGTTGATGGTGCCGTCCACGGTCAGGTCCAGGCGGTCCATGTCATAGCGGCTGTCGACTCCGGTCAGCCTGCCAATGTCAGCACGCACGCGGTTGATGGCCTTGCGGGTAATGAAGGGTTCCGCTGTTAACTTTGCCGGGGGCGCGGCCTTGTCAAGCGGCTGCTGCAACGCAGCATCGCGAAGTTGCGGCGTAATAATCCCGTTCGCGGCCAGCAAGCGCAGGTAGCTGCCGGTCAATGCATCCAGGTTGGTGTCGTCGCGGCGCAGGTGGTACGACGGCCGGCGCTGCGAGATGATCAGCGACAGCGCGCGCTTGAAGGCCAGAGCCTCGCGGCCAGCCGGAGCGCGGGGGTCCATCTCCCTCATGAGCCGGTTAACCCCGCCGAAATCCTCCCCGTACCAGACCCACAATGCGTCGCCGATCCCATTGATCTCGCCGAAACCCGCGCGCGCGGACAGTGGCACCGTATTTAGGTAGTCGACCACAATGCGCTCACGGGCACGCCGTGTGTCCGGGCCGTCCGCGTAGGCCCTCAGCGAGGCCGAGGTCATCTGCCGGAACTTCTCCCCAATCGATTGCGTGCGGCCTTCAGGTGAGTGCCGGTACTTCTCGATCTGCGTGGCCAGGGTGCTGCCACCGGGAGATTCATGCGAACTGTCGACTAGCCGGATGAGCCGGTCGATCGCAGCCCGCGACAGACGTTTCCAGTCTAGCGCCGGGTTCAAATTCGGGTACTCGGGGTTAAGCAGCCCTTGGTTCTCCACGAACAGAAGTGCGCCAACCAACACCGGCGGCACCGCTCCAAAATCTTCATACTGCCGCTGCGGATAGCGTTCGAAATCCAGCGTAAGACCGTTGCAGTCGCGCAGCGCCAAGCCGGCCTGACTTTTTTCTCGGTACGGGGGAAAGATCCCATATTCCATCATCCGAACCATCTCGGGCGACATGCGCGCCTGCTCCGCCAGTACGTAACCGCGCTGCGTCAGCCGCTCGGCAAAGAGCGGCATCCCGCCATAGCCCAGGCGAGCGTCATAAGGACCGGAACGTGGGAAGGAGATGCTGTCGCTGGCACCCGGCCGCACCTCGAACGTTAGTTCCTGGCTGAACTGGCCCAGCAGGCGCGCCTGCCATAGCGAATTTCGCACTTCGCTGGCGACGAGACTATAAGCGACATACCCGCCCCCACAGAGGGCCAAGAAAGCAAAAATCCGGCCACGTCGCAACACGTCACGGCTCTCCGGTTACCAACGCACGTCGGCGATGCAGACTACCGCCGGCTTCAAGCGTGAATGAGGCGGGCCATCTTTCGCGTGTACCACCTATCTACATATTACAAGCCACGCAAGGCGTGTGGGTGCGTGGCTGTGACCGCGCAAAAAAGGTAGGCTAGCAAAATTGCAGTCGGATTCTCGGGCAATGGAGAGCACGACTGGTCCATATATGACTGCAACTAGTCATTGAGCACGGCCCTATTCCGGCACCGAGAAAAGCAGATTGGCTTGCGACCAGTCATCGCGCACTGGGAATGCTCGATACCAGCGCAAGCGCGCACACGGAGCGTATGTTCAACCTGTTCCCAAGGCTGGGCGAGCGCCGCAGGCAAGCCAGCGGCACGCTTTCCGGGGGCGAGCGTCAGATGGTCGCAGTAGCGCGGGCGCTGATGGCGAACCCCAAAGTACTGATGCTGGATGAGCCATCGGCCGGCCTGTCGCCCAGCCTGGTGGACACGCTGTTCTGCAAGATGCGCGAGGCGCGGGATCTCGGCGTGACGATTCTACTGGCCCATCATGACAACCCCCGGCGCAGCCCGAGAGAGAGTTCTACGATCTCCGGGTTGCCAAGCAGTTCCTTGGCACTGCCCGTGACGCGATCCCGGCCCTGTGCCAGCACGTAACCCCTGTCGGAAATGGCTAGGGCGGCCTTCGCGTTTGCCCGACCACATTGCAGGCGCCGCCGCGTTCGGCCCGCTCACGTTCGGCTGGAGCGCTTCCTGATCGCACTGGCCGCGGCCGCTGTCATGGCCGCAGCGCTCGCCCTGCTGTTGGACCGGCTGTTCTTCCGTCCCCTGCGCGCCAGCAGTATGGCAGCGACCGTTGTCATTGCGTCGTTCGGCGCCTCGCTGGCACTACGCAATCTGGTGGTATTCGTATGGGGCCCGCAGCCAGAGTACCCACTCGCACGAGATTGCCCTTGTGCAGGAGGTGCTGCCCGGTGTCAGGCTGACCTGCGACGAGATCTTTGTGGTGGTGCTGACCGCGCTACTGATGGTCGCCCTGCATCTCTTCCTGCGCCGCGCCCGACTTGGCAAGGCCATGCGTGCCGTATCAGACAACCCTGCCCTGGCCAGCGTCAGCGGCATTCCCAATTAGACCCGTATAGCCCCAATTGCAGGTTCAGCCCAAGACAGACCACCGCAAAGATCAGCGCCTGGGTCAGGAGGAAGACCGCATAGGAAACGATGCCGCTCATGATCGCTCTCCCAGAATGCCCCTCGGGTAGCACAGCAGGCGGAGAAACATAATCAGAAAGCCCACGGCGGGCTTGTATGTGCCGCGCCGGTCAGGGGCACCTAGATCGACTGGCCAGGCCGATGATCATTCCGACCAGCGCCGCGCCGTAGATGCTGCCGACACCTCCGAGGGATGCCGCCGCAAACATGGGTAACACAAGGGTTAAAGCCCATCTCGGGTGAGATCTGCACCGTCAGGCCATAAAGGACGCCGGCAATGGCAGCCAGTCCGCCACCACCCAGGTCCAGCGGATCACGCCGCGCACATCTTCCGGCCGCGTGGTTTGAGCCGGGAGGAAGCAACCGTATCGCGCGACGCCCGCATTTCCGCCCCGCGAGCGCGTCGGATCGGTCATACCGGTGCACCAGGATAGCCTGCGCGCCGTGTCGGCGTAGCGGCACAAAAACACCTTGATCCACATCAAATATCAGGACATGACATTTTCTATAGTTGTCCTGAAGTCGCCCTTACTCCGGCCGCAGTTCCGGCACGCTGCCGGGCGCCAATCCGAACAAAGGAGATAAGAATGGTCACTCGAATGCTTTGCAATAAGAACAAGCATGCGGCATGGATCCGAGCCTGCACCTTCGCCATGGCGATGACAACCGTATCGGCTATGGCCGCGCCACCCACGCAAGGATCGCGTGGCGGCCACGACTGCGGCCTTGGACCCGGCTACGGAATGATGGGCGGCTACGGCATGGGCATGATGGGTGGCTACGGCATGGGCATGATGGACGGCTATGGCATGGGGCCCGGCATGATGGGCGGGTTCGGTAGTGGGCACGGCGTGATGGGTCCGTTTGGCTGGGACCGCGGACCGGATCTCAAGCTGAGTCCAGAACAACGCACGAAGATTAACGGCATCATGGATGAGACACGCAAGGCACACTGGTCGATGATGGGTGCCATGATGGACCAGCACGCTCGCTTGCGGGATCTCTATGCGGCGCCAAGCCCCGACAAGATCGCCATTGATGACACCTACAAGGCGATCGGCAAGCTGCGCGAGCAGATGTACGACTCTTCGGTAGATGCCCGCAAGCGCATGGAGAGCGTGCTGACCAAAGAACAGCAGCAGACGCTGCGCAACTACTGGCAGTAGCGGTCAGGCCGGCCCCAGAGGCATGGCCCTGGACAATGATGGGCCCGAGTCAGGCATGACGATCCCCCCTGCCTATCGCGTGCTGGCCGTGCACGGCCCCGTGGTCGATGTACGTGGTACGCCCTTGCCTCAGTTGAGCCACGTGCTGACCGCCCGCTTCGATGCAAGAGAACTGGTCATGGTCGTGGCACAGCATATCTCCGAGAACATCGTGCGTGCTATCGCTCTGCATGGAACGGAAGGACTTGCACGCGGCATGGCGGTTGCCGACACTGGCGCCCCACTATCCGTGCCTGCCGGGCCGGCGACTCTCGGCCGCCTGATGGACGTACTGGGCAATCCGCTGGACGGAGGACCGCCCCTTTCCGACGCCCCGAGGCGACCGGTGATGACTGCGCCGCCGCCACTGTCACAGACGCTGCCCGCGGAACATATCCTGCCGACCGGCATCAAGGCCATTGACCTGCTTTGCCCGTTCGTTCGCGGCGGCAAGACCGGGGTGTTTGGCGGCGCCGGAGTGGGCAAGACGGTATTGATGATGGAGTTTATGCATGCGGTGGGTAGCCTGTATCGCGGCGCGTCCGTCTTTGCCGGCGTTGGCGAGCGCATTCGTGAAGGCCATGAACTCTGGCACGACATGCGCGAAGCTGGCGTCATGGAACGTACGGTCATGGTCTTCGGGCAGATGGACGAGACACCGGGCGTGCGCTTTCACACTGGCTTCACCGCACTCGCCTGTGCCGAGGCCCTGCGAGAAGCGGGTCACTCGGAGGTACTGTTCCTGATGGACAACCTGTTCCGCTTTGTCCAGGCCGGCACCGAGATCTCCGGCCTGCTTGGGCGCATGCCGTCAAGCGTGGGCTATCAGCCAACGCTGCAAACCGAAGTCGCGACACTTGAAGAGCGGGTGCTGTCGACCGCCCAGGGTGCGATCACCGCGGTGCAGGCGGTATACGTGCCTGCCGATGACATGAGCGACCCGTCGATCACGGCCATCCAGGCACACTTGGACGCCATCGTAGTGCTGGCCCGCGAGCAGGCAGCGCGGGGCATATACCCCGCGGTCGACCCGCTCGCCTCGAGCAGCCGCCTGATGGACGCGCGGCTGGTCGGCCAGCACCACCACCGCGTGTCCGCGGCTGTGCGCGAGCACCTGGCGCGCTACAAGGAACTCGAGGACATCATCGCGATGCTCGGTATCGACGAGCTTTCGCAGGATGACCGCCGCATCGTGACGCGGGCCCGGCGCCTGCAACGCTACCTGACACAGCCGTTCCAGGTCGTGGCCGACCACACCGGCATGCCTGGCGTGACGGTGCCGCTGGAAACCATGCTTGGCGACTGCGAGCGCTTTCTCGACGGCGCCTACGACGCGCTGACCGAGCAAGCCTGCTACATGCGCGGGGCCATGCCATCATGAGGACATTCACGCTTCAAATGCTCGACGGCCACCGCGCGGTCGATATTGACGACACCACCAGCCTGGTTGCCGCCGACGCAAGCGGCGCCTTCGGCTTGCAGGCTGGCCATGTCGACCTGCTCACCGTCATAGAGCCTGGACTCTTTCGCTATAGGACACGCCACTCACCGGAATGGTGCTACGGTGCGAGCCTCGGCGGCATGCTGCATTGCCGAACGATCCGTGGGCGCACCACCGTGTGCATCGTCAGCGGCCGCTTTCTGGCCCACGCAGACCCGGTGTCACTACAAACGGAGTTCGAGCACATGCTGGAGCGCGAACACCGGCTTCGCGTCAGCACGAGAGAAAGCCGCCTCCAGCTCGATCTGGTCCTGTACAAGCGCATGCAGGAACTCACGAAGGCGGCGCCGTGACCCAGGACGACGACAGACTTCGCCACGCTCTCGCCCGCCAGCTAAGGCAGCTGCGCGATGCGCGGCCCGCCGGCCTCCTCGGCCTGCTCGTCATCGGTGGTACCGCCGGACTGCTTCTGGTAGGACCGGTAATCGCCGGCGCCTACCTGGGACACTGGCTGGACGAACAGGCGGCAGGATATTCCGTGCGCTGGACGGTCAACCTGATATTGCTCGGGCTGCTGGTCGGTGCGGTCAACGTCGTACTCTTCTTTCGCTCGCACGACCGATGAACAACGTCATCGTCTGGCAATTCCATCGCTTGGCCTTCACGGAGCCCATGCTGCTCTCGCTATGCGTAAGCGCGTGCCTCGTCGCGCTGGCCCTCGCACTGCGCCACGCCATTACGCGCGACGACGAAGGCCTGCCACTGGCTGGCGAAATGGCGTACCAGCTCATGCACGATGCCGTCGAGGAAGTGGTGGGCGCCAATTACGTAGAGCGCGTCCTGCCCTTCGTCGGCACGCTGTGGCTGTTTATCCTGCTGGCCAACCTGCTTGGCCTGGTACCCGGACTGCTATCCCCGACGCGCGACCTGTCGGTGACCAGTGCGCTGGCAGTGATCGTGTTTGCCGCCGTGCATGTCTTCGGTATACGCGCGTCCGGATGGAAGGCCTACCTGCGCCACTACCTTGCACCCACCCCTATGCTGCTGCCGTTCCACCTCATCAGCGAGTTCACCCGCACGATCGCCCTGGCGATCCGCCTGTTTGGCAACATGATGAGTCTGGAAATGGCTGCCATGCTAGTACTGCTGGTTGCCGGACTGCTGGTGCCGGTACCTCTGCTGTTGCTGCACGTGGTCGAGGCCCTGGTCCAGGCCTACATCTTCGGCATGCTCGCACTGATCTACATCGGCAGCGCGCTAGAAGCCGGGCAACCGGGCCCCCTCGCGCCATCCCCCCTTGAGGAGCACTGATGAGCGACCTGCATCTGTTCAGCGTAGTTTCGACCGTCGTGGCTGCACTGGCCATCGCACTGGGCGTGTTCTTCCCGGCGCGCGCCATGGGGCAGGCCATTGCCGCAGCGCTCGAAGCGCTTGCCCGGCAGCCGGAGGCCGAAAAGCCGATCAGTCGTACCCTGTTCATCGGCTTGGCGATGATCGAGTCGTTGTCGATCTATTGCCTGGTGATTGCACTCATCATCCTGTTCCGCAACCCGCTGCTGGAATACTTCCTGAAGTAGAGGATGCCATGGAACTTGACGCCACCACCTTCGTGCTGGAAATCATCAACTTCCTGGTGCTTTTGTGGCTGCTCAACCGACTGCTCTACCGGCCGGTCCGCGCCGCCCTCGACACGCGCGCCCAGGCAGAGGCGAGTCGCTGGCAGGCGCTGGAAGACCGCCAGGCAGCCATCGACGCCGACGTCGCGCGGCTTGCACAGGAGAAGGCTGACCTCGAGGCCCGCCGCGTGGCCGCCGAGCGCGATCTGGCCGACGAGGTTGCCGGACTACGACTGAAGCGCCTGGCAGAGCTTGGGCGGGAGCTTGATGCCGAGCGCGAAAAAGCCAGGGCACGCATCCTGCAAGGGCAGGCGCTCGCAGCGGCGCAACAAGAAGACGCACTACGCGAGCGAGCCGCACGGTTCGTCGCCGACTACCTGACACGCCTTGCTTCGCCGCCCCTCGAGGGTGCTATCGTGGAATTGTTCCTTGTCGATCTGGGGAGGCAGGCCGGACCAGCCGGTATCGCCCTGCGCGATGGATGGTCGGACCGCGGCGAGGCACCTCCCGAGGTCCGGGTCAGCACTGCGTATCCGACTGCGCCGTCCACCCGTGCGCGAATCGAAAAGCAGATCGAAGCGTTGATGGGTGCCAACGCACGAACCCGGTGGCAGTTGGATCCGCAACTACTGGCCGGCATCTGCGTCCACCTGCCCGGCCACCAGCTCGAAGCAAGCCTGCGCCGAGGCGTGGATGCCTTCGTCCGCGCCTGCCCATGAATACCCCACAGATCGGCCTTGCCATCGAGGAGGTAGGCACCGTTGTGGGCGTAGCCGACGGCATCGCCTGGCTGCAAGGCCTGCCGTCTGTACCGCTCGGGGAAGTGCTTCGCTCGCCCGATGGCAGCCGGGCTTGGGTGTTCCAGCTCGACGAGAACCTGACAGGCTGCATCCTGCTGGACCAGACCGAGGGGCTGGCGGCTGGCACCCGTATGCGGCGCAGCGGCCAGCGGCTGACGCTGGCATGTGCTGATGCGCTCCTCGGGCGCGTCATCGATCCGCTGGGCCGCGCCTTGGACGACCAGCCCCTGCCGCCTGTGGAAAGACAACAGCCACTTGAAGCGCGCTCGCCGGCAATCATCGACCGCGATCCGGTCACCCGCCCTTTGTACACGGGTAACACTGTCATCGATACCCTCCTTCCCATCGGGCGCGGCCAGCGCGAGTTGCTGATCGGCGACGAAAGCACCGGCAAGAGCTCCCTGGCATTGGATGCAATCATCCACCAGCGGGACCAGGCCATGCGATGCGTGCTGGTACTGATCGGCCAGCGCCGGGCCGAGGTGGCCGAGACCATTCACCTCCTCAACGAGCACGACGCCATGTCCCACACGACCATCGTGGTTGCCGAAGCGGGTGGCCTGCCCGGGCTGCAATACCTGGCACCGTTCGCGGGATGCGCGCTCGCGGAATCCTGGATGCAGGCCGGGCATGATACGCTGATCGTCTACGATGACCTTGGCAAACATGCTCAGGCCTACCGCGAGCTATCGCTGCTGATGCGCCGCCCGCCCGGTAGAGAGGCATATCCGGGGGATATTTTCTACCTGCACGCTCGCCTGCTAGAGCGCTCGACCCAGCTAAACGCAGCCCGCGGCGGCGGCAGTATGACAGCGCTGCCGATCGTGCCCACGCAGCTCGGGGAAGTGGCAAGCTATATTCCGACCAACCTGATCTCCATCACCGATGGCCAGGTCTACCTGAGCTCGAAGCTGGTGGCTGCCGGCACCTATCCCGCGATCGACCTGGGCATATCGGTCTCGCGCATTGGCGGCAAGGCGCAGGCCCGCCCCATCGCGCGCGAATGCAAACACCTGCGGCTTGACTATCTCCAATTCCTTGAGCTGGAACTGTTTCTGCGCTTCGGCACTCGACTCGACGATGAGACGGAGGCACGCGTGCGTCGCGGGCGCCTGGTGCAGGCCTTGTTGCGCCAGGACCGCCTGGAGCCGCGCCCCATCGCCTTCCAGATGGCCTGGCTGGTGGCACTCAATGAAGGGTGGCTCGACGGCCTGGAGCCGTCGGCGCTGCAGGCTGTCCTTGACACGCTGCAGCTGCGCGTGCGCGGCAATGATACGCCAGGCCTCGACGCGCCGCGCCAGCAATGGGTGGCTGCGGTGCGCGCCTGGACGGGTCGTGAACCATGAGCGGTCAGCACGCTCTGCGCAAACGCGCCGCGTTGCTATCTGAGCTGCAGGAGATCGTGCAGGCGATGAAGAATGTCGCTTCCGCTGAAGTACAGCGCGCCACGCGCGAGCGACAAGCCCTGACGCAGGCATTGTTGGCTGTGGCCGACGGGCTGGCGCAGTGTGTCGACATGGACCTCCCGAACGACACACCCACGTTACACGCCGGGAAAAACAGCTGGCTGGCGATCGGAGCCGAGCGCGGGTTCTGTGGAACGTTCAACGCTCGTTTGCTGCAAGCCCTACGATCCCTGCTGCTCGATGATCCGCACGCACATGTCCTCTTGGCGAGCCACCGCGCGAGCGACCGACTCGATTCCGCCGGCAATCGATATGTCGTCCTGCCGGGCTGCGCCACCGTTGATGATGCGCCGGCCGCGATCGACACGTGGCTGGCCGCGCTCGACGAGGAAAGGCGGCAAGGTCGCACTCTATGGTTGTTGCACACGTCCGAGTCCGGCCTCGTGAGCCGGCGGCTGCTGCCCGAACCGGACCTCACCAGCATCATCGCGTCCGAGCCTGCCGCGCAGGATGCCTCTGGGCCACCCATACACTACTTGTCTGCGCCGTTGCTGCAAGCTGCCCTGCAACGCCAGGCATTTCGGCTGCTCGTGCAAACTGCGCTCTGCGAGTCTCTGGAGCACGAGAATCGCTCGCGGCTCTCGCAGATGCAACTCGCGCAAGCGCACCTCGAAGAGCTTGGCCATCTTATGCGACGGCGTCAGGCGGCACAGCGCCAGGCTGACATCACAAATGAACTGGAGACCCTAACCAGCATCCTTGCCCCCTGACCTGCCGCCACGCAATCCGCGCACCAACGGGCGGTCAGCCCAGTGCCTCGTCATTCGGGTGCGCGAACAACGACTTCATATCGTCGGACAAGGGGAAGTCCAGGTTCAGGCCCTTGGGCGGCACCGGTTGCAAAAACCACTTCGTGTACATGTGCTTGATCTCGCCGCTCTTCATCAGTCCCGCGATCACGCCATCGGCAAGCGCCTTGAACTGCGGGTCGTCCTTGCGGATCATGCAGCCATAGGCCTCGCGGGATGCCGGCTTAGCCACGACCGTCCACTCCGATGGTTCACGCGCCTTGGCGCGTTCGCCATAAAGCAGGGCGTCGTCCATCATGAAGGCCACGGCCCTGCCGGACTCGAGCGTCAGAAACGACTGCCCATGGTCCTTGGTACTGATGATGTGCATACCGAGATGCTGCTCGTCGTTCATCTTGCGCAACAGGCGCTCTGAGGTGGTGCCGGCCGTGGTCACCACGTTCTTGCCCTTGAGGTCGGCCCAGCTGTTGATACCGCTGTCCTTGTTTACCAACAAACGTGTGCCGATAATGAAGATCGTGTCGGTAAACGCAACTTGCTTCTGACGTTCCAGATTGTTGGTCGTCGAGCCGCATTCGATATCGATCGAGCCATTCTGCAGCAGGGTGATGCGGTTCTGCGAGGTGATCGGAATCTCCGTGACAATCAGGTCCGGCATGTTGAGTGCCTTCTTGATTGCATCTACGATCTTCACGTTGATGTCATACGAGTACCCGACCTGCCGAACGCCACCGAGGTTATAGTTGAACGGGATGGAAGACTGACGTACGCCGAGCGTAATGACGCCGGTGTCATGGATCTTCTTCAGGGTTCCGGTCAGCGGCTGCGCGCCGTGTGCCAAGGGCGCCAGGGTCAATACGGCTATAAGCAGCGATGCCAGCGTTGCATGTTTCATGATCAATCCTTTCCACGCGAGACGAAGAAGACGCTCGCCAAGCCAGAGGTAAGGCAATTTGCATCGGCCAGTCCGGTTCACGCGCACGCGATGACGCATGTCACGGTCTCGCCTATTCGCACCACCACGCCACATCTGCGCACCTTGCCATAGACGTGGGACATCGGCGGATCGCGTATCGTTCCCACATTTAGATCATGATGTGACACAAAAAAAAGCCGGAATAGAGTCGAAGCCGGCCGCGATTCGCCTGAACTGACGCCGCATTCCATACGTCCAACCATTGTAAATACCAGTTTCTGCACAGACTGCCCGCACCGGCAGCCTGCGTCGAAAAGCGATGGAACAGACTGCAGAGGTCGGCTTCCGTGAACCTGAACCCGCTCGCCGGCGCTGGCTGATCGCGACCGCGACCGCCGGCGGCGTTGGCTGCGTTGTCACCCTTGTTCCCTTTGTGGAGTACTTCGAGCCCTCGGCACGCGCACGCGCCTTGGGCGCGCCGGTCACAGTGGACATCCAGGCACTCAAGGAGCGCGAAGTGGTGACCAAGCGCAGTCCGGACATGCTTGCGCAGATCCCAAAATGCGACGCGCTGGTGGCTGATCCGCAGTCCAGGCACCCATACTCCCTGCCCCTGCCCAAATATTGCCGCAACGAGTTTCGCGCACGGGCGAGCCGGCCAGGCATTCTCGTCGTTACTGCCGTGTGCACCCACCTAGGCTGTACGCCACTTGCGCGCCTCAGGCCGGGTCCGCAGCCGGGGCTCCCGGATGACTGGCCTGGCGGATTTTTCTGTCCCTGCCACGGTTCGACATACGATCTGGCCGGCCGGGTGTTCAAGGACAAGCCGGCTCCCCAGAACCTCGATGTCCCGCGTTTCATGTTCAGCCACCCGGATGTACTGATCATCGGCAAGGACGAACAGGGAGAGGCTTAATCATGGCGGCGCAATCCCGCCGCTGGGCGGGGGACGGGACAAGGAGACCCAAGATGGTACGTCAGATCTTTGCAGGCACGATGATTGTCTTGGCCGCTGCCTGTACCACAGGCAGCGGCTCGCTGTCAGCCCAGACGAATACTGCCCAACAAGCCCAACAGGCCGCATCCACGCAACATGCCGGCGCACCGGACTTTGCCAGCATCGTCGACAGGTATGGTTCCGCCGTGGTCAACATCAGCGTCACCACGGAGGAACAGTTGGCCTCGGAGGGGACGCCTCCAGGGCTCAGCCCTGGTGACCCGCTCTTCGAATTCTTTAAACAGCTGGATCCTGAGTTCACCTGGCCGGAACGCCATGCCCCTCACGTGGTGCGTGGCATCGGCTCAGGCTTCATCATTTCCCCCGACGGCCTGATCCTGACCAATGCGCATGTCGTGGGCAATGCCAAGGTAGTCACCGTGAAACTACTGGATCGGCGTGAATTCAAGGCCAAGGTCGTCGGCACCGATACACGCAGCGATGTTGCAGTCCTGCGCATCAACGCGAGGGATCTGCCCACGGTCAGAGTTGGGGACTCCACACACGTCCGAGCCGGGGAGTCCGTGCTGGCAATCGGCTCCCCTTATGGCTTCGAAAACACTGCAACAGCGGGCATTGTCAGCGCCACCGGGCGGTCGTTGCCTGACGAGACGGCCGCGCCGTTTATCCAGACGGACGTCGCCGTCAACCCGGGAAATTCTGGCGGCCCGCTGTTCGACGCTCGCGGAAATGTCATCGGCATCAACACGCAAATCTACACGCGTACGGGTGGATACCAAGGACTGTCCTTTGCTATCCCGATCGACACGGCCATGCGTATCGAGTCTGAACTGGTCATGCACGGCAAAGTCATCCGCGGCCACCTGGGTGTCAGCGTGCAGGATGTCGACCAGGGACTGGCTACGGCCTTCGGCTTGCCGCGCGTGACCGGGGCACTGGTGGACCAAGTTGAGCCGGGCAGTCCCGCGGCCGCCGCAGGCATCCAGGCCGGCGACGTCGTGACGCGCGTGGGCGATGCGAAGATCGAGTATTCGGCGGAGCTAGCTAACCTGATCTCCGGCCTAAAGCCCGGTACGCGCACTGAGCTTGGCCTGGTGCGGAATGGCGCGCGACAGACGGTAGCGGTGACAATCGCAGCGCTGAAGGAAATGTCCGCCTCCCCGGATGCACTGACGCAGACCAAAGGCGAATTGGGTCTTACGGTCCGGCGCCTGAATAAGACGGAAGCCGACGCCCACGGCATAGCGGGCGGGCTGCTAGTGGAGCAAGCCAGTGGTGCCTCGGCAAGCTCCGGCATCGAAGCAGGCGACGTCATTCTCTCCATCAACGGTGCCCCGGTAACCACCCCACAACAACTGCACTCGCTTGCTACCCACGCTGGCAAGCAGGTTGCACTTCTTGTCCTGCGCAACGGCATGCGGGTCTTTATCCCTGTGGATCTGGGATGAATGCTTGACCACCGGCTGGCCCCTTACCGCACCAGGTTTGGCCAGCGGGAACTTTGCATATTTAGCTGCCGGCCCCCGTCTGCTGCGATGGCGAGAAGTAGATCACCAATTCACGGGCATGACCACGCTCGATCTTCACCTGGCGTGTCTGCTCCTGCGTGCCGAAAGTGGACGACACGCGATAGGTTCCCTCGGGAAGCCTCGCGTAGAGCAACGGTCCGGGCACCATCGCGTCCACTACGCGCTTGCCGTGCAGGTCTTCGACGCGAACACGTATGTCTGCAAGATATTCGCCAGTCCGCGCGCGAGCAAATGTCATGCGCAGGTTGTAGTTCGCCTGCATGCTCCGCATGGCGTCGACCTGGCCCTTGCCGATGCCACCCGCAACGTAGGGAACCCCGCTTGGCGCGGTGTGCTCGGAAAGTATTGCTACCGCGTGTGCGGGAGAAAGGAATGCGGCCATCGCCGCCACAATGGCAGCGCCGATGGCCAATAAAACAAATGCGTGGTCCTTCATCACTTGCTCCTTCATCATCGGGACTGTCTTCTGGTTTCGTGGCTGACGAAGGGAACGTCCCTCTGGGTCAGTCCACCGGATACACACCATGAAAGTTTGATCCCCGTCAGACAGGACTTGTTCGCGACGCAAAGCGCACTCGCGCGATATGTTTGGAACAGGTGCGGGAACACTGACGGCACAAGTTCGAGCATTGATGCGGTACTTTTTGGCCGTGGAGTGTGACCCGGTCGCTCAGTGCATAACCGTGAACTTTTCCCCGCCCACGGTTGATGCTTGGCAGCGGCGCGACGCTCCGTCGATACTCGGTACCAGAGGAACGGCGCGCTCTACGACAGGGAAGTCCTGCGGCATCTGAAGCGGACCTTCCCTCGTATCAGAATCCGTCCCGGCAACTCAACCTTGCGAGCTTCTGCGTCGATCGCGCGCACACAAGCCCTTCGATTCACGGCTATCGGGGACGTGTTCCGCCGGTTGTGAGCCGTCCTGGTTCAGCTCAAACGAATCGTGGTCTTGTGCAGCTCACTCATGATCCAGGTCCGTGCCTCGCCCGCCTGTTCCATCCGAAAAGTCCGGATCTGGCCCGGGACCACGAAGCGAAACACGTCCACTGCGTGGCGGATCCAGTCGTGATCCGTTACTACCGCTATGGCTTCCCACCGGAAGTAGTGTCCGATGCCAAGCTTCAGGTCATCCCAGGCCGCTCCCGCTGCCATCTTCACGAAGCCTGGCCCAAGTTCATAATATACCCGTACTTTTTCCCGCCCGACCAAGGCGGCCTCGACCGCCGGAATCAGGACCTCTTCATAGTCCTCGCGCGATACCTCGCCGCTCGCACTGGCGGCGACCACATTGCCGGGAAAGCCCGTCAGGATTTCAATCATGACCACTCCTAGCCAATCGCAAACTGTCACACTGCCGCAACTGGCGCACACGTATCTCGTGCCGTCGCGTGCGGCTCCGCCCTGTCCCTCCTGACTCCACCGTACATAGCCATTCCGTCAAGTTCAAGGTAATGCCTTGACTAGCCACGGTAATCATCTCGGCGTTCTCACGGCATGCGCTTACGTCATAACATGCTGGGTTCAACGCAGCCTGCTGGCCAGTCCAACTCGCCCCAAAACGAACGGCCGGCACGATAACCGCCTGGTCCACGGGGCATTACGGATCTGCGCCATCGGAGCTTATTGCACCTCGACCCGCCACTCGCGGTGGTGCGACGATTACCATGTCGCTCGCGGGGCCAGCGCCGTTGGCACTATGACGGCCCACCGACGCGGCAGACGCGACTTGCTCGCACCTGGCCATCGTGACAGCCTTGATATACGTTAGAGTCCATGCACAAGAACGATTTGCTCCATTGCACCGCAAAGATATGCAGAATACTTGGCCTGCTCTGGATGACCGGCGCTCTCGCTTTTGGCCTGATTTCCATGCTGTGGGACCATCGTGAGTTGACACATGCGGAGCAGGTCCGACTCTATGAACGAGAAGTCGGGCATGGCATTGCTCAGGATATGCAAAAGCGGAGCACAACGTCGCGCGACGCCAAGCAGGCTGGCCGCGGAACGCCGAGGTGGGTCTACGTCGGCGAATACGAAAAGACCATGCACCAGGCCGAGATCCTGAAACGCTACTTCGGCGCATCACCGCCGACAAAGCTGAGGTTTGACTGGATCGCCGCACTGCGCCATCTGCTTGACGGTGCACTTGGACTGATAGTTGCTTGGACTGTGGCATGGCTGCTCGATGATTTCCGTGCGTAACATGATCAGCCTGCACTGATGATAAGACCGACGTATGTGGATCCCTTCGGTTAAGCTCGGGGCCTTTCTGGATGCAAAGTTGATATGACTCCGGACGAGCCACCGCTTGCGACGCCGCATCCACGGCGCGGACATTTTCCATGAGGGCGAGGCCCCAGAAAAATTTATCATCACCCCGATCACGTCGGCCATGGTTGGCAGCCAGAGCAGCGGGGCGCCGCAAATTTGCTCCAGCGCAGCAAGTCGAGGTTGTGGGCCTGACCTGGCCTGACCATGGGTCTGCCGCGTGACAATAGCCGCCGCCCGAAGCCGCCGCCGGTCGCTAGTGTAGCGTTCTGTTCATGGTGGCACTTAGGTGAGATTATTGTTCTACTGCGACACAGCGTGGAGAGAGCGAGTGCGAGTTGCCCCCGAGATCATGTTGAGCGACGAGGAGCGAACCAAGTTGACGCGGCTGGTTCAGTCGAAGCTCACGAGCGTGAGGCTGGCGCAGCGCGCGCATTGTGCTGCTGGCCGCCAACGGCATGCAGAACAAGGACATCGCCGAGCAGTTGAGAATCGGACGCGTGCAGGTCTCGCGTTGGCGTGAGCGGTATGTGCAATCGGGGCTGGCCGGGATCGAACGCGACTTGCCGCACGGTGCGCCGCCACTGAAGGTAGATACGGCGCGGCTGGTGGAGCTGCCCCCTCACAGCAAGCCCCTGGCGGCCACGCTGGAGCACGCGCAAGATGGCCGCCGAGTTGAGCGTGAGCGCCAGCACGTCATGCGCCGTTGGCACGCCCATGGATTGAAGCCGCACATCGTGCGCGGCTTCAAGGTGTCGCGCGATCCGAAGTTTGTCGAGAAGCTTGAAGATATCGTTGGCCTGTACATGTCACCGCCCGAGCACGCGCTGGTGCTGTGCTGTGATGAGACGAGCCAGGTGCAGGCGCTGGATCGCACACAGCCCGGGCTGCCGCTGAAGAAAGGATGCGCGGCCACCATGACGCACGACTACAACCGCAATGGCACGACCACGCTATTTGCCGCGCTCAACGTGCTCGATGGCCAGGTCATTGCCCAGTGCCAGCAGCGCCACCGCCATAGCGAGTGGCTGAAGTTCCTGCGCAAGATCGACCGCGAAACGCCCAAGGACAAGACGCTGCATCTGATCGCCGACAACTACGCGACGCACAAGCATCCTGCGGTGCAGGATTGGTTGGCCAAACATCCGCGCTTCAACATGCACTTCACGCCTACCTCGGCATCTTGGCTGAACATGATCGAGCGATTCTTTCGCGACATCACAACCGAGCGACTTCGCCGCGGCGTATTCACCAGCGTGCCGGAACTGGTCGACGCGATCAACGAATACATCGCTCACCACAGCACCACCCCCAAGCCGTTCATCTGGACCAAGAGCGCTCGCGACATCCTACAGAAGGTCATTCGCGCCAACCGCCGCTTAAGTTCCAAACAGAATGGAACACTACACTTCTATGATGAGAATTGAGTCAAGGTTTTTCGCTAAAAATGGGTGGCCTCGGCTCGCAAGATAGTTCTTGCGGAGATTGGATCAAGGCGCGAAGGGAGTAGGACAGGCTTTACGTGTTGTCGGCAGTCCTCTGGGTCCAAGGCTTCCTCTCCGGCATGAATGTTGGGAAGAAGGCGGATCAGGTCGTCAGCTTACCGGCAGGCAGCGTTATCGAGACGCTTCTCGACAGAGAGTGCGACAAGTCGCCTACACAGCCGTTGTTCATCCAATCATTGGTGGTGTACGGGAAACTTCGGATAGAGCAAGGTAAGAACGCCGGCCGGCAGAAGTAGCGGACCTGTCCCTACGATGGTGTCGAGGGGCGAAAAGGGGGTCCGTCCGCCTCGGCGGACCCCCTTTCCACAACGGACTAGATACTAAGCATCGCGCATGCACCCCGCATCACCGCAATGCCCTTTCCCTCTACGGGAAGCCCGTACGCTGCGACCCTGACTTCGCAACTTCATTCAGTTCCGACCATCTCATCACTGCGCAGGCTTGGTTGCCCGTCTACCCGGCCGGTCTTGAACACGGAGCGAATTTTGTCTGAGTCCCTACTTATCCAAAAGAGTAGATTTACTCAGACATCGGCAAGGCGTTTAGGCAGCCTCCCCTCTGTGTCGGCCGTGTGGCCGACCCTTATGCCGGCCACAGGTCAGGGACTGAATCGGAACGACAGCCCAGCCTTCCGTCCGTCCTTTGCCGTCTGCATCTCGCACGTCAGTTTCTTGCCGACCTTACTTTGGCGTATTTGGCACTGCCCGCTGGCCTCCAGAAAACTGACACCCTCTCCTCTACCCGCGTCAAGCCCGAACGTCTCCACATTGAAGCTTGAGAGTTCCGGGGAAACGACAACCTCAGGTCGGGTGGAAAACAATAGGGTCTGGCCACCACCGATCTCTACGCGCATTGCATTCCAGCCGTTTGGATATACCGTGCGGCGCAAATTCGCACCCCGCAGGGTCAGGTCCCGGCCGCTTACGACCAGCTTCTCGCAGACACCGGTTACCTGGAGCTCAGTGATTGTCGGCGTCTCGACCGTCGCGGTGTTTGTCTTCAGGGCCGGGCGTTCATAAGCCGGTGAGAGGGTGCTGCTGGCCGCAGCGGTCGTGGTCGTCGAACGCGGAGCTTCCGTGGAATAGCCCAGCGCGTACATGCAAGCCTTGAACGCGGAGCCCCTTGCCCCAGTGTTTGCGTCGTAAGTCACGGTTTGGGGGTGGTTGGACATACCCGCCGGTCGTCGTGCAATTGGTCGTCCCGTAGCTTCCAGAATTGATGCTCTGACAGGTCGTCAACATGGGCGTGGTGATCGCCTGTCCGATGGGCGTGCTGACATTCGAGACGGGGAACTGGCGGTAGGCGTCCGCGGTGCATTGCGCTTTGTCGTGCTCGAACTCGTTCTGCGTTGCGCCTTCTTTATACCAGGTCGTCGTACACCCCGCGACAAGGAGGGAGACCATCAAGATCAGTCGGCGCATATTGTTCTCCCCACTGATCTTCCAGTTTCTGCGCTCAAGTGTGGAACTGATTTCGCAGTGGGCTAGCAGACTGACTGCTAGCCAACCACGCGCCAGGGTTATGCAAATTCATAAAAAAAATAATTTACATTGATCTTGCCCCTGGATTTTCGACCTGATCAGATTCAGCTCCGGCAGAAATCGTTACTTCTCAAGCACTTACAGCTGCGTGTCCGTACGCGTGTATGGGACCGAACAGTGCTTGCTCGTCGGACGAGTCCGATAACCGCCCCGCACAGGGCATTTTTATTTGGGACTTAGAGGGTATGGGCCCCCGTACGCGTGGTCTCGCATCTCGACCACCCTCACCCAGGAGCGCGGACCATGACCACGGAGATTGACCAGGTAGCTCGGAACCGATTCGAAGATGCCCTGTTTATTCAGGCAGGGGCCAGCAACCCAAGCGGCGTAGCTCGGGCTTTGGTGCGAGCCATCAATGCCTGCCAGCCGAAAACGTCCAAGCCAGAAAAGACGCTGCTGTGCGGCTGATCACCCATCAACTCGCCTTCCTCTGCGGCGTGAGGGAGATGGACTCTGATCCCCCTCTACGGAAGACTGACCGAGGAGTGTGAGACAAAGAGTGCGGCGATCAAGTCTGCCGTATCCGAGACGACAGCGGGAGCGAACTGAACTCTCCCACACGGGCGCCGACTCGCCAGACACCCCTAACTCAGGGCCAGCGCCCCCCGGTTTACGTCCCCATCTCACGCGCGCGCCCCGCCGAAATTTAGGCGACGGCGTAGCACCGCGATTCACCGACACCCCATTTGAGTGCAGAAGAGGCGCTCGATGCCTTTCAGCGTGTGCGCAACGCTGCCTCTCACTCTTAAGAGTTTACTTGAAGTATACGCCGTTAACGAATATGCTCCGTCCGAAGCACATCACCCGTGCTTTTGATGTCTTCATCTCAATTGTGGGTGATGACCCAACAACCAGGGGAAATCAATGTCCGAAAGCGACGTCCTCATTTCGAAATCGCTCGCGAGCGGCGACACTCCGACATCGATCGCCGATCTCCTGGCGATCAAGAACCGCGCCCAGCGCGCTTTCAGCCAAAAGCGCGAGCTGATGCTGGAGCCCTACCCGCGGAAGAAAGCACCGACGTTCACGTCGAACGACATTATCTCACTATGCAACCTATCACGGGACCAGTTCAAATACCTGACCAGGAAGGGTGAACTCCCGGCTGGCCAGCAGCAAGAAAACAAGCGCGCCAAGGAATACTCCTTGGCGGACGCCATCGCTTGGGTTCGCGCCACTTCCAAGCGCCCCACCCGTCCAGAACAGGTTAGGGGCCGCATCATTGCCGTGGCAAATTTCAAGGGCGGCGTCGCCAAGACATCGACCGCCGTGGCGCTGGGGCAGGCGCTTTCGCTGATCGGCCGTCGCGTGCTGGTGATTGACTGTGACCCGCAAGGCTCCGCCACGCAGCTCTGCGGGTACGCGCCCGATGCTGAGATCGAAGAGCAGCACACCATCCTCCCGCTGATCTACCGCGACTTCGCCACGCTGGATTACGCCATCAAGGAGACGTATTGGCAGAATCTGGATCTGGTTCCGGCGTCGACCATGCTGTTCGATGCGGAATTCGAGATCCCCAAACAGATCGCCGAGAACCTGGAGAAGCGCGTTCATTTCAAGTGGTGGGACATTCTGCGCGCCGGTCTCGAGCCGGTCACGGCGAACTACGATGTGGTCATCATCGACACCCCGCCATCGTTGAGCTACATCACGCTGAACGCGCTGGTGTCCGCCGACGCGATCCTGATGCCCTGCCCTCCGGAAGGTCTGGATTTCGCCAGCTCGACCCAGTTCTGGGATCTGGCTGCGGAGACGCTTTCGGGGGTGCCCGGGTTCGAAGAATCGAAGCAGTACGACTTCGTCAACATCCTGCTCACGAAAGCACGGAACACGGATCTATCCCGGAAAGTCCGGGAATGGCTCACCGACGCCTACGGGGAGCGACTGCTCCCCTTCGTCATTCCGGAGTCTTCCGTTCAGGCCACCGTGGCGGCCGGGCTCTGCACCGTCTACGACACGACAAAAGCGGACTGGAACAGCACGACGTACGCACGTATTCGTGAGCCGCTGGATCAGCTGGCCGAGTTCGTCAACACGCATCTCGAACGCGCTTGGAAACGGGGGTCCGCACAATGAGCAGGTTCAAAAATCGGCTATTTGAAAAAATGACCGTGCCGGAGAACGATGCTGCAGCAGTCGCTAGCAATCCGCCTCCGACCGCTTCTGCTCCCGAAGAAAGGCGAACCTCCCCTGGCCGCGTGCTGGACGCACAGAACAGGATCTTGGAAGCCGAGAACCTGCGCGTCGAAGCGGAAACCAAGCTTCAAGGTGCGCTTGCCCGGATCCAAAGCCTAGAGGCTGGCGGCGCTGGGGGTACTGCGATTGAGCTCCCTACGGGCAAGCTCCACGAGGTCCCCGGGCGTCGGCGGTACATGCCGCCTGATAAGTACGCAGAACTCCGGGAGAACCTGCGACACAACCCGATGGTGAACCCTGTCGTCGTGCTGCCCCGTCCTGACGGTGAATGGGATATCTGGTCTGGCCACCACCGCTGGGACATTCATATCGAGTTGGGTCGGCCCACGATCAAGTGTTTGGTGGCCGCGGTCGAGTCAGAGACAGAAGCCACGGATGGCGCCTTCTTTGCCAACCTGATGCAGTCCGACCTGACGGATTTTGAAAAGTACGTCGGGATCAAGCGCTTCCACGCCGGTCATCCGGAGTTCACCCAAACGGAAGTCGCGGAGCGAAGCGGCCTCTCCAAGCAGCAGGTCAGCAAGCTCTATGCGTTCGACCGGCTGCCGGCCGAAGCGCTAGCCATGATCGAGGCGGATAAGTCGATCATCGGTAGCGATACGGTGGCGGAACTGGCGAAGCTTGCTGAGACCGGCAAGACCGCACGAGTCGTCGAAGCGGTCAAGTTGTTAGCCGAGAAGAGGCTGGATCAGTCCCAGGCGCTGAAGCATGCTCGCGCAGTGGAAGCGCCTAAGAAAGCTGCGGCAAAGCCTGAGGCGTTCAAGGTCAGGGCGGGCAAGAGCACCTGGTGCGATGTACGTCGCGTGAAGAACGTGATGCGCATCGAGTTCAGGACCGAAGAGCAAGCCAGCGCGGCCCAAGAGGCCATTCGCATGCACCTGGAGAAGATGGCGCAGGACAGTACTCAAAACGCCGATCACTAAGTGCTTGATTTTAAATGTGTCCCGATTCGAGACTCGGAGAGCCGAGATGATGTAACGACACCCTACAAAGACAAAAGCCTTCGGCTGGAACCGAAGGCTTTTGAATAAACAGGGCTTGGCTGGAACCTCGCCCGTCACACTCCCGGCTGGAACCGGAACGAGTAGGCAACTCGGAGTGTAGCGGAACGGAAAAGACAGTCAAGCGTTCGAGTCCATTTTTGAAAATGGAAAGCTTGATCATGTCTATCGCGCAACACTCAGTTGCTGGCGAGGCCGGCATTCGCCTCGACGCCGTCTCGACTGCTACTTTCTCCGATCCGACGAGCACTCCCCCGCTCTCATCGGACAACACCAACCTGCCCTGGATCATCCTCCGCGCCGTGCATCGTGCCTCGCGCGTCGACGGCCTTCCCACTCGTGCGCGCGCCGTGCTGGCCGCCCTCGCCCGTACGGTGGATGCCAAGCGTCCCTACGCAGAGATCTTTGCGCGCCGTACCCTGCTCTCAGAACGGGCAATGCAGTCCGAGCGTACGTTCTATCGCAGCCTGACCGATCTGGAGACCGCTGGGTTGATCGACCGACGTCCGCAGCGTCGTTACGTCGACCACGGTCTCTTTGGCCGTGCCTATCTGCATCTCACCGAGCGTGCAGCGGTGTTGTTGGGGCTGGTGGAGGACTCGGCAAAGGAGACGGCCCAAGCCCAAGCCCAGCCTTTGACCCAACCGACTGCCACCGTGGCAGACGGTGCTAATACTAAGGATCTATCCCCTTCTGTTTTTCAAAAGAGACAACCGGGCGGGTTCTCTGCTGCCAAACAACCCAACCAACTCCCCGCCGATCTCCAGCGCCTGCGTACGCTTGGCTTTGGAGATTTTCTGATTTTCCGTTTGATGCGAGAAGCACGGGAACGCAACCAGCGCCTGTCGGACGTCGTGGAGGTCTGCTGGACATCCCTGCGCAAGGCCGCTCATCCGATCAACTACCTGCGGGCGCTGCTGGGCAGCACGACCGATTTCAGCCACCAGCTGCGAGCACGGCTGGTCGAGCAACAGGCTGCGCAGGCCGCCGCGGAGGAACGCGCTAGCGCGGTCGGAATCGTGCGTGGCCTGGATGGTCAGCGGTTCGTAGACGCCTTGGGTGAGACCCAGTACGCCATAGCGGAGGGCGGCCAAACACTGACGGTCCACCACGCCCAGGAGAGCGCTGCGCGACAAGCGGCTGGGGATTGGGCAACGGGCTTTGTGCGGGCATTGCAAGCAGGTCAGATCGTCCCGGTTACCGAAACGGAGGTAAAACCATCCCTACCTACCCCTCGCAGCCATCGAGAGGTTCCTGTAAGCTCGCCGACCCCTCAGGCTCGCGTGCTCACCAAGCAGGCCGCAACGCACCTGACAATGCTCCGCGAACTCTTCCGCCGAGGCGCGTGACACTCACACTCGAATTAGAAATGAACCGACCCAGCACCGATCGGAGGCGACACCATGGCTGACGATCGCGACAGTGTCCTCGACACCGTCCGATTGCAATTCGATCGCACCCTGCATAGCGACTATCGTTCGATGGATGACCTGACGACTCGGGCCCCGGGTCTGATGAGCAGTACGGGCTTCAAACAACGCTAGACCTCATCGCTGAAGCACAAGCCACCCGTCGTCCGGCGGGGGGCAACGTCGTCCAGTGGCGGCGGCAAGGACCTTGTCCAAAGCACGGTCTACCGCACTTCCCCGGCTTCCTCTTGATAACTTCCCCACAACTCTCCAGACCGGGTCGTTCACGCTGCTTCTGGCGATGGTCGATCACGTGCGTCCTCGCGTCCAAGTCCCGGCTGCCCGCGAACGCCTGGCACAGTTCACCACCCACGCCCATTCCTTCGCGGAGAGAACCGACGATGATCGAGTCCGTTCAGACTCCCTCGACCCCGGGCCCGCAGCCCAACAATACACCAGGGGGTCGCGTTGTGGCGGACCTCTCGTTCAGTCAACTCGGTGGTGCATCATGGTCGAGTTGGCGCACACAAATCGATCTCAAAGTCAGTGTAGAAACCGGCCAAATCCTCGCGCAATACCAGACCCTCCTATAACGCCCCTCTTATAAAGCAAGGGTCAGTAACATCCGTCGAACGTCGAGGGTCCAAGCGGAGCTACAGTTTCCTTGGCTCTCGCCGATACAGTCGACGGGTAAGCGTATCCGAAGGTAATGCGTGACAAGCCTGTCTCGCGACAGACTCATTTCGTTCCAATCTAAGAAAAAGGCACAGCAATGAGGAAAGCAGCTCTCGCACCAATTATTTTTCTCGCCATGACGGCAGTTTCTGTCTCGCACGCGGCTGGTCAATCGAACTTTCGCAACACTCCTGAATACAAAGACGCGTATGCCTGCGGCGTAGAAGCTTAGAAGAGTGGCACCTCGGCCGATTTTGTCGCTTCCTATTGCGTTGGAAATTCGCACGATCCGTCCAAGGCCGAGACCATCTGCTCTAGTAGCGTTTGCAATGTAGACGCCGTAGCCAAAGGTGCAAGAGCACCACCGCGAGCACTGAGACAAGTCGCTCTACACTTAGGCCCTAGGGTTAACCCCAGGGCCTTTTTCATACCCGTCACACACGGAGTTACAAACGATGAACCACTCGAAATGGTTATCACTGCGTTCTTGACGATTTCGACGGTCCACGTTTAGCGCTACGCGCTTGTATGCTACCTCGACGCAGGATTGCCATCGTCTCGCGTGCTATACTGCGAAATGAGCGTCCCTTGATGTGTTTTTATCAATTAAATCAATCGGTTAGCTATCTGTGCCGCAACACACAAGGAGTCTCTCATGACTGTGCGAGAGAAAGTGAAGAGTGCGCTCCGCAAGCGTCGGTCCAAAGTCTTTTTGCGATCGGAGTTTGCTGATCTTGGCAGCCCTGCGCAGGTGGGCCGAGTCCTGAACGTCCTGGTCAAGGAGGGCGCAATGGTGAAGCTCGGAGTCGGCGTATACGCCAAGGCCAAGCCCAGCGTTCTCAGCGGAAAGCCAACCCCAGCGGAGTCTATGGCCGTTTTGGTTCCTAAAGCTTTAGTGAAGATGGGCGTCAAAGTCTATCCGAGCCGCCTGACCGCGGAATACAACGCAGGAAGAACAACTCAGATCCCAGCCGACACTATCGTTAATACAGGCAATCGACGTATTTCGCGCCGCCTCGGGTTCGGAAATAAAACCATCGAATATGAGAATAATTACACGTTACCAAAGCGGTGTAACTGATACTGCTACACGCAGGACGATGACATGAAACCCTCTGAAGCCCTCGCATCTAATCGCGCCGCGATCAGACATGTGGTTGAGTCCCACCGAGCCTGCAACGCCCGTGTGTTTGGCTCCGTCCTCCGCGGTCTGGACACTGACGACAGCGACCTCGATATTCTCATCGACACGACAGCAGAAACAACGCTAATGGACGTGGCTGCGATACAGGTGGAGCTACAGCGCCTGCTTGGCGTGTCCGTCGACGTGCTGACACCCCGCGCATTACCGGATGCGTTTCGCAGCCGTGTACTTATGGAAGCCGTGCCGGTATGAACAAAGCCCTGCGTGTCCGAGACTACCTCGGACACATTCTGAAGGCCATCGAACGTATAGAGCGATATACCGAAGACATGGACCTGGCGGTATTCTTGAACAACGAACTGGTTCAAGATGCCGTGATCCGGAATATCGAGATCATCGGGGAGGCATCTAACAACGTCCTCAAAGGGGATCCTGAATTCGCTGCGCGGCACTACGAAATCCCTTGGCTGGTCATATACACGATGCGCAATCGTGTCTCGCACGGCTATGACAAGGTCGACTTCGAGATCGTATGGAACATGATTCGGCGTGATCTGCCCGACCTTCGCCGGCGCATCGCCGGCCTGAGGCACTGATCGCAAAGTTTTAGTCTGACACCCGCGCTCCCCTCGAAAAAGGCTGCCTTCCGGCAGCCTTTTTGCATGTGCGCCCAGCATGGGCGCGATCTTGGAGGTGAAAGTCCTCCCGTGAGTTGACCACAGCGAACGAAGCAAAGCGCAACTGCGTGAGGGTGACCGAACGTGGGGAGGAAGCGTGGAGCGAAACCGCGAGCCGAGGGACACGAACCGCATCTGAGGCGAAGCCGGCCAGGGCGAGCAGGCATGTGACTGCAAAGCTCTCGTGGTCAAGGGTCAGGCGGCGTAAATGCGGCGGTTGTGCGGGGAAGGATCGCGTTCTTCCCTGGGGAGATCCCGCCTTGTGCCTGAAAGGGCGACGGCGAAGAGCCGGAGCGGGAAGTCAGCAGAGGCCGTAGTAGCCAGAGGACAGGCCGGTGAGGCTGGAGCTATTGGCGAAGGGCCGAACGAGAAGGACAGTTACGAGACATGTCGCTTGGCGAGGCAATGCATCAGAAGCCCGGTGGATCGGGGCGCACGGAGGCGAGGCACGGTGAAGCCGGGTCAGAATCCGTGCGAAGCGTCGCTGGCGCGACGTGAGCAGACGGACTGGGGGGGCCGGCGATTTGCTGGAGCAGGCGTTGGCCAGAGAGAACCTGACCCGAGCGTGGAAACGCGTGAAGGCCAACAAGGGTAGTGCTGGCGTCGATGGACGCACGGTGCTGGATACGGGCGAGTATCACTTCACTAGAGTGCCTGGTGTGAGATAGCGGTGAGGATCACGAACATTGCTCACGTCGATTTCGGCCCAGCCCATGGTGTAAGGCTCTTTAGCAACGCCGATCAGCGCCTCGACCGTGGGCCGCACGGCTTCTGCGGCGAAAGATTGCACCGAGTACTGGACTCTCTCAGAATCTTGTTAATTTATTAACGCCCAACCCGTTCCGCCGGGCGACCGGAGATCCCGAAACTCCGCCAGTCTCCTAGCCGACGGCCCCGGAGCTCAGTGAGTCTGGGCACGCGCCTTTTATACCCACCAACGCACGAAGATTTGAAAGGCTTGCAGCTGCGGCCAAGGTAAGGCGCCTTCCGAGCGCGGGGGCTGCGGGGTCGTGCGCGGAGCTGTGGGTTGCCATGGGGACAAACTCTCCTCGATCAAGACGAGTCGCGAATTCAGCAAGTGATGGGCCTACAAGTCGCAAAGTCGTCGCTGAACCATCTCGACGAACAAGTACAGATTTGGCATCGCTTTCAACCTCAAATTCGTTCCCTTTTCGATCGACAAACCGCTGTCGCGCACGTTCAGCCATCACGCGATCAACGAATTCACGCTGTCGAACGAGATCTTGCGCGGCGGCTGCCTCGGTTACTTTGGCGTTGCGAATCGCGGTGAAATCTGTGCGGGCGCGCAGCAACGCGAGCAGATAAGCTTTGGGCGAGTCGGCCTCCGAGAGGCTTTGCCATGCCACCTCGACGACATGCGAGAGGAAATGTCCTTGTTCCTTTGCCTTTCGCATCAGCCAGAAAATCAATTTTTTATCGATTCCCAGGGAGCGGAGGCGTTGCAAGTCATGAGGCAGCCGATCCTGCTGTCCTTTATGAAAAGGGTATGGGAGACGATCTACTGTAAACGGGCCTCTCATTTTGAGAGACGGTTGAGTCTCAAAAACACTCTCGTTAGTTGCTGTCTTGATGGGCGTTGCGTCGACCCCCTCCCCATCTTGAGATTCACTTTCAGATACCGAAGTAAGTCCGAGTAACTGGGTCGCGCGCTCTGTGAGATAGATGTATGCGCCTGCAAAGCGACCATAGCGCTTGCGGACTTGCGTATCGACCGTAATAAGTCCGCGGTCGAGCAATTCGCGCTGTGCCCGATACCAAGTCGCGGAAGACATACCGGTTTCGGTACAAAGCGTTTCACGATGCTTAAAGATGCGACCGTGAGGATCGTCGTTATTAGCGGTACGGGCTAGGGCGGCGAGGGCGTCCCGGGCGCTCCGGCCAAGCCCACCGATGCGGCTTGCGCGCTCGACAGCTTCAATGGTCTTGCGCTTGAGTCGTTTCGGCGCAGGTGCGGTTAGTGCCTCGATCAGGGCGGTGGGTTGGTTCATCTCGCAACGAGTGTCATCCTCGCCAGCAACGGAGCGTTGCGCGAAAGTCATATTGACCTTTCCATTCAATAGAAATGGTTGAAGTCGCTTGACTCAGATACGCGTTCCGCTAAACTCCGTCTAACGAATCCCCCGTCTAGTGGAGTTCGGTTTGTAGCGGACGCGTATCTGATCTGCTCTAGTTAGTTACAAAAGCCCACGGTTGCCGCCGCGGGCTTTTGTTTTTGGGGCTTCTAACCGGTTTTCATGTGGTGAAACTCCTGATTCGTAATACGAATCCCTTATAAGTCAGCGGCTTAGTTTTTAAACTGCCCTCCTTGCAAGGGACTCAAGATGCTCGCGAATGGCTGTTTGTACCGCTTGAGCCTCTTCTTCACTCCGGAATTCAATACGCATAACCTTTTTCGCAATCCGAACGTCACACCAAGTTGCCTTGCCGATCTTTACCTTAAAGCCCGCAGGTGGCTTCGTTGGAAGCCAGGTCGTAGAAATGCTGCTGTTGCGGGCGAGAGCCGTCTCCGGGATTTCTATGGGCAATACACCATGCTCGCTGAGTTCCCCTTCACTGACATTTGAGAATGCCGGTCCGAACCGACGGTCTCGTCTGAGCAGACACATAGGGACCCAAATTGCGCCGACGAATGCGCGGACCATTCCGCTGCGAATTGGTCGAGCAGCGAGATCGAAGGCACAAGCACCAACGTCAGCTCTGCATCGAGATCCTCAGCAATCCAGCGCGTGGTCAGCGTCTTTCCTGTTCCACAAGCCATGATGAGTTGCCCGCGCTCGTGGGACTGGAAGCCGGCCAGGACGTCGTCGATGGCTTCGCGCTGATGGGGGCGAGCTAGATGCTTCTTTGCCATTGAAACTTTGTGCGTGAAGTTGAGTTTTGACGGCAAACGACGCCGGATATTGAGTCCCGCTATTTCCGGAATCCAAGGACTTCTAAGCAAGTCCAGCCTCCACGACGAACCTCGAAGTCGGGTTCTTTTTCGCCGTAGAGATGCTGAGGCTGTCCTTAGCGCGGGTCATGCCGACGTAGCAGAGTCGCCTCTCTTCCGCTTCAGTGCTACCGTCATCTGGCAGCACAGTTTCCTCAACCCGAACCATACAGACGTGGTCGTACTCGCGACCCTTGCTCGCATGAAGAGTCGTCAATACCAGCGCATCATGCGAAGGCTCGTTGTTCTTCCTTCGAAGAAACTCAAGGCGATTTGTAAATGACCCATTCAAGCGGCTCAGCACATCGTACGTTGTGGTGATGGCTCGCTTTGCCTTGTCCGACTGAGCCCACTTCAGCATCCATTCTCGAACGCCATCCAGGACTAGCGCGTAGAACTCGCGACTGTAGAGCGATCGCCATTCCGCGAGCCGCTTGAGGAGGTCACGGTACTTGTCAGCAGAGACCTCGGAAAGGCCCAGCGCGACCAAGTCCTTCCTCTTGGCGATATCCGGATTCTTGGGCCCACCGGCTGCATGCAACAGTTCCAGCTCTGAGGACGCGATACCGGAATATCCCAGCAACGAATCCAAGCCCGTTTCCCTCGACATCTGAATCAACTCGATCAAGGTGCAAAGCAAGGCCGATTCCGGTTGGTCAAGGATGGAACGGCCCGCGGCGCGAAAGTACTTGACGCCCTGAGCGCGGGCCACTGCCTCGTAAGGGTCAAGAATTCGATTCGTGCGAGCCAAGACCGCTGCAGTCATCCCCTGACGAAGTTTGGGCGCGAGCGTCTCGATTGCCGCTATGGCTTCTTTGTACTCGTCATCATATCGATTAAACGCTACGGCGCCGCCCGGTCCCCGATGTGCTAGAAGCTGCTTGGGAATCCTGTCCTTGTTATTTGCGATAACTTTGTCCGAAACGGCAAGGATTTCGGCCCGCGATCGATAGTTCTTCCCCAAAACAATGGTCTGAGCGGCGAACTCGTTCACGAACGCTTGCATTCCTCGTGCTCCCATCGCGGCCCTGAATGCGTAGATGCTCTGGTCGTCGTCGCCTACCGCGCAGCAGATACAGGAGGTTTGCCTCACCGTCTCTGCGACGTACAGATACTGAAGCTCATCGCAGTCCTGGTACTCATCAAGCAGCAAATAGTCCACCTGATATGGCGTTATGGATCGATCTTGTAGACCCACTACTGCCAGTCGAATCATGTCCTGGAAATCCAGCATCCCGCTTCGCGCGAGTGCGCCCTGGTATCCATCAAAAATCTGTCGCTCAACCGTGCCGCCCGGCGGCGCGTCCAGATCCGTCTTCAGGCGTTCGATGAGCGAGACCGCATCTTCCACTTTCATCTCGATCGCTGCGTCGTGGAGGACTTGAGTGACCATGGCCAAGCGGCTGCCGTCCGTTGCGATGTCCGGTTTCTTTCCAAGCTTTTGTCCGAGTTGCTTGTAGGCAAGGGAGTGGAAGGTCCCTGCCAATAGTCGATTCTTGGCGCCCGCTCCGGCCAGCGCGATGATCCGATCCCGTAGCTCGATCGCCGCATCCCGACTGAACGTGACAGCGCCCACCGTGACGCCCGGCTCGGAAAGGAGAACGGCAGCCTTCGCGGCGATGGTTGCAGTCTTGCCCGCACCTGGCACAGCCACCGCCAGACAGTTTCGACGCGAGTCGACTACCTCGCGCTGGGCGGGGTTGAGGCCATTCAGCACATCGTCAAGGGAAGGCAGCATACAAATTGGATCGTGCCGTGTAGTGGCACATAGTCCCCGTTGGTGGCAGTTGGTGTTAGCAAGTGCCACATGGAGCTAGTGGCACATGGTGTTAGCTGGTGTTAGCAAGTGGCAGGGGGTGGCACTTGCTCCCCCGATCTGGCACTGGTGTCACCTCTGTGAGGGCCAGGAGGTGTGAGCAAGTGTCACAAGGTGACAGCATGTGCTACTTGCTGCCACCACGCCCCACGTGTTGGTCGACATCGACCTATACGCCGCGCACCGTGGTCATGAGCTTCAGGTGCGTCGTATAGCAGCGCAGGGCCAGCGGCTGGAACTTGCGCAGGAAGCGTGCGACTTCCTCGTTCACGTCGGTCTGGTCGCGAATGCCGTTCCAGACCATGAAGTCGAATTGATCCATGGTCTTGTCGAAGTTGACCAACACCTGGAGGGCACGAACGGCGAACCGGGAGTAGGCCTGCACATCCAGGTCCAGCGACGGACGTGTCACGGTCGGCTCGAACACGATGTCGTTTTTCGCCACCATTTCCTGCTGCCGCTGCTCACGGTAGGCGGTGGCCACCCGCAACTGCTCGTCGACATAGTCTTCGAGCTTGCTCAACTCACGTTCCAGAAAGCCTTCGATGGTGGACAGTTCGCTGCGGCTGAACGTGGCCTCGCCGAAGCGTTGCAGATTCAGGCTCATCCGGTTCATGTACGGCCACGACTGCTGGAAGAGAGGCCGCAGGCGCGTGTGGTTCAGTTTGACGTTGACCATCACAACCGCCGCGCCGGCGACTTCGCGGTCAAGCAACTGCATTCCCAGTTCGCGGCGGCGCTTCATGATCGTGGCGCGCTGCTCCGGCGGCAGCTCGCGGAAGCGCTTGCGACTCTGCTCGACTTCCGCCTTCTTCATTTCCGCCTGGTCCGACGAGATCAGCCCTTCCTTGCGCAGCGCGTCGGCAGACGCCTCCATCTGGACCAGTTCGGTCTCCACATCGTCAAGGGGGTCCTGGCCCATCGAGCCCGGCAACCCTCCGGGCACATCAGGTGCGGCGACGACACCGGAGGCGGTCTCGATCACGGGCGCCGGGTCGGCCTGGGTCTGTTCAACAATCGCGGTCATGTGGAATACTCCAAAATGAGGCCTGAGGCCAAATGCTCAGTAAATGTCGCGGCCGACTATCGGCCGACATGGAATGACGCGGCGAGCCGCCAGCTGAGAAGGCCGACGAAGCAAACGCCGGCTGTCCACCAGTACGCAAGCAGTGGTACCGGCAGGAGCAGGGCGGAAGCCCCGACGCCGAAGCTCACCAACAAGCCGTGCGCAGCAACGTGGAAGGAAACGGGATTGGCAAAGCCAGCGGCCGATGCCTTGATCCGCCGCGAGACCGATCCGTCGTTGAGCAGCGCGGCCAGTAGCACCACAGCGCCAAAGAGCCAGTAATGACCCACGGCGGCGCGGTACAGCATCCGGTACATCATTAGCCAGAAATGCGCCATCCACCGCCGGCCCATGTCGGAAGCACCGGCGTCCGAGATGGCCGCGCGCTCGGCAGACCCGGCGAACGACGCTTTGATAACGCCCGGCTGCACGAACCAGCGCGCGAAGTGTTCGTTGGCGGCCTGGGTGGCGGCATCCGCTTTTTTGTCACCGAGGAGACGGATCACAGATGTCTGTTCAGCCTCGCCTACCTCGAACGCGGCGTCGTCCGCAATGAGCGGGGCCAGCGCGCAGATCATGAGCGGCGCGGCCAGCAGCCAGAGCCTGACATGAGCCCCAAATCGACTGTTGGCCATGTCAGATCCTCCGTAGGACAGCGAGCACCGGCAAGCTGGCGAAGGCGACGAGCGCGCCCCAGAAGACGGCCGGCTTGACCACAGAAATCTTCACCAGCGCGAAGCACGCTGCGGCCGCGCCGGTCGTGAAGGCTGTTGGCAGCTCGCTGGCCCTCGCCGGTGGGGCGGTGAGCCATTCTTGCATGCCCAGCGCGAGCGCTGGCTCGACGCCGCATAGCCGTGCGGACAGTCGCGCCGGCACCTGGCGCATCAACAGGCAGAGCCGCTGAGCGTCAGCGTGCAAAGTTTGCAGCGACATCGTAGGCCTCGAAGTAACGGGTAAAGCAGTGACCAGTCAGCACGCGGGCCGCGAGCTGAAATGCGGCACAGCGCTGTGTCACGGTGCCAGGTACCGGTTCGTCAACCACCCGGCAGCTGTACCCGTCCGGCTGACGTTGCTCGAAAGCGGTAATCGACTCGAGATAGGGCGTCCAGACGTTGTACTTGTCGCCTTTGAACGCGGCATAGCGCTTTACGTATAAGTCATGAGCGCGCCCGAACAATCCCTTCATGAACGCGGCATTCGCGTCGCCGTGCTTGCGCGCCGCGCGCCATGCTGAAATCGCATCGGTGAGCATCTCCTTGACCAGCGGCTCCTCCCGCACGCGGAAATTGACTCCGATGTAGTCGATCACGCGGGTACAGACGTCATCGAGGTCCGGAGACACGGTGAAGATCGGCGAGAGTTTTGCCGAGAGTTTGTATTCCTTGATGACTTGTCGGAACAGAGGGCTGCGCATGGATCTTTAACCTTGAATAATGGGAATGCGGCCTTGGTAGACGGAACCGCCGGAGATCCGCAGGAAGTACTGCAGGTTCGGCAACTGGGTGATCAGCTCGGGCGGGATCAGTGCTGCCTTCTCGAGCTGCGTCGAGCGAGAGACGGACCCGCTGAATTCGCCCACGTGGGCTTCGGTACCGGTGCTGGTGCTGCTGGACACCACCACGTTGCGGATGGCCGTGGTGCCGGCCTTCTCGGAGAACCAGTTGGCCGTGTCAATGTCTTCCAGTCGCAGGACGATCTGGTTGTTGAGGTTACCGAGCACCTGCTGCATCTTGGCCACGTTTCCGAGCTTGGCGGTGAGGTCGGAACGGGTCTGGTACGCGACGAACGCGTTGAAACCGGCGCCCCTGCCCTTGTTGAGCACCTGGATGACCTGCTCATTGATCGCCTCGGCTACCTCGTCGATGATCAGCACCACCTTCGGAGGCTTCTCGTAGAAGTTATAGATGGCGCCCGCCACCGAGGCGATATCGGCGAGCAGCATCGACATGATGGCCTGGGCCACCAGTGAGTTCGAGAGCGAATCGGCGCCCACATACAGTACGGCCTTCTGCTTGATGACCTTGTCGATGTCCCAGATTTCGCGGTGGTCATCGAAGTCGTCCGCCTTCGGTGCCAGCATCAGGCCGGTCTCACCGGTAGCCAGCATCTGCAGCAGCGGCAGGGCGGACGCGATGATGCGGCCATAGTGGTCGCGGTCATGCTGGAATGTCGAGATCAGTCCGTCGATGGACTCATGGCCGCGATCCACATTCGCAAAGCGCTCCACATAAAGGCGAACCATGGCGTCGAGCTTCGTGCCTCCGGGACGCTGGCCTGCCTGCTGCAGGTATCCGTTGGCCTCTTCCTCCCAATCAGGCATGCCGGCTTCCGGAAAGAAGCGGTGAAGGGCTCGGTCGAGCAGCTTGTTGATGCCGTTCTGCGCGTACTGGAGGATGGAGCGCAGGTTCGGCTTGTCACCCACATAGAGTTCGCCCTTCACCGCCCGGTCGATGAACAGGAACGCAAACTGGCGGAAGGGGCCTTCCTCCATCAGCTGGGCGATGCGGCTGGGGATTTCGGAGGGTTGCGACCAGTTTTCGAGCGGGTTGAGCCGGATGGACTGCGACGGCGAAGCCTGCTTCCAGTACAGGAACTTGCGGCCGGCGCGCTCGCATTCCTTGCGCACACGTGCGACCCACTCGGCGTCGTTCTTGGGGTCGATGATGATCAACACGTCATCGGGCTGATGGATGACCTGTGTCGAGATGACCTCATACGTCCGGGTCTTGCCCGACCCGGTCGTCCCGCTCACCGAGGTATGGCCAGGCATCGCCTTATAGTGGAAAGGTACCTGCATCTTCCTCGGCTCCATCCCATGGATCCACGATTTGCCCTGAGGGGAGCGGTCGGCAATGCTATCGGCCGGGGCAAACACCTGCTCGACGCGCTTCACAACCCGCTTGGGCACCCAGCGGGGGAGGCCGGGAATTTCGCTCGAAGGCATGCGCAGGATGTCGTGGGCAATTTGACAATGCTTTTGCGTCCACTCGAAGCCCGCCCCGAGAAACATGGAGTCCTCGTCCTTGCGCATCTGGGTGCTGATCCCGAGCAGCATGTCGACCTGAATGACGGTCAGCCACTTGGTCGAAATTGCCATGCGGAACTTCAGCGCGCGCCACACCTGTGTGCTGCGCAGCGCCAGCATGCCCAGACAGAAGAGGGCAAAGTAGCCCGCTGCAGGCATCCCGCTGGTCAGGATCAACCGAAGCGCGAGTAGCCAACCGATGGTGGCCCGAAATTCGTAGATCGGCCGGAAATGATTGATGTATTGGTTCACGCCGTACCTTCCGTGGGTGCCGAGCGCTCGCAGATCAGCGAAGCGACCTTGTCGACGAGCAGAATGTCTTGCCCGACGACCTTGTAGAGCAGTTGGTACTTGCGCAGGTTTTCGATCAGCGTCTCGGAGGCAATACCGTAGTTGCCAATCGTGCGCTTGCTGACGGCCAGCTTGCCGTCGACCCATGTCACCTTGACCTTGTTGGCCACGACGTCCTGGGACAAGGCTCGGAAAAACTCGCGCATCAGATTCGAGGCACCTGCGAGGACATCGGCGAAGGGGTCCTTGGTCTGTTCCTTGCGTAGCGACCGCGAGCCATCAAGCTGCACGACATTGGGACTTCCTCCAGCGGATTGAGGCGCATCAGCAGGCGCGGCTGGGGAGGGCGTTTGCGCGGGCGCTGGGGCGGCACCTCGACTCGCCGAGCCATCGTCCCCGATGGGTGCGGGCGCTTGCGGTGCCGGTGGTGCGGATGCGGTCGCGGCCGCGGAATGATTCACCGGCTCCGCAGCCGCGGCCAACGCCTTGGCATCGGGTGGTGCTTTCGTGTCTGGGGCGAACGCGGCACGGCGGGCCTTCACTTCGAACTGGCTCAGCGTGTCGATGGCCTGGCGCAGCACCTTGTGCAGCAGTGTCTCAGGGCCTGACGGACGCGGCTCGGGATTGATCGCACCGAACAGTTCGGCGAGCACCACGCCATCGAACTGGGCCAGGCGCTCGGCACCGAGAATCTCTCTGGCGAGCAGGGCAGTGCGCATGCGTTCCACGGGCAAAGCCGCTTCACGACGCGTCACCGTGTAGCAGCATTCTCCCAACCACGGCCCGAAAGGCCCATGGGCTGCCGGCATCCATTCGGCACCGTCGCTTTCGCGATGGAAGCGGAAGTGCCGGCAGGGCTCGTCCAGGCACGAGCAACACGCGGCCAGAAACAACGCATAGAGATACTGAGGTTCGAGCTGCCGACGACGCTCCGAAGGCTGGTCAGCGGCGAATTTTTGCGCGCCCGACAGGCGCATCGCAAAGTAAGCCGCCTCGACCGTTGCGCGGAAAGCGCCACCCGGTTCGGCGTGTTCCTCAGGACGCAAGGGCATGGATGAAAACCACGCCGCGCAGCGCTCCAGTAGAGCGAACCACTTGGTCTCAAACTCGTTCGCGGTCGCCTCGTTCGCATACTGTTTGATCAAATCGACGCGAGAAGTGTGCGCGCGCAGCAGGCTTGCGGAATCCATAGGCTGATGGGTCATTTGCCGCCACCTGCAAGATTCTGCCCAAGATTCCAAGCGCCGCGACCCAGCCCCTTGAGTCCGCTGGCCCCACTGACACCGCCCCCAGTACCGAAGATGGATCCGGCAACCTTTGGAATCTCCAGCGCGATGAACACCAGCATGATCGCCGTGGAAGTCGCGTAGCCGGCCGCGACGAACGTATCAGTTCCGACATTACCCACGTCAGTAACAATACTTAGCAAGCTAGCGCTGACCAGCTGCGAGATGGTCGCTGCGATCACCATATAGAGCGATCCGGTCACCATGTAGTCCAGCCACGCCGTGAAATACCGTCGTGTCATATCGAACATGCCAAGGGCAACGGCCAGCGGACCCACCACGATGCCGATAGCAACCTGCAGGTGTCCCAGTAGAATGAACCAGAAGTAGATCAACGCCGAAACAAGCACGGCTATGAACGCGATGAAGAAGAGAAGGGCGGAAGCAATCGCCTCAATCCACTTTAGGGGGTTCGTGGCGTTGGAGATCACTATTCGACAGACAGAGTCAAAAAAGCTCCCTGCTGTTTTAGAAATCGAGATGGGTACGTTGTAAATATCGTCACCGCCATTGATGCTTTCGGCGATGCCGGCGAACCAAGTGAAGATGGCGGGTCCGAAGGTTGTGTAATTGACATATATCGCCGAAAAAATCCCGACCACCAGCAAAGTTTCAAACAATTCGGTCCATGCTTTCACAGCATCGCCTGCCGCACCAAAGCGCAGTCCAGCGAGCACCAGCGCAATGACACCGAGACCGAAGGCGATCTTGTCGGCGTTCCCACGTGTGCGATCGCTCAGGGAAACTGCGCCCTGAATAAGACCACTCCGCAATCCGTTCATCTTGTCGAGTGCTTTCTTGATCCCTGCGCTTACGTCGCCGGGCTTGCCGGCACTAACCGGCTTCGTTGTCTCACTCGTACCGGTGTCCTGCGCTACGGCAAGAGTGGGAATGAGAAAGGACAAAGCAATCGCGACAGCCACCATCAGCATGAGCACGCGAGGGGAAAAGCGGAGCGCAAAGCTCATCATTTCATGTCCATGATTGTCTGGCGCTGCTGATCGCGATCCGCCTGGAGTTGACGAGCGGCATTCAGGACCTCGGCTTCGACGGCTACCACCTTCTGATCCCTATCCGCATCGGACTGTGCTCGTGCGCTCATCAACTGAAGCACGTCTGAGTTTTGCGATGCAAGCACGTCAAGCATCTGGTTGGTGGTCTGGGCCGTTGCCTGCGCGGTGGGCGTCAGGTTCATCTGGTCCTGAATCTTCTGGCGCCGCTTGGCGGCGGCCTGGGTGTTCTTGAAGACTGTTGCGCCCAGATTGAAAAGATTCTTTGCGGTCTTATCTCCGCCGTTTAAAAGGGCGCGCTGATCGTCGAACCATTGTGCCGGCGTCTTGCCCGAGGAAATCATCATGCTTTGCACGCGCTTCAGATAATCTCCGTTGTCTGACACCGCGCCGTAGACGTCCTTGAGCGAGGCGCCGTACACCTCGTACTGACCAATATCGCCTTTGATCGCGTTGAGCTGTTCGGTCAGCTGGGACGCGTCCAGGCCGGTCGCCTGGAGGAGCTGGTTGGCCATCATCTTGTACTGATAGACGACGTTGGTGTTCTGGTACACCTCGTCTTTCAGGGACTGCATGGCCGACATCGTGGTCTGGACGAGATTGGCCACGTCGATGACGGGCAGACCGGTGGCATTGGCTGCCGAGGACAGAACAAGGGTGGCCGCTGCCGCGGCCTTGAGGCACCATTTCTTCAAGGTAAGCTCCTTAAGCGGCTCGCGCGAGCATCTCGCGCACGTAGTTGTCTTGCCAGTCGGGGGCGCCCGACGCGTAGTGGCGGTCGCAGATCCCTTGCGCCACGCCATCCGAACGCAGCATGGCCACCATCTCGTCGGAGAAGGTGCTCTGCAGCATCCGGGTCTGATTGCGGGTAATGAGGAGGTAATCGCGGTTCGGCACCGCGTCACTGATCATCTGGATCTGGTCATCGGTCAAGCCGAAGGTGTCCTTGTAGAGGTACTTGGTCGTCTTGGCCTGGCTGTTCGGCAGGTAGATGAAGTTGCCGATGTTCTCTTTGAGGATTTCGAAGTCGGCCACGCGCGCGAGCTGCTTGAGCGACTGGGTCGCGCCCCATAGCGCCGCGTTGAGCTTCCGGATGGTGACGATCCACATCTCGAAGCGCTCGTAGAATCGCTTGCTGCTGAAGAAGAAGCCGATCTCCTCCACCTCGATGATCGTGTAACGCGTGCCCAGCGTCTGACTGATTCGGTAGAACGCGTAGTCCATGAACAGCGCCCCGGCACGCGGGAAGTTCAGCAGCAGGTCGCCCATCTCGATGGACAGGTTGTCGCTGACCTCGAACGCATCTTCGGTGTGATCGAAGAAGTGGCCGTACTGGCCACCCTGCAGCCAGATCTGCAGCCGCTCGCGCAGGCTGTCATGCAGCAGCGTGGCGAGACGGCCTAGTGTCCAGCTATCGCGTTCGTATCCCGCGAGGATCTTCACCGCTTCGAAGATGTCCTGGCGTTGCTGCGGCGAGATCGAGTAGTCTTCGTCTTCAATCGCCAGCGCGACCCATTCCGTCACATACGCAAAATTGGCTGGATCCGACAGCAGCGACAGTGGGTTCGTGCGTGTGGCGGCCTGGAACTTCCCGGTCGCGTCGACGAACTTTCCCCCGCTCAGAAGCGTGGTGATGCGCGTCGAGCGGTCCTTGTCGAACCGGATGCGGCGCGCGTCATGGCGGCCGGCCTGAGAGACGAGAAAGTTCAGCAGTACCGACTTGCCCGCCCCGATCGGCCCGATGACGAGCAAGTGAGCATTACCTCCGGGCTGGTGTAGGTCCACGCGCTGCGCGGTGCGATGACGGGTGGGCAGGCAGGTCAACGGCGGAACTTCCTTCCCCACCTTCTCGGAGAGCCAGTCGTTGCGCGTCGGGCCCGGCATCACCGAACGTACCGGTGCTATGTCTGACACCGCGGGCGTTTCCACGAACTGCAACCTTCGTTGCTTGTCCCAGCGGCCGGGGAGGGTGCTGTTCCAGGCCGGCATCAGGTTTGCCTTCTCCCGGATCGCGCCGAATCCGGCGTTGGTCAGCGCACCGACGACGTCACTGACTGCGTCCTCGCATTGCGTCTCGCTGTCGGCGTAGATGACGATGGAGATATTCGCGAAGCCATGCTGCGTGCTGTCGGCGGTCAAGCGCTTGAGCGCCTTGCCTGCCTCCTTGGCCAGTTCCTCGCGACCTTCGTCGTTCTCCGCTTCTTCCTTGGCGAGGTATTGCTTGAGGATGGCGCGGACATTGAGCGAGGCCATCTTGTAGAAACGGCGAACCTTTTCGATGTAAGCGGCTGCCCGCGCGGTATCGAGGAAGCGGTACATGATGCAGATATCCAGCTCGGCATCGATCTGCATCAGGCTGTCGAGTGCGGCTTCTTGGAAGCTCATCCACTCCTTCACCGCGACGATGGCCACATGGCGTTTCCCATGGGCAGATTCGAAGAGCAGCCGTTCGGCGCCGACGACGACTTCCGACTCGGTCAGATGCGTGTCCAGAAGCGTCACGGGGTAGCGCACGCGACGAGGTGGGACGCTGGGGTTCGCGGTCTGGTGAAGCGCGGCAAACGCGTCCTGCATGACCAGGCGGCGCGGCTTCAGGCGCGGCACACCACCGGTGAAGGCGTCGAGTATGCTTTCGAAGCGGCGGGCGTCCGCATTGACCTTTTCCAGGTCGAAGGCGAACGCACTGCGCGCAAACAGCGTGTCCTTCATTGCCTCGTAGAGGGAGGCGTAGACGGACCTGCCGCCCACCGTCATGTGATGGCCCACCTTGTCGAAGAACCTGGCGATACCGGTTTCCGGGGTATAGGCCAGCGCCAGGGAGTGGGTATTGTGGAAATATGCTCCCGTCGTCATGTGGGCGCGATTGAGCGCATCCAGGCGCGCGTCCGCCGGGCTGTCGAATTCGCCCTCCACGTACCCCCTCGCACGCCGGTGCCGCAAGCGCCACCACGCGGTGATGCGGTGGTCGAACGACCGGCAGGCCTGGTCGAGTTGATTGCGCGCCGATTCGATGTCGCTGCTGTCCGGGCTGTCAGCATCGACGCCTTGAAACTCGTACGTCGCGAGCAACGACCCATCCTTGTTCAGGACGAGTTCAGGCGTGATGGACGTCAGCCACGGCGCAAGTTCGGCGAGTGGACGGCGTTTGAGTTTGAGCTTCAGCATGGGAGGTCGCTGTCAAAGCCGTAAGGGCGGCGAAAGAGCGCGTGCAGCTTGCCGTGCCAGGGGCGGGACTCGTAGAGGTCGCCGTAGTGGTTGTAGACGTTCAGAATCTGGTTCCACCACGGATCGCGGTCGGTCAGCCAGCGCAAGAGGGCGTGTATAGCCATGCCCGACACGATCACGGCAGCCGGGATCTTCCAGCCGCTGCGGAAGGTGATATAGACCAGCAACGCCACGACCGTGCCGTTGGCGATGGCGAACCCCCGCACCGCGCCACCGATCAGGCGGGGCTTGGAGAGACCGACGCTGACGTGATGTTCACGCATGTCAGAGGATTCCGGTGCACGCCGACGCCACCCCCAGCGCCTTCATGATGGATGGTGCGGAAGCTGCAATGCCTACCCCGATGCAGATGACTGAGACAAACTTCATGATGGTTGACTCGGAGTTGGCGATACCAATGGCACCGAGCACGATCAGAATCAGGCCAGCGACAAACAGATACTTGGTGTTGATGAACGTGGCGATGCCGCAGATGAAATTGCCCAGGTTGTCGAGGAAAGCCGGGCCTGCCGTCTGTGCGTGTGCCGGCCCGGCGGCGCTGGCCATCGCGGCAAGAAGAAGCGCAGAAGTGAATGTCTCGCGTAACTTCACAGCCCCGGATCGTGACGACGGGAGTTGCATGTGTTGCTCCATTAGTTAGAAAACTCGGTTGAACGCGTAGTCGCCGTCGCGAAACCCCTGGATCTCAATGATCTCGGAGACGTGACGCATTTCGCCGGTGCGGCGCATGTGAACGACATAGTTGAAGCACTCGGCGATCAGCTTGCGCATGTCCTCAAGCTCCCAGCGGGAGCCGTGCGGAATCCCGAGCATCGCGAGGCTTTCGAGGCGGGAAAGCGCGGCCCGCGCATTGTTGGCGTGCAGCGATGCCATGCCGCCGTCGTGGCCGGTGTTGAGGGCCTGAAGCAGGTCAAACGCTTCACCGCCGCGGACTTCGCCCACCAGGATGCGGTCCGGTCGGAACCGCAAGCTCAACGCGACAAGTTGCTGGGTCGTGACGCCTTTATCGGTGTTGGAGAGCAGGCGTACCTTGTTGGGCACGCTGGGTTTCAACTCCTCGGTGTCCTCGATGGTCAGCACTCGCTCGGTTTCCGGAATCTCGGTGACTAGAGCATTCAGAAAGGTTGTCTTGCCGGAGGACGTGCCGCCGGCGACGAGGATGTTCTTGCGCTGCCGAACGACCTCGCGTAGCGCGTTGGCCAGTTGATCGTCTTCGACTTTCCCGTCAAAGATGGGCCGGTCGGTGGCCATGCTCCTGGCGTGACGTGACGAGAAGGCGCCGGCGCGTGCGTAGTCCGAGAGCGCGAGGATGGTCTCGCGATGTCGCCGGATGCTCAGTGCGTGACCGTCGATCGCGGTGGGCTTCATGACCGCAGCGATACGCAGACCCTTATGGCCCGCATTGATGATGCCCTGCGCCGTGCCGCGGACTGCGGATTTCTGGACGGATGACGCAAGAGAACGCACAGCGCCTTCGAGCTTGAGTGGCTCGACTTGCTCGTTGATGCGGATCATCTCTCCGCGCCGCTCGACCCAGATGTTGTCATGACGGTTCACCATGACCTCGGCCACGTCCTTCGCTTCGATGTAAGAACGAATGGGCGCCAGCGACTCGAAGAACATCGCCACGGCGCTGTCTTCGAGTTGCGTGAGCTGCAGATCGGGATGATGGGAAGCGGAGGAATCCATGCCCGATATTGTCATCGGGCTTTTAGGTCGAATTGACGGTGAAAGCTCTACCATTTTGGCGAGCTTTCAGCGGCCGACCCCGGAAATATGGATTTTTTGCGATCAGAATGGTGCCGCTCTCTGTAGAACGGGGCCGGACCCTCAATTTTTGGCGCCAGACGCCAAAAGATCATGATATTGAGTTGCCGGCGGAAAGGCGCTGTCAAACACGGTAGCTTTCGCGGAATATTCGGCGTATGGCGATGCAACTTCCTGGCCGATGGTCAGAGGCTTCGATTGACTGTCGCTAACGCGGATTTTCTCGAAAATCGTAAAAAATACCGGGTGCCAGTTGAAAGCTCGCCAAAATCGTAGAGCTTTCGACGAATATTCCACCCTATTTTGCTGGTTCAATAAGCGGCATCCCACAGGACCGCCGCAATGCCGCTATTTAGTAGAAAGTCCGATCAAGCCAAAGCCCTTGCCGTAGCGCCCGGCGCGTATGGCAACGAAAGCCCCGAGCAAGTGATCTTCGATCGCACCACGCGCCTTAACGTGGAGCGCAACCACTGGAAGATTGCTACGCTTGGCATCGGCTGCATCGCGCTGGCGGCAATCATGACGCGTGAGCCCGCGCCGTCTGTCGTCAAGGCCGTTGGCGTCTCGGCGGATGCGACGGGCAAGCCCATCGTGCGGGAACTGGAGGCATTCCAGCCACAAGCGATTCAGCTGCAGTGGGCCTTCAAGGATCTCGTTACGCGCTGGTTCACCATTGAGCCGATCCTCACGCCGAAGGTCGAAGACTCGCGCATGGCGAAGACGATTCGCTCGGTCCGCGACCAGATGCTCGGCTCATCGCGCAAGCAGTTCGAAGACTGGATGGACGACGACAAGCCGTTCGCACAGGTCGGGGCTTCGCCCACCCTGGTGCGTGAGGTGAAGGTGGTCAACGTCGCGGCGCTGCCCGATAGCACGGTCGCGGTCGAATTCATCGCCTCCACCAGCGAGGACGGGTTCAAGCCGCGTAAGCAGCGCTACGCGGTCACGTTCCGCTATCAGGTCAAGCCGCCGACCAGCGACGGGGTGCTCGGCACCAATCCGTTTGGCATCTACCCCGTCTTTTTCAGCATTCAAAAATCCGCGGCCTGACGCCGCCCACCTGCCCATGAAAGCTCGTACGTCCTGCCGGCTCATGCCGGCCGTCTTCGCCGCCGCATTGGCGTTGCTGCTGCCCGCCACCCACGGCCACGCCGCCGACAAGCCCGGCAAGAAGAGCGCCGCCTCGCTGGCTGGCTTTGGCATCGGCGACCTCAGCGATGCGATGAATCCAGCCAACCCGTTCAACGGTGGCGTGGAACCGATGGCGCTGCCGGGCGACTCGCGCCTGGTGGTGTTCACCTACAACCGCGATCAGATCTTCCGCGTGCTGTCGGCGCCCCTCAAGATGACCACGATCGAGTTTCCGGAAGACGAACAGATTGTTGGCGATCCAGCGTGGGGGGAGAGCATCCGGTGGGACTTCGACACCGACGGCGCGAACCACCTGTACCTCAAGCCGCAGGCGGCGGGCCTCGTGAATACGTTGTCGGTGAACACGAACAAGCGTAGCTACGAGTTCACGCTTGTGTCATCGCCGCTGGGCGGCATCTTCTATCAGAAAATCCGCTTCCGCATTCCGGCCTCGGTATCGGCAAAGGTTCGGGCGCGTAGCGAAGGGCGGGGCGACCACGCCGATCAGGCTGCGGGCGCGGAGTCCGGCTCCAAGAGCCCTGACGCGGTGGCGGTTTCCCCGGAGCAGTTGAACTTCGACTACTCGGTTTCGGGCAGCGCAAGCTTCCGGCCGGAGACGGCCTTCGACGATGGCAAGGCGCTGTGGCTGCGCATTCCCAAGGGCGCGGATTGGCCGGTTGCGCTCATCAAAGACGGTAGCGATTTCGTGGTGGTGAACAGCATCCGCCGCGGTGAATACCTGGTGGTCCAGCGCCTGGCCGATGTCGTGGCACTGCGCTCGGGCAACGATGAGGTCAAGATCGAGCCCGGTCGCCGGCGCATCCTGGGGCTGTTCTGATGCGGGGTGCCAAACAGAACAAGGACGTCTCCGACGTGACCGACGCGCAGCAGCGCACGGTCAAGGGGAAGCTGCCACGCAACATCGTTGTCGCGCTCGGCGGCGTGGCGGCGGTGCTCGTCGGCGGACTGGGCTACTACTTCCAGTCGATCAGCGAGCAGCAGAGCGACCGCCGATCGGAGGACGCCCGCGCGGAGCAGTTGAAGCAGCGTACCGGCAGTGCCGATGGCGGCCCGTCGCTCGAGCAAATGATTCGGGAGCAGGCCGACAAGGCGCGCGAGGAGGCGGCACGGCAGAAGGCGCAGAGCAGCCAGCCGGATATGAGCAAGGCGCCAGTCATGAAAGCGGCCGACCTTACCGGCAGCGAAGCGGCCAAGACGTCGACTCCCGACGCCGCCAGGAACAAGCTCGACGAGCTCTATACGGCCCCGGTCTTCAAGGGCACGCGCAAATCGCAGGTCAACGCAAGCAAGCCGCTCGCGGGTCTCGTCGACGTCACCGATCCGGCGCAAATGCGCGCGCTGCAGCAGGCGGCCGTCGCTCGGGCCAACGGCAACGCTGCGGGCCAGGATATCGCGGCGCCGGCTAGCTCCTCGGACAAACAGTTCCTGCGCGATGCCAGTGCCACGAATACCGTGCGCACCGGGTTCGACGGCAAGCTGCCGAAATGCACCCTCAGTCGCGGCTTTGTCATCCCGGCTACGTTCGTCGGCGGCCTGAATTCAGACAAGCCGGGCGAGTTCCGCGCAACCGTGTCCCAGGACGTCTACGACACGGTCAACGGCAAGTGCAAGATGATCCCGGCGGGCAGCACGCTGGTGGGCACGTACAGCGCCGACGTCGCGATCGGACAGGAGCGCATTCTCACGGCGTTCGTGCGCATGCAGCTCCCCAACGGCAAGACCGTGCCGCTCATGGGTATGCAGGGCGCGGACGCGAATGGCTACTCGGGGATCAGCGGCGATGTGAACAACCATTTCTGGAAGATCTTCGGTAGCGCCCTGGTCATCGGTGCCCTTGAACTCGCCTTCAACGACTCGAACACGGCCTCCACGGTAGGCCCGGCCGGATTGACCACCTACGGCAACGCTGCGGGGCAGGTCGCCACGCAGACCGCGTCGACGATCCTGAGCCGCAATCAGAACATCCGGCCGACCATCACGACAGAACCGGGGCAGAAGATGATCGTGCAGGTCAAGCACGACATCGTGCTGGAGCCCTACCGTGACTAAGCGCGCCATTGGCTTCCTGGCCGTTTATGCCTGGCTCGCGGCAGGCGCTGCGCAGGCCGCGACGATCGAGGCTGTGGTCAGTCCGACCGCAGTGGTGGTGCGCGCGGACGGGCGGGTGCGTGTGCACCTTCTGGCCGGCAAGCCGGTTCTGTACTGCGGTGTGGATGCGTTCGTGGGCTGGTCGGCACGGCTGCTGGGTGCGCCAATCGATGCGGGCGGGGACGAAGGGCCGGTCGTGACGCTGGACGGAAAAGCCACGCCGATTGCGACGTTGTTCGTGCGGCAGGGATGGCTTCGGCCGCCGGTGCTGAATGATTTCGCGCAGGCGGCCATGGCCGAGCGCCGCGGTGGCTGGGCATGTGCGCCGAAGACCGAGGCGTTCTCGCAGATGAGCGAGCGCGTCGACCCCAAGATCCTGGCCGGCATTGCCATGAACGAGTCGGCGTATCGAGGTCGGCCCTGGCCGTGGACGCTGAATGTAGCCGGACGGGGCATGTTCTTTGCGACCCGCGAGGACGCCCATGCTGCGATTCAGGGGCTTCTTGCCGCACAGCGCTGTGACTTCGACGTCGGCCTGATGCAGGTGAACTGGTGCTACCACAGGCAGCGTTTTGCCTCTCCGTGGGACGCACTTGCGCCGGCCACCAATATCCGCGTGGCGGAATCCATCCTGACGGAAAACCTGCAGCGCAGCGGTTCGGCGATGAAGGCCGTGGCCTGGTACCACAGCGCCGATCCAGCGCGCGGCGGCCCGTATCTCTCCCGCTTCATGAACCACCTCTCCCATTTCCAATGACGAAGCCGCTCTTCCTCTCCGCACTGCTCTTGATGGCGAGCGGGCAAGCCATCGCGGCGGACACCGATCCGCTTGACTTCGACTACCAGGTGGTGGCGCGGGCGAGCGATCGCCCGGCGCTGATCTTCAATGACGGCGTGTCAACGTATGTGCAGCCACGGGCTGGCCAGGCGGTATCGGCTGATGGCGCGCAGCAGAATGGACCGTATTGGGTCATCGAGGGCGTGCCGGATGTTGTGCGCTACAGTGTGAACGGCCAGCCGGTCGTGGCGCGACTGAAGCGCGCAAATGGGTTCACGTCTGAGCCGCAGACTGTGGCGAGCGACTCTGGCAGCCGCGCTGCCATCTCGGGGCGAATTGCCTTGATGGGCAGCTATACGACGTTGCCACTGGTCCGCGCAGGACGCTGGTCCCTGCCTTTGGCGCAAACGGTCAAGACCATCGCACCTGGCGGCTGGACTGGCACCGCGCAGAAGGACGTTCCACTCACCGATGAGGTCTCGCTTGAGCTGCATAGCGGCGAGAACTGGCTCCAGGCGCTCTCGCGGCTTCTGAAGCGGCGCAATCTCTACGCAGAGGTCGACTTCGCTCGCCGCAACATCGGCTTGCGCGCCTCGCCGCCTAAGGGATTCGCGGTAGCCGGCGAAGCGCCTGGTGAAGTAGGTCCGGGCAGGACGCTGCAAGCTGCCGCCGCCGGCCAGGCCACAGGCGCTCCGGCGCCCGTCGAAACCTCGCCTGCACCGGCTGCCGTCACGGCCAGTCCGGTGCCCGAAGGACCGACGCTGGGCTCTGCTTTCGGCGCGGTGGCAATTCGCGACAACAAGCAGGGCCGCATCGAAATCCGCTTCGACCGTGAGCCTACGGACCTGGTCGTGCGCGATGCGTCCGACAGCAAGATCTGGACGAAGTGGGACGAAACTCAACGCGTGTTGTCGTTTGCCACGGTGGACCGCTTTACAGCGACCGCGGAGGGCAAGTCCGTGGAGGTGACGCGCTCGCCCGAGATTGATTACGAGTTCCCGCGCGAGAACACCGCTGGCCTAGACATGATCTTTGAGAAGGATGGGGCAACCTACCTGAGCTTCGCGAAATCGTTGGTCAGCGTGTCCGTCTTCGGCGATGACCACCAGCGCAACGGCGAACAGAAGGACCGCTACTACAAGTTCAACGGAATCGCAGCGCGCTTGACGATCATCGCGGACGGCAGTGTGGTCTACGTGGACCGGGTGCCGCAGGTGCGATTCAAGGAACGGCCGGGGAAGGTGGCCTTGTGAAGCACAGCTCGATCGCGTCCGTCATGGCCTTGAGCCTGCTGGCTGGTGCTGCCAATGCAGATTGCCTGGACGATGCCGCAGTGTTTCATGGCATCAGTCCGCCCTTGCTGCGCAGCATCGCCATGCAGGAGTCTGGCATGCGGTCATGGGTCACCAACCGCAATGGCAACGGTTCGGAAGATATTGGGCTCATGCAGATCAACTCGATCCATCTGCCGAGGCTCGCCCAGTATGGTCTCACGCGGGATCACCTCTTCAATGGGTGCGTCAACGCCTATGTCGGTGCGTGGATTCTTCGCGAAAACATCCAACGCTATGGACCGACATGGAGGGCGGTGGGTGCCTACAACGCGTCATCACCCGATAAGCAGTTGCGGTACGCCAATCAGATTCATGCGCGGTGGCAGGCGCTACAAAGCGCCGCCTTGCGGTAGTTCCAACCGTTCACTCGAAAGCATCGTTATGTGCCATTCCACACGAACCATCCGCATTGCCGCCGCAGCGGCGTCACTTCTGAGCGGAGTCGTCGTTGCACCGGCAGTACACGCCGCGCAGCTGTCGACCGACGGCTGGCAGTCGTTGCAGCCGGCGCGAGCCAGCAAGGCAGCCATCGACACTACGCTGCTGGCCGCTAATCACCCGACGCTCGGCGCGTCGAGCCAGCCCACAGTGCAGTCAGCCGTTAATACTGCCCCGGCGGTTCCTCCTGCAGTCGCCCCAGCTATCGCCCCGGTCGTTGGCGATGTCTACCGCCTTGTGAAAGGCGAGCCGCTGCAACGGCAGTTGCAGAAGTGGGCCACGCGTGCCGGATGGACGGTGGCATGGAATGTCCCGGATGGCTGGATCGTGCCGGGCGACAAGGACTATGGCAGCGACTTCGAGCGGGCGGTCCAGCGCGTGGTCGAGGAGCTGGCCAGCAACGGCGCCGATCTGGTCGGCGACAGTTGGCGGGGCAACCGCACGGTGATCATCAGCCAAAATGGAGCGGCGCAATGAACAAGAATAACCAGCGCTTTACCGCCGCCGCTGTTGCGGCAGCCACCTTGTTGTCGGGTTGCGGCGTGACGCAGACGCGCGATGTGCAAAACGCGATCGCAGCGGACGCTCAGGCGCGCTATGCCGATGCGCCGCGTAGCCGCCCCGTGTTCCGCGTCCATGAAGGTGCGTGGTTGCTCGGCGAGAAGATCCGTGCGAGCAAGGCACAGCCCGATATCTATGGCAAGCATGTGGTGTTCAAGGGCACCATTGGCTCGCTGAACGAGGCGGCCAACTGGATCGTGCAGAGCGTCGGCGTGAGGGCGACCGTGGAGGCATCGGCCCTCGCCGCCCCAACTGGCACCTCCGGCATCGCCCAGGCGGCTGCGCTTCCGGCTGGTTCCGCCCGGCCAATCGGTCCGATCCCGACTGGCGGAATGCCGCGCGTGGACCTGGCCGCGCCGCTGGCCGCGCCGCTGGCCGGGACGCCCGTGTCGGGCGCCGGTGTCGCGGCGGTATTGCCACTGACGCTGCGCTACGAAGGCAGCTTCAAGGGCTTTCTGGATGCCGTCGAGGCGCATTTTGGCGTCTGGTCGCGTTACAACGACGGCACGGTGACGTTCTTTAAGACGGAGACCCGTACCTTCATGCTGCCGAGCCTTGCCGATACGTCGTCGATGGACGGATCGATCACCACCTCTGACAGCGGCTCAGGCGGTACCGCTGGCGCAGCAGGTAATGCAAGCAGCGCTGGAGGGAGCACCGGCCGGGGCGGTCAGACGATGAAGTCGTTCATCGAGGTAAAGCCCTGGGAGACCCTCCAGGTCACTGCGAAAGCCGTCGCTGGCGCGAGCGCTGAAGTGGTCGTCGACAAGAATCTGGGCACGCTGACGGTCACGGGTGATCCGGTGCAGTGCGATCGCATTGAACAGTTCGTGAAGAGCCTGGCGGCCATGTATGGCAAGCAGGTCGCCATCGACGTTCAGGTCTACGAAGTGCGCGTGACACGCGAGGACAACTATGGACTGAACCTCTCGCTCGCCTACCAGAGCTCCAGCGGCCAGCCGGGCGTCTCTTTCAGTTCGGCCAGCACGCCGACGGTTTCGGGCGGTGCTTCGCCTGCGACGCTGGGCGCAACGATCATGAGTGGCCCGTTTGCTGGCAGCAAAGCCGTGGTTCAGGCGCTTTCGTCGCTGGGCAATGTGTCGCAGGTGGTCTCTCGTTCAGGTGTCACCCAGAACGGCAAGGTGCTGGCCCTGCAGACCGCGACGCTGCAGGACTACGTTGCCCAGGCCCAGACGACGCTGGCCGCCAACGTGGGGTCGACCAGCTCGATCCAAACCGGGACGGTCACTTACGGCTTTACCAGCAACTTCCTGCCGAAGGTAGTCGACGGTCGAATCTTGATGAACTTCGACATGACGCTGTCGGACCTGCTGCCACTGCAGCCGTTCAAGTCCGGCGGTGAGGCGAATCAGAGCACCGTGCAGCTTCGCACGATGCCGACCAATCGGTTCACGCAATCGATCACGCTGAAGCCCGGCGAATCGTTAGTCCTGACGGGTCTGCGCAATCAGAAGGCAACCACGTCCAACAATGGGATCGGCGAGCCGTGGATGGCCGCGCTCGGCGGTGGGGTTGGCGCCACGAGGGGCGACACGGTCATCGCCATCATGATCTCGGCCCGCTTGCTGTAACACAGAGACAATTTCCATGCAGAATCGCGCATTCATTCATCGTTGGGCGCCGGTCGCTCTGGCGGCAGCCATCGGGTGTCAGGCAGCAGCGTTCTCGGCCAATGCCGCGGCGGCAACGTCCAATCTGGCCGCGGCGGCGATCGCGGCGGCCGCAGCGAACCCGGTGACGACACAACCGGCTTCGACGGCGGCGGCACAGCCGTCCCTGCCAAGTGCTGCGCCGCAGGGCGCGAGCCATCTTCCCGCGGCGACCAGTGCCGGATCGGCCGGCGAGGCCGTTCAGGCTCCGCGCCCCACCGACGCGCCCGAGTTGGCAGCGCTACAGGCTCAGATCGCCTTGTGGAAGGCGCGCGCGGAGATCGCCAAGTACAAGGCGGAGGTCAAGCGCGCCGAGGATTCGCTGACGGCGACTCCCGCAGGCGGAGCGCCTTCCGTTGGCGCCCCCGGCATCTCGTTAGCTGCGCCGATGCCGGTGGGCGGTGCCATTGGCGATCGCGCTAAGGGCCTGTCGACGGAAACGCTCCGTCTCGTGTCGCTGCGCGCGTTTGATGGGCATTTCAACGCCATCGTGGATGTCAACGGGCGCACGGTCCCGGTTCAGCCCGGCGACGCACTCGACGGCGGCTGGAAGGTGGTGAGCATCGACGAAGTTGGCGTAAAGCTTGCCAACGGCAAGCGCGTGCGCACGTTGAGGCCGTAAGCCATGGCCGAAGTCCTGTCATTCCCCGGGCTGAAGGGCAGCTTTGCGATCGGGCTGTCCTGGCAGCACGAGGAAGATCATCCAAGCAAAGGCGCGCTGCGCGCGCGCGCGTTGGAACTCGGACGCAATATCCGTTGGTGCGCGGTGCACGAAAGCGCAGACGGCGCGATCCAGAGCGGATATTGCGAAGCTATCTCGGGCGCCAAACCGGCTGGCCTAAAACCTCTCGCTGCGATTGTGGCAGGCCAGCATCGGCAGCCATGGATGGGTCTGTTCCACCTTCGGGACAATCTCTACTGGTATGTCGCTGTCCGCCAGGGGCATGCCGTCATCGCGGGCGGTGACCGGGTCGGCACGCTGGAGGAAATCCATCCGATTCGCGAGCGTCATCGGGCCCTCGGCGAGTGGACGGAGATCGAGGGCACCATGCGTGATCTCACGGCCATGGCACGCGCGTCGAAAGGGGTGGCTGTCATGCGTGACGCACTGACAGGACCTTTGAAGTCGAAGTCCTACACGGTCGCCGCAATCGCCGTGGTGATGGCCATGACCGCAGGCGGCTGGTATTGGTTTGACCAGCAGCAAGAGGCCGAGCGTGAGGCGCAGTTGATGCGACAGCGTGCGGTCACCGCAGCACAGCTCGCCAACGAGGTGGCCCGCCAGCGGGCAGCGCCCTGGGTCGAAGATCCCGCGCCGCTCGACTTCATCCGAGCGTGCCGGCGCGCTTGGGACCGACAGCGCCTCTCAGAAACCGGCTGGGCGTTGTCCGGGTGGCGATGCAAGCCGACCACCTCGACAGCACTGACGGTCGAGACCACATGGATGCGGGCAGGCGGCGTGGCGGACAACGCGCCAGGTGCTCTGTCTGCAGACGGAAACTTGGCCACCGAGGCGGCGAGCGCGCCAGCAGCCTTCCTGCCGTCCTCACGTGCCCTGATCTCGTCGGTGGATGCGCAGCGTGCGATGTGGACGTATGTCCAGGTGAACGGCATGAGCATGCAGCTAACGATGCCGCCGGCGTTGCTGCCAACGGATGGAAAGACGCCGGTGGATCCGTGGCTGGTGATGCGCGCCGATATTGGCTTCGGTGCGCCGCCGTGGCTGGGTCCGGGCGATGGGATCGGGGCCGTGGACGGCCTTCGCCTGACTGAGATCAGCTACGAGGCGGCCAACCAGACATGGAAAGGGAGCGCGAAGCTCTACGCAATGCGTAATAGTGCGCCGGCGCCTTCAAGGAGTGAACGATGATCGAGGCAATCACGCGTCTTTGGGGCGGTCCCCGAAAAGTATCGAGGTACGAGATTGCAAATTCCGACCGTGCCGAGCCTTCGGTGAACGCGGATCTTCTGGCCTTGGTGCAGCCTCCTGAAGTTCTGGAGCCTCACATCATCTACCCGCGGAACTTGCATGCGACGTTTGATCGCGTTGCCTTCAATCTCAACTATCTGACGGCTGAGCAGGCCTCGACCCTTCGTCAACGGACCGAGGATAGCGGGCTCTATGTCGAGGACGTCGCCAGGGAGCTGGGCCTGTCCGAGGAGAATGTTCAGCAGGTACTGGCGGTCCACGGTTGCGATATCTACGTGGATGCACGGCATTTTGGCACGCCTCGCCTGCTGACCTGGGAGTCTAAGCTGCGACGCAGCGGCGCCGCTCCGCAGATGCGTAAGGTCTCGGCGCAAGAACTGGCAGTGCTGCGGCAGCAGCGCGTCTCCGGCCGACAGTTGGATACGGACCTGCAGACGTTGACCTTGGCCCGCCGGCTGATCGCGGATTGTGCCGCCCTAATCGCGTCGGACATTCACATCCTTGTCCGTGACGACCACACGGAGATTCAGGTGCGCATCAAAGGCGATCTGCGCACGGTATCGGCGCTGTCGATGCGTCGGGAGGAGGGCGAGCGTCTGATCCGCGCTATCTACACCGGCCTAGCAACGGTGAAGGCGGCGACATACAACCCGCTCGACGTGCAGGACGCACAGATCGCGGGAGACGCTCTACCGGGGACGGGGCTTTCGAGCGTGCGGATCGTGCGAGGCCCTGCCTATCCGGTGGAAGCCGGCGGCGGCTTCCTTGTCGCCCGATTGCAATACCGGGAGCATCATGAGGGCGCGCTGAAAGCTGACGCCGTAGAAGCCGGTAGAAGGCTGGATTTGCGCACGCCAACGGCGCCGAGTGGTGAATTCAAGCTCGGTGAAATGGGCTATACGCCGCTTCAGGTCGAGCTGGTCTCGCAGCTGCTGCGGCGGCCCATGGGCGTGATTGTGGTCACCGGTCCGACCGGCAGCGGCAAGACGACGACCCTGTTCGAGTGCACCCGCCACCAGGCACGCCTCTTTCCAGAAAAGCGACTCATCACCATCGAGAACCCAACCGAGTACCCGATGGACTGGGCTGTTCAGCTCACCACGGAAAGCGAACGATTTCCGGAGATGTTGCGTATGACGTTGCGAATGGATCCCGACGCTGTACTGCTGGGGGAAATTCGTGGTGTTGAAGAGGCCATTGCGACGCTGCAGGCTGCGGCGACGGGCCATCTGGTGCTGACGACGCTACACGTCACGGACCCATTCGAGACTTTCTCCCGATTGATGATGCTGGACCATGTCCGTCTTGCCATGGGGGTAATTGCTAATCACAACCAGATTATTGGCCTGATTGCGCAGCGAATCGTTCCACTGCTTTGTCCTGAGTGCTCGGTGCCGCTGGAACGCGCCACGCCGGCGTTGCCTGAGTACATGCTCCGAGCGCTCAACTCCTGGGGGGACCTGTCTGGAGTCCGTGTGCGCGGGGTCGGGTGCGACCACTGCCACGGCGAAGCAGTCATCGGCCAGCAGGCTGTCGCCGAGGTGGTCGTGGCCAGCGAAGCGCTGATGCAGGACTGTATTAAGGAAGGGGTGTTGGTGGCACGCCGCAAGCATCGCGCGCGCGCCGGCTCGGACAAGCCAATGATCGCCCATGCGATGGATCTTGTGCTCGAAGGCCGCTTGAGCCCAGTCGACGCCGAGCGAAATGTGGATGCAATTCCAATGCGGGAGGTTCTATGAGCGGACTGGCGTGGTCAATGCGCCGACGCCTGTACCAGCAGGCATCAAGCCAACTGGAGAACGGGCTGACCCTGGCACAGGTCATTGAGGACTTTCGCGAGCGGCAAGCACGTCGCGGCCGTAAGAGCGCGGCGGAGGCGGCGCACGAAGTCGTTCGTCAGGTGCGGGACGGCAAGACGCTGATGGCGGCTATGGGGGATGGAATCAGCGATCTTGAACGGAGCGTGCTTGATGCTGGCGAGCAGGCTGGCCAGTTGCCAGACGCCATGCGCCTGGTGCTGGAGGTCCGAGAACTGACAACGCGCCTGCGTCAGAAGCTGCAAGCCAGCTTCTTTGCACCGGCCATCTACTCCGTCACGTTCTATGCGGTCTTGCTCCTCATCGGCAGCTACATCGTTCCGCAGTTTCTGAACGTCCTTCCGATCGAGCGGTGGACGGACTGGGCCTACGCAATGTACTGGATGGGCGAACTCGCGGTGGGCTGGCCGGCGCCATTGCTCTTCGGCGGGCTGGGCTCCTTTGCCGTCTGGAGTTGGTGGGCGCTTCCGAAATGGACGGGGCCCAGCAGGCGGGTGTTCGACCAGAATGTCTTCCCGTTCACGGTGTACCGGGAGATCACTGGCTTCACTTGGCTGCTGTCCTTCGTGGCGTTGCTGCGCGCGGGGGTGCCAGATATCGCCGCGTTGGAGAGCCAGATTGCCTCGGCATCGCCGTGGCTGGCTTCGCGGTTGCGGCCGATCCGGCTGGGCCTGGCCGATGGCCTCGATCTCGCTGAAGCAATGCGTCAAGCGGGGAACGGGTTCCCATCCCTGGATCTGATTGACGAGATCGGTGCTTACGCGGGCTTTGACGACTTTACGGAAAAGATCACTGTGGCTGTGCGCCAGAACGCTGAGGTAATCGAGCGACAGTTGCTTGCAAAAGGTATGGCGATGTCTGGAATCTTCACGGGCCTGATGTTCCTTGCTTTCGTTGTTCTTCAGCTTGGTGCGAACTCGCTCTCATCGATTCTCACGTCATCGATGGGTCAGCTTTAACGTCGACGTGCTCAAACCGGATAGGAGTATCAAATGGATGGAATTCTTGGGCGCGTCGTCGCTACTGTTCTGGGTCTGCTTGCGCTGGTCGGCATCGCCTACGCCAGCTACAACGGCTTCCAGAATCACAAAGCCAGTGTGGTGGCAACCAACGTCACGCAGATCATCACGAATGCGCGCGGCGGGTTTTCTCAGGGGAACAACGGCTATACGAACTTCACCACAGCCAACGTGCCGGCCATGATCACCGGCGGGATGTTCCCCACTGATATGGTGCGCGGCACTGCTTTGGTCGATACATGGGGTAACGCGATGACTCTGTCGTCGGTCAACAACGGCTCGCAAGGCGTCATTACGTTCGGCGGCGGCAACGCGCAGACAGCAAAGCAATGCGTCAGCGCTGCGCTGAGCCTGAAGGACTACGTCTCCCTGGTCGTTGGCACCACGACGTTCACGCAGACGACGCTGCCCGATCAGGCCACCGCAGGCGCCGCTTGCAGTGCGACGGCCACCTTCACGCTCACGTTCCAGTGAGACAACGACTGGGTGCGATGACCTAAAGGATAAAGCATGGGATATCTCGTGTTGCCAATCGCCGCGGCTCTTTTCTGTGCAGGAATCATGGCGCAGGGCTGGCAGCTCGCCCAGGCTGTGCCCGGGGCCGGCGTCCCCGGCCGTATGGAGGCAGTCGCGACGGTCACCGCCCAGCAAGCGCAGACTTACGGCGCGGCGTGCATGACGACTGTCGGCGCCACGCCGGGGTTGGTTGGCGCGAGTGTAGTGCCAGTGCTGCCGTCCGGGATGGCCGTGCCGGCCGGGGCAGGCTGCATGGCAGTCGCCAATCCCTCGGGCGGAAGAGACGTGTATGGATACGTGCGCGTCTCTTCAGGAGCCGGCGCTGCGCTCCTTGAAAGCACGCAGGGCAGCCTTGCCTGGTTTCGGGTTCGAAGCCAGGGCACGGCCATCAACATCTCCACTGGCAACGCTTACAGCGTGCCTGCGACTATTCCCGTAGGGGTGCTTGTCCAGTGGGTTCAGTTGAATTCGTGAGAATGGCATGGAATCGATTGTTGGATATCTCATCGCGCTGATGCTGTCGATGCTCAGCTTCGCTGGCTTTGCAACCTGGGCAAAGGCGGGGGTGACGAACGTGCAGACGTCCGCCGCGTCCAGTCAGATGCTGGTCTTTGACAAGGCCGCGCTGCAGTTCGTGCAAGACGAAGCTGCAACACTGGTGGGGCAGGCGACTGCCACCGTACCTGTCTCGGTCACGCCAGCGATGCTCGTTAGCGGCGGCTACTTGCCCGCCGGCTTCTCGGCGACGAACGTCTTCGGTCAGACCTGGTTGCTTCAGGTCCTGCAGCCGACGCCCAACAGTTTGCAGGCGATCGTGACTTCGCAGGGTGGCCGTGCAATCACCGACACGCGTCAGCTCGTGCAAATCGCTGCACAGGCCGGCGCACAAGGTGGCTTTGTGCCATACGCGGGGCAAAACGGCGATCCGACGATGGCGCCGACCAGCGCCTACGGTGCCTACGGCGCGTGGCAGGTACCACTAGCCAACTTCACGAATCCGGGTAGTGGTCGCCTCGCGTCGTTGCTGGCCTTTACGGGCGCACAAGCCAACAACGGCTATCTGTACCGAGTACAGGTTCCAGGACACCCGGAACTGAACAAGATGCAGACCTCGATCGACATGGGGGGAAACGACCTCAATACCGCGGGCCGAGTGACGGCAAACAGCGCATTGACGAGCGGGGGAGAGACCTATCTGACAAACACAGGTGCGCCTGGCACCGCGTGCGGCGTCGAAACGTCGACTCGAAGAAGTACCACGGGAACCGGATTCGTGATTTGCTGGGGGGGGATTTGGCAGCCGATCGGCACGGCGGTTGCCAACGTTACCGACGGTATGTGGTGTGGGAACAATGGACAATTCGCGACGAACGGCTCCAACGTTGGCTACATCTGCAAAGGAAACCGCTATGTCTCGCTGAATAATGCGCTTGGAAACCTCGTGGTAACGCGAAAGATCGACAACGTGACCGATCAGATGACCTTCGCCAAGGACAATTGTCCGGGTGGGTCGCCGTGGGCGCTGTACACATCGAAGCAGCAGATGATGAACATCACTGGAAGCGTGATGCCGCCCATTGAGGGCACGTACTTTGCGATGGTTGACGGGGGATGGTACTGGGCCGCGCAGGCCAGCGCTATCTCTCCCTCAACTTGGTATAGCGGCAACGATGTTGGAGCTATCGGCGGACAGTTGGTGGGAACAGTTACAACCGGCTGCATTTACTGAAGATTACTGAAGGAATTGACGAAATATGAGCCGGTTTGTATTGGCGTGGTGTCTGGCCCTTCCAGCGTGGGCGGCCCAAGCGCAACTGATAACGCTCCCTGCGCCTCCAATGACTGTGGCCAACTGTCCGGGGGGGAAGGTCTGGATCATGAAGAACGGGCTCCCGACGTGTGACTACCCGGCACCGCCGCCACCGCCTCCTCCACCGCCTCCTCCACGGCCGCCGACCTGCCCCGATCCCGCTTCAACGGGCTCATTTCTGGAACTCCTGATGAATCGGGACGCCAGTGATAACCTGTGGTGGGAATCCAATCTCTACTGGTATGGATCCAATCGGTATCACGGGGGAGACTCACCCGACACCGACCCGAACTGGCTGATCGACAAGATTATTTCGATGAATGGCTTCGTGCGTGGGGCGACTTTTGTGAGTTTCTCCGGCGTCCAATACCGCGTTGCGCTATGCCAATAGCGCGGCGCCTGGCATGAATGTGCCATAGATCGATGGTGACGATGCCGTGATGGCATCAAAAAGGAAAAGGCCGCGAGGGCCTTTTCCTTTTGTCGGATGCCGCTGTAGTCAGCGGCAGCAAGTGCGGGCGCTTAGAACGCGCTGAAGCTCCACGACTTGCTGATCATCGTACCATTACGGGCGCCGCTGAACGTTGCGGTGTAGGTGCCGGCTGTGAGCGCTTGCGTCGGCAACATGAACACCACGCCCGCGTACACATTGGTATCCAGCAAGGCAGCCGACATAGAGCCCGCTTTGGCGTTGCTTGGCACCAGGACTCGAACTGGAACGGAGGCGCCACCGGGGCCAGTAAGCGTGAAACTAGATACAGTCAGCACATCACCAGATTGTGGCGCCGGAACACGAAACATCACCGGGTGGCCAGCGGTGGGGAGATCCGGAGCAGGGCTCGGCTGCTCGCCGGTAGCCGTAAAAATGCCTGGCACGCGTTCATTGTCGACGGGAGAGTACGCAACGTTGCCACCTTGCAGCTGTTGGCCGCCCCATTGCGGAAGGCCATAGCCACTACCGTTCGCACCTGTGACGACGCCGAAGTTCAGGACGCAATAGGTGTCCCGGACCGAGATCCCTACCGTTTCCTGATTGCTTGTGATTGCTTGAAGGTGATAGACCGTGTTCTTGAAGACGCTAATACAATCGGTCGAGCCACTGGCCGCTTGGCTAATCCACTGGTTCTTCGAGGCTCCCGCTGCAACGCCCTGATCATAGGGGTTAGCGCCAGTAAACCCCGGTCGGCCGGCTGCTTCTTCGTGAGCAATGACAGCGTTTGCCTTCATGTACCCAAGGTGATTGTCTGCGGCAAGATCGAGGGCAATATCCTGCTTTAGGGCTCCCACTCCCATGCTGACGCGATAGTCGTTGAGCGCATTGAAGGTGGAAAGCCGCGCGTCGCCCGCTGCATACGTCGGAGCCGCAACGTTGGTTGCCGGGGGCACCGAAGTGGGCGCTTCCGTGACAGGGGGCGTAGTGGGCGCAGTCGGCGTCTGCTTCGAGCCGCCTTCATCACCGCCGCCTCCGCCGCAAGCCGCGAGAAGGAAGGCGGTTGCCGCAGCAAACGCATTAAGGAGAGTCTTGTTCTTGGTGTTGGTATTCATCTTGATTCCTTTTACCGGAACGCTGCGGCTCGCCATTCGAACCACTTGCTTCCAGCTTACAGAAGCCACGGCGAAGTCAAGTCGCGCTGGCATCCCGACGAAAGGTGGCCGATGTGGCGACCGCCTTTTTCACAGGTCGGCAGGAAATTGATGCGATGCAGCCCTACGTTAGAGGGGCAGGAAAGCAAAAGCCCGCTGCGGGGCGGGCTTCGAAGGAAAACAAAGGCCGCATCATGCGGTCTTGGAGTTTTCTAGCGCCGCGTTAGTATGCCGAAAAGCTCCACGACTTCGCGATAGGCACGCCATTGCGGGCGCCGATGAACGAGGCGGTGTACGTACCTGCAGGGACCGGCTTCGTTGGCAGCAGGAACGCCACACCTCTGAAGATCCGTGCGTCCTCGGTGGCCACGACAGCCGAGCCAGGCTTTGAGTCGCTGGACACGAGAATGCGTGCCGGCACTGGCTCATCGCGGCGGTCTCTCAGCTCGAAGGTCTCCACGGTCAAAACATCTGCAGCCGTCTCGACGTTGACGCGAAACATGATCGGCGGCCCGGCAGTTTCGAGGTCCGGTGCCGGATTTGGGATCTCGTTGCCAGGAACGAAGGTGCCAGGGACGACCGCGCTATCACTCGGAAAGTACGCGCTCGCGCTCGTGGCCAGCTGCTGGCCTCCCCACTGTGCCAGCCCATATCCGCCATCGGTGATGGCAGTCACCACTGCAAAGTTCGCGACGCAGTAGTCATCGCGCATTGCGATGCCGACAGTCTCCTGGTTGCCCGTGATTCCTTGCAAATGGTAGATTGAGTTCGCCAGTGATCGAAGGCACGCACCCATTTCTCCGCGATAGGCCATCTGCCCGACCCACTGCTTGTTTGATCCGCCGGCGGCGATCACCTGTTGGTAAGGATCGTCGTGGGTGTAACCTTTCGCGCCCCGGACTTCGGTATGGGCCACAATGCCGTTGGCCTGCATGTAGCCAAGATGGTTTTCCGCAGCGGCATCAAGTGTCGGATCTTGCCGGAGCGCGCCGACTCCCATCGTCCTACGGATCGCGTTGAGGTCGTTGAAGAACGACAAGCGTGGATCAGTGCGTCCGTAGGTCGGGGCGGGAACGCTGGCGACCGGAGCGCGGGACGCCTGTTGTGGCGCATCGACCGCGGTGCTCAACGCCGCCGGCGCTGTGGCGGCGGGACGCGGACCAGCACATGCAGCGAGGAGCGCGGTCGCTCCTGAAATAATGGATAAGGTTCTCACGGTGCTACGGTAGTCTGAACGTATGCGATCCGATGTGGCGAACCGCGTAAATTCAGCCTACCGATGCCCCATCGAAATCAAGCCTGTGCGCCACGGCTCAATTACTGCTGTGAGACGGGGCGTTTGGAGATTCGTCGGCGCGGTGGGCGCAAACTGTAGCCCCACGCTAGAAGGGGGGCAATGAGAAGCTCGCTTGCGCGATCGGAATGTTAGACAGCAACGGCTCCAGACACCCAAACTCTCGACGATGGGGCGCCCCCAAAAAAAACGACGACCCAAGGGGTCGCCGTGAAGCGGACGTCGAGAAGGGTCTTCTCGTGGGGGCCATTGTCAGGCTGCCGGTCGCAAGCGCCTATCCCAACTTGCTTAGGGATTGACGCGCGGGCGGCCCCGTTTCCTTCGACGCAACGGCGAGTTCGGAGATGAGAGCGCGCCCGAGCAGCACGGGCACTGAAATGACTGTGACAGCTCAATCTTCGCTGCAGTATTGGAGGCTAGATATGGGGTTGCGCAGCTCCTGCAGGCCCTGATGGCAAGATCTTCGTCCGTCGAGAGCGAGCGTGCCAGGTGGAATGCTCTCTCAGATGGCATGAAGTTATCGCTAAAGAAGCGACGGCTGATGTCCATGGCAGAGATGAAGGCCTCAGGAATCGTTGCCTGTTCAGCCAGAGCGCTGCGGAACAACCAAATCAACGTCGTAGATTGGACGCGTCGCGAGGCCGATTCCAGATACCAGGCGGGAGATCCAGGCGGTTGCCCTGATGGAGATGACTCGCCGTGAATGCGAACGTAAAGGTCCCGCATCTTGTCGACTGTTACGTTGAACAGTGCCGCGACACCCTTCGCGCGACAGCGCAAGCGGATAAAGCCTTCGCAGAATGCTTGATTGACGTAGCGGGGCAACCGAAAATTACCCCATGCGCCAGAGTGTGGGAGGCGATCCGCGCGAATCGGTGCACTGTCCATAATGTAGTGCGCTACGACATCGGGCGTTAAGCGGCCTGCGTTGACCTCGAACCAGAAGAGGCGACTTGGCAAACGCCACTTGAACAGTGGGATACGCCGTTCGGCGATAGCGAGATCAATCTGATGCTGTGGAATTGACCTTAAGTAGTCGGCCAGCTCGATCGACATCCCAAGCAGTGGTGCCGCCAACAATGACATGTTGAGCACGTCATAGATGGCGTTGATATATGCCCGATTGGCCTGCTCTAGTTGCATGGATTGGACCAGCGACAGCTCTGGCGTCATTTGGGAAAGCAGGCTGACGCTCGATGTCGGAGTGCGACCCTCGATGTAGCTCCTCCAATCGTCGGGCGAGGTTAGGGTCGGGAGATAGGCGAGGAATGGTGTAGCGAATACCACCGACATCGACTTTTGATCATCCCGCAACCGCTCAATGTCGGCATGCTCGACTTCATATATTGAGGAGAGCCCTTTCGTGACCGCAAGCGCATTTACCGTGTATGTCGTCAGCCGAAAGTTTGCAGACAGAATTCGATCCAGAACCCAATATGGAATCATGAACTGGTCGGAGAGATCTTTTGTGTGACGTCGCTTCATTGTTATATTATTGTGAATCGGTTGCATGATTAAGTAGCTCGTGAAAGTCCTGGACCGTGTCCCTTAGGCTACCGATTATCGCCCGGTGTTGTGCCCATAGCGTTATACACATCTCAGCGCCCACCGCGGCCCCCAATGAAGCGTTTACCTTCAGTGATTCGCGAGCATCGCTTGTAAACTTCGTCGAGATCGCGTTTACTTTGG